>NZ_JBIEKG010000006.1:167333-358837 GCF_043496965.1 Halomonas sp. B23F22_3
CCAGGGTGCTGCCCACCGCCGCTTCGGTGACGTTGACGGTGAAGATGGCTTGGTCGCCTTCGTCGACGACCTCGCCCTGGGCGTCAACCGCCGGATCCACCGACACGCCCGGCTCATCATTGTCCACGATCGTCGCCGTACCGGTGTCGCTGACCGTGCTGGTGCCGTCGCTCAGCTCGGCGGTCAGCTGGTAGGTCTCGTTCGGCTCGTCGACGTTGTCGTCGAGGGTCTGAGTACGGACCTGCACTTGCTGATCGCCGCCCTGCGGCAGGCTGATCGGCGCACTGTAGTCGAACCAGTCGGTGCCGTTGAGGCTGTACTCGAACGCCGCCTCGTAGTCGTCGCCGACGGCGGCCGTGCCGTCGTTCAGGGTCAGGGCCAGGGTGCTGCCCACCGCCGCTTCGGTGACGTTGACGGTGAAGATGGCTTGGTCGCCTTCGTCGACGACCTCGCCCTGGGCGTCAACCGCCGGATCCACCGACACGCCCGGCTCATCATTGTCCACTATGGTGCCGATGGCAGTCTGGCTGCCCACGGTCAGAACATAAGTCTCCGCCAGTTCGGCGATGTCATCACCGAGGCCGGCGAAGCTGACGCTAAAGCTGGTAACACCCGCCGGGACGGTGATAGTGCCATTGCTGCTGTCGTAGGTGACACCGTTGCTGAAGGTCGGCGGCTGACCGTAATCACTACCACCAATCGCCTCTACATCATTCCAGCTGAAGGTAAAGGTGACCGGCACAGTTGGGGGACCACTGAGGGTGACCACGTGGACAAGATCGGTGCCTTCCACCTCTGTGGCATCTGTGATGGAAAGGATGCTGGGCGGTGCATCAGGCACTTCATCGAGCGCCTGACTCTCGAGTTCGGATGGTTCATCCAGGGAGGCCAGGCCGTATTCGAAGGCGAGCGGATCGACGTTCTCGGTGATACGCGCCAGGCGCACGAAGTCATGGCCGCCCCCCGGTCCACCGGCGCCCCCGGCGCCTGCTGCGGTGGCATCGAGCCCCTCGAGCAGGTCGCCCTCGCCCTCCTCGAGGGCCGCCAGCAGCGCTTCCAGGTCCTCATCCTGTACGCTCGCCTCCTCCGCGACCACCGGCTGCTCGGCGTCGAGGTCGGCTGAGATGGCGACTTCCTGACCTTCGCCGATGACGGTGGGGTCGAGGCCATCGGCGAAGTCGAGGAGCACCCGGCCATTATCGGAGGTCACGAGGGTCTCGCCCTCCTGCAGGGTGTCGCCCACCCGCAGCTCGCGAAGATCGCCCGAGGCATCGCGCGCCCAGGCCTGGCCAGTGATGGAGATGATGGTAGCGATGGTCATGAGTCGACTCCCTGCGTACGAAGCGCTTGCGAGGCCGCCCAAGAGAAGAACGGCTGATACTCAGAAACTAGAGCAGCCGGAAAGGCCACACTATTGTACCGATGGCCATGGTCCCGCCTCTGGCCAACGGCATGCGGCGAGGCGCTGGATGCGACCTCGGTCATGAGAGACGGCCAAGGATCAGGCGGTTTCCCGCTGCCCAAGCTTCAGGATCAACTGCAGCCGATCGCGCACGCCGAGCTTGCGGAAGATGGCACCGAGGTGCGCCTTGACCGTGCGCTCGGTGATCTCGAGTCGCCGCGCGACCTCCTTGTTGCTCTGCCCCTCGGCCACGGCCAGCGCCACGGCCCGCTCACGCTCGGTCAGCTCCGAGAGGACCTCGTCCTGCTGTCGCGACTCGCCACCGAGGGCCCGGTAGGCACTGCCCATGACCTGGGCCAGCAGCTCGGGGGGCACCCAGATCCCCCGATGGCTCGTCACCAGCGCCATCTGCCGCAGCAGCTCGGGGGGCGACAGGGCATGGGCATAGCCGCGGGCCCCGGCGTCGAGTGCCCGAAGCGTCTCGAGCGGGTCGGGCGCATAGCTCAGCACCTTGACGATGGCTCCCCGGCCGCTCAGCAGGGTGACCAGGTTTGGCCAGGCCTCGATATCACTCATCACCCACACGCTGTCGCCCTCTCCGGCCTGGGCGCGAGCCTGCTGGCGACTGAGCAGGCGCGCCTCGCCGAAGGCGCCACGCCAGCGCGGGATATCGTCATGTCCGTGACAGACGAACAGCTGTGTCATCATCGTTCTCCCATGGAGTTCTCCCAGGCCCGCAGCACGGGCTTGAGCAGGTACTGCATCACGGTGCGCTTGCCGGTCAGGATGTCGACCTGGGCCGTCATGCCCGGGATCACCTCGAGCTCGCGGTGCTGCTGGGCATCCTCCCGTGTGCGCACCCGGACGAGGTAGAAGGTATTGCCCTCGTCGTCGGTGATGGTGTCGGCGCTGATGTGATCGAGCTCGGCCTCGAGGCCACCATAGATGGCGAAGTCATAGGCGGTCAGCTTGATGGTCGCCGGCTGGCCGGGCCGCAGGAAGGCGATGTCCTGGGGGGCAATCCGCGCCTCCACCAGCAGGGCATCGTCGCTGGGCACGATGTCGATTACCTCCTGGCCGGGCTGCACCACCCCGCCGAGGGTGTTGATCCCGAGGCGTTGCACCACCCCGTCGACCGGCGAACGGATCTCCGAGAGGCGCACCCGATCCTCGAGCCCGGCGCTCGACTCATCGAGTGCGGCCAGCTCGCCCAGGGTCCGCGACAGCTCGGTTCGCCACTCGTTGCGGGCGTTCAGCTCCACTTCACGAAGCTGGGCCTGAGCCTCGTCGATCGCCGACTGCAGGCGTTCCACCTGGGCGGCCGCCTGGGTGCGTTCACCGCTGGCCCGTGACACCTCGCGCCGCAGTCGCAGCACCTCGACCTCGGAGACGGCACCGGACTGCAGCAGGGGCCGCGTGAGGTTGAGCTCCTGGCTGGCCATGCCGAGTTCCCGGCCCGCGGTATCCCGCCGCGACTGCGCCTCGTCGAGCTCGGCGCGGCGCTGGGCGAGCCGCTCCTGGAGAATGCTCTGCTCCTCGGCCAGCTTGTCGAGGGCGTTCTGGTAGAGCTCACGCTCCTGATCGACGATCCCCGGAGCCTGCTCGGTGAGCGCCTCCGAGGGCGAAAACGTCGACCCGGTGGCGAGTGCCCTCAGGCGCTCCGCACGCGCCTGCAGCGATTGCGCGGTGGCGCGGTTCTCGCGAAAACTGGACAGAAACCGCGTGGGGTCGATGCGCATCAGCAGTTCGCCGGTCTCGACGCGCTCGCCCTCGCGCACCAGGATCTCCTGCACCACTCCGCCATCGAAGGACTGCACCCGCTGCAGCTGGCTGGAGGGAATCACCCGGCCCGTGCCACGCGTCACCTCATCGATGGGCGCCAGCCAGGCCCAGACCAGCAAGGCCGCCACGGCCAGCACCACCACGTAGAGGAAGGCCCGGGCACGGATCGGGTCCTGCTGCAGTCGCGCCCAGTCGGCGTCGCTCGCCCAGTCGCGGTTCAGGTGCGCCGCGCTGACCCGGCGGGCGAAGACTCGGTCGATGAAGGGACGAAACGGTCGCCCGCCCGTCTCGGAGAAACAGCCGATGGCCTCGAAGCCCTGCTGCTCGGCGCTCTTGTGGGAATCGGCCATCAGCTGGCCCTCCCGATCTGTCCCTTGCGCAGGGCCTCCACCACCTTGTCCCGTGGTCCGTCGGCCACCACCTTGCCGGCATCGATGACCAGGATGCGGTCGACCAGCGACAGCAGCGAGGTCCGATGGGTGACCACCACCAGAGTCTTGCCCTGGCCGTAGGCCTTGAGGTTGGCCTTGAAGGCCTCCTCGCTGGCGTGATCCATGGCGCTGGTCGGCTCGTCGAGCAGCAGGATGCGCGGATCGTGGACCAGCGCCCGGGCGATGGCTACGGCCTGGCGCTGGCCGCCGGAGAGCATCTGGCCGCGCTCCCCGACCGGCAGGTCGACGCCCTGGGGATGCCCATTGACCAGGCCGTCGAGCCCGCTCAGCTTGATCGCCCGCAACAGCGCCTCGTCGTCCACGCCGTCGCTGCCGCCCCCGGCGAGGATGTTGTCGCGCAGCGAGCCGAAGAACAGGCTGACGTCCTGGGGCACGTAGCCGATGTGGCGGCGCAGCTGAAGGGGATCGAACTGGCGAATATCCACGTCATCGATCATCACCGCCCCCGCCGTGGGCTGATAGAGCCCCAGCAGCAACTTGTTGAGCGTGGTCTTGCCACAGCCCACGCGCCCCAGCAGCGCCACCCGCTCGCCCGGCTCGATGGTCAGCGTGACGTCGCGCAGGGCGTCGCGCTCCGCCTCGGGATAACGCAGCGACACCTTGTCGAAACGGATCTCGCCCCGCACCACCGGGCGGTCGATGAAGGTCTTGCCGTCGGGTCGCTCCACCGGACGCTCCATCACCGCGTCGAGCGACTGCAGCGCCGTGGAGGCCTGGTGATACTGCGCCAGCAGCGCCGCCGCCTGGCTGATCGGGGCCATGGCGCGCGACGACAGCAGGTAGGCCGCGATCAACCCGCCCTGGGTCAGGTTGCCCTCGATGATCTGGTAGACCCCGATGACGATCACGCACACCGCCACGCTGTGCTGGGCCCAGAGCGCCACGCTCGAGACCGACGAGCTGACCAGGCGCAGCTGGGCGGAGGTGCGCGACAGGAAGGCCGAGGCCTTCTCCCAGCTGCCCTGGATCCGGCTCTCGGCGCGCAGCGACTTGACCGTCTCCAGGCTGGAGAGGGATTCGACCAGGGTGGCATTGCGCTGGGCCCCCACCCGCCAGGTGGTCTCGGAGAGCTCATGGAGCTTGCCCTGGGCGGCCATGGCATAGAGCAGCACGAAGGCGATGCCGACCAGCAGTGGGATCACCAGCGGCGGGCCGATCAGCGCGATGATGCCCACGAACAGCAGCACGAAGGGCAGATCGACCAGTGCCACCACCGTGGCCGAGCCGATGAAGGCCCGTACCGACTCGAAGGATTGCAGGGTGGCCGCGAAGGAACCGGTGGAGGCCGGGCGCGCCTCCATGCGCAGCCCCAACACACGCGCCATGATCGACGACGACAGCTTGACGTCGGCCCGACTCGCCGCCAGGTCGACGAAGGCGTTGCGCATCAGTCGCAGGGCCAGATCGAAGCAGAGCACGATGAAGATGCCCGCCGCCAGCACCCAGAGCGTCTCCGTGGCGTGGTTCGGCACCACCCGGTCGTAGACGTTGAGCACGAACAGCGGCATCGCCACCGCGAAGAGGTTGATCACCACCGAGCCCGCGATGACGTCGCGATAGAGCCTGCGATTCTCACGGACCACGCCCCAGAACCAGTGGCGCGAGCGCTGTCGGTTGACCTCGGGCCCGCGGGTGTCGAACCGAAAGCGCGGGCGCACGTAAATTGCCTGGCCGCTGTAGCTCGCCTGCAGGCCATCGAGGTTCACTTCGGTCTCGGCATCGCCGAGTTCGGGAAAGATCACTCGCGCACGGCGCGCCTTCAGATCCAGGGCCACCAGCACGCAGGCACGTCCCGGCTCGAGCAGCAGCACGGCGGGAAACAGCGCGGGATTGAGCTGCACCAGGCGGCTCTCGGTGATCCGCGCGGTCAGCCCGGCGCGGGACGCGGCGCGAGCGAACACGCCGGGCGTCAGTCGCCCCTGCTCGAGGGGCAGGCCGGCCAACAGCGACTCGGCCGTGGCCGCCCGATCATGCACCTGCGCGATGGTCTGCAGGCATTCGAGCAACTCGTCAGGCACCGCCGACCGAGAGGGCCCTGGGCCCGGGTCCAGCTCTTCTTTCTGTGACACAGCCACCTCATACGTCGAGTCGCCCCACCGCGATCACGGTGGGGCGCGGCATTCCGACAGGCCGTGCCTGCCCGTTTGCCGTCCGGTCAGCCGCGCACCGCATAGCTGCCAGCGAAGCCCATGGCTTCGAGCCGCTGACGCAGCGACGCCATCGCGGCGCGATCGACGATCGGGCCAAGCTGAACGCGGTGCAGCGTGCCGGCAGAGTCGAGCCGGACGGGAAGGTCGAATTCGCTTTCCAGGCGCTGTCCCAGGCCGTTGGCTCGCGCCTCGCTCGACAGGGCCGCCACCTGCAGGAAGGCGCCCTCCCGGCGTGGCAGTGTCACTGGCTCTGAGACTCGCACATCGACCTCGCCGTACAGATGGTCGGGCGCGGCGCGCCAGGCACTCCCGAGGCGGTCGGCCATGGCCGGCGCTGCCTGGTCACGCTCGAGGGCGCGACCGCTCAGATCCAGGTTCTCGCCGACGCGCTCGAGGGTCACCTCGACGCGGCGGTTCTGGCGGCGTCCGTCCACGGTGGCGTTGCTCGCCACCGGCTGGCGGGAACCGAACCCGCGGGTCTCGATCAGCCCTCGCTCGACTCCCTGGCTCACCAGGTAGCGCGCCACGCTGTCGGCACGCGCCTGGGAGAGCGGATCGTTGATGGCGTCACTGCCGGTGATGTCGGCATGGCCGGCGATGAAGACCCGGGCGAGGTTGTTCATGCCCCGGACCTCGGCGGCCAGCGCATCGAGCTCGGCTCTGGCATCGCCGCTCAGCTCCGCGCTGTTGATCTCGAAGAGGGCATCGGCGGAGAGGGTCACGTCCGGCGCTCGGGCCGGCGCCTCGATGCCACCGGTGAAGTCGGCCAGGGTGAAGCCCTGGGGGCCCGGGGCGGGACAGATCACGTCGGGATCGATCGCCACGCCGTCGCTGCCCAGTTCGGCGAGGCTCGGCATGTCGTCGCGACGCACCTGAAGCGCCTGCATTAGCTGGCCCATGGCGGCCAGGGTGCGGGCATCGGCCAGCGCCACGTCGTACTGGGCATTGGCATAGGCGCGACTCGCCTCGAAGTATTCGTTCTCGCTGTCCAGGACGTCGAGCAGGGTGCGCTGGCCGATATCGAACTGCTGCTGATAGGCCCCGCGGACGCGGTCGATCGACTGACGATGCTGGTTGAGGTACTGCAGCTGCTCGCGCAGGCGCTGGGTATCGTTGTAGGCAATCTGGGTGGTCTGGCGCACGTCGACGCAGGCCTTCTCGCGCAGGTTGACGGCCTGCTCGACCCGCTCGCTGGCGGCGAGGAAGGAGGCCCGATCGCTGCCGCCGCGGTAGAGGTTCATGCTGGCCACCAGCTCGATGCTGTGGCGATCCCGGTGCTCGCCATCGGCGACCAGGTCGTAGTTGCCGTCGTTGTTCTCGTAGGTGCCGGTGCGCCCGCGCAGGTCGAGGCGCGGATGGAAGGCCGAGCGGGCCCCACGCTGCTCGGCGCGGGAGGCCTCGATGTTCTCGATGGCGGCGTGGAACTCGGGGTTGCCCTGGAAGGCCAGATCGAGGGCCCGGCCGACGTCTGCCGGCAGGCGCTCGTCCATCTCCGGCACCGGCGCCAGGGTCTCGGCCGGCAGGTCGCCGACGATGCGCTGGAAGCGCGCCGTCACGTCGTGCAGGTTGGAGGCCTCGGTCAGCAGGTTGGACTCGGCCAGCGCCAGACGGCCGCTGATCTGCTCGAGATCGACGCGGCGCCCCGCGCCCGACAGCGCCCGCTCCTCGATCTGGTTGTAGACCCGCAGGTGCTCGCGATAGTTGTCCTGGGCCAGACGCACCAGCTCACGACGGCGCTGCACGTCCAGGTAGGCGCGGGTCGCTTCCAGCGCCACCTCCTCGCTCGCCCCCAACAGCTCGTAGTAGCGCACCAGCTCGGCCCGGTCGAGGCGCTCGACCTCGCTGGCCGTGGCCAGGCCGTCCCAGAGCATCTGGGTGATGGTCAGCTCGGCATAGCTGGTATCGTAGCTGCCTCGCCCATCGAGCTGGCGATCCTCCAGGCCGATGCCCGCGGCCACATCGACGCTGGGCAGGTAGTTGCCCCGCGCGACGCCGATGTCGTTGCCGGCGGCCTGGAAACCGTTCCAGGCCGCCATGACCTCGGGATTGGTCGAGATCGCCTGCTGCACGACCTGGCGCAGGTCGCTGCTCCCTGGGGACGCCAGGCCCTGAGGCAGCGACTGGGCCACCGCCGCGGTAATCGGCGCAAGCGCGAGGGACGCCCCCATGAGAACGGAGCCGACGAGACGGCGGGCATGATTGAGTTGCACGGGATCGGCGGTGACGTTCATGGGCATTCCCTTTCGAAGAGCGGCGGCGTGTCCGTGGAGCGGAACGGTCGGCCTGGCGATGATGAGATGCAGCTCCTGTCTTCGCGGCGATCACCGGCCGCTCACAGGATCAACTGAAACCTCTCGTCAGTCGTGGATCGCATCCACCCTCCCCATCGAAGAAATCGACCATCGCGTCACGCGAATTAGTGTCAGGAGAATGGGGCAGACACGACATCAAGCGCTTCATGCCTTTGCATCACGTGTTCCTTTGTAATCAATAGTAACTGAGCGACGGGATTTGTCCATCTTCCGACTGAGCGACATGGCGTCATACCTTGGCCAGTCGGCAGGGAGCGGGCCCCAGCGCGGGCGCTCTCGCGGCACGCGCGCCGGCAAACGTGGTATCGTCTGCCCGTCCCCGAAACGGCGTGGTTACACCAAGGAGAACGTCATGGCCTCATCGGAAATCCAGAAGACCCGCGTGATCAACGAGCTGCGGGGCTTCATCAAGAAACTTCTGCAGGATCCGAAGATTCTCGAGCAGTCACTGGACATCACCCGCCGCCAGCTCACCGAACCGGGCGATGGCGACGTGATGGCACGGATCGCCAACGAGATCTCCGAGACCACCAGCGTGCACATCCCCGAGGACCCCACCGAGCACTCGGAAGCCGACCGGCTGTTCCTGGAACTCCTCAAGGAAGTCGCCAGGGAGGAGCAGGCGCTCTACTGAACCCTGTCGCTTGACGGTACCGTCATGATCGCGCCCGGCCCCTGTGCCGGGCGCGGTGGTCTAGCCCCCACGGATCCAAGACGCGCCGTGCGGGCGAGGCACGTCATTGGTAGAATGCCCGCCACATCGTCACTGCTGCTCCCTTCGAATGACCTATCTGCTCAAGCTCCACCCCGAAATCACCATCAAGTCCCGCTCCGTTCGTCAACACATGACCCGCTGCCTCGCCAGCAACGTGCGCAATACCTTGCGCCTGCAGGAAGCCGGCGTGCGCGTGAAGGCAAGCTGGGACGCCCTGCGCGTCAGCTTTCCGGAGACGCTGCCTGCCGAACGCGAACGGGAGCTGGAAGAAAGCCTGACGCGCATCCCCGGCATCCACGAGGTGCTGGCGACGCAAGAGGTCTCCTGCGGCTCGCTCGACGAGGCCGCCGAATGGATCGTGCCCCATTGGGCGCCGGCGATCGCCGGACGCCGCTTCCGCGTCCGCGCCAAACGGCGCGGCGAGCACGCCTTCTCGTCGATGGATCTGGAACGCCACCTCGGCGGCGCCCTGCTGGCCGCCGAACCCTCGGCGCGGGTCGACCTGAAGCATCCCGAGGTGGTGGTGTCGGTGGAGCTGACCGGAAAGCGACTGCAGCTGATTCGCTCACGCCGCCCCGGCCTCGGTGGCTACCCGCTGGGCGTGCAGGGCGAAGCCCTGGCGCTGGTCTCGGGGGGCTTCGACTCGCCCGTGGCCGCCTGGCGCATGCTGCGCCGCGGCATCAAGACGCACTATCTGTTCTTCAACCTGGGCGGACCGGCCCATGAGGCCGGGGTCAGGGAGGTGACCCACCACCTCTGGCAGCGCTACAGCGCCTCGCACAACGTCGACTTCACCTCGGTGCCCTTCGAGGGCGTGGTCGCCGAGATCCTGCGCAGCATTCCGGACGGCCTGATGGGGATCATCCTCAAGCGCATGATGGTGCGGGTGGCCAGCCGCGTCGCGGCGCGTGCGAACATCCCGATGCTGGTCACCGGGGACGCCATCGCCCAGGTGTCGAGCCAGACGCTCACCAACCTGGCGTTGATCGACGCGGCCAGCGAACGGCCGATCCTGCGTCCGCTGGTCACCGAGGACAAGCAGGAGATCATCGACACGGCCCGCCGCATCGATACCGCCCGCTTCGCCGAGCAGATGCCTGAGTACTGCGGGGTCATCTCGCGGCGCCCCCACACCAGCGCGCCCACCGACAAGGTGCTGGCCGCCGAGGCCGGTTTCGACTTCTCGGTGCTGGAGGCCGCCGTCGACGCCGCCACCGTGACCCGAGCCAATCGCCTGGGGGAAAAGCCGCGCGAACCCGGCGAGGTCACCGTCGTCGACGGGCCGGCGCGACTCGCCGAGATGCCGGCGGTTAGCGTGATCGACATCCGCCGTCCCGACGAGTGCGAGGAAACGCCGTTGTCGCTTCCCGACGTGCCCTGCCTGGAGATCCCCTTCTACGAGCTTCAGGACCAGGCACAGCACCTGCCTGCCGATCGCGAGTACCTGCTCTACTGCGATCAGGGGGTGATGAGCCGCATGCAGGCGCTGCATCTCGCCGACCGGGGGCTCGATCACTTCGGGGTCTATCGCCTCGCGGCGACGGGCTGAGCCCCAGGGGCCGGGGCGACAAGAGCGAAAGCCGCGGCGGCCGATCTCGACGCGCGACCAGCGATGACGCTCGGGGATGCCTAGTGAGGGTGTCTGAGATGATCGACGAAGGCTCGCCAGCTCGCCGGCAGCGGTATCCAGCCGGCATCGACCATCTTCGGCAGCGCGACCAGCAGGCAGACGACCACCGCCCCGACCGCCATCGCCCAGCCGCTGTCGATGGCGATGCCCTTTCCGGCCAGCACGTAGATCAGGGTCATCGGCGACATGCCGAGCGCCGTCGCCACCAGGAAGCGACGCGTGGTGAGCGCCGTGAGCCCCGCCGCATAGCTGATCAGCGCGAAGGAGACGACGGGAATCAGCCGGGCCACGAGCACCATGCTGAAGAGGATGTGCTGCGGGCACTCGGGAAACAGGGCGACATGGCCATGCAGCAGCCGCTCGATGACCGGCCTGCCCGCCAGCCGGGCGATCCAGAAGCTCAGCCCGGCGCCCGTCAGGGCCCCGCTCATGCTGATCAGAAAGGCCAGCGGGGGATCATAGATCATCCCCGCCGCCACGCTGACCACCATGGTGGGAATGGGCCCGACCACCACCGTGAGCGCCATCACGCCCGCCAGCATCGGCGGCCCCCAGGGCCCCAGTCTCAGGCCGAGCCGCTCCAGGTTCACGGGATCGATCCAGCCCGCCTGGTAAACCCAGAGCCCCAGCGCCACCAGCCCCGCCAGCAGCAGCAGTGCCAGCAGCGCCTGCTTCCCATGCCGCGGCTCGATTCTCATGATGCCATTGTCATCCCTTGCGCGTGCGCTGATGTGGTGTGACGGGCGATCCGAGGTTCCGGCAACGGCCATCGATCAGCTCACCGCCCCGTCGCCTGGTTGGCCCCCGATCCCAGGAACGTCCGGGGCCGTTCGTTTTCTCCCGTCGGCACCCGGGATGGCACGGGCCTTCTACTCATTCTAGCCCTGTCTATCCGTCGGCCCGAGACGCCACGCACCGCCACGCGACCGTGTCGCCAGGCGACCGGACCGTCACGATCGGGCCCCATCGACCAGGCGCAACACACGAAAAGGCCCGGTGCACGCATGCACCGGGCCCGAGCCGTCATGAGACGATGGGCAGACCTGACTCAGTTGCAGGGCACCACGGTGCGCTGGGTGCTCAGGGCCCAGAGCCTCTGGCCATCTGGCGTCTCGCCCTGCTCACTCCAGGTCTCGGTGACCTTGACGCAGTAGGAGCCGAGGCTCTCGGTGGTCACCTGGGGATCGGCGGGACGCTCGTTGCCGATGCGCATGATGTCGGGATTCTCGCTGGTGTAGTTCGGGGCGATGGCCCCGCCGGCACAACCGGTGAGCAGCGCGACAACGCCCATGACGGGCAGGATACGGCGAAATGCCATGGGAGATACCTCCGTGAAGAACATTGGGGTCCCGCGAAGGTGACGTCAGGCTGATGAGTCCGCCGGCAGGCCGCGCCATCCACTGGGGCCCCGCCGCAGGAGAGGGGACTCTACCCGAGTCGTCGGGCCGTGCCAAACGTCGCCCGCCGGCGACGACGAGCCCGGGACCCCGTCCCCGTCAGGCGACGCGGCGGACGTCGGCGCTCCCCGAGGGCCGACCGCCAGGCGGGTGCAGCAGGGGAGGAAGATGCTACAATCCCAGCCCTGATTTCACGGATATGTCGCATGGCGGCCTCGACTTCGCCCCGGCGTCGAGTCGGCCGCCATCTACCACGCTTACGGAACCTCAGAGCCACCATGTCGAATACCGCCCCGCGCAAGATCCTGGTCACCAGCGCCCTGCCCTACGCCAACGGCGACATCCACCTGGGCCATCTGCTGGAGTACATCCAGACCGACATCTGGGTCCGCTTCCAGAAGAGTCGCGGCCATGAGTGCCACTATGTCTGCGCCGACGACGCCCACGGCACCGCGATCATGCTGCGCGCGGAGCAGGAGGGCATCACCTCGGAGGCGCTGATCGAGCGCGTCTCCCGCGATCACCAGACCGACTTCTCCCGCTTCGGGGTGGCCTTCGACAACTACCACTCGACCCACTCCGAGGAAAACCGCCACTTCAGCGAGCTGATCTACACCCGGCTGCGCGACAAGGGGCACATCGCCACCCGCGACATCGAGCAGATGTACGACCCGGCGAAGGGGCTGTTCCTGGCCGATCGCTTCATCAAGGGCACCTGCCCGAAGTGCAAGACCGAGGATCAGTACGGCGACAACTGTGAGGCCTGCGGGGCCACCTACACGCCGGCCGAGCTGATCGATCCGGTCTCGGCGATCTCCGGCGCCACTCCCGAGGTGAGAAGCTCCACCCACTACTTCTTCAAGCTGCCGGACTTCGCCGACTTCCTGAAGGCCTGGATCGACGACGATCACGTCCAGCCGCAGATCCGCAACAAGCTGATGGAGTGGTTCGAGTCCGGCTTCAACGAGTGGGACATCTCCCGCGACGCGCCCTACTTCGGCTTCGAGATCCCCGATGCGCCGGGCAAGTACTTCTACGTCTGGCTCGACGCGCCGATCGGCTACCTGGCGAGCTTCCAGAACCTCTGCGAACGCGAGGGCCTCGACTTCGACGCCTACTGGCGCAAGGACTCCGATGCCGAGGTCTACCACTTCATCGGCAAGGACATCGTCTACTTCCATGCGCTGTTCTGGCCGGCCATGCTGCACGGCGCCGACTTCCGCACCCCCACGGCCGTGAACTGCCACGGCTTCGTGACGGTCAATGGCGCCAAGATGTCCAAGTCCCGGGGCACCTTCATCAAGGCGGCCACCTACGCCGATCACCTGAACCCCGAGTACCTGCGCTACTACTTCGCCGCCAAGCTCACCTCGCGGGTCGATGACCTGGACCTCAACCTCGAGGACTTCGCCGCGCGGGTGAACAGCGACCTGGTCGGCAAGGTGGTCAACATCGCCAGTCGCTGCGCCGGCTTCGTCAAGAAGCTCGGCGGCGGCCAACTCTCCGCCCACTGCAGCGAGCCCGACATGGTCGCCCGCTTCATCGCCGCCGGTGACGAGATCGCCGAGGAATTCGAGGCGCGCGAGTTCGGCCGCGCCATGCGCCGCGTAATGGAGCTCGCCGACGAGGCCAACACCTACATCGCCGAGGCCGAGCCCTGGGTGCTGGCCAAGCAGGAGGGCCGCGAACAGGAGGTGCTCGACATCTGCTCGGTGGGCATCAACCTGTTCCGCCAGCTGATGGTCTACCTGGCCCCGGTGGTGCCGGCCATGGCCGACCAGGCCCGCGACTTCCTCAAGCTCGAGAGCCTCGCCTGGCACAGCCGCCATGCCCTGCTGGTGGATCACGAGATCGCCAAGTTCAAGCCGCTGATGACCCGCGTCGAGCGCGAGAAGATCGATGCCATGATGGAAGCGTCGAAGGAGGATCTGGTGGAAGAGCAAAAACTGAAGGAGGCCGCCAAGGGCCCCCTGGCCGAGGCGCCGATCGCCGAGGAGATCGCCTTCGACGACTTCGCCAAGGTCGACCTGCGCATCGCGCGTATCGCCAAGGCCGAGTACGTCGAGAAGGCCGACAAACTGCTCAAGCTGACCCTGGACCTGGGCGGCGAGAGCCGCACCGTGTTCGCCGGCATCCGCGCTTCCTATGCGCCCGAGGCCCTGGAGGGGCGCCTGACCGTGATGGTGGCCAACCTGGCCCCGCGCAAGATGCGCTTCGGCGTCTCCGAGGGCATGGTGCTCGCCGCCGGCAACGACGAGGGCATCACCCTGCTGAGCCCCGACGCCGGCGCCGAGCCGGGCCAGCGGGTCTGCTGAGCAATCGTGGTGACGGGAACCGCTGGCGCCTCGCGTGCCGAGCAGATCGAGGCGATCGACGCCCTGCTGCCCCAGACCCAGTGTGGCAAGTGCGGCCAGCCGGGCTGTCGCCCCTACGCCGAGGCGATCGTCGACGGCGAGGCGATCAACCGCTGCCCGCCCGGCGGGCAGGCGACGGTGGCCCGGCTCGCCGAGCTGACCGGCCGCGAGCCCGTGCCGCTCGCCGAACCGGCCCAGACGCCCCTGGTGGCCTGGATCCGCGAGGACGAGTGCATCGGCTGCACCAAGTGCATCCAGGCCTGCCCGGTGGACGCCATCCTCGGCGCCGCGAAGCGGATGCACACCGTCATCGCCGACGAGTGCACCGGCTGTGAGCTCTGCGTGGCGCCCTGCCCCGTGGACTGCATCGACCTGCTGCCCCATCCCGCCTGGGAGGCCGCCGAGAGCGAGGCGGAACGCGAGGCCTACCTGGCGCGGCGCGCCACCCTGGGCCGGCGGCGTCATCGGGCCCGCGAACGGCGCCTGGCAAGGGAGGCACGCGAGAAGCGTCTGGAGCGCCAGAAGCGGCTGATCCAGCAGCGCCAGCGCGCGGGCAGCACGCCGGCGGCTGGCCCCACCCCCCAGCGCCAGCGGCAGATGGCCGTCAAGGCGGCGGAGCAGGCGCTGCGCCGCGCCCGCCAGCAACTCACCCACGCCGAGCGCCAGGGCGACGCGGCCGCCCGGGAGGCGGCGCGCCAGCAGCTCGACGCCGCCCAGCGGCTCCTCGACGAGGCCCGCCGGGCGCTCGCGCCATCCGCCGCGGCAGAATGACACCCGACACCTTCCCGCACCATCGCGTGGGGCTGACGCCGGCTACTGCCGCCCCTCGCCCTTGCCAGGGACAGCCATGAACGCCAAGAAACGCTTTGACATCTTCGCGCGGCTGCGCGACCACAACCCCGAGCCGACCACCGAGCTTCACTGGTCCACCCCCTTCGAGCTGCTCGCCGCGGTGCTGCTCTCGGCCCAGGCCACCGACGTGGGCGTCAACAAGGCCACGGCCCGACTCTTCCCGGTGGCCAACACGCCCCAGGCGATCCTCGACCTGGGCCTCGACGGCCTGAAGGAGCACATCCGCACCATCGGCCTCTACAACACCAAGGCCGAGAACCTGATGAAGGCCTGCCGGATCCTGGTCGAGCAGCACGCGGGCGAGGTCCCGCGGACTCGCCAGGCCCTGGAGGCGCTGCCGGGCGTGGGCCGCAAGACCGCCAACGTGGTGCTCAACACCGCCTTCGGCGAGCCCACCATCGCCGTGGACACCCACATCTTCCGCGTCTCCAACCGTACCGGGATCGCCAAGGGCAAGGACGTGGTCGAGGTCGAGCAGAAGCTGCTGCGCCACGTGCCCAGGGAGTTCCGCCAGGATGCGCACCACTGGCTGATCCTGCACGGGCGCTACACCTGCCTGGCCCGCAAGCCGCGCTGCGGCAGCTGCGTGATCGAGGACCTCTGTGAATTCAAGGACAAGATCGACCTGTAGGGCGCACCGGCGAGACCCTCACTACGACATCACCACAACAACAAGAAGCCCCTCATCATGGCGATACTCGAGACCCTGCTGTTCCCCCCGCTGATCAATGTGCTGCTGACCCTGCTGGGGCTCGCCCTGTGGTCTCACCTGCGGCTGCTCGGCGGCCTGCTGGTGGTCCTGGGCCTGGGCGGGCTACTGATCCTGGCCACTCCGGTCGCCAGCCACGCCCTGCGCCAGGGCCTCGAACCGCCGGCGCTGGTCGGCCCGAGCCAGCTTCGCGAGGCCCAGGCCATCGTCATCCTGGGCGGCGGCCGCGACTTCGATGCCCCGGAGTTCGGCTGGGGCGACGCCCCGGCCAATGCCAGCTGGCGGCGACTGGCCTACGGCGCCCACCTGCACCGCCAGACCGGGCTGCCGATCCTGGTCAGCGGTGGCCGAGGCCATGACGAACACAGCGCCGAGGCGAGCCTGATGGCCGCGGCCCTGCGTGAGGTGTTCGAGGTGCCGGTGCGCTGGATGGAGGGGCGCAGCGGCGACACCGCCCAGAATGCCCGCTTCAGTACCGAAATGCTGGGCGCGAGCGGCATCGACCACGTCGCCCTGGTCTCCCAGGCCTGGCACCTGCCCCGGGCGCAGGCCGCCTTCGAGCGGTCGGGCCTTGTCGTCACGCCGGCCCCGACCGAGTTCGCGAGCCCTCCACCCGCCGGCCTAGGCGCCTGGATGCCACGGGTCTACCACCTGCACCAGAGCACCCGCGCCCTGCACGAGTGGCTGGGTCGCGCGGAACTCGCCCTGCGCGAGCAGCTGCTGCGCCGCGGTGAGTAAGCCCGCGCCCTCGCTTTTTCCCTCGCCCCCTTCTCCGACAAAGAGACTCGACATGCTGGATCTCCTGCTCCCCCTGAGCCTGTCCGCCGTCTTCGGCACCGTGGTCGGCACGGCGTTTCGCCTCTCCCGCCTGCCGGGCCGCGAGCGCCCCCTGCGCTTCCCGCTGGTGGGCCTCACCGCCGGCGTCACGGCCTTCTTCCTCCACCTGGTGCTGAACGCGGTGACCGGCGCGCCGGTCTGGCTGCTGCCGCTGCTGGTGATCCTGCAGGTCTGGCTGTGGCTGGGGCCACTGGGACCGAGGGTCGACCGGCCCAGGGACTGAGCGCCACGCTGACCGGGCGACATCCCAACGAACCCCGCCGCGGCCTAGCCGCGGCGGGGTTCAGGTGACGCCTTCGCGTCATGACGATGACGCGTCGATCCCTACTCGGCCAGCGCCAGCGGGAGATCCTCGCCCCGGGTCCACTCGGCCATCGAGCCGTCATACAGGCGAACCTGGTCGAACCCCGCCACCTCGCTGAGCACGAACCAGTCGATGGCCGCCCAGTGCCCGGTGTTGCAGAACGCCACGGTGGGCACCTCGCGATCCAGCTCGGCGGCGTTGATGCGCGCGCCGAGCACCTCGTCGTCCAGGTACCAGGCCTGCTGGCGCTGGGTGAGCAGGCGATGGAACGGCAGGTTGCGGGCACCGGGAATGGTCCCCGGCGCGGTGGCCGCCGGGGACTGGGTCTCGCCGCGGAAGTAGTCCGCCGGCCGGGCGTCCACCAGCTGCGCCTGGCTCTCGCGGGCGGCCTGCACCTCCTCGGTGGTGGCGATCAGCGTCGTGTCCAGCCGGCCCTGGAAGTCGGCGGCGTCGGGGGGCGGGGTCGCGCCGCTGGCGACCTCCTGCTCCTGGGCCCGCCAGCCGGCGAAGCCGCCGTCGAGGATCGCCACCTCGTCATGCCCCAGCACCTTGAAGGTCCAGTAGACCCGGGCGGCGCTGCCGAAATCGGTGGCGCCGGTGCCGGCGGGCACGATGACCACGGTATCGTCGTTGTCGATGCCGAGCCCGCCGATCAGCGACTCGAGTCTCTCAACCGACGGCAGCAGGCCGGAGACCTCGTCTCGAGTCTCGCGCCAGCCGGCCTCGGTGTAGCTGCTGTAGACGCTACCGGGGATGTGCGCCGCCTCGAAGCTGTCGCGGTCGCCGCCGTCGTCGATGCCCGAACGCACGTCGAGCACCACGAGATCCTCGTCGCCCAGCCGTTCGGCGAGCCAGTCGGCCCCGACCAGCGGCGAGACATCGGCGGCGATCGCCTGGGACGTGGCCATCGTCAGGCCCAGCCCCATGATCACGGACTTGAACATATTCCTGACCTCTTCACTCGGATTTAGATGCCCCCATTATCCGGGCGAGACCCGGGACCACAATATGAACAAATAGAATGAATGATCAGAAGCTTCTAGGAAAAGCTCATAAGAGCGTTCACGGCAAGCTGAACTCCCCCACCGCCTCGACCGTGCGCCGGTAAGCGGGGCGCTCGCGACAGGCGGCCAGGAAGGCGCGCAGTCGCGGATAGTCGGCCAGGCCACCGCCGGCTTCCAGCGCCAGCAGCGGGAAGCTCATCTGGATATCCGCCGCGCTGAAGGTCTCGCCGGCGAACCAGGGGGCGCGCTCGAGTTCGGCCTCCCAGTAGTCGCTCAGGCGGCGAATCTGCGGCGCGAGAAACTGCTGCTCCACGCCGCGGGCGAAGAGCCGGCCGAGGGGCCTGGCGAGTGCCGGTACCGGAGGCTTGCCGAGGCTCGCGAAGACCAGCCGCATCACCAGCGGCGGCATCGCCGAGCCCTCCGCGTGATGGAGCCAGAAACGATAGCGCTCGCGCGCCTCGCTGCCCGCCGGTGGCACCAGGGCGTCATGCCCCTCGAAGCGCTCGACCAGATACTCGAGGATCGCCCCCGACTCCGCCACCACCCGGCCGTCCCGCGCCTCGTCGGTGATCACCGGCGACTTCCCGAGCGGATGCACCTCGCGCAGGGCGGCGGGCGCCAGCAGGGTGCGCGCGTCGCGCCGATAGGTGACGATCTCGTAATCGACGGCCAGCTCCTCGAGCAGCCACACGACCCGCTGCGAACGGGAGTTCTCCAGATGATGAACCTTGATCATGCCTCTCTCCTTGCTGCCTGCCCCGGACGGCCGGGGTGATCCCGGCCACCCTAGCACGCCGTGGCGACTCGTCTCCTGCCAAGGTCGTCTTTGCCCGCCTCCGGGCGGCCACTAAACTGATCGGTAACGCTGCATGAACGCAGGCAGGCAAGACCGCCACGCCGGGACCTCACGCAGTGGAGCCTTCACAACGATAAAGGAGAGCACCATGGCCAAGGTGCTGGTGGTGGATGACGAGCCCAACATCGTCCTGTCCCTGGAGTTCCTGATGCAGCAGGCCGGCTTCGAGGTGGACACCGCCGAGGATGGCGAAAGCGCCCTGGCACGCATCGCCGAGGCGGCCCCCGACCTGCTGCTGCTCGATATCAGCCTGCCGGGCATCAGCGGCTTCGATGTCCTCGAGCGCCTGCGCGCCGACCCCGACCACGCGCGGCTGCCGATCGTCATGCTCACCGCCCACGGCCGCGAGGTGGAACGCGAGAAGGGCCTCGCCCTGGGCGCCGACGACTATGTCACCAAGCCCTTCTCGACCCAGGCGCTGGTCGAGAAGGTCAAGACGCTGCTCGCCGAGGCCTCCTGATGGCCCGGCGAAGCAAGAGCCTGCCCCGCCGCCAGCGGCTGATCGGCCTGTGGCTGCTGCTAAGCGGCGTCAGCATCTTCGGCGGTACCGTCTTCGCCCTTTGGCTCGACGGCCTGGCCGGGCTCTCCGGCATGGCGCGCGTCTGGCTATGGCTCGGCTGCCTCTCCGGCGGCGGTACCATCTTCCTGGTCGGCCTGCTGCTCGAACGCCAGCTGTTCACGCCGCTACGCCACCTGCAGGTGCAGCTGGCCCGCCTGGTGGCCAATCCCGATGCGCGGCAGGACTATCCGCCCGAGGGGTGGCTCAAGGGCCTCGGGCCGGACCTGATGCGCGTTCGCGAGGCCTGGCGCGCCGACCGCGAACGTCTGGCCACCGCCCATGCCGAGGGGGCGCTCAGCGCGACCCGCGTGCGCCAGGAGCTCGAGACCCTGCTGCAGGTCCTCGACACCCCGCTGCTGCTCTGCGATCACCACCGCCGGCTGCTGCTCTTCAACCAGGCGGCCGAGACGCTCTTCGAAGGCCACCCTGGTCTCGGGCTCGGCAAGCGGCTCGACGCCCTGCTGCCGATCACGAGCCTCGAGGATGCCCTGGGCGAGCTGCCCGACGACGGCACCCCCCGGGAGATCCTGGTGCCCTGCGACGAGCGCTGGCTGCACGCGGTGCTGCGCCGCGTTCCCCACAGCCACCAGGAGACCCTGCTGACCCTCACCGATACCACCGCGGCCTGGTCCAGCGAGATGGGCGCCCGCGCCGAGCTGGCCGAGATGCTGCCGCCCCTGCGACGCCACAGTGCCAGCCTCTCCAGCGCCGCCGATGCCCTGGTCGGCGTGCGCACGTCATCGCCGACCAGCGAGCTGGGGCAGCGCCTGGAGGCGGTGATCGACGAGGAGGGCCGGGCGCTGGCTCGCCAGCTCGAGCAGATGGGCAAGGTCATGGAGGACATGCATCGACAGGGCGAGCGGCTGGTGCCCCTGTGGTCCAACGACCTCTGGTCCTCGCTCGCCGCCCGCCACGGCAGGAACGGCGTGCGGATCACCCCCATCGGCATGCCCGCCTGGCTCAAGGCCGACGCGCCGGCGCTGCTGGCCCTGCTCGATTCGCTGCTGCCCCGACTGGCGACCCACGCGGGTCAGGGTGAGCTCGAGGGCGAGGTCTGCCTGGGCAATCGGCGCGTCTACCTGGACCTGATCTGGCAGGGCGGCGTGCTCGGCGAACCCCAGCTGGAGGCCTGGCGCAGCGAGCGACTGGACGCCCTGCCCTTCGCGCCGCGGGTCGGCGACGTGCTGCGCCAGCACGGCAGCGATGCCTGGAGCCTCGCCGACGATGACGGGCACCATGCCCGGCTGCGCCTGCCGCTGCCGGCGGCCGACCGGGTCGCCCCGCCCCGCCCACGCACCCCGCCGCGCCCGGAGTTCCACGACTTCGGCATCGCCGAGATGCCGGCCCCGGACGCCGAGCTGGCGGCGCGCCCCCTGCGCACCCTCGACGTGGTCGCCTTCGACACCGAGACCACCGGCCTGGAGCTGCGCCGCGGCGACACAGTGGTGAGCATCGGGGCCTGTCGGATCGTCAATGCCCGCCTGCTGGCCAGCGACGTCTTCGACCTGTACGTCGACCCCGAACGCCCCATCCCCCCGGCCAGCACCGCCATTCACGGCATCACCGATGACGACGTTGCCGGCGCCCCACCGCTCTCCGTGGCCCTGCCGCGCTTTCGCGACTATATCGGCGAGGCGGTGATCCTCGCCCATAACGCCGCCTTCGACCTGCTGGCCATCCAGCCGCCGGGGGGCGGCGTCGAGTTCGACATGCCGGTGCTCGACACCCTGCTGCTGTCGCGAGCGCTGGACGAGAGCCTCGACGGTCACGACCTGGACAGCCTGGCCGACCGCTACGACCTGAGCTTTCCCCCCGGCACCCGCCATACCGCCCTGGGCGATGCCCGGGTCACCGCGGAGCTGTGGCTGTCGCTGCTGCCGCGCCTGGAGGCGCGGGGCATCGAGACCCTCGAGCAGGCGCTGGCCCTCCAGGCCAGCGCCTTCGACCGGGAGGATGCCTTCGCCTCGTGAACGCCCCTCGCCGCAAGGAGCGCCTGGTCGCCCTGATCGTGCTGGCGGCGCTGCTGTTCTCGCCGCCGCTGGTGCTGATCGCCACTCCATCGGCGGACGGCGTGAGTCGGCTGGTGCCCTATGTCTTCCTCGCCTGGGGCCTGGTGATCGGCCTCATGGCGTGGCTGATGGAGCGTCGGGATGAGGACTGACGGGCGATGACGAGCGGTCTCGTGGTGGTGATTCTCGCCTTTGGCTACCTGGCGCTGCTCTTCGTCATCGCCGCCTGGGGAGATCGGCGCGCCGCCCAGGGCCGGTCGCTGATCGGCTCCCCGACCGTCTACGCGCTCTCCATCGCCGTCTACTGCACCGCCTGGACCTTCTACGGCAGCGTCGGGCGGGCGGCCGAGTTCGGCCCCAGCTTCCTGCTGATCTACCTGGGCCCGACCCTGGCGATGCTGATGGCGCCCTTCGTCATCGGCAAGATGGTGCGCATCGCCAGCGCCCAGCGCATCACCTCCATCGCCGACTTCATCAGCGCCCGCTACGGCAAGAGCTCGAGCCTAGGGGCGCTGGTCGCACTGATCGCCCTGATCGGCATCACCCCCTACATCGCCCTGCAGCTCAAGGCGATCACCGTCAGCCACGCCGTGCTGGTCAACTACCCCCAGGCCGCCGATCTGCCGCTGGCCGACGAACGATTCTGGAGCGACCGGTCGTTCTGGGTCGCGCTGGTCCTGGCGGTCTTCATCATCCTCTTCGGCACCCGCCACCTGGATGCCAGCGAGCGCCACGAGGGCATGGTCGCCGCCATCGCCTTCGAATCGCTGGTCAAGCTCATGGCCTTCCTCGCGGTGGGCATCTTCACCGTGTTCGTGCTGTTCAACGGCCCCGCCGACCTCTTCGCCCAGGCCGGCGAACGAGCCGAGCTCACCCGCCTGCTGAGCCTGGACGCGGTGCCCGGCGGCGCGCTCGGCTGGGTGGGCATGCTGGTGCTGGCCTTTCTCGCCTTCCTCACCCTGCCCCGGCAGTTCCAGGTGCTGGTGGTCGAGAACGTCGACGAGCGCCATATCAAGCGGGCCAGCTGGCTCTTCCCGCTCTATCTGCTGGTGATCAACGTGTTCGTGATCCCCATCGCCCTGGCCGGGCTGCTGCTGGGCGGCGGCGACTCCGACAGCTTCGTGCTCACCCTGCCGCTCTCCGCCGGCCTGGAGGCCCTGCCGCTGCTGGTCTTCATCGGGGGGCTCTCGGCCGCCACCGGCATGATGATCGTCGAGACCATCGCCCTGTCGACCATGGTCAGCAACCAGCTGGTGATGCCGCTGCTGCTGCGCTCGAACCGACTGCACCTGAGCACCCGGGGCGAACTGGCCGGGTGGCTGCTGGGCATCCGCCGCGTCAGCATCCTGCTGATCCTGCTGCTCGGCTATCTCTATCATGCGCTGATCGGCGAGACCTACAGCCTGGTGACCATCGGCCTGGTCTCGTTCGCCGCGGCGTGCCAGTTCGCCCCGGCGCTGCTGATCGGCCTGTACTGGCGCGGCGCCCGGCGACGCGGGGCCGCGCTCGGCATGAGCGCGGGCTTTCTGGTCTGGGCCTGGACCCTGCTGATCCCGGGCTTCGCCCAGTCCGGCTGGCTCGACCCGGGCTTTCTCGACCAGGGCCCCTGGGGCATCGGCTGGTTGCGGCCCTATGCGCTGTTCGGGCTCGAGGGCTGGGACATCTACACCCACTCGCTGCTGTGGAGCCTTACCGCCAATGTCGGCCTGCTCGTGGGGGTGTCGCTCTTCACCCGCCCCTCGGCCCTGGAGCAGACCCAGGCGGCGCTGTTCACCGAGGCCATGCCGCCGGGCCTGGTGCCGACCTCGCTGTGGCAGGGCCTGACCACCCGCGGCGAGCTGCGCGCCCTGCTCGACCGCTACCTGGGCGAGGCCGCCAGCCAGCGGGTCTTTGCCGCTCACTCCCTCGAGGCCGACGAGGGTGACGATGACCAGCCCGCCCCCGCGGCGCTGACGCTGCGGGTCGAGCAGGCCCTGGCCGGCTCGCTGGGCAGTGCCTCGGCCCGGGTGCTGATCGACTCGGTGGCCCGCGGCGAGGCGCCGGATCTGGAATCGATCCTGCGCATCCTCGATACCACCTCCGAGACCCTCGAGATGAACCGCCGCCTCGAGCAGAAGTCGAGCGAACTGGCCCGCGCCAGCGAGGAGCTGCGCGCGGCCAACGAACGGCTGCGCGAGCTCGACCGGCTCAAGGACGAGTTCGTGGCCATGGTCAGCCACGAACTGCGCACGCCGCTCACCTCGATCCGCGCCTTCGCCGAGATCCTGCGCGACAACCAGGCGCTGCCCGACGAGAAGCGCGAGCACTTCCTCGATGTGGTGGTGCGCGAGAGCCAGCGCCTGTCGCGACTGATCGAGGAGATCCTCGACCTGGCCCGGCTGGAGAGCGGTCGCCTGACCCTGTCGCCGACACGCCTCGACCTGGTGGCGCTGACGCGCCAGAGCGTCGAGGCGGTGCAGCGGCTCCAGGAGGACCGCGGCGTCACCCTCGAGGTGGAGATCACGCCCGAGACCGCCTGGGTCATCGGCGATGCCGACCGTCTCGAGCAGGTGACCATCAACCTGCTCGACAACGCCGGCAAGTTCGCCGCCGATGACGCCCCCCGGGTGCTGCTGCGCCTGGCGCGCCACAAGAACCACTACCGCCTCGCCGTCGAGGACAACGGCCCCGGCATCGCCCCCGACGAGCGCGAGCGGGTCTTCGAGAAGTTCCACCAGATCCAGCATCAGGAGAGCGGCGAGACCCGGGGGCGCCCGCGCGGAAGCGGCCTCGGCCTGCCCATCAGCCGCGGCATCGTCGCCCATCTCGGCGGGCGGTTGTGGATCGAGGAAGCGAGTCGCCTGGGCGGCGCCTGCCTGGTGATGGAACTCCCCGAGGCCCCGGCAGCCGCCGATGATCCCGGCGGCGCTACTCAAGAGGACCGGAACTCGGGCGACACGCCGGCCACGACGTGAACCGACGACGCGCCAGAGCGAAGGCGACGGCTCAGCCTCCCCGTCGGGCGCGGCGAAGCAGCGCGCGGATCTCACGCAGGTCGTGACGCAGCAGCAGGCGCTGATCCTCGCGCAGCCGGCTGGCGTCCACCCAGCCGTCCGGCCTGCGCCCCTCGGCCAGCGCCTGGCGCTGCTCCGCCAGGATAAGCCCCTGCAACCGCTCCAGCGCGGCGCTCAGCGCCTCGGCCCGCTCGGCAGCGATCGCCTCGCGCATCACCAGCGCGACCAGCCGCGTGCGGGTATCCGGCGGGCGGACGCCGTGGCGAAGGGCCAGCAGGCGTACCGCCCCGACCAGCGGCAGCAGGCCCTGGCGCTTGAGGTTGATGGCACGCTCGTGGGGCGCCTCTTCGTCACCGCCACGCAGCCGCCCGAAACGGTCCAGGGCCACGGGCAGTTCATCGAGCAGGCTGGCCATCTCGTCGAGGAACAGGTGTGCCGCGGGCAGGCGCTCGGCCACCCGATCGGCGAGTCCCTCGGCCAGCGCCGGCTCGCCGAAGACCGGGCGGAAATCGAGCAGGATGTTGGCCTGCTGCACGCGCTTGATGCGTCGCTCCGCCGTCCAGATCGCGATCTGCGCCCGCCACTCGGAGAGCCGCTTGCGCCACATCGGAAAGCGCGCCATGACGTGGCCCTGGCAGAGCGGAATGCCGGCCGCATCGAGACGCGCGGTGAAACGCTCGCCCAGCGACTGGAAGTAGCCGTCGATCTCGGTGTGCCGCGCATCGGGATAGTCGGCGATGATCATGGCATTGTCCTGATCCGGCGCCAGCAGGCTCTCGTCCCGGGCGCCGGAGCCCAGCACCAGCACGCAGAAGGCCGCCGGTGGCGCTCCCCAGCCCTGGGCCCGCATCTCGGAAAGCGAGAGTTCGATGGCGCGCCGATAGAGCCAATCGTTGTGGTCGCTGAGCAGCTGGCTGATGCGTCCGGCGGGCAGGTCGAGGCGGTCGAGCGCGGAAACGAGTTCGCCCTGCCAGGCGTGGGCCGCGGCGAGGTCGGGGTGCGGACCCAGGCGCTCGAGGGCGGCGCGCAGCGGATCCAGCAGCGCCGGCCAGGCGGCCAGGTCGAGGTGCGCCTCGTCGGCGAAGAGCGCCCGCCAGGACGAGGAACGGTGCAACAGGCGCATGGACTCTCCGTGTCATGTCACGAATCGGCAGTGGCTCGAGTCTACCGAGCACGCCCGTCCTCCACACTTGGGCGAAAGGCCAAGGCGGAAGGAGACGAAGACGGGACACCTCGGAGCAGGAGGACCGCGGTACCGCAGGGGTGTGCGCACAGGGCCGTCGAGGAGGCTGAAACGAGCGACACCCCCGGGCGGGGGCGTCGTCGGTGCTGGGTGCCGAGCGTCGCTCAGCGCGGCGAGAACATGTCGTCGCCGACCTCGTCGATGAAGCGCTCGGCCTTGCGGACCATCAGGGTGTCGCAGGCCTCGCGGCCGGGCACCATGTCGGAGCGCTCGAAGCGGTGCTCGAGCATCTCGCCGGCCTGCTCCTCGCTCGAGGGGACCGGCTTGCGGATCCAGCCGCTGACGCGATACTGCCCGCCCTGGTCGGCGGGCTCGGAGACGATCAGATAGCCCTTGTATTCGACCGGCTCGGCGGCGGGCGCGCCCTTGGGCTCGCCCTCGTGGCCCCCGAACAGGCCGGACAGCAGCTTCTTCAGCATGGAACCTCCTGACAGAAAGACGCCGGCACGAAGCCGGCGTCGGGGTGGTTCAATCCTGGCGGCGACCCTTGCCGGCGGCGATGCGCAGGCGCAGGGCGTTGAGCTTGATGAAGCCCTCGGCATCCTTCTGGTCGTAGGCGCCGGCATCGTCCTCGAAGGTCGCGATGGACTCGTCGAAGAGCGAGGCGTCGGACTTGCGACCGGCGACGATGGCGCTGCCCTTGTAGAGCTTCATGCGCACCACGCCGGAGACATTGCGCTGGGTCTCGTCGATGGCCGCCTGCAGCATGCGACGCTCCGGGCTCCACCAGTAGCCGTTGTAGATCACCTCGGCGTACTTGGGCATCAGCTCGTCCTTGAGGTGCGCCTCCTCGCGATCGAGGGTCAGCGACTCGATGGCGCGGTGGGCACGCAGCATGATGGTGCCCCCCGGCGTCTCGTAGCAGCCGCGGGACTTCATGCCCACGTAGCGGTTCTCGACGATGTCGAGACGGCCGATGCCGTTGTCGCCGCCCATCTTGTTGAGCTTCTCGAGCACCTCATGGGGCTTCATCGGCACGCCGTCGATGGCCACGATGTCGCCCTTGTCGAAGGTCAGCTCGACGTAGGTCGGCTGGTCCGGGGCGGCCTCCGGCGAGACGCTCCAGCGCCACATGTCCTCCTCGGCCTCGGCCCAGGGGTCCTCGAGGAGGCCGCCCTCGTAGGAGATGTGCAGCAGGTTGGCGTCCATGGAGTACGGCGACTTCTTCTTCTTGGAGGAGAAGTCCACCGGGATGTCGTGCTGATCGCAGTAGGCCATCAGCTTCTCGCGGGAGTTGAGGTCCCACTCGCGCCACGGGGCGATCACCTTGACGCCCGGCTTCAGGGCGTAGGCGCCGAGCTCGAAGCGCACCTGGTCGTTGCCCTTGCCGGTGGCACCGTGGGAGATGGCGTCGGCGCCGGTCTGGTTGGCGATCTCGATCAGGCGACGGGCGATCAGCGGGCGCGCGATGGAGGTACCGAGCAGGTACTCGCCCTCGTAGATGGTGTTGGCGCGGAACATCGGGTAGACGTAGTCGCGCACGAACTCCTCGCGAAGATCCTCGATGTAGATCTCCTTGACGCCCAGGGCCTGGGCCTTGGCGCGCGCGGGCTCGACTTCCTCGCCCTGGCCGATGTCCGCGGTGAAGGTCACGACCTCACAGTCATAGGTTTCCTGCAACCACTTGACGATGACGGACGTGTCCAGGCCGCCGGAATAGGCGAGCACGACCTTCTTGACATCGGACATGCTGAGGCTCCTTTAGGCTAACGATCATGAAAGGGGGGATTATAGCGCGACGAGCCTCCAGCGAACACCAGCGACGGGACGCGCTGCGGCCAAGCTGGTAGACTGCCGCGGTCTAGAGATACGATGCCCCAGACAAGGAGAGGTGCATGAGCGAGGCGATGGCCCGCGAACTCATGGCGCAGCGGTTCCGCAGCTTTCTGCCCGTGGTGGTGGACCTGGAGACCGGCGGCTTCAACGCGCAAGGTGACGCGATCCTGGAGATCGCCGCGGTAACCCTGACCATGGACCCGGAAGGCAACCTGCTGCCCGATGCCACCTATGCCTACCATGTCACGCCCTTCGCCGGGGCCAACGTGGAACAGTCGGCACTGGACTTCACCGGCATCCGCCTCGACGACCCGCTGCGCCAGCAGGTCGCGGTCAGCGAGGCCGAGGCGCTGGGCGAGATCTTCCGCCCGGTGCGCAAGGCCATCAAGTCCCACGGCTGCACCCGCGCCGTGCTGGTCGGCCACAACGCGGCCTTCGACCACGGCTTCCTGAACGCCGCCGTGGCGCGCTGCGGCATCAAGCGTAACCCTTTTCATCCCTTCTCGAGCTTCGATACCGCGTCGCTGGCCGGCCTGGTCTATGGCCAGACCGTCCTCGCCCGCGCCTGCCGGGCCGCCGGCATCGAGTTCGACAACAGCGCTGCCCACTCGGCCCGCTACGATACCGAGCGCACCGCCGAGCTGTTCTGTGCCATGGTCAATCGCTACAAGGACCTGGGCGGCTGGGACCTTGCGCAGCGCGAGCAGGGCCTGGAAGAGGCCTGACGCCCGCTCCCGCCCCTGCCCTGCTGTTGCTCAGGTCCGAACACGAAAAACCCCCGCCGGCGTGCCGGCGGGGGTTTTTCATCGCCTGGAAGGCGGTGCCGACCTCAGGCCTGGGCGTCGCCCTCGCCGTCCTGGGCACGCGCGGCCGCGGCCTTGATCAGCGTCTCCAGCTCGCCGGACTGGTGCATCTCGGCGACGATGTCGCAGCCGCCGACCAGCTCGCCCTCGACCCACAGTTGCGGGAAGGTCGGCCAGTTGGCGACCTTGGGCAGCTCGGCGCGGATATCCGGGTTGTCCAGCACGTTGACGAAGGCGAAACGCTCGCCACAGGCCATCAGGGCCTGGACGGTCTGGGCGGAGAACCCGCACTGGGGCAGCTGGGGCGTGCCCTTCATGTAGATCAGGATGGGGTTCTCGCCGATCTGGCGCTGGATGTTCTCGACGGTAGTGCTCATGACGTCTCCCTTACTCGTTTACTGGACTCGCCTGCCGGGCGACCCGGGGGGATTCGGGCAATACCCGACCGTGCGGGTCGGCCTTGTGGATACCGCCATTCTACTGATGCCGGGCGCGTTGCGCATCCCCCGTGGGCTGGCTAGGATGGTCGTTTTTCCCCGTGGAGCGACCCCATGGCCATCCGCCATTTTCTCACCCTGCTCGATCTCAGTCCTGACGAGCTGCGCTACCTGATCCAGCGTGCCATCTCGATCAAGAACGGCCTGAAGACCCACGGGCCCACCTACACCCCGTTCGCCAACCGTACCCTGGCGATGATCTTCGAGAAGTCCTCGACGCGCACCCGGGTCTCCTTCGAGACCGCCATGGCGCAGTTCGGCGGCCACGCGCTCTTCCTGTCGTCGCGCGACACCCAGCTCGGCCGCGGCGAGCCGATCGGCGACACCGCCCGGGTGCTCTCGGAGATGGTCGATGCGGTGATGATCCGCACCTTCTCCCACCAGGGCCTGGAGCAGTTCGCCTCGGCAAGCGCGGTGCCGGTGATCAACGCCCTGACCGACGACTACCACCCCTGCCAGCTGCTCGCCGACGTGATGACCTGGACCGAGCTGCGCGGCAGCGTAAAGGATCGCACCGCGGTGTGGATCGGCGACGGCAACAACATGTGCCACTCCTGGATCAACGCCGCCCGCCAGTTCGATTTCCGGCTACGCATCTGCTGCCCCGAGGGCTACGAGCCGCGCCAGGACATCCTCGACGCCGCCGGCGATCGGGTGAGCATCGTGCGCGACCCGCGGGACGCCGTCGCCGAGGCCGACCTGATCACCACCGACGTCTGGGCCTCCATGGGCCAGGAAGAGGAACAGGCCAAGCGTGAGGCGGACTTCGCCGACCTGCAGGTCAACGAGGCGTTGCTCGATCACGCCCGGGAAGACGTGCTCTTCCTGCACTGCCTGCCCGCCCACCGCGGCGAGGAGATCAGCGAGACCCTGCTCGACGACCCCCGCGCCGTGGTCTGGCAGGAGGCCGGCAATCGCCTGCACGCCCAGAAGGCGCTGATCGAGTTCCTGCTGCTGGGGCGCGTGGAGAGCTGACGGCGGTGCGACGAGGGTCGTCTTATACCTTGGTATGACATCGACCTTCGTCGCATGTATAATGCGCTGCAGCAATCCCGTTCAGGAGATGCGGCAGCATGAATCACCCCACTACCAGCGGCATGCAGCGCAGCCTGCGACAGTGCCTCTCTCACATGGCCGCCATGCTCTATCGCCACGGCCACGTGCTCGAAACGGTCACCGTCAGCCACCGCGGCCTCGATCGCCAGGCCCTGAAGGCCCTGGGGTCGGCCTCGAGCGACTGGTCACAGTGCCAGAAGGTCCTCGAGAACAGCCAGGCCGCCACCTGGAACGACCAGCAGCGCCTGGTGCTGACCGGCCTCGGCCGCGAGCTGCTGTTCGACATGTTCGGCGAAGGTGCCGCCGACTGCGCCTGAGCCCAGGCCCTGCTCGAACGCAGACAGTGACAGAAGACGATGCCCGGGCGCGCCCTCGATTGCGCGCCCGGGCATTTTTGGTTACGTTGTGACGACTTGTCGGGGAGCCCCGGCACGCTCATGGAGACGTGCACGGGGGCTGAGATCGGTACGGCCGAACCCGTTGAACCTGATCAGGTTGATGCCTGCGGAGGGAACAAGCTGTCGTCTCGCCTAGCAGCCCCCTGTCGTCATCCAGCCTGTTCCTCCACGTCTTCTGCTGGATGGACAACGCCATGACACACCCCACCGAGAGCACCATCGCCGTGGCCGGCGCCGGCCTGCTGGGCCGTCTGGTGGCCTGGCAACTCCTGCGCGACGGTCATGCCGTCACCCTCTATGACGCCGGCGACCTCGAGCACCCCGCCGCCGCCGCCTGGACGGCGGCCGGCATGGTGGCGCCGCTGTGCGAGACCGCGGTCTCCGAACGCAGCGTCTATGAGATGGGCCGCTTCGCCCTGGCCCAGTGGCCGCGCTGGCTGGAGGCGCTCGACGCCGGCTCGCTATGGCATCACCAGGGCAGCCTGATGGTGGCCCATGCCCAGGACATGGGCGAGCTCACCCAGTTTCGCCGCGACCTCGCCCACGTGCTCGGCGACGAGCCGCCCTGCCAGGCGCTCGACGACGCCGAGATCCACCGCCTGGAACCCGACCTGGCGGCGGGCTTTCGCCAGGGGCTCTACCTGCCGGACGAGGCGCACCTGGACAATCGCGCCCTGCTCGAGCGGCTGCTGACCGAGATTCGCCGACTGGGCGGGACCTGCCATGCCCACTGCCCGGTGGACACCTTCCCCGGGGAGATCGAGACCCGCGATGGCCGCCATGCCTTCGATCTGGTCATCGACTGTCGCGGCACCGGCGCGCGCCAGCATCATCCCGGCCTGCGCGGCGTTCGCGGCGAGACACTGCACGTGCAGACCGCGGAGATTCGGCTCTCGCGCCCGGTCCGCCTGATGCATCCCCGCTACCAGCTCTATGTGGTCCCCAAGCCCGACCAGCGCTTCGTCATCGGCGCCACCCAGATCGAGAGCGAGGACCGCTCCCCCGTCTCGCTGCAGTCCTCCCTGGAGCTGGGCAGCGCCCTCTACACCCTGTCGCCGGCCTTCGCCGAGGCGCGCATCCTGGAGCAGGGCGTCAACCTGCGCCCCGCCTTCCGGGACAACCTGCCCCACGTCACCCGACGTGACGGCCTGATCACCGCCAACGGTCTGTTCCGCCACGGCTACCTGCTGGCACCGGCGGTGGCCTGCCACCTGCTGGCCAGCATCCGTGGCCGCGGCGAGCAGCCCTTCGCCGAGACCCTCACCGTACATCCGCCCCAGGAGAGTGCCGCATGACCGAGATCACCCTGAGCCTCAACGACGAGACCGCCCGTCTGCCGGCCGACACGACCCTGGCCGATGCCCTGGACGCCTGGCATTACGCCGAGCGGCGCGTGGCCGTGGCGATTAACGGCGAGTTCGTGCCCCGCTCGGCCTACGCCGAACGCGTCCTCGATGACCGCGATCGCATCGATATCGTGGCCCCGGTGGGAGGCGGCTGATGAACGCACTGCAAGACGATACCCTGACCCTCTACGGCGAGAGCTTCTCGAGCCGCTTCCTGCTCGGCACGGCACTCTATTCGTCGCCCGCGGTAATGGAGGCCTCCATCCAGGCCGCCGGCTGCGACATGGTGACCCTGGGGCTGCGCCGCCAGAACCCCGCCGAGGGCGACGGCGACGCCTTCTGGCAGATCCTGCGCGACAGCGGCTGTCGGCTGCTGCCCAACACCGCCGGCTGTCACTCGGCCCGGGAGGCCATCACCCTGGCCCAGATGTCCCGGGAGATGTTCGACACGCCCTGGATCAAGGTCGAGGTGATCGGCGACGACTACAACCTGCAGCCGGACCCCTTCGGCCTGCTCGAGGCCTGCCGGACGCTGATCGACCAGGGCTTCAAGGTGCTGCCCTACTGCACCGACGACCTGGTGCTCTGTCAGCGCCTGCGCGATGCGGGCTGCCAGGCACTGATGCCCTGGGGAGCGCCCATCGGCACCGGCCGCGGCCTGATGAACCGCTACGCCCTGGAGACCCTGCGCCAGCGCCTCGACGTGCCGCTGATCATCGACGCCGGCCTCGGCGCTCCCTCCCAGGCCGCCGAGGCCATGGAGATGGGCTTCGACGGGGTGCTGCTCAACACCGCCGTGGCCAAGGCCCACCGGCCGCCGCTGATGGCCGAGGCCTTCGCCGAGGCGATCACCGCCGGGCGCAAGGCGCATCTCGCCGGGCTGATGCAGCAGCGCCAGACCGCCAGCCCCAGCACGCCGACCGTCGGGCAGCCGTTCTGGCATAGCGGCGGCTGACGGGCAGCCCCACCCCGCACACACACCGCCCCGCGACGCGCCGAAAGGGATGACGGCGGGCCGGGGATGTCTGCTATCGTCGGGTGAATCGACACCAACGACAGGAGGCACCCCGTGAGCAGCGAACGCGTTCCCGAGACCATGGCGGCCATGCTGCTGACCGGGCATGGCGACGTCGACCGCCTGGTCTATCGCACCGACGTTTCCGTCCCGACCCCGGCCCGCGGCGAGGTGCTGGTCAGGGTCACGGCGACGGCCAAGAACAACACCGACCGCAAGGCGCGCGAAGGCCTCTACCCCACCAAGGACAAGGGCGAGGTGACCTCCTTCGCCATGGGCGGCTCGCCCACCCTGACCTTCCCGCGCATCCAGGGGGCCGATGTGGCCGGCCGCGTCGTCGCCGTGGGCGAAGGCGTGCCAGCCGCACGCCTCGGCGAGCGCGGCCTGCTCGATTTCAACCTCTACCCCGATGCGCGCCGCGATCTCAACCTGATGCCGGACTACTACGGCCACGGCGCCGACGGCGGCTTCGCCGAGTACGTCGCCGTGCCGGCGGACCAGTTCCATCACGTGCCCAATCCCGAGCTCGCCGATGCCGAGCTCGCCGCCATGGGCATGTGCTCCTACCAGACCGCCTATCACATGATGACCTCGGCCCGCGTCGCCGCCGGCGAGCGAGTGCTGGTCACCGGCGCCAGCGGCGGCGTGGGCACGGCGCTGATTCAACTCTGCCGAACCGTCGGCGCCATCCCCTATGCGGTGAGCCAGCCCGACAAGGCCGACGCCCTGCGCTCGCTCGGCGCCGAGGCGGTCATCGACCGCGGCGACCTGCCGACCTTCGTCGACCGGGTGCTCGAGGCCACCGACGGCACCCCCATCGATGCGGTGATGGACCTGGTGGGCGGCGAGATGACCGACCGCTTCATCGACACCATGATCGTCGACATGGCCAGGCGCACGACCTACCCCCGCCTCTCCATCGCCGGCGCCAGCGGCGGCAACCTGAGCGAGCTGATGTGGACGCGCATCTACCTCTATCAGGTGCAGATCTTCGGCGTCTCCCACGGCACCCGCGAAGAGGCCGAGCAGCTGGTGGCCTGGATACGCGAGGGCCGGCTCAAGCCGGTGCTGCACGCCGCCTTCAAGCTCTCCGAGCTCCATGAGGCCGAGCGCTACTTCGTCAATCGCGGCAGCCACTACCTGGGCAAGATCGTGATTGTCCCGGATGCCCAATGGCAGGAACACGGTGCACCCTTTGCGCTGGAGGGAACGAAATGAGCAAGGAAGACCTGACGATCCGGCTGATGGACACCCATGCCGGCGGCGACGTCAGCCGCATCGTGCTCGGCGGCATCGACCCGCTGCCCGGGGCCACGGTGCGCGACCAGATGCACTACCTGCGCGACGACGCCGACGGCCTGCGACGGCTGCTGCTCGAGGAGCCCTACGGCATCCCCGAGATGTCGGTGGACCTCATCGTGCCGGCCACCGACCCCGAGGCCGAGGTCGGCTACATCATCATGGAGGTGATGGGCTATCCCATCTATTCCGGCTCCAACACCATCTGCACCGCCACGGCGGTGCTGGAGGCCGGCCTGGTACCCAAGCGGGAGGGACGCCAGCGCTTCATCCTGGAATCGCCGGCGGGCCAGGTGCACATCGAGGCCCAGGTCGTCGATAACGTGGTGGAGGCCATCACCTGCGAGGGGCTGCCCAGCTACATCGACACCCACCGGGCCAGCATCCACGTGCCGACCATCGGCGACGTCACCTACAGCGTGGCCTACAGCGGCGGCTTCTATGCCCTGGTAGATGCCACCGAGCTCGGCTTCTCGCTGATTCGCGAGGAGGAGCGGGCGCTGTCCGACTGCGCGCACAAGATCGTCGAGGCGCTGCAGGCCGAGCGCGGCTTCTCCCACTACACCCTGGGCGACGTGGGGCCCCTGCCCTTCCTGCACTTCATGGGCCCGGTGGAGCGGGTCGCCGACGACTTCTATCGCTCCCGTTCGACCACCTACGTGCACCCCGGCGTGATCTGTCGCAGCACCACCGGCACCGGCACCTCGGCACGCCTGGCACTGATGAACCACGAGGGCCGCATCCAGCCCGGCGACAAGCTCGAGACCGTCTCGCTGCGCGAGACCGGCTTCATCGGCGAGTTCACCGGCACCCGCCAGGAAGGCCCCCACCAGGTGGTGGAGAACACCATCACCGGCAAGGCCTATGTGCTGGCCCACTCGGATATCGTCATCAACCCCGAGGACCCGCTGGTGGATGACGGCAGCCTGCACCATATCCTCACCTCCCGCCAGACCGGCGACGACTGAGGGGCGCGCACGGCGACGTAGACTCCCGTCCTGCGCTAGCGCCAGCGCCAGTCGGGCTCGAAGGGGGTGATGGCACAGAGCTCGCCGCCGCGGGTCATCTCGCGACGCAGGGCAAAGCCTGCCAGGGCCTCGCCGGGGTCGAGGCTCGCCAACTCATCGAAGGCGAGGTCCTGCCACTGTTCGCGTGTCACCTTGACGCTGAACAAGTAGTGGCGCTCGCCCCCTTCGGCTGCCGCATCATCGAGGCGCCGGTAGCCGGAGACCAGCGCCAGCTCGATGCGCGGCAGACGAGCGAAGGCCGCCCCGAGCACGCGAAAGGCCAGGCCATGCAGGTAATCCCGGTAGAGCTGGCGCTGACGCGTGACCGTGAGCCGGTGTGGCGACAGCTTGATGCGCTTGGCCGGCATGCTCCAGCGACGGTCGGGCATCTCCCCCGGGCCCGGCAGGTCGATATCCAGAGCGATGGTGCGGCAGTCGTCGACCAGCTCGAAGTCGATCAGCGTCTCGCGCGGCCAGTCGAGCTCCTCCAGCCGCTCGACCAGCGTCTGCTGCATGGCATCGGGATCGTCCCAGCTCGCCTCGTCCTCGCGCTGCTGCCGCTGGAATTCCCGGGCGTCGAACTCTGCCTTGCGCCACTCCCAGGCCCGGTAGGCCTCCGCATGCAGGGCCTCACGCCGGGCGTTCTCACGGTGATGCCGCTGGCGGGCCGGCCCCCAGAGGCTCTGCCACCAGGCGGGACGCGCCTCGGCCATCGGCGTCGGGGGCGGTTCGGGATAGCTGCGCGGCTGATAGCCGGTGGCGCTCGGGGCCGGGGCCTGCTCGTGGAGGCGAGCGAGCCGGTCGAGCTGTGCATTGAGGGCCTCGCAGTGCGCGCCGAGGGCCTCGCGCAGCTCCCCCTCGGCGCAGCGCCGAACCTCTCGGGCCTCGGCCGTGGTCATGCGCGTGCCATCGGCATGCCGGTAGCGGATCTCTCCGCTGGCAGTGATCTCCAGATCGACCGGCAGCGACTCGCCCTCCCCATCGCGCCTGATCAGCAGGCTGATCCCGGGCGGCCCCAGCGAGAGCCCCGGACGCAGGCGAGTGGTGTTAAGGCGCACGCCGGGTGCGAGACGAATACGACGCTGGAAGCGAAACTCCACGGTGATCTCCCCGACGGCCTGTCCATAGCAATGGCCTACTGTAACCCCTATTAGCCATGAAGTAAGGGCGCCATTGAGGGAAGACGCCGTGCGGGGAGCGCCTCGATGATCGTCCACCCGGCGTCGAACGCCCAGCCGGCGACATGCCCTTGCTGGCAGCAGCCGAAGGATCCGGGCAAGGAGTCACTCGTGCTGCCGGGCAGCGCCTGATGCGGACAGAGCCGCGTGGAGCTTCCCCAGCTTTCCCCCAGCGCACGAAAAAGCCGCCTAGCGGAGTGCGCTAGGCGGCTGATTCGAGATGTCTTGTTGGTGGAGCCTAGCGGGATCGAACCGCTGACCTCAACACTGCCAGTGTTGCGCTCTCCCAGCTGAGCTAAGGCCCCACGTCGTTCCCGCCTTGCGAGAACGAGAGGAATATTACGGAGTTCCTTAGCACACGTCAAGCCTTGGATGGCATTTTCCCGGCTTCGCCCTTATGCCAATTTCACTTAGGCCCATAATGTGCCACCCTTGCCTTCTTCTTCCATCCGGCCAGTCGACATGCAGGCGAACCTTCTCGCACACTCGCCTCGCGCCGATTCTCACCACCACGTTTCAGGAGCGTCCGAGTGATCAGGGTTCTCGTCGCCGATGACCACCACCTGGTACGGATCAGCATCGCCCATCTGTTGAATGCCGAACGCGGAATCCGCGTGGTCGGTGAAGCGGCCAATGGCGAAGAGGCGATCAGCCAGGCACGTACGCTCGAGCCGGACATCGTGCTGATGGACATCCGCATGCCGGGCATCGGGGGCCTGGAGGCGACCCGCAAGATCCATCGCTTCGCCAGCGATATCCGCATCCTGGTGCTGACGGCCTTCATCGAGGAGACCTTCGCCCAGCGGCTGCTGGAGGCCGGCGCCCACGGCTTCATCAGCAAGGGCTGCCAACAGGACGAGATGGTCGAGGCCATCCACTGCGTGTTCGACGGCAAGCGCTATGTCAGCCCGGAGATCGCCCAGCGGCTGGTGCTGTCGCGCATCGATGCGCCGGACAACCCCTTCGACCAGCTCTCCCAGCGCGAACTCCAGGTGGCCATGATGGTCGTCAACTGCCAGCGAGTCGCCGATATCGCCGACCGCATGTTCCTGAGTCCGAAGACCGTCAACACCTACCGCTACCGGATCTTCGAGAAGCTCGGCGTGGCCTCCGATGTGGAGCTGACGCATCTCGGCCTGCGCCACGGCCTGGTCGACGGCTTCAGTGACGCCGACTGAGTCCTTGAGGGGCGCTCGCATCTGGTAGAATCACGGTCTCGTTTCCTTCTTCCGGCACGCCGCAACCATGAGCTTCGATTCCCGCGACTTCCTCGGCAGCGTCAGCCAGTCCCCCGGGGTCTATCGCATGCTCGACGAGCAGGGCGAGACCCTCTACGTGGGCAAGGCCCGACGGCTGCGGGCGCGCCTGGCGAGCTACTTCCGCGGCGCGCACAACGCCAAGACCCAGGCCCTGGTGGGCCGCATCGCCGACATCCAGGTCACGGTGACCAACAGCGAGACCGAGGCGCTGATCCTCGAGCAGACGCTGATCAAGGAACTGCGTCCGCCCTATAACATCCTGCTGCGCGACGACAAGTCCTACCCCTTCATCTTCGTCACCGACCGCCACCCCTTTCCGGCCCTGGAGTACAAGCGTGCCCGGGTGCGGCGGGACGACGGGCGTTATCTCGGGCCCTACCCCAGCAGCGGCGCTGTGCGCGAGAGCCTGTCGCTGATGCAGAAGATCTTCCGCATCCGCAACTGCGAGGACAGCGTCTTCGCCCATCGCACCCGGCCCTGCCTGCAGTACCAGATCCAGCGCTGCAGCGCGCCCTGCGTCGACTACATCAGCGAGGCGGACTATCGCCGCGACCTGGAGCATGCGGTGATGTGCCTGGAGGGCAAGAGCGAGGCGGTGACCCGGGAGCTGACCGAGGCGATGGAGGCCGCCAGCACCCGGCTGGACTTCGAGGAGGCCGCCCGGCTGCGCGATCAGGTCCAGGACCTGCGCCAGCTGCAGCAGCGCCAGTTCGTCGATACCGGCGGAGGCGACGCCGACGTTTTCGCCCTGGCGAGCCGCCCCGGGGCGCTGTGCATCTCGGTGCTCACGGTGCGCCAGGGCCGTCTGTTGGGCGCGCGACACCACGCCCCGCCCAATGGGCTCGATCTCTCCCCCGAGGCACTGCTCGGCGACTTCCTCAGCCAGTTCTACCTGGGTCAGGCACGGGAGATTCCCGCCGAGGTGATCACCAGCCACCCGACCCCGGAGGCCGAGCTGATCGCCCAGGCACTGACCGAACGCGCCGGCAAGCGCATCCGCGTGACCGACCAGGTGCGCGGCCACCGCGCCCAGTGGCGGGAGCTGGCGCGCACCAACGCCGAGCAGCAGCTGGCCAGCCAGCTGGCGAGCCAGAACCAGCTCTCGAAGCGCTTCGCCGCCCTGCACGAGGTGCTCGCCCTCGACGCGCCGCCCCGTCGCCTGGAGTGCTTCGACATCAGCCACAGCCACGGGGAGGCCACCGTGGCCTCCTGCGTGGTCTTCGACGAGAACGGCCCCCGCAAGTCCGACTATCGGCGCTTCAACATCGAGGGCGTGACCGCCGGCGACGACTATGCCGCCATGCGCCAGGCGCTGACGCGCCGCTTCCGGCGCCTGGCCGAGGGCCAGGGCGAGCGGCCGGACATCCTGATCGTCGATGGCGGCAAGGGGCAGCTCAACATGGCCCGCGAGGTCTTCGCCGAACTCGGCGTCACCGGCGTCACGCTGCTCGGGGTGGCCAAGGGCACGACCCGCAAGGCGGGCCTGGAGACGCTGTTCGTCGAGACCGTCGATCGCAGCCTGGACCTCGATGGCGCCTCGCCCGCCCTGCACCTGATCCAGCACATTCGCGACGAGTCCCACCGCTTCGCCATCGCCGGCCACCGGGCGCGTCGCGACAAGACCCGGCGCACCTCGACCCTGCAGGACATCCCGGGGGTCGGTCCGCGCCGGCGGCGCGAACTGCTGCGCTTCTTCGGCGGCCTGCACGGCGTCAAGCAGGCCAATCGCGAGGAGCTCGCCCGGGTTCCCGGGATCAGCGCGACGCTGGCCGAGACGATTCATCGCGCCCTGCATGGATGACCCGAGCGCGGGCGGATAGAATGAAGGACTTTTCCGGCACCCCAAGGCAAGGACCGCATCTCCCGATGAACATACCCAACCTGCTCACCCTGGCCAGAATCGTCTTCATCCCGCTGCTGGTGGTGCTGTTCTACCTGCCGTTCTCCTGGAGCATGCCGCTGGCCGCCGCGCTGTTCGCCCTGGCCGCCGTGACCGACTGGCTCGACGGCTACCTGGCCCGCCGCTGGAACCAGTCCACGCCCTTCGGCGCCTTCCTCGATCCGGTGGCCGACAAGCTGATGGTCGCGGTGGCCCTGGCGCTGCTGATCGAGCGCTACGACGCCATCTGGCTGACCCTGCCGGCACTGGTGATCATCGGCCGCGAGATCGTCATCTCCGCTCTGCGCGAGTGGATGGCCGAGATGGGCAAGCGGGGCCAGGTGGCCGTCTCCTGGATCGGCAAGGTCAAGACCACGCTGCAGATGACCGCCCTGCTGCTGCTGCTGGCCTTCACCCCGGGTACGCCGATCGCCATGCTCGGCGTGATCACCCTGCACGTGGCCGCCCTGCTCACGCTGTGGTCGATGATCCTCTACCTGCGCGCGGCCTGGCCACACCTGAGCAGTTCCATGCGCTGAGGGGATTGCGCGCGAGAGATCGAAAAGCGTTTGACAGTCACCGACTTATCCGTATAATACGCACTCGAGTCAGGCGGGAATAGCTCAGTGGTAGAGCATCGCCTTGCCAAGGCGAGGGTCGCGAGTTCGAATCTCGTTTCCCGCTCCAGACTCGATGCAAGACAGAGCACCGAAGTGAGTCAATGCGAGTGACAACCGAGGTCGCGAGCCGGAACGCCGGACCGATCGAAGCCCGTTTCCCGCTCCATTCCCCACGAATGGCACGACTCTTGAGGCTGGATGGCAGAGTGGTTATGCAGCGGACTGCAACTCCGTGTACGCCGGTTCGATTCCGACTCCAGCCTCCACTATTCCCTGGTTGCCCGCTCGTGAACGAGCCGCCCGGATGGCGAAATTGGTAGACGCAAGGGACTTAAAATCCCTCGGTGGCAACACCGTGCCGGTTCGAGCCCGGCTCCGGGCACCAGCTCACTAGCACTCTCCGGCAAGCGTCGGGCGCGACCCTCCAACGGGACGCCATCTCATGATCCTGCCGCGCCTGCGCGACCCCTATTTCAATTATCAGCATCGACGCAAACTCTACGTCTTGCGCATCGTGCTGGCCCTCTGCGTCACCTTCACCCTCATCGAAGCGTTCGCCATCCAGCACAGCGGCTGGGCCCTGGTCAGCACCATCATGGTGATGGGCAACCTGCCGCACATCGGCGGCGTGCTCGACAAGGGGCGACAGCGTCTGCTCGGCACCGTGCTCGGCGCCAGCGTCGGCCTGCTGCTGATCATGCTGCCGCTGCCCTGGCCCTACCTGGTGCCCCTCGGGGCTCTGATCGGCATCGCCATCGCCACCTGGCTGACCTTCGGCAACCGCCACGGCTACAGCGGCCTGATGTTCGCCATCAGCCTGCTGCTGGTGATCGGCGGCGGCCAGCCGGAGCTCGGCATCGCGCTGTGGCGTGCCTTCGATGTCCTGCTCGGCACCCTGGTGGGTATCGCCGTCACGGTGCTGGTCCTGCCCCAGAAGGCCACCGACATGCTGCGCTTCATGCTGGCCGACAACCTCGATCGCATGGCGCGCCTCTACCATGCCCACACCACCGCCACGGCCGCCCACGACATCGACACCCGCGAGCTGCTCAAGGCCACCAGCAGCCTGTTGATCAAGCAGCGCGGCCTGGTGGATGCCATCCACCGCGAGCGACGCCTGACCCGCCACGAACTCGACGACATCATCTCGCTGCAGCGGCGCATGCTCTCCACCATCGAGCTGCTGCTGGAGACCCACTGGAACAGCCGCGACGGCCACGAGCTCATCGAGGCCATGGAGGGACTGCGTGAACAGCAGCACACCCTGGCCCGCGGCATCGGCACCCTGGCCTTCCAGGTGCGCACCGGACGGCCGGTCGATGTCACCATCACCCCCTTCGCCCTGGAGCGTCACGCCGAGCTGGCCGCCAATGCCCGGGCCAGCGATGGACGGCGGCTCTTCAGTCCCGGCGGCTATCTGTGGCTCAATCGAGAACTGGCCCGACTCACCGACGACCTGACCCGGCGCCTGGGCGACCTGGATCGTCTGCCCAGCCGGCGACTGCGCCGCCGAGCCCCCCACCACGGCCTCACCGACGCCCGCTCGGCCGCCGTGGATCACCACGCGAGAAGGAAAGGCAGATGACTGACGGCAAGCATGAGGTGCTGGTCATCGGCGGCGGCGTCGCCGGACTGGTGCTGGCACTCGAGGTGGCCGACCACCGCCGGGTCACGCTGCTGCGTCCGACCAGCGACGACCAGGGCGCCAGCCGCTGGGCCCAGGGGGGCATCGCCGCCGTGCTCTCCCCCCAGGACGACATCGAGGCTCACGTCGCCGACACCCTGGTGGCCGGCGATGGGCTGTGCGATGAGGCGGCGGTGCGCTTCACCGTCGAGCAGGGCCCCGACGCCATCGAGTGGCTGCTGTCGCTGGGCGTGCCCTTCACGCCGGATGTTAGCCCCGATGCCGGCTATCCCTATCACCTGACCCGCGAGGGGGGCCATGGCGCCCGGCGCATCATTCATGCCGACGACGCCACCGGCCGCGCCGTGGTCGAGACCCTACGGCAACACGTGGACGCCCACCCCGGGATCACGCTGCGCGGCGACCTCACCGCCATCGGCCTGATCGGTGACGCCCAAGGCCACTGCCGGGGGGCACGCTGCCTCGATGGCGACGGCCGCGTTCACGAGCTGCTCGCCGCGGATACCGTGCTCGCCACCGGCGGCGCCAGTGGGCTCTATCGCCACACCACCAGCCCCCAGCCGGCCAGCGGTGAGGGGATGATGATGGCCGCCGAGCTCGGCGCCGAACTGATGAACCTGGAGTTCCAGCAGTTCCACCCGACCTGCCTCTTCGACCCCGACGGCCCGGCCTTCCTGATCAGCGAGGCCGTGCGCGGCGAGGGCGGCCAGCTGCTCAACGCCGACGGCGAGCGCTTCATGCCGGGCATCGACCCTCGCGCCGAACTGGCGCCCCGGGACGTGGTCGCCCGGGCCATCGATGCCGAGATGCAGCGCACCCACACCGACCACGTTTTCCTGGATATCCGCCATCTCGGCGAGACCGCCATCCGCCAGCACTTCCCGACCATCCACGCCCACTGCGCGGGGCGCGGGCTGGACATCGCCCGAGAGCCGATCCCGGTGGTGCCGGCCGCCCACTACAGCTGCGGCGGCGTGAGCACCGACCTCGATGGTGCCACCAGCGTGCCGCGCCTCTACGCCATCGGCGAGGTCGCCTGCACCGGCCTGCACGGCGCCAATCGCATGGCCAGCAACTCGCTGCTGGAGTGCCTGGTCTATGCGCGCAGCTGCGCCCGGCGACTGCACAAGGCCGAGAAGGCCCCAACGGCCGAGCTGCTGCCGGCGCGTTTCGGCGATCGGGTGGAGTCCCCGGAGACCCTCACCGCCATCCGCGAGGCGATGCGCCAGCTGATGAGCGCCCGGGTGGCGATCGTGCGTACCGACCAGGGCCTCGACGAGGCCGCCAGGGAGCTGACCCAGCTGCACCGCGATCTCGCCCTGCGGGTCCGGGAGGCCGCCCCGTCGGTGGCGCTGTCGAACCTGTGGCACGCCCTGCGCCTGGCGCGCCTCACGGTGGCCTCGGCGCGCGCGCGTCGCGAGTCCCGCGGGCTGCATTTCAATCCCGGCTGTGAGGTCCATGGCGACGCCGATCCGCACCCCTCGCGTATCCATCTGACGGCGCTCGAGGGGGCCTGACCCCCGCGCCACCCGGCCCGGGGCCGCTCAAGGCAGCGGCAGCAGCTCCCTACGCAGTCGGCGCAGCGCGTCGCCGTCGCTGCTGTCCGGCCATAGCCAGAGTCGTTGCCCCTCGACCCGCAGCCCGATCAGCCAGGGCCCGAGGTAGTCACAGCGCAGACTGACCGGCCGCCAGGCCTCGTCGACGTGATCGCGCCAGACGGTGATCGTCTCGCCGGCCGCCGTCGGCGTCAGGCGCAGCTGCCCCGAGCGGCGGTCACGCGCCACCAAGCCCAGCGTCCCGGCCAGCAGGCCCGCCGCCAGGGCGCCTGCCCAGGGGGCCGCCACGACGCTGACCAGGCCGGCGACCGAGACGGCCAGGCATCCCTGAGCCGCGAGCGCGACCCTAGAGGTTGCGATAGTGATCGTTGTCGGTGGTCTCGGCATGCTCGACGATCAGCTTGACGATGCGGCGCCGCGACGGATCCTCGGGCCATTCGCGGCGCATCAGCCAGACGAACAGGTCCTGATCCTCCTCATCAATCAGGGCCCTGAACGCCGCCTGGTCCGCCTCGTCAAGATCGCCGTAGCGCTGCTCGAGGAAGGGAATCAACAGCAGGTCCAGCTCCCACATGCCGCGACGCGAGTGCCAATAGAGGCGTTTGCGCAGGGCGGCTTCCGGAGACGAATCGTCGTTCAAGGTCGGCCTCGTTGGGTCGGATGGATGTGCGGGCAGTATACCCGAGCCCCCAGCCCGGCGGCAGCCCGCCTCCGGCTCACGCTCCACAGTGCTCGACAAAAGGTCGTAGTGCGTTGTTTTCTCGAGACTTGCCCAGTATGCTTTGGAAAAACAACAACGCCGGGATCACGCCGACCCAGGCAGGACCGCACGGAGACGAGTCGATGACCAAGTCCGAACTGATCGAGCAGATCGCCATGCGACAGCCGGAGCTGTCGGTGAAGGAGGTCGAGGCCGCGGTACGCCTGATCCTCGATGACATTACCGACACCCTGGCCGAGGGAGGACGGGTAGAGATCCGCGGCTTCGGCAGCTTCTCGCTGCACTACCGCGAGCCGCGGGTGGGCCGAAACCCCAAGACGGGGGAACCGGTCGCACTCGACGGCAAGTTCGTGCCACACTTCAAGCCCGGCAAGGAGCTGCGCGAACAGGTGGATGCCAGCCGCGCACTCGGCTACTGAACGGCGTCCGACGATCGCCGTCCCTCCTTCAACCGACACGGGAACATTGCACATGCGTTGGCTCAAAGGCCTGATCCTGGCCATCATCCTGTTGGCGGTGCTGCTGATCGGCATCCTCTTCGCCGTCAATAACCAGCAGACCCTGCCCCTGAACCTGATCTGGATCGAGCTGCCCGCCGTCTCGCTCTCCGTCTGGCTGCTGGCCTCGCTGACCGTGGGCGTGCTGCTCGGCATGCTCGCCATGAGCGGCGTCTACCTGCGCCTGCGCACCCTGCTGACCCGCGCCCAGCGCCACAACCAGCAGCAGCGCAAGGAGCTCGATCGCCTGCGCGTCCAGGAGATGAAGGAACTCTCCTAGATGCCCGATGCTCTCCTGCTGGCCCTGTTGGTGGTGGCGGTTGCCGCCGGCTGGTGGCTGGGCCGACGGGAGCGCCGGGAGGGCGCCGCCGCCGCGCCGCCCTCCCTGGCGCGCGACTACTTCGTCGGCCTCAACTACCTGCTCAATGACCAGCAGGACCAGGCCATCGAGACCTTCATCGGGGCGCTGGAGGTCAACAGCGATACCGTCGAGACCCACCTCGCCCTGGGCAACCTGTTTCGCAATCGCAGCGAGGCCGACCGGGCGCTGAAGATCCATCAGAACCTGCTCGCCCGCCCGACGCTGACCACCGATCAGAGCGAGCGCGTGCAGCTCGAACTCTCCCGCGACTTCCTGGCACTCGGCCTGCTCGATCGCGCCGAACGCCTGCTGGAAGGGCTGGTACGCGACACCCAGGACGACGAACTACGCGCGTCCGCCCGGCGACTGCTGATCGACCTGCTCGAACGCGAGCGCGAATGGCAGGCGGCACTGGACGTGGCGCTCCCCAAGCTGACCCGCCAGCATGACGACATCCGCCGCGCGGCAGCCCACTGGCTCTGCGAGCTGGCCGAGGAGGAGCGCCACTCGGCGAGCCCGGTGCTGGCCCGGCGCCACCTGCGTCAGGCGCTGGCCACCGATGCGGGCTGCGTACGGGCCAACCTGCTGCTGGCCGCCATGGCGCAGGACACGGGCCAGTACAAGCAGGCCATCAAGCTGCTGCGACGCATTCCCGAGCAGGACGCGACCTTTACGCCGCTCATGCTCGAGCCGCTCGCCCATGCCTATCGGCTGCTGGACGACGAGGAGGGGCTGATCCACTGCCTGCGGGAGCTGATCGACCAGGCGCCCTCCCCGGCGGTGATCACCCTGCTGGCCGAGACGCTCTACCACCAGGGGCAGGAGCAGGACGCCATCGCGCTGATCCGTGAGCAGCTCGAGCGCCAACCGAGCCTTGACGCGATTCACCAGCTGCTGTCGCTCTCCCGACGTCACGCGCGGGAGGAGGACGAGCACACCGCACTGCTCGAGCGGCATACCCTGACGCTGGTCCGCGCCCGCCCACGCCACCGCTGCCGGCGCTGCGGCTTCGCCACCGAGACGCTGCACTGGCAATGCCCCCGCTGTCGCAACTGGGGCACCACTCAGCCGATCGACGCGCCCGAGGGCGACTAGGCGAGCCTCAACCCGCGGCCAGCTCCGCCTCGATCGCCGCCAGCGCCGCCATGGGATCCTCCGCCTGGGTCACGGGCCGCCCCACTACCTGATGCGTGCTGCCGGCCCGCAGGGCGTCGAGGGGCGTCATCACGCGGCGCTGATCCCCGGCGGCGGCGAAGCTCGGCCGAATGCCGGGCGTCACCTTGAGGAAGTCTGCGCCGCACAGCGTGGTGAGGCGACTCGCCTCCTGCGCCGAGCAGACCACGCCATGCATGCCGCTGTCGCGGGCCAGCACGGCCAGGCGCTCGACCTGCTCGGCGGGAGACGCCGAGACCCCCACCTCGGCCAGATCCTCGGCCCCCATGCTGGTCAGCACCGTCACCGCGATCAGGTGGGTGGAGAGGCCATGACGATCCAGACGGTCCCGGGCGGCCTCCATCATCCGCCGCCCCCCGCCGGCATGCACGTTGACCATCCACACGCCCTGCTCGGCCGCGGCCTGGACCGCTCCGGCCACGGTGTTGGGGATGTCGTGGAACTTGAGGTCGAGAAACACCTCGAACCCCCGCCCGTGCAGCGCCTCGAGAATGTCCGGGCCACTGCGAGTAAACAGCTCCTTGCCCACCTTGAGCCGGCAGCGCGAGGGATCGAGGCGATCGGCCATGCACAACGCGGCGTCCAGGGAGGCATAGTCGAGGGCGATGATCAGGGGAGAGGCGGTGGACACGATCGGGCTCCTGTCGGGTGAAGGGATCGCCCCAGTATATCAGTGATGGCCTACGTCGCAGGTGGCCAAAGACGCCGTCACTGCCTCCGGAATGGCTGACGCCACGCGGGCACGATCGCTGACGCGGGTTTGGCGAAGAGCCCGCTAGCTTGAAGGAGGCGAGCCGGTGCAAAACGGCAACGGCTCGCCCCTTCGGACTCAAGGAGAGCCACCATGACCATCGCCATCAAGACCCGCCTGTCCTGCCTGCTGCTGACGATGCTGCTGAGCCTCGCCCCCCTCGTCGCCAGCCAGGCCCTGGCCCAGGAGATGTCACCGATCGACATCAACGCCGCCGATGCAGCGCTGCTGGCCGAACTCCCCGGCATCGGCCCGAGCAAGGCCTCGGCGATCGTCGAGGACCGCGAAGCCAACGGTCCCTACGAGAGCGCCGAGGATCTGACGCGCGTCAGCGGCATCGGCGAGGTCACGGTAGACGGCCTGGCCGACCAGATCACCTTCTGATCGATGCCGGTCGATGAAGGCGCAGCGATGACCGTGCACCGCTCCTCCTTCATCGACAACCCGACAGCGACGCCGGCCGAGAAGCGGCCGGCGTCGCCGTGCAAGGGCCGCGCCACGCTCCCCCCCCCCCCATGGGCCTGGCGACGAGAGCGCGCACGGCGAGGAGGTGGTGAGCCCCTACCCTAGAGGCGCAGCCCGCCGTCGCACTCGATCACCCGGCCGGTGAAGTACGCATTGGTCATGATGAAGGCGACGCTCTCGGCGATATCCTCGGGCTGGCCGAGGCGACGGAGCGGCACCCCCGAGGTCAGTTTCTCGAGCATGTCCTCGCGCATCGAGGCGGTCATATCGGTCTCGATGAAGCCCGGCGCCACGGCGCCCACGCGAATGCCGTAGCGTGCCAACTCCCCGGCCCAGGTGGTGGTCAGGGCCACTACGCCGGCCTTGGCCGCAGCGTAGTTGCTCTGTCCCATGTTGCCGGCCCGGGAGATGCTCGAGATATTGACGATCACGCCCTCGTGACCCGCCTCGATCATCTGCGTGGCCGCCTCGCGACCGCACAGGAAGACGCCGGTGAGATTGACGTCGATCACCTGCTGCCACTGCTGAAGGGGCAGCGTCTTCTCCACCTGGCCGTCCTTCGCCTTGACCAGCAGTCCGTCCTTGACGATGCCGGCATTGTTCACGAGGCCGTGGATCGGCCCCAGCGACGCGCGGATATCGCCGAACGCCTGCTGCACCGAAGCCTCGTCGGCGACGTTGACGATGAAGCCCCGCGAGGTGATCCCCTCGCCGTGCAGGCAGGAGACCGCCTCGTCCAGGGCGGCGCCGTCGAGATCCATCAGGGCGAGGCGAGCCCCCTGGCGGCCCAGCCGGCGAGCCATGGCCAGGCCCAGGCCACGGGCGCCACCGGTGATGGCGATAACGGAATTGTCGAGTGTCATGTGCGCTTCTCCAGGCGTCAGGGGCTCGCGGGGTCAAGAGGGCCGGGCGGCCCATTCGTCGTGCCGCCCGGCATAACCTTATGAACTTGCAGTTAACGCCACTTTACCGAAGCATGGAATGATATTCCACGACGCCACTCTCCCGCCCCGGCGGCTTGAAATCTGACCCTCTGCCCCCATCACCAGCGCAACTGTCATCCGCGGAGCCATCATGCCCATTCTTCTCATCTTCACCCTCTTCGCCCTGCTCGACTTCGTCATCCTCTTCTCGGTGGGCAGCCAGATCGGGCTGCTCACCACCCTGTTGCTGGTGCTGGCGACCGGCTTCATCGGCCTGCACCTGATTCGCCGCGAAGGCGTGGCCACCTTCGCCCGCGCCCAGGAGCGCATGAACCAGGGGGAGATCCCCTCGGGCGAGCTGTTGACCGGGGCGGCGCTGATCTTCGGCGGTGCCCTGCTGATGGCGCCGGGCTTTCTCTCCGACGCCCTGGGCTTCATGTGCCTGATCCCCAATGCCCGGCGCCTGCTGGCCAAGTCACTCACCTGGCTGGGCGTGCGCATGAAGGGGCTGCACGTTCATGCCGGGACCTATCGCCCGCGCCAGGGCAGCGATGCCGACTGGCAGCAGGCGAGCCCTCATGGGGACGGCACGACCGAGCATCGGGACGAGCCGGGTGGCGCCGGCAGTGATCGCCCACTGGAGGGCGACTTCATCTCCCGGGACGAGCGGCGCTGATCGAGGCAAAAAATTTTCATGGCTGCCCTTGAAAGCGCCCTGCCGAGCCCCACCTATCCGACAGCATCGGGATTCGGTCCGGGGAAGATCCTCGGGCCATCGACAAGGAAGGCGATAACCGCCTCCACCCCGCAGCCTGGCTGCGGGTTGATGATGAAAACCGCCGGACAACAGTGCCGGCACAGCAAACCATCAGGAGAACGTGAGCAATGAACATCCGTCCCTTGCACGATCGCGTCGTCATCCGTCGCGTTGAAGAAGAGCAGAAGACTGCAGGCGGCATCGTGCTCCCGGGCAGCGCCCAGGAAAAGCCGACTCGTGGCGAAATCCTCGCCGTCGGTAACGGCCGGATTCTGGACAGCGGCGACGTGCGCCCGCTCGACGTCAAGGTCGGCGACACCGTGATCTTCAAGGATGGCTTCGGCGTCGAGAAGCAGAAGATCGACGGCGAAGAAGTGCTGATCATGAGCGAGTCCGACATCCTGGCCGTCGTCGAAGGCTGAGCCGCGACCCGCCAGCAATCGCACGATACTGACGTTCACGAACTCACAGGAAGCATACGAAAATGGCAGCGAAACAAGTCAAGTTCTCCAGTGATGCACGCACTCGCATGGCGAAAGGCGTCGACACCCTGGCCAACGCCGTCAAGGCGACCCTGGGGCCGAAGGGCCGCAACGTGGTGCTCGAGAAGTCCTTCGGCGCGCCGACCGTGACCAAGGACGGTGTCTCCGTGGCCAAGGAGATCGAGCTCAAGGACAAGTTCGAGAACATGGGCGCACAGATGGTCAAGGAAGTCGCTTCCAAGACCTCCGACGTCGCCGGTGACGGCACCACCACCGCCACCGTGCTGGCCCAGTCCATCGTGACCGAGGGCCTGAAGGGCGTGATCGCCGGCATGAACCCGATGGACCTGAAGCGCGGCATCGACCAGGCCGTCGCCGCCGCCGTCAAGGAAGTCAGTGAGCTGGCCGTGCCCTGCACCGACTCCAACGCCATCGCCCAGGTCGGCACCATCTCCGCCAACGGCGACAAGCGCATCGGTGAGATCATCGCCGAGGCGATGGAGAAGGTCGGCAAGGAAGGCGTCATCACCGTCGATGAAGGCCGTGGCTTCGAGGACGAGCTGGACGTCGTGGAAGGCATGCAGTTCGACCGCGGCTACCTGTCGCCGTACTTCGTGACCAACCAGGACACCATGGCCGTGGAACTGGAAGATCCGTTCATCCTGCTGGTGGACAAGAAGATCTCCAACATCCGCGAGCTGCTGCCGACCCTCGAGTCCGTCGCCAAGGCCGGCAAGCCGCTGGTGATCATCGCCGAGGACATCGAAGGCGAGGCGCTGGCCACCCTGGTGGTCAACACCATGCGCGGCATCGTCAAGGTCGCGGCCGCCAAGGCCCCGGGCTTCGGCGACCGTCGCAAGGCCATGCTGCAGGACATCGCCATCCTCACCGGCGGTACCGTGATCTCCGAGGAAGTGGGTCTGGACCTCGAGCAGGCCACCCTGGACCACCTGGGCACCGCCAAGCGCGTGACCATGTCCAAGGAGAACACCACCATCATCGATGGCGCCGGCAACGACAATGACATTGAGGCCCGCGTCAGCCAGATCCGCGCCCAGATCGAGGAGACCTCCTCCGATTACGATCGCGAGAAGCTCCAGGAGCGTGTCGCCAAGCTGGCCGGCGGTGTCGCCGTCATCCGCGTCGGTGCGGCCACCGAAGTCGAGATGAAGGAGAAGAAGGCCCGGGTCGAGGATGCCCTGCACTCCACTCGCGCCGCCGTCGAGGAAGGCGTGGTGCCCGGAGGCGGTACCGCCCTGGTGCGCGTGCTGACCCGTATCGCCGGCCTCAAGGGCGACAACGAGGACCAGACCCACGGCATCGCCATCGCCGTGCGCGCCATGGAAGCCCCGCTGCGCCAGATCGTCACCAACGCCGGTCAGGAGGCTTCCGTCATCCTGAACCGCGTCAAGGACGGTGAGGGCAACTTCGGCTACAACGCCCAGACCGGCGAGTTCGGCGACCTGTTCGAGATGGGCGTGCTGGACCCGGCCAAGGTCACTCGCTCCGCGCTGCAGTCCGCTGGCTCCGTCGCCGGCCTCATGATCACCACCGAGTGCATGATCGCCGACGATCCGGACGAGAAGGATGCCGGTGGCGCCGACATGGGCGGCATGGGCGGCATGGGTGGCATGGGCGGCATGATGTAAATCGCCCCCGCCCCCAGGCCTCGCCTGATCGAGACCCCCGCCGGGAGACCGGCGGGGGTCTTTCATTGTGGGGGCCCGACGTATCGAGAGGCCTTACTCACGCGCGCCGAGCTGGGTACACTCCCCCCGCTTCGCCCCTCTTTCAGACCTCATTCAGACCGGCTCGCCATGCTGTCCAATATTCGTATCGTCCTCGTCCAGACCTACCATCCCGGCAATATCGGGGCCGCGGCCCGCGCCATGAAGACCATGGGCCTCAGCGACCTGGTGCTGGTCAATCCGCGCTGCTTCCCCGACCCGGAGGCCTCACGCCTGGCCGCCGGGGCCGAGGACCTCATCGACACGGCCCGGGTGGTGGGCTCACTCACCGAGGCCGTGACCGACTGCGTGCAGGTGGTCGGCGCCAGCGCCCGGCTGCGCAGCCTGCCGCTGCCGCATTTCGATGAGCCGGCCGACATGGCACGCGACCTCGTCGACCAGGCCGCCAACGACCCGGTGGCGCTGGTCTTCGGCCGCGAGCGCTTCGGACTGACCAACGATGAGATCCGCTGCTGCAGCCATCAGGTCAGCATCCCGGCCAACCCGGACTACGGCATCCTCAACCTCTCCCAGGCGGTGCAGGTGCTCGCCCACGAGGTGTTCACCGCCTGGCGCCGGCGCCCGGAGAGCGACTTTCGCCTGGCGCGCCCGAGCCAGGATCGCCAGCCGCCCCGCGAGCAGCTGGGCCACTTCCATGATCACCTGACCCGCGTCATGCAGCGCAGCGGCTTCATCACCCAGCCCCACGCGCGCACCGAGGCGCAGCTTCAGGCGCTGTTCGCCCGGGCGCGACCGTCGCGCAAGGAGCTCTCGCTGCTGCGCGGCCTGCTCGCCTCGCTGGAGCAGCATCTTCCCGATGACCGTCTCGCCGAGGACCGACTCCCCGACGACCGGCCCGGCGAGGACTGACGCAGGCTCGACGGATCGGCACAAACGACGACGGCGGCCCGAGGGCCGCCGTCATCAAAGGAACTCATCACGCCGGGCGCGCGATCACAGGGTCATCGCCGCCAGCCAGCCGAAGCCGATCAGCGGAATGTTGTAGTGCAGGAAGGTCGGCACCACGCTGTCCCAGATGTGGTCGTGCTGGCGGTCGACGTTGAGCCCGGAGGTCGGCCCGAGGGTCGAGTCCGAGGCCGGCGAGCCGGCATCGCCCAGCGCCGCCGCGGTGCCCACCAGCGCCACCGTGGCCAGCGGCGAGAAGCCGAACTGGACCGCCAGGGGCACGAAGATCGCGGCGATGATCGGGATGGTCGAGAAGGAGGAGCCGATCCCCAGGGTGATGAACAGACCCACCAAGAGCATCAGCAGCGCCGCCAGGCCGCGGTTGTCGCCGATGATCTCGGCGCTGGCGGTGACCAGGGTCTCGACCTCGCCGGTGGCGGTCATCACCGCGGCGAAGCCCGAGGCCGAGATCATGATGAAGCCGATCAGCGCCATCATGCGCATGCCGCTGGTGAACAGATCGTCGGCCTCTCGCCACTTGAAGATCCCGCCCAGCGAGAGCAGCGCGAAGCCCACGAGGCCGCCCAGCACCATCGAGCCGGTATAGAGCTGGATGCCCAGCGCCGCGACGATGGCGACGATCGACATCGCCACGCCCAGCGCATGGGGCTCCTGGGCCTCGGGGTGGTGGTGCGGCACGTTGGTGGTGGCGACTTCCGCCGCCTCGTAGTCGCGCGGCTTGCGGTAGCTCACGAACAGCGCAACGAGCAGCCCCAGCGCCATGCCGCCCACCGGCACGCCCATGGCCACGGGCACCATGCCGCGGGTGATCTCGAGGCCCAGCGCCTCGCCGGCCTGGTTGATGTTGGCCAGCAGGATGTCGTTGAGAAAGATCGCCCCGAAGCCCACCGGCAGCAGCATGTAGGGCGCCGTCAGGCCGAAGGTCAGCGCACAGGCCACCGCACGGCGATCCAGGCGCAACTGGTTCATCACCTTGAGCAGCGGCGGGATCAGGATCGGGATGAAGGCGATGTGCACCGGGATCAGGTTCTGCGAGGAGATCGCCACCAGCAGCACCGAGCCGAGCAGCAGGTACTTCACCGTGGCCTGGCGGCTGTCCGAGGCCTCCTGGCCGAGCAACGCGATCAGCCGCCGCGCCAGCAGGTCGGGCAGCCCCGAGCGCGAGATCGCCACCGCGAAGGCGCCCAGGGTCGCATAGGCCAGGGCCACCTTGGCGCCGCCGCCGACCCCGTCGTTGAAGGCCGCCAGGGTGTCGGTGACGGAGAGCCCCCCGACCAGCCCACCGGCCAGCGCCCCGACCACCAGGGCGAAGACCACCGAGACCCGCGCCAGTGATAGCCCCACCATCACAAGCACCGCAACAATTACCGCATTCATGAGAGATTCCCGAAAATGGAGTTGGATTCAGACGAGACGGCGCGGGATTCTACCAGATGGCAACCGGTCCTGCCGGATGCCGGCTTCGGGAATGTCATCGCGACGTCATCGAATCCTCATGACGCTGTCACGGGCATCGGCGATAACGAGAGGACCCGGCAAGGGAGACTGCCGAGGTCGGTGACAGGGACGCAAGGGGCAGGAAGCCCCGCAGGGAGCATGGCATCACGACGATGCCCAGGGAGGAGTGAGACCGCCACGGCGCCCGCGCCGTGGCGTTTTTGTCAGCTATCGGGCGCCGACGCCAGGGTGACCGTGACAACATCGCCACGCCGCAGCACCTCACCCGGCGATGGAGCCTGCGTCAACACCGTCCCCGACGAGGCGCCGGACGGATCGACCTCCATCTCGAGGCGGAACTCGGCGAGCAGCTCCTGCGCCGCCTCACGCGGCAGCGAGATCAGCCGGGGCACCGCCACGATCGGCATCTCCTCGACCTCCGGGGGAGGCGGCACCGGCACGATGCGAAAACGCAGCGATGCCCCGATCGTGGCCTGATACCCGAAGCGATTCTGATACCCCGCATCCACGGGAGCCGCGTAGAGGGCGATCCGCGACGCGCCTGGCCGTCCCAGCGAGGCGCTTGCCGATCGAGTCGCCTGTGCATTCCCGGAGAGCGAGAGCGCCACCTTCACCTCCCCCTCGGTCTCGGGGAGGGTATAGAAGGTCGGCTGCCAGCCGCTTTGCCGCAGCAGCGTCATCGCCTCGTCGTTGTCCCGATACAGCGCTTGCAGCTGAGCCAGCGCCTGCTCGTCCAGGGCGCGTTGCGCCTGTGCCACCCCCTGGCCCACCGAGGCAATGATCTGGCCGAGGGGCGCGGCCGTGGTGTCGTTGATCAAGCGCTTGATATCACTCATGGCCTGCCTCCTCGGTCTCGGGTCCCACGGCGACAACGACCCCGAGGCGCCCGTTGGCCTCGGACAGCGCCGCCCCGGGGGCCGGCCGCTGTTCGACGATGGCCCCGGAGGGATGACGCTCGCTATGCCGCTCGATCACGTCCAGTCGCAGCCCCGCGGCCAGGGCCTGTCGCCGGGCCGACTCGAGGGTCTGGCCGATCAGGTCGGGCACCTCGGCAGACGCGGGCGCGCCGCCCTGGCGTGGCGGATTGAGCCTCAGCACCAGCTCGGAGACGTTGTCCGCCAATACCTCCCTGGCCTCGGCGCTGTCGAGCGGGTGGAAACGCTTGCCGCCCTCCACGACCAGCCCGCGAATGCGCAGCTCGGCGGAGGCCAGTTCCATCCCCTGCTCGGCCCGGGCCAGGTCCAGGGCCCCGGAAATGGTCGAGGTCAGCCGCTCCATGGGCGGCGACGTCGCCGCCGTCTTGCGCAGCTGATCGAGCTGACGACCCAGCCGCTCCCCTTGCGCCTCACTCTTCTGCAACGCCTGGTCGAGCTCCTGGATGCGCGCCTGTCGCAGATCGACCTGGACCTGCAGCTGCTCGCGCTTGGCGGTCTCGGCACTGAGCATCTCCATGACCACCGCGGTCTTGCGAGACTCCAGGCCGCCGGCCTCCGGCCTGGCCGCATCGATGGTCGCCCCGGCGCCCGGCCTCAGGTCGTCAGGCGGGAGGGTATGAATCGGCATCTCCAGCACCAGGTCCGCCATGTTGAGGTTCATCCCGGCGAGCCGTTCGGGACGACGGCGCGAGACGGCGGGCGCCGACACGCCGGCCCCCGGCAGCATCACCACCTCGCCGAACGAGACATTCAGCACGGTACGCGCCATGTGGTAGCTGCCCTGCTGGGCCAGCACCTCGGCCGGATCGGTATTCGCCTTGACCAGCCGCAGCGCCGGCGCGAGCTTGCCCTCTCCCTGCAGCCCGGTGGCGATGGCCAGCCGGCCCTCGTCGTTGGTCACGGACCGGTTCAACCCCTGCCATCCCCTGCCGAGCTGATAGACCTGGAGCTCCACAACCTGATGGGCGGCGGGCTTACGGGCGGCATCGAGCAGGCTGGCGGTCACGCGAAGCTTGATGGTCATGAAGGATCTCCCGGCAGCAGCACCCGACCGATCGCTCCGCGCGACTCCACCTGCACGACCACCTGCTTGCCTCGCAGCGAGGCGAGCTCGACGACCAGCTGGGCGCTGCCGTCCTCGCGGGTGGTCAGTCGCTGCGACGACAGCAGCGACAGGCGCTGCTGGGCCGAGGGCCGATAGCCGAGCAGTCGCTCGGTCATCTCGACGTCCACCTGCAGGGAGACGGGGACGCCTCCCAGGCGCTCGCCGGCCATGCTGGAGACCTGGATATCCAGCCGCTCGCGCTTGGCACGTCCCTCCACGGCGGACACGCCCAGGTCCAGCAGCGTCTCCGGGCGACCGCCATGGGCCGGCACCGTGGCCAGGCGACCGGAGATCGACGAGGTGATGCGCGTTTCCCGACCGGTCTCATCGCGGTCCCGCCGCGCCTTGGGAAGCAGGCGCAAGCGCATCGGCTGGTTCGCCTCGGCCTCCTCGTGAAACTCCACCTCGAAGGCGAAATCGAGATAGGGGATCTCGTAACCCTGCCCGCCGTCGCCGGTACGCGCCGCTTCCGACAGCGTGCCCTGAGCATCCTGCAGGGCATCCGCGAGCCCCACCAGCATGTCCCGAACCGCGTCGGCCGCGATCTGGCCTCCCTGGCTCATGACTCATCCTCCTGCGCTTGTCGTTGCTGGCGCGCCCGGGTCAGGCGACGCTCATCGGCCTGCTGTTCGCGCCGCTGCCATCGCCTGCGCTCGAGCGCCACTTCCCGGGCCCGTTCGGCCCGCTCGTCCAGGTCACCGCAGCCCCCCGCCACCACCGAGAGCAGCCGTTCACGCCGCGCCTCATAGGCACGCGTGGGGGTGGTCATGCTCGGCAACGGCGCCTCGAGGGCCTCTCGACCACGACGCTCCCACGACTCGAGCGCCCCCGTGACGCGACGCGTCCCGGCATCGAGCGCGTTCGTGTCGGTCCACGATCGGCCGCCCTGCTCGCGCAACCCGGTTCGTGCCGGGGGATCGCCCAGCAATCGCTGGCCGGTGCGCAGCGGCAGCGACGGGGCGTCGTCGGCGGGCTCGAACGATCGCGCCGGGGCCTGCGTGAGCTCGCGAAGCGGGGAGCGATCGCTCTGGGCGTCACGCCGTGACGCCCAGTCCGCATCGGCCCGGCGGCGCTGCGAGAGAGGCGTGACGGGAAAGCGGGCATCGGCGTCCCCGGTCGGCTCGGCACCGCCTCCGGCGAGGCGCTGCATCCTGGCCTCGAGCTCCGCGCGCTCCCGCTGGAGGGCCACCAGTGACGCCGGCAGGGGCGTTGCCGCGGCCTCCGGCGCCACGGCGTCCGGGGTCGTGTCCGATGCCGTCTCCTCCTGAAGGGACGCCCAGCTGTTTCGCGGCATGGGGCTACTCCGGTTCCGACTCGGTGGACAGCATGGCGCGGATGCGCTCCTCGAGGATGGCCGGCGCGGGCACGGTCACCAGCTTGGTGCGCATCAGCGAACTCCCCTCGGCGGAGTACTGGTACTTGCTCGAGAAACTGGCCGAGACGGTGGAGACCTTCATCTTGGCGCTCGCCGACAGGAACCCCACCTTCCCGCTCACCGAGGCGTTGACCGTGGTGCTGCTGCGCTTGCTCTCGCTCTCGGTGGCCATGGAGATCGACATCTTGACCTCGATGAGCGTATCCACGAACTGGTAGAAGGTCGGCGTGAACCCCAGCTCCAGCAGCGAGTAGCCGTCCGGACTGTCGTCCCCGATCTTGACCAGGTTGGCTCGCTCGCTGGAGGCCGTGCCCTCCTCCTCGTTTTCCGGCGCGTAGCCGGCCATCAGCCGCGCGATCTTCAACGAGGTGAGGTCGAGCTCGTACTGCGCCTCGGCGATCCCCACCCCCATCGACTTGACCATCTCCGGGAAGGGGACGTTGAGCAGATCCTGTCCGACGGCCATCACGGACCTCCTTCGCCGTCATCGGCGTCCGGGTAGAGGGCCTCCATGCGCCGCCGACGGGCCTCCTCCTCGACCTCCATGTAGCCGCGGATACGCTCGTTGAGCACGGCGGGAGGGGGCACGGGCACCATCTTGGTGCGCAGCAGGCTCGCGCCCTCGGCGCTGTAGCTGTACTTCTGGGAGTAGGTGGCATCCACCTGGGTCGTCTGCACGGAGGTGTTGCTGCGGTAGGATTTCGACTTCCGGACCCCCGGCGGCCAGGTCAATCCCACCCGGGTGCTGCGACCGGCACTGCGCTGCCGGTCGCTGGTGGCGTTCGAGGTCGTACGCTCGTAGGCCCGCTCGCGGATCATGCGAATGGCGATCTTCACCTCGATGATGGTGTCGACGAACTGGTAGAAGGTGGGCGTGAAGCCCAGTTCCATCATCGACAGGCGCGTGGGCACCCGAATCACCTTTTCGGCCAGCGTTTCCCCGCCGACCTCGGTGTTGAGTGCCGAGGTCACATCGTTACGCGAAGAGCTCCCGGTGATCGCCCTCAGGGGCTGTATGGCGGAAGTGGCGCTGCTCTCGCTGCCGGTCTCCGTCTGCACCATCTCGCGAATGATCTCCAGTACCACCTCTTTCAATCGTATGGAGTCCTCGTCCAGTGCCCCGGTGAGTGAGTCGTCGAAGATGGCATAGTAGAGCGCCTGCTCGACGGTCATGTACTCGTAGCCGAAGAAGACCCGACTGTCGTCGAAGGTCTGATTACCTCGGCTGTCGATCACCGACTGCAGGCCGCCCATCATCTCGGCGGTGCGCATCGAGCTCTGATCGAGCTGATACTGGCTGTCCGCGATGGCGAAGGCCATGTCGCGGATCATGTCCCCCATGGGAACATCGAGAAGGTCCTGTCCAATGCTCATGGTCGTTCTCCTTCTTGTTGACCGGTGAGGCCGGCTCACTCGCTGTCGGCGTTGCGCTGCTGGCGTAGGAGCGCCATGAACTGCTCGGGCGGGGGCAGCGACACCAGCCGGGCCGCGATGGATGACATCCCGGAGGCCTCCATGGCGTACTTCCTGGCGTAGCTGACCGAGACGGTGGCGGCCGCCATGAAGACCCCGGTGTTGACGCCGCCGGTGACGGAGGCGCCGACGGAGGTATCGGTCGACTCGCTCACGGTGAAGCTGAGCCGCGCCTCGACGGTCGCCTCGGTGTAGGCGTAGAAGCTCGGCGTGAAGCCCAGCGCCAGCAGGTTGTAGGTCTCTCCGCCGACCTCGACCTCCGTCTCCCCCATCACCTTGGCCATCTCCACGGCGTTGCGATCGAGGGCGAACTGCCCCTCGGCGATGGCCATGCCGAGGCGCTCGACGATCTGCGGCAGCGGCGCCGTGACCAGGGCACGGGTCGTCTGGGTCCCGGCACTCATGAGCGGCGCTCCCGCTGCAGGGCGTGAATCGCCTCGACGAAGAGCTCAGGCGCCGGCACGGAGGCCAACCGGGCGGAGATCTGGCTGTTGCCGGTCACCGCCATGTTGAACTGCCGGGACTCCCGCTTGTCCACGCTGACGCCGATCGCCACGGCGGTGCTCGAGCCCTCGCGACTCTCGACCTGGCGTGACCGCGAGCGAGAGAACTGCTGGGTCACGGTGAGCCCCTCGCTGCCCGTCAGCTCGAGCTGTTCGCTGGTGGCGCTGAACAGCTTGATCTCATAGGTATCACTTGCCCGCATCACCTCGACGACGTGGCCCAGCTGGTTGGCACGCAGCGTGCCAGTGGCATTGAGGTCGGCCGCCAGGTGGTGCGCGTAGGCCTCGGCGGCATTCGCCGCATGTCCCGCCACCGCCGCGCCGTTGAGGCCGAACGCCTGCCCCTCGACGGTCACGGAGAAAGCCGACAGGTCGGGCGAGGCCGGCTGCCACAGGAACACGAAGCCGTTACCATCGCCTCCCCCCTGCAGGTCGGGCGCGACCCCGTCCAGCAGCGCACTGCCCTCGCTGCGAAGCGACAGCCAGTAGTAGTCGCGTTCCGGTGTCGCGATCGAGGTGACCCGCCACTCCTGGTTCGGCGTGCCGTCGTCGTCGTTGGCGCGCGCCGCTCGCTGCTCGCCCTGGCTATCCACCAGATCGATCTGGCTCTCAGGGACACCGTTGGCGATCATGAAATCGCGCACGAAGCGCCCCCTGGCCTCACCCAGCGCCAGGTTCTTCTGCGCCGAGCCCTGCCGGTCGGTCATGCCTTCCAGGCGGACCCGCGTGCCCGTCGCGGCGAAGGCGCGAGCCAGCTCGGTCAGGGAGCGTCGGTCGTCCTCGCTGCGAAACTCCGCCTTGCCGGTGTCGAAATAGACCCCGAACCGGGGCTCTCCCGCCTGATGCGGTGGATGCAGGGTGGTAGTGAAGCCGCCGGCCGCGTCGACCTGGCTCCTGACATGCTCGGCGTAGGCCCCGAGGTCCGCCTGGGCGGTGGTCGAGACCGTCGTGCCGCTATTCAGCACATAGTCGGTGTCGGCGTTGTCGCGGATGGCGATCAGCCCGTTGGCCGTGGCGGTAAAGGTGAAGGCTACCGAGCGGGAGGTCGTCACGACCTGGTGGCCGGGCGCATCGCTGGAGATGCTGAGCGCCGTATCCGGCGGCGAGTAGACCATGGCATCGACATCCTGGTGCTCGGTCAACTGGTCCAGCAGGCTGCCCAGTCGCGCCCTGGGCTCCTGCCCACTCGGCACCACCTGGGTCCCGTTCACCGAGAGCGTGCCGGTCGCATCGGCGCGATACTCGAGCCGGGCCTGACGCGTCTCGACCCTCGTGCCGCTCTCGCTCTCCGCTTCGGAGGCCGACGACGAGGCACTCTGCTGGCGGGTATCGCCCAGGCTCGCGGTGGCGGAGAAACCAAACTCGTCGCGCTTGCCCACCTCGAGGCGCAGCTGGAGGGACACCGAGACATCGGCATGCTGGTAGTGGTAGAAGGCGGGCATCAGGCCCAGCTCCAGCAGCGAGCGCTCGCCCAGGCCGTCGTGAATCTCGGTGAAGGCCTGCATCTGGCGCACCGAGTTGTCGTCCAGCTCCTTCTGCGCCTTGGCGATGCCCAGCCCGAGTTCCTTGATGAACTCGGCCACGCTGGCATCCGCCAGCACCTGGCCGGGCGTCATGCCGTCGTAGTTGGCCATGTCATGTCACCTCCTGTCGGGAGACGTCGGGCGGCAGGGTCGCCCTGCGCGCCAGATCGGGCCGCACCCTGGCGCGGCGAACGGTGTAGTAGCCGTGGCGAGACAGCGCCTCGGACAGCGTCTGGGCGGTGATGGTCAGCGCCCGTCGCCGCCAGGCCTGGAGCTCGGCGGCCAGGGCGAGCCGGTCGGGATGGGCGATGGCCACCGCCTGTTCCAGTTGATGGTCGGCCTCGGCCTCGCGCCCGAGGAACAGCAGCAGGATCGCCCGCCTAAGCGTCAGGGTCGCGTGATCGCGCCGCTGCAGGGGGGCGTGCGTTCCGCGCCGCTCCAGTTCCTCGCAGGCGGCCACGGTGAGCGCCAGGGCATCGCCGTGCCGGCCCTGGCGCTCGAGGCTCTCGAGGATGCAGTCGGTGTAGTGGCGAGCGAAGGGCGTCGGGGCCGCCATCTCACTGGCCAGTCGCAGGGCCGTCCGATAGAGCTCGAGGGCACGCCCGTGGTCGCCGGCCAGCGCGGCCAGCTTGCCTTTCTCCGCGATGGCCAGGTGTTGAAGGTGGGGCGACACACGATCGGGGTTCGTTGCCGTCATGTCATCTCTCCGGAGGGGGTAGTCGACTCGACGAAGCGGGTCCGTGCGCCGGCCGCGGCCAGCTCATGGGCCAGCACCCGGGCCTCGAGGTCCGACAGGTCGGCCACGATGAGCGAGGGAATCCGCACCGTCTGGCTCAACCCGAAACGGCTCAGCACGGCCTGCAGCCGAGACGCATCGCGAGCGGCCAGCAGCTCGATGCCGGCACGCCCGAAGCCGCTCGGTTCGCGCTCGACCGAGAGCCCCAGCGCGCGCGCCTCATCGAGACGTTGACGTGCCTGGGCCACGTCGCAGGCCTCGGCCAGGGCGAGGGGCGGCTGGGCGAGGACGCGAGGCGCCACCGTTGACGGAATGCCGAAGCGCTCCTCGAGCCAGGCCAGCAGCTCGCTCGTGGGTGTCGCCTCGCCGGTCAGGACCAGGTCCCAGCGCATCAGGGCACGGTTCACCAGCCGGATGCCGCCCTCCCGTCCAAGCGAGGACCAGAGCGAGCGCGCCTCGGCGTAGGACAGCCTCAGCGGGAGCCATCCGGGCCGGAGCGTCTGCTGCTTCTCACGCAGGCGGGCCTGAAGCCAGGCCGGCACGCTGGTATCCGGGGCGAGATGAAGATCGAAGGGCCCCGCGTCGCTGGGGGCCCGGGAGACCAGGGCGCCCTCGCCGAGACGTCGGGCGAGGCTCTCCACCGCCGCCGCTCCGACCCCACCCAGTACCACGCCCGGCGGTGTGGCCAGCAGCCCGAAGGCGCGCTGCGCCGAGACCCCGAGGAAGTCGGCGAGTGACTCGGTCACGGTCGCGATGCGCGCGACATCCTGGACCTGAACGGCCACGTCGAAGTAAGTCACATCGGGCGGCGCCTCCCCGTGGGGAGCCACGCGGGATTCCAGGCCCAGCGAGGCCAGCAGCCGGTCGAGGGCCGTGGCGGTATCGGCGTCGAGGTCGTCGACGAGGACGGTCGGGGCTCGGAAGATCGCTTCGGCCACGTCGGCGACGGGTCTGGCGAGACCGTCGGCGACGGCGCGAAGCGCAGAAGGCGACACGTCACCGGGCGAGGTGACGACCACCTGATGACGCGACGGGTAGATGGCCGAGCTGCTTGTCACCCCACTCCTCCTTCCACGAATGGCTCGTGGGCCTGGAGATAAGGCGCCTCGTAGGGTGCACATGGCCGTTGACGGTCATCGGCGAGGCGGGGCGCCGAATCAGCACATCATGCGTTGAAGCTAAGTTCACGTCATCAGATCCGTCAAACTCCAGTAAGCGGATTTGTCATGCTCCTCGGTGCAGATCAGTCACACCACCCCGGCACGCCGCGGCGGATCCGCCTGGAGAAATCGGGGGCGTCATGGGCCTGGGCGGCGCGCTCGGTGATATCGCCGAGACGGCGCAGCTCACCGAGGCGATAGCCGTCGACGAGGCCGCCATGCTCATGGACATAGCCCGGCAACAGGCCGCTCAGCAGCAGGCGATGATCGAGCGGCAGCCCCTCGATGATCTGGCGCATCATGACGAACACCAGGGTCGTACAGTTGGCGGTGACGGTGTGATAGAAACGCGGCTCGCGGGCCAGGTCGTTGGCGGAGGCCACCAGCGCCAGCAGCAGACGGCGACGCGCCTGGGCCGAGAGGGTGACGTGGTAGAGGGTGACGCGCTCGCCGCGCACGTTGCTGCGCAGGCGCACCGCGTCCCGCTCATCGGCCGCGATGATCGCCAGCTCGTACTGCTTGAAGAAGCCGCCGATCTCCGAGAAGCGCTCGTGGCTCGCTCGGCGCACCTCCACCGAGAAGGCGACGAAGTCGTCGACGCTGCCGTCGTCACCGGCGAAGCCGAAGGAGATCAGCACGTGGGCGATGCCCGGCCGCCCCCAGCTCGAGACGATCAGGTCCACCGTGCTCAGGCGCTCGAGGTCATAGACGCGCCGCTCCCAGCCGCCCCGGGCGGTGTCCCGGGTCTGCCAGTCGAAGTGACGCACATGGTGCAGGGTCAGCCGTTTCCCCGTGACCCGGCCGGTGGCGAGATGGGCGACGTCCTCGGCCCAGTCCCGATCCTTCTGTGGCACGAGCCGCCGCCACCAGGCCAGCAGCCCGGCCAGCTGCACGCCGATGCCGACAAGCGCCGCCAGCGACGCGCCCTGCCAGGCGAGCCACAGCCAGCTCGCTCCCGCCGCCAGCCAGAGCCCCACCCCGCTCCATCGCCAGGGCCGCGGCAGGCGATGGCCCAGGGCCAGCACTCCCCACAGCGTGGAGATCGCGATCCCCAGCAGCAGCAGGCCGTTCAGCAACGCCATGATCATCGTCGTCCTCGCGAGCATGATGGCGCGAGGCTACCACGGCCGGACTGCCGGGGAGCAGTGCGGCCAAGGCTCAGACGGCGGTCAGCCAGCCGGCGAAGCCCTGCAGATCCTCGCCAAGCTCGCCCCGGGTGACCCGGTGGTAGAGCCGCTGCAGCCGAGCGGTCAGCGAGTCGTCGGGGATGGGGCGATCCGGCGTCGGCGCCCCGGAGCGGGCGCCGATGTGGCGCCCGTCGAGTTCGCGCAGCGGCAGGATCTCGGCGGCGGTCCCGGTGACGAAGGCCTCGTCGGCGATATAGAGCTCGTCGCGAGTGATGCGTCGCTCGCGCACCTCGATTCCCAGCACCTCGCGGGCCAGGCGAATCACGCTGTCCCGGGTGATGCCCTGGAGGCAGGAGGTGACCTCGGGGGTATGCAGCACGCCGTCGCGAAGCAGGAAGACGTTGGCCGCCGAGGCCTCGGCCACGTAGCCCTCCGGGTCGAGCATGATCGTCTCGTCGAAGCCCGCCTTGATGGCGGTGTTCAGCGCCAGCATGGCGTTGACGTAGTGGCCGTTGGTCTTGGCCCGGCACAGGCTGATGTTGACGTGGTGGCGCGCCCAGGAGGACGTCAGGGCGCGCAGGCCGATGGCGGCGGCCTCGGGCGAGACGTAGTCGCCGAGGTCCCAGGCGGGGATCATCACGTGGGTGGAGAGCCCTCTCGCCCGCAGACCCAGCCCCTCGGCGCCGAAGTAGACCGTCGGCTTGAGATAGGCGTTGAGCAGGCCGTTTCGCGTCAGGCACTGACGCTGGGCCTCGATCAACTCGTCCTCCCCGACGGGCAGCGGCATGTCCAGGGCATGGGCGCTGTCGGCCAGGCGACGGGTATGCTCCGCCACCCGGAAGAGATGGGTGCCGCCGGGACCGTGATAGGCGCGCACGCCCTCGAAGCAGCCCATGCCGTAGTGCAGGCTGTGGGTCAGCAGGTGGGTGCGGGCGTCGCGCCACGGCAGCCACTCGCCGTCGTGCCAGAGCCAGCCGTCGCGATCACAGAGCGGTGTCATGGTACTCGTTCCTGTCGTTAAAAGACCGGCCGTCAAGACGGTCATCGAAACCGGGCGTCAGAGCCGATCGGCATCGAACCAGGCCGCTCGCCAGCCGTCGATCAGTTCACGCTGATGAGGTTGCAGGGCCTGATAGGCCCAGGCGGCGATCTCGTCGTTCTGGGGATCGGGCACGGTGATCGCGTCGCCCGCGAGCGCCTCGATCACCGCATGGCCACACAGCGGCACGTAGCCCTCCGAGTAGCCGCCCTCGTGGACCATCACCAGCCGGCCGTCGCAGACCCGCTCGGCGAGCGCCATCAGCTGCCGGGTCATGTCGCCGAAGGCCGCGCTGTTGAGCAGCATCTTGCCCAGCGGGTCCTTGGCGCAGGCGTCATAGCCGCAGGCCACCACGATCAACTCGGGCCGGAAGGCCTCGAGGGCCGGCAGCACCAGCTCGCTCATGGCGTGGGCATAGGCCCCGAGGCCGCAGCCTGGCGGCAGCGGCAGGTTGAGGCAGGCCCCCTCGCCGGCCCCCTCCCCCTGCTCCTCGAAGGTACCGGTGTCCAGCGGGTAGTTGCCCGCCTGGTGGATCGATACCGTGAGCACCTCGGGGTCGTCGTAGAAGGCAGCCTGCTGGCCGTTGCCGTGGTGCACGTCCCAGTCGAGGATCGCCACCCGCCCCACCTGCCCCAGGGCCCGGGCGCGCATCACCGCGACCGGGATGTTGCCCAGCAGGCAGAAGCCGCGGCCGCGATCGGCCTCGGCATGGTGGCCGGGCGGCCGGCAGAGCGCATAGGCGCGCGCGAGCTCGCCGGTGGCCACGGCCTCCACCGCCGCGATGGCCAGTCCCGCCGACTGGCGCGCGGCGGCCAGGCTGCCCGGCGTATAGGGCGCGCAGTCACCGCCGTTGCCACCCAGGGCGCGATCCCCGGCCTCGAGCGCGTCGAGGTAGCGCGGCGAGTGGAAGCGCTCGAGATCCTCGCGGCCGGCGGGCCCCGGTTTTCGCACGCGGAGCTCATCGATCAGCCCGGAGACCTCCAGCAGGTTCTTGAGGCGCCGCTTGCTCTCGGCGCTCTCCGAGGCCGGCTGGGGCTGCAGGAACTCGCCCGGCGCCGAGAAGACCCCGATGGCCCCGGGGTCGTGCCAGAAGCAGCGCTCGTGCCAGTAGAAGCCTACAGGCGGTCTTCTTTTCGCGTCACCCGCCGTCATGCCCCGCCCTCCAGCCGTTCCCATACCTCGATGGCCGCGGCCAGGTCCTCGAGCGAGGCGCCCACCGACTTGAACAGGGTGATGGCCTCGCGGGCGCTGCGCCCCGAGCGCTCGCCGCGCAGCAGCTCGACGAGCTCACCCTGGATATCGTCGAAGGCGAAGCGGCCCTCGTCAATCGCCTGCAGGATGTCCCCCGCCTCGCCCCGGGCGCCGGGATAGGTGTCGACGAACACCTCGCTGCGGGCCAGGCACTCGGCGTCGGTCTCGCGCATGCTCGGCCGAAAGGCGCCGATCAGGTCGAGGTGCGTGCCGGGCGCGAGCCACTCGCCGCGGATCAGCGGCTCGGTGGAGAGGGTCACGCAGCTGATCACGTCGGCCTCCCGGGTCGCCGCCTCGAGGTCGGTGACGGCGGCCGTGTCGAAGCGATCGGCATACTCGGCCGCTAGCCGCTCGGCCTTCTCGGGATGGCGCCCCCAGATCCGCACCCTGGTGATGGGGCGCACCGCGGCGTGGGCCTCGATCACCATCGGGGCAAGCTTGCCGGTGCCCACCACCAGCAGGGTCGAGGCGTCGTCGCGGGCCAGCTCCCGGGCGGCCAGCGCCGAGGCGGCGGCGGTGCGCCGCCGGGTCAGCTCGCCGCCGTCGAGGCACGCCAGGGGCCGCCCATGGTCCCCCTCGCTGAGCAGGTAGACACCGGAAATGGCCGGCAGGCCGTGATCGGCGTTCTGGGGAAAGACGTTGACCATCTTCATGCCGATGTAGCCGGCCCGCTCCCAGGCCGGCATCAGCAGCATGGTGGCCTCGCCGTCCGGCCGATGCATGGCGTGGTGGTGACGCGGCGGCGACTCCACGCCCTCGCGAAAGGTCGTGGCCAGCCGCTCGACCAGCGCCGACCAGTCGAGCGCCGCCGCCACTTCCGTGTCGGTGATGATGCGCATCTCAGCCCTCCGGGAGTGCCGCGGTGACCATGATCTCCACCTTCCACTCGGGCTTGGCGAGCTTGGCCTCGACCGCGGCCCGCACCGGCGGACGCCCCGGCACCACCCAGCTGTCCCAGGCGGCGTTCATCTGGTCGAACTCCGCCATGCTGGTCACCCAGATCTGGGCGGCGATCAGCTGCTCCTTGGAGGTGCCGGCGCGGGCCAGCAGGTCGTCGATGCGCGCCAGCACCTGCTCGGTCTGGCCGCGCATGTCGGCGCTGGCGTCCGTCGGCACCTGGCCCGCCAGGTAGACGGTGCCGTTGTGCACGGTGATCTGGCTCATGCGGGCATTGCTGTCGTGATGGGTGACGGTCATGGCGTGGTCTCTCGTCGTGATGGCAGTCAGGCTGCGGTGAAGCCGCCCAGGAAGGCGGCCAGGTTGTCGCCCAGGTGCTCGGTGGGGTAGCCCCCCTCCTGCACCAGCACGATGGGCAGGCCGAGGGCGGCGATGCGCCGGCCCACGGCGGTGAAATCTTCGGTCTCCAGCGCCAGGCCGGCGAGCGGGTCGTCCTTGTGGGCATCGAGCCCCAGCGCCACCACCACGGACTCGGGCCGGAAGGCCTCGAGACGCTCGATCAGGCGATCCAGCTGGGCCAGGAAGGCCGCGCCGTCGCTGCCCAGGGGCAGTGGCAGGTTGACGTTGGCGCCGGCCCCCTCGCCCTCGCCCGTCTCGTCGGCGCCGCCCCAGAAGAACGGATAGAAATCGGCGGGGTCGGCGTGCAGCGAGCCGGTCCAGACATCGCCGCGGCGATAGAAGATGTCCTGGGTGCCGTTGCCATGATGCAGGTCGACGTCGAGGATCGCCACGCGTTCGTGCCGCTCGCGCAGCACCGTGGCGGCCAGCGCCGCGTTGTTGAGGAAGCAGAAGCCCCCGGCCCGCTCCGGTCCCGCATGGTGACCCGGCGGTCGACACAGGGCATAGGCCGCGTCCTCCCCGGCGAGCACCGCATCGGCGGCGGCCTCGGCACAGGCGGCGCTCGCCAGGATGCCGGCGAAGCTGTCGGCGGTCATCGGGCAGGCCATGTCGTGCATGTGCCAGCCCACCAGCCCCACCGGATGACGGGGGTAGTGATGGCCGCCGCCGCAGGGGTGGACGTTGGGCGCCACGATCTCGGCGGCATTGGGCAGCGCCTGCCAGCGGGCATGGATGGTCTCGAGGAACTCGAGGTAGCGCGGGGCATGGATGGCGGCCAGGCGCTGCCGCAGCCGCGGGCCGTCGACCACGGTGGGCGGCGTCATCGCCAGTCCCATGGACGCCAGGCCCCGGGTCAGCAGCTCGGCGCGCACCGGCCCCTCCGGCGAGTCCACCGCCCGGCCGCGCAGCAGGAATGTCGGCGGCGCGTGGCGTTGCTGGTCGGGGTGATAGAAGAGCTTCATCGATGGCAGTCCTTAGTCCAGAAGCGAGGGGATCCAGGTGGAGAGCGCCGGAAAGGCCGCGAGCATCACCACCACGGCGATGAAGGCACAGTAGAACGGCAGCGAGGCGACGATCGCCCGTTCATAGGGAACCTCGGCGATCCTCGCCGCGGTCATCAGGGTCATCCCCACCGGAGGCGTCACGTTGGCGATGTTCAGGGTAACGATCATCACGATCGCGAAGTGCAGCGGGTCGAAGCCCAGCGAGACCATCGCCGGCACCACCACCGGGCCGATCACCACCAGCGCCGGCAGCACGTCCATCACGGTGCCCAGCACGATCAGCAGCAGGCACACCAGCATGATCTGGACGAAGGGCACGTCGCTCAGGGTGGTGATCAGCTCCGCCGCCTCGCGGGCGATGCCCGAGCGGGTCACGAACCAGCCGAGCACCGCCGAGGTGGCGAGCAGGAAGAACACCACGCCGGAGAACTTCACGGTGGTCACCAGCGCCTGCCAGATCTTGTGCCAGGTCAGGTTACGGTAGAACACCACGCCGATGAAGATCGCATAGACGGCGGCGAAGCCCGACGCCTCGGTAATCGTGGTCATCCCCGAGAGGATACCGCCGAGGATGATCAGCGGCACCAGCATCGCCGGCAGGGCCGACAGGAAGGCGAGGATCGCCGCGCGGATCGGCGTGGCGCCCTGCTTGGGATAGCCGCGCAGCCACGCCAGCACGATGCTGGTCAGCAGCAGCGCCAGGGTCATCAGCACGCCGGGCAGGATGCCGCCGGCGAACAGGTCGATCACCGAGATGTCGCGCAGCAGGGTGGCGTAGACCACCATCACCACGCTCGGGGGTATGATCGGCCCGATGATCGACGAGCAGGCGGTGATCGCCGCCGCGTACTCGGCGTCGTAGCCCTGCTTCTTCATCTCCGGGATCATGATCTTGCCGATCGCCACGGTATCGGTGATCGCCGCCCCGGTCAGGCCGGCGAAGAACAGCGATACCGTCACGTTGACGTGGGAGAGCGCGCCGCGCACGCGGCCGAACAGGGCATTGTTGAAGGCGATCAGCTTCTGGGTCAGGCCGCCCTGGTTCATCAGCTCGGCGGTGAAGATGAAGTACGGCACGGCGATCAGCATGTAGCCGGAGACCCCGGAGAACATGCGGTCGGCGATGATGCCCATCAGCCGCTCGCCGCCCAGGGAGTAGACCCCGGCGACGCCGGAGATGGCCATGACCACGGCCACCGGGGCCCCGATCAGCAGCACGATGATGAAGGCAAGAATGGCGGGGGTCATGAGCGGGCCTCCTCGTCAGGCTCGCCGATCACGTCCTCGATGAGCGCCCTGTCGTCCCGGAAGTGCTCCAGCAGGCTGAAGCCCTGCACCAGGTGCAGCAGGAAGATGACGCCGGAGAGCGGCACGGCCACCGCCGTCCAGCGGCGCGAGATCTGGATGTTGTCGGAGACCATGTAGACCTGGGTGGCATTCTGGAAGAAGCTCCAGCCGTACCAGATCATCAGCAGCGCGAAGACCACCATCACCGCCAGGGTCAAGGCCGCGGCGAGCCGGACCAGGGGCTCGGGGAGCAGCTTCACCAGCAGCGTCATGGCGACGTGCTCACCGGAGTGCAGCGCGATGGTGGACGAGAGCAGGCCGATCCAGGGCAGGAAGAGCCGCGCCAGGGAGTAGGTCCAGCTCAGGGCATCGCCAGTGAACAGGGTATAGAGAAAGCCCGTGAAGGAGATCGCCAGCATGCCGAGCACGCAACTCACGCAGAACACGATCACGAGTTGGTTGACGACATCGCTGAGTCGACGGGCCTGGTGGAGTAGGCTCATGAGAAGTATCCGGCTCGGGGAAAGGGGCTTAAGCAGCGGCAGCGCGGATCACGCGGCCGGGGCGGCCTGACAGCCGCCGCCCCGACCTCGGATGGCAGTCGGCTCACTGCCCGTAGCGCTGGTAGGCCTCCTCGGGCAGGGACTCACGCAGCGACTCCACCTCGCTCAGCATGTCCTCGACCAGCTGGGCATCGGCCCCGAAGTCGTCGACGATCCAGGTCTTCCACGCCGGGCGGGCGATCTCGGCCATGCGCTGACGCTCCTCGGTGGGCATCAGGTAGCACTCCTCGAACAGCTCGCAGGACTTCTGCCAGCTGGCCGTCGCCAGCATCGCCGAGGCCCCGTGGCTCAGGGTCACCGCTTCCCGGGCGGCGTTGGTGATGACGCGCTGGTGCTCCTCCGGCAGCTCCTGGAACCAGGCTTCGCTGACCACCCAGCTGGCGCTGTTGTACACGTGCCCGGTCAGGGTGGTGTAGTCGGTCACCTCGTCCAGCCCGTAGGTGGTGTTGATCACCGGCGCGTTGAACTGGCCGTCGGCGAGCCCGGTCTCCAGCGCGGTGATCAGCTCGCCCCAAGGCAGCGGCGTGGCCGAGGCACCGAGCGCCTTCATCGTCGCCACGTGGGCCGGGTTCTCCTCGGTGCGGATGTTCAGCCCCTCGAGGTCGTCGACGGTCTTGATCAGCCGCTCGTTGTTGGTGAAGGCCACGAAACCGCCGCCGTCGTCGAAGGTGCCGAGGTAGCGCATGTCGGCAGCCTCGACGGTGCCCGACATGAAATCGGCGAACCACTCACCGTCGAAGAAGGCCCAGGCCTGGCGCCAGTCGTCGAACAGGAAGGGCGCGGTGACGACCTGGTAGTCGGGATAGAACGAGGACATGGCGCCGGAGGTCAGGATGCTCGACTGCAGGGCGCGGCCTCCCGCCTGCACCTGGGAGCCGGTCTCGACCTCGGACCCCATCTGGCCGCCGCCGAAGATCGTCACCGCGACGTCGCCGTCGGTACGCGACTCGACCAGCTCCTTGAAGTGCACCAGGCCGGGATAGATGCTGTTGTTGGTGAGGTTCTCGGGGATCAGGGTGGCGATCGCCATCTCGTAGGACTGGGCCTGCGCCTGGGTGCTGGCGATGGCCAGCGGCAGTGCGGCCAGCACCGCCACCTGAGAGAGTGCCTTCGGCATCATGGGTCTCATCCTCGCGTCATGTTGTCATTGTCGTTGTCGGCCCTTCTCACGGCGCCGGGGACACCGCAGCGGTGCAAGCCCGGCCAGGGCACTGCCCCTCAGACTAGGCCGCCATCGGCAGGGACGCTTGCCCGGGACTGCGACGCCCTTGCCCGGGACTCGGGAATGCTCAGCCGGCTCGGCGACCTTGGGAGGGCGAGACGGCGAAGCGCCGACGGTAGGCACGGGAGAAGCTGCCCTGGTCGTGAAAGCCCACCAGGGAGGCGATATGGCCGAGACTCAGGCCGCTGTGCATGACCAGGGTGCGGGCATGGTCCAGCCGGCGTCGCTGCACATAGGCGAGGGGCGTCATGCCGGTCAGTTCCCGAAAGCAGGCATGGAAGTGCCCGGCGCTCAGGGCGCAGAGCGCGGCCATCCGCTCGACGCGGATCTCGTCGGCGAGGTGGCGGTCGATCCAGCCGTCCAGGCGTGTCAGGTCGAGACGCTCGCTGATCCCCGGCGTGGCGAGGCCCTCGAGCGTCGCCGAGAGGGGTTCGGCCTCGAGATGCAGATAGAGGGCCCGCAGCAGCAGCGCGGCGATCTCGCTGTGCAGGGCCGGGCAGAGCTCGAGCTGGCGCATCAGGCTCGCGGCCAGTCGATTGAGGCGCGGCGGCACGCCGAAGAAGCGCGGCCGGTCGAAGAGCCGCTCGATCTCGTCTCCGTCGCGCAGCGCCGGCAGGCTGTCGGCCGGGATATCGAGCACGAAGGTACGGTTGCGGCCGTCGCCCCGGTAGTCGTGATGACGGCCGCTGGGGATCAGGCAGCCACGGCTGCCGGTGATACGCCCCCCCTGCCCTTCGATGGAGAGCTCCGTGGCGCCTCGCGTGGCCAGGATCAGCTGGTGATGGCCATGATCGTGCGCCACGTGCTCACGGCCCAGGGTGGCGGTTCGCAGATCGAGAAAGGGCATCGGCATCATCGGCTCGCAGTCACCATCGACGAATTCAACATGCCGAGGCGGATCGTGAAACGCAAGCCGCGGTCCGGGCGCCGCCGGGGAATCCGTCCCGCCCGGCGCAGATGCTATGGTATCGCCAGGTCCATCGCCTCAACCGGGGAGTCGACCCTGCGCCCTCCGAGCCCTCCTCTCTTGGGCATCGACAGGGGCAGGCCGTGCCTCCTCATCGACCACCTGACTGGGAGTTCCCGATGCCCCGTTACCCCGACCACCTGACCGGCGACGGCCCGACCAATCCCTTCCCCGGCATCCGCGTGCTGGAGCGGCGCCTGGGCCGGGAGATCCCCCACCGCCTGGGCTCCAACGAGGGGCTGGACATGCCCCATCGGGCCCTGCGCGAGCACTTCGGCGACGCCATGGTCGAGCACGCCTACTGCTACGGCGACTCCGAGGCGCTGGGCGTACGCCAGCGCCTCGCCGAGCAGCAGGGTATTCCCCTCGAGGCGCTGCTGGTCGATGCCGGCGCCGACAGCCTGATCGCGCTGGCCCTGCGCACCGTGGCCGAGCCCGGCACCACGGTGGTCGCCACCGCCGGCACCTACCCGACCTTCGGTTACTTCGCGAGGGGCCAGGGCTGCCGGCTGGTCGAGGTCGCCTACGAGGAATCGCCCGGACGCCTCGCCCCGGACCTCGAGGCCCTGGCGGCCGCGGCGCGCGAGACCCAGGCGCGGCTGGTCTATCTGGCCAACCCCGACAACCCCAGCGGGCATCTCCACGGTGACGATGCCGTGCGCCGGCTTCGCGAGGCCCTGCCCGACGACTGCTGGCTGCTGCTCGACGAGGCCTATCACGACTTCCGCGAGGACGCCGACAGCCCCTTCTCCCGCGAGGTGCTGCCCGGCGTGATCCGCCTGCGCACCCTCTCCAAGGCCCACGGCCTGGCCGGGCTGCGCATCGGCTATGCCATCGCCGTGCCCGAGACTCTGGCGATGATGATGAAGGTGCGCATCCACTACGCGGTGTCGACCCTGACCCAGGCCGCCGCCGAGGTCGTGCTCGACCATCCCGACGAGACCCGCGAGCACATCGCCGCCGTGCATCGGCGCCGGGAACGCCTGGCCGAGCACCTGCGCGGCCAGGGTGCCGAGGTGCTGCCCAGCGCCACCAACTTCATCGGCGTGCAGATGGAGAGCGCCGAGCTCGCCGAGCGGGTCAACCGGGAACTCCTCGAGGCCGGACGCCTGATCGCCCGCCCGGCTCATCCGGATCTGGGGCACGTGCTGCGCATCACCGCCGTGGAGGACGCCCTGGTGCCGGGCCGGCTGGCGATACTCGAGGAGGCCCTGCGCCAGGCCTAGTGACTCGCCCTCTAAGCGCATCGACCCCAGACCCAGAAGAGGCGTGACACGATGGAACCTCGCCTGCTCTATTCTCTGGCAGCGGACGCCATCCTGGTGGTTCATGCGGCCTTCGTGCTGTTCGTGGTACTGGGTCTGGCGCTGACGCTGGTCGGCAAGGGACGCGCCTGGCGCTGGGTGCGTCATCCCGGGTTCCGCCTGGCTCACCTGGTGGCGATTGGCATCGTGGTGCTGCAGGCCTGGCTGGGTGCGCTCTGTCCCCTCACCGCCTGGGAAATGGCGCTGCGGGAGAAGGCAGGAGATGTAATGTACACCGGCTCCTTCATCGCCTACTGGCTGCACGAGCTGCTGTACTATCAGGCCCCCGCCTGGGTCTTCACCGTCGTCTATACGCTATTCGCTGGTCTCGTGATCCTCAGCTGGTTCTGGGTTCGCCCTCGCTCCTTCCGCCGCAAGGGACGCCGTGACGCCCGCTGAGGCGTGATATCGCGGTCCGAGTGACTCCCCCCGGGTCATCGCGGAGGAATATCTCCTCGGCCGCGAATTCAGCGTGGCCGTGCTGGGCGCCAGAGGGGCCGGCGAGGAGCCGATATACCAGCCACCGCTGGAGATCGAGGACTAGATCCAACGCAGCTGGAGATCCGGCCGGGAGACCCTCCAGGCCTATCGCTTGGGCTACTTCAGCGCCCCTGAAGGGGCAACGATTCGAGATCCCATTAAGCGGGGCCTTCTACGCTAACCGCCTGACCCGTGGATCGACTCTCGCCTCCGTCGGTCGTACCCGCGCACAGCCGAGCTTGGCCTTACCGGCCACCTCCCCGGCATCGTGACGGCAAAGCGAGACACGACTTTTGGCGAAATGACAGTCGTGACAGGTGTCACGTGACAGGTGTAGCACCGGCGTATCACCATGGCCGACTCGAATCCTCCCTTTTCCTTAAACCCCGTTATAACTCAGCACATTAAACAGCGATCGCGATACACCAGCTTCTTGGCATGGCCCTTGCTCAAAGTATCCATGTCGCCCGTGACATACCGCGGTGACCATCAATACAAAACAACTCATGAGACACGGAGTCATGCCATGACTTTCACTCTGAAGCGTAAGATGCTTACCCTTCCCCTGTTATTGGCCGCCCAGGCCGCCCAGGCCGAACTGCCCGGCATGCAGGGGCCCCAACACTTTGGCTTTACCGTTCCCGACCGTCAGGCCGCCGTCGACTTCTTCGTCGAGGTGATCGGCTGCGAGGCCTACTTCACCATCGGCCCCTTCGGCCCCTTCGAGGACGACTGGATGACGGTGAACCTGAACGTCCAGCCGGAGGCCACCATTCCCGCCGCCCACCTGGTACGCTGCGGCGACGGCACCAACCTCGAGATCTTCGAATACACCGCGCCGGACCAGCGCACCGAACAGCCCCGCAACAGCGACATCGGCGGACATCATATCGCCTTCTATGTCGACGATATGGATCAAGCCGTGGCCTATCTGAAGGAGAACGATGTGAAGGTACTGGGTGAACCCCACACCTTCACCGAAGGCCCGATGGAAGGCCTGACCTGGGTCTACTTCATGGCGCCCTGGGGCATGCAACTCGAGATGGTCAGCGTGCCTTTCGGCAGCATGGGGTACGAAGAAGAGAACAGTGGCCGCCTCTGGGACCCCAGACACTAACCTCTGATCGCCTCTCAACCCATTCTTCGAGAGGGCCGCGAACCGACACCGGCGAGACAGCGAAAAAAGGAGATGGCCGATTGGCCATCTCCTTTGTATTACCCGCGGCACGCAAGGACATGCCAGGGCAGCGCCCGCCCAAGCAAGGATCACATCGATCTGGATGATCGGTTGAACATGGGTAAAGTTCGGCAGATCGCCCAGCATTTCCTGGCCGTGATGCGCGAGTGCGGCCTGAAATTCTTCTGCGGAGTTTCTCCAGACATTCACCAAACAGACGAGTGGCACGGCCGAGCCATCGGCCGCGACGATGCCCTAGCGCACCTCGGTGCGAGCCCTGTTGTTACCCCAGAAAACCGTTCACCAACGCCAAGTGTTGGTTGAGGGAGTCATCGACGTCGAACCTGACCCCGTTTTCGTTCGGGTAGGACATGGAAGCACAGAAAATGGCGCTTCGCCTCTCGTTGCTGGCGTCGTATCAATAGGTTGTGTGACTATCCCCGGTAACGCGCCAGCAAGGTGTCAAGGGTCTCTGGTTGGAAGCCGGGGATCGCCTCGCGCAACGCGATGTGTCGCTCGGCCCGGAAGCGCATGGGGTCACCGATACCGGCCTGGAAGTCGTTGACGACTGCCACCAGCTCCGCGGGATCCCCCTCGACCTGCATGGCGCCATGCACCAGCAGAGCCATGTCGCGACAGCCCCGTACCCGGCGCCAGCGCTGGGCAGTGCCGACCAGCTTGCGCCCGGTGATGCGCACGTTGAAGCGCCCATCGCAGTAGGAACCGGCGACCGGGCCGAGATCGGCGTCCGCCACGCCCAGATGACCGAGCCAATCGCACCAGGGATCGCCCAGGCGGTGGTAGCCCCACTCCAGGTGAGCCGCCGAGCCGCCCACCCGGCAGCGCTGGGCCAGGGCGACATTGATCACCTGGGGCGACTGGGGCACCGGCGTCCCGCCGGTGGCACGGAAGCGAACCGGCCAGCCCCGCTCGACCAGCCGTGCCCGGGCCTCGGGAAAGTCCGCCAGGCGCTCGTGGCGGCGCGGCATCACCAGGCCTCGGTCCCGGGGCGACCAGGCCAGCCAGCCGAGCGATAGCTCCCCCTGACAGACCATATCGAGGAGGGCCTCCTCGGCGAGGAGACCCTCCTCCACCGTGGGGCGTTGCAGGGTCATGCTGGAGATCTCTAGCGGAACGGCCATGGCTCCCCCGGGTCAGCAGCGCAGTTCATGGTCGAAGGCATCGGGCGCGATGCGCTCAATGCGCTCGACGAGTCTATCGAGAAAGGCCGCCGCCGGCGCGCCATTGACCGCGCGATGATCGAAGGTCAGCGACAGGCCGATCACTTCGGCCGACCGAACACCACCCGCCTCGTCGGGCACCACCCGCGCCTCGATGCCACCGATGCCAAGAATCGCCACCTGGGGCAGGTTGAGGATCGGCGTGAAATGGTGCACCCGGGAGCGCCCCAGGTTGGAGACGGTGAAGGTGGCCCCGGTCAGCTCACGGACCGAGAGCTTGCCGGCGCGGGCCTGCTCCACCAGGTCACGTCGTGCGCCGGGCAGTGCCCCCAGTTCGACCGATTGGGCATCGAACAGCGCCGGGGCCACCAGCAGGTCGTCAGGCAGCGGCACGGCGAGTCCCAGGTGCACCGCAGGGTGCTCGGTGATGCGGTTGTCTTCCAGGGTCGCATTCAGGGCCGGAAAGTCCTGGAGGGTTTGCACCACCAGGCGTAACAGGATGTCCTGCACCGAGGGCGGCGCGAGCCCGGCGCTACGACAGTGGGCGCGCAGCGCCTGCACGGCGCCGAGCTCGGCACCCGCATGGTGGGTCAGCTGGGCGGTCGACTGCAGGCTCTCGCGCATCTTGGTGGCGATCATCCCGCGCATGCCGCGCAGCGGGATCTCGCGAGGCTCACGTCTTCCGCCCGCCGGCGAGTGAGCCGCCCCCCCGGGGGCGGCGGCATTCTGGGTGTCGAGTGGCATGGAGAAACTCCTCAGGTTTCCAGGCTGGCGATGGAGGTGCCCTTGGCGACCACCTCGTCTTCCTGCTTGGCGATGGTCAGCACTCCGGAGACCGGGGCCTCGATCTCGTACTGGGCCTTCTCGACCATTACCTCGGCCACCAAGTCGCCCTGGGCGACCTCGCTGCCGTCATCCACCAGCCAGGCGGTGATCACGCCTTCGCCGGCGCCTTCCCAGAGGTCCTCGGGTACGGTAATCGCAGTGTTCACAGGTCTCTCCTCGGTCAATGGTTTCGCAGCATCTGATGGAAAGCGGCGACGATCTTGTCGGCATTGGGCAGGGCCCACTGCTCCATCGTCGGCGCGAAGGGGATCGGGATATCCGGGTAGGTCACACGCGCCGGGGCAGCCTTGAGGCGATGGTCGTGTTCGACCACGCTGGCGATGATCTCGCCGCTGACGCCGAAGCTGTGGTAGTCCTCATCGACCACGATCAGCCGGCCGGTCTTGGCCACCGAGGCACGCACCGTCTCGCGGTCCAGCGGCACGAGGCTTCTCAGATCGACGACCTCGGCGTCGAAGCCTTCGTCCCCCAGCGCCTTCGCGGCACGCAGGCAGTGGTGGACACCCGCGCCCAGGCTGACGAGGGTCAGGTCTTGGCCTTCCTTGACCACGGAGGCCTTGCCGATCTCGACGGTGTAGGGCTCCTCGGGTGTCGCCACGGTGGCGCCCTTCTCGGTGCCCAGCCAGCCCATGCCCTGCAACGACTTGTGGTACATGAAGACCACCGGGTTGTCGTCGCGGATCGCCGCGGTCATCAGGCCCTTGGCGTCATAGGCGTTGCTCGGCACCACCACCTTCATGCCCGGCAGGTGGGCGAAGGTGCCGTAGAGGCACTGGGAGTGCTGCCCGGCGTCCGAGTAGCCGCCGCCGGTGGAGGTCATCAGCACCATCGGTACCTTGACCTTGCCGCCGGAGAAGTAAGTGTTCTTGGCCATCAGGTTGTAGATGGCGTCCATGCACACGCCGAAGAAGTCGACGAACATCAGCTCGACGATGGGGCGCATGCCATCGGAGGCGGCGCCCACGGCGGCGCCGATGAAGGCGGTCTCGGAGATCGGGGTATCGCGCACACGTTCGGCCCCGAACTCCTCATGCAGGCCTCGAGTGTTACCGAAGACGCCGCCGAGTGGGCCCACGTCCTCGCCCATCACGAAGACCGACGGGTCCTGGCGCATTTCCTGGGCCGTGGCCTCGGCCATGGCCCGGGCGATGGTGAGCTTGCGAGAGCCGGTGACAGTATTCATGACATGACTCCTTCGCCCAGCCGCTGGCCGGGCCGTACGATGATCTTGATGTGCGACTTGTCATTGAGCAGGGTCTCGAACCCCTGCTCGACCACATCGTCCAGCACGATACGTGCGGTAATCAGGTCCTCGGCGCGAAAATAGCCCTGCTGCATCAGGGCCATCACGGCGGGATAGATGTGCCGGTAGGCGATGATGCCCTTCAGGGTGCGCTCCTTGATCACCAGGTCGTTGGGTTGGAAGGCCGCCTCGGTTTCCCAGATGCTGACGATCACTGTCTCGCCGCCGGCATGGGTGGCATTGATCGCTTGGTCCAGCACGGCGGAAATGCCGGTCACCTCGAAGGCGAAGTCGGCGCCACCCTGCGTCAAGGCATGCACCTGCTCTACCGCGTCCTGCTCTCGGGGGTCCACCACCTGGGCACCCAGCTCCCTCGCCTTGTGGCGGCGCGAGTCAGAAGGCTCCACGGCCACGATGCTGGCAGCCCCGGCGGCCTTGAGCGCCTCGATGATCATCAACCCGATGGGGCCTGCACCGAAGACCACGGCACTGTCACCGGCTTTCAGCGCGCTCTGACGCACCGCATGCAGGCCCACGGCAGCCGGCTCGATCAGTGCCCCCTGCTCATAGGAGAGGTCATCAGGCAGGGGGTGAACCATGTGCTCGCCGACGACCGTATATTCTGAGAATCCGCCCCCGCCACCCGAGAGACCATGGAACCCCAGCAACGGCGTCAGGTTGTAGCGCTCCATGAGATAGTGGCCATCTCGATTTGGCGAAAGGATGGGCTCGATGGCGACTCGGTCCCCCGGCTTGACTCGGGTGACACCTTTGCCCACTTCCACGACCTCACCGGCGAACTCGTGGCCCATGATGATGGGGGCCTGCTGCTGGCTGAGAGGATGCGGGGCATCGACCGGGATAAAGATGGGGCCGGCGCTGTACTCGTGAAGGTCGCTGCCGCAAATGCCGCAGGCCGCGATCTTCACCTTTACCTGGTGCGGCTCCTGGACGGTCGGGACCTGGACCGTTTCGACGCGGAGGTCTTTGGCTCGGTGCCAGACTGCCGCTTGCATCATATTCATGACGTTACTCCTGATTGTCGTTTTCGGTTCTTCGTGGCAATCAGACGAAGACGGTCTCGAGGGCCGCCTCGGCGGGCAGGAAGTCGCTCTCCCGAGCGAAGTGGATGGCCGCCTCGACACGTTCGTGAGCCTCGTCGACCAGGCGGCTGTCGGCGGCCTCGTCGAGCAATCCGGCCTCGATCAGCGCCTGGCGATAGCGCGGGATGGGATCATGACTCTGGAGCCCGGCCTTCTCTCCTTCGGGCCGATAGTCCTCACTGTCCCCCATGAAATGACCGGCCAGCCGCGAGGTCTCGATCTCGATCAGGGTCGGCCCTTGACCGTCACGGGCCCGGGCGATGGCCTCGCCGGCCGCGGCGAACACGCCCTCGACGTCGTTATCGGCGACATGCACCCCGGGCATGTTGTAGCTGCTGGCGCGCAGGTCGTTGCGCGGCACCGCGGTGGAGGCCTGCTTGGCCACCGAGATGCCCCAGGCGTTGTCCTCGATCACGAACACCACGGGCAGCTGCCAGACCGACGCCAGGTTCAGGGCCTCATGGAAGGCGCCCTGATTGGCCGCCCCCTCCCCCAGGAAGGCCACCGCCACCCCGGGCTTGCCCTGTATCTTCCGGGACAGGGCGGCGCCGGCCGCAGGCCCCAGGCTCTCGCCGATGATCCCCGAGCAGGAGAAGTTCACGTCGGCATCGAAGATGTGCATGTGGCCGCCACGCCCGCCGGAGAGGCCAGTCGCCTTGCCGAAGATCTCGGCGACCATGGCATTGAGGTCGACGCCCTTGGCCACGGCGATATGGTGCGGCCGGTGGGTGGCGACGACGACGTCCTCGGCGCCGAGGTGGGCGCAGACCCCGACCGCACAGGGTTCCTGGCCATTGGAGAGGTGCATCTCGCCGGGAATCGGCCCCTTGGCCATGTTGAAGACCGGCGTCTTGCCTTCCATGTAGATCGTCTCGATGCGCTCCTCGAGATGACGGCTGGTCACCATCTGACGGTACATCCACAGCCGCTGGTCATTGGTCGGTTGCATGGGGAGTCCTCCGCTCAGAGTTCTTGGCGCTGCATGCGCTCGGCGATGTGATCGGCCTGGCGCAGCGCCAGGGCGACGATGGTCAGGGTCGGGTTCTCGGCCCCGCTCGAGGTGAACTGGCTCCCGTCAGAGATGAACAGGTTGTCGATGTCGTGGGTCTGGCCCCACTGGTTGACCACCCCGTCCTCGGGCCGGGCGCTCATGCGGTTGGTGCCGACGTTATGGCTGGTGGGGAAGTCCGGCACCTTGAAGATGCGCTCGGCGCCCGCGGCCTCGTAGCAGCGCCGCGCCTGCTGCTCGCCATGGCTGCGCAACTTCACGTCGTTGGGGTGATCGCCCTTGTAGACGACGGGAACCGGCAGGCCGTACTGGTCCTTCTTGGTGTCGTGCAGAGTGATGCCGTTGCGCTCCATGGGCAGATCCTCACCGCAGATCCATACCCCGGAGAGGTGGTCGTACTTGTCCAGGGCGGTGGTGATATCGCGTCCCCAGCCGGCATTGGTGGGATCCATGAACTTGGCGAAGAAGGGCACGCCCAGCGACATCACCTCCAGGGTGTAGCCGCCGACGAAGCCCCGGGACGGATCGAGGCGCGCCTCATCGGAGATGATGCCCGCGAAGGTGGTGCCGCGATGCATGTGCACGGGCTTGGGCATCACGCCGAAGATGCAACTGGTGGCGTGGGTCATGTAGTTGCGACCCACCTGGCCGGAGGAGTTGGCCAGGCCATCCGGGAACATCGAGGAGTGAGAATTGAGCAGCAGGCGCGGCGACTCGATGGAGTTACCGGCGAGGCACACCGCCCTGGCTCGCTGACGGTGCTGGTTGCCATCGCCATCGGCATAGACCACCGCCGAGGCCCGGCCCTGATCGTCGTGCTCGATCTTCAGGGCCATGGAGCGCGGCCGCACCTCGCAGTGCCCGCTGGCCTCGGCGCGGGGAATATCGGTGTACATGGTCGACCACTTGGCACCGAAGCGGCAGCCCTGCATGCAGAAGCCGGCCTGCATGCAGCGGCTGCGCTCGTCGTACTCCTCGGTGTTGATGGCCATGGGACCGGAGCGCAGCTGGGTATAGCCGATGCGCTCGGCGCCGGCGGCCAGCACCTTGAAGTTGTTGTTCCACTGGTGATAGGGCATGCCGGTGGAGTCCCCGGTTACCCCCATATGGCGTTCGGCCTTTACATAGTAGGGCTCCAGGTCCTCGTAGGAGATCGGCCAGTCAAGCAGGTTGGCACCCTCGAGATCGCCGATCTCGCTGTGCAGCTTGAATTCATGGGGCTGGAAGCGCAGCGAGACGCCGGCCCAGTGGATGGTGCTGCCGCCCACCCCCTTGACGATCCAGGCCGGCAGGCCGGGGAAGGTCTCGGTGAGCTGGCGGGGACCGGCGGTGATGCGCTCATCGAGCCAGGAGATCTTCTTGAACATCTCCCATTCGTCATTCTCGATGTCGTTCATCTGGTAGCGCTTGCCGGCCTCCAGCACCACGCTGTCGATGCCCTTCTTGGCCAGGGCATGGGCCAAGGTGCCGCCGCCGGCCCCTGAGCCGATGATCACCACCACGCTGTCATCGTCATGGTCGAAACGTGTTGCCATGGCGTGTTTCCTCTCGAATCGGTTGTTGTTATCGGGTCACACCGGGATATCGGGCGTCACAGCCAGTCGATCTTCAGGTCATCGAAGCCGCGATGGAGGTATCCCCCCTGCTGCCACGACGATCCCTCGTAACCGAAATGCGGCTCCCAGAGCGCGGGGTTGTCGTAGAGCCCCACCACCAGGGTGCCCCTCACCGTCTGGAAGAAGTCGCCGTCCTCGATCTCGCGCAGCAGCGCCGCCCGGTCGGCCTCCTCGCCGATGTCGCCGTAGTCCTTCCCGTGGGCGTCACGCGCCCGCCGGTTGAGCTCGGCCAGGCCGTCGGCGATCAGCGCCCGCTGATTCTCCAGCAGCGGCTCGAGGGGGGTGAGGTAGTAGGTGTCGGGAATGGCATCGTGGGGGTAGATGTCACGGCCCATGCGCAGCAGGCCGGCGGCGAGGTCGGGTTCGGCCAGGGCCCAGCGTGGCCAGAGGCCGCCGGCGCCGAGCGCTGCTCCGGCAACCAACGCGCCTTGGCCGGTGAGGCTGAGGAAGCGACGCCGGCTCAGCGGCATCGCCTTGGGAGAAGAGGTCATGGCGTGGCTCCTGTTGTTGTGCAGCGCGATCGTCGCGCCGGTGGTCAGCCAGAGCGGCCATGGGGCCGCACGCCCCTTCCCTCGCAGATTCCGTGCCAGAAAGGGCCAGAAACGAATCAAGCCATTGTTTATAAAAGAAAAGGATAGCGAAAAAGGACGAAGGCAGACGTCTCCCACGCCGAGGGGGACGGCGACTATTACACTCGGCGTGACAACCCCGTTTACAGGAGGCGTTACAGGTGTAACGGGGGCGACCAAGGTCGAATCACCGTTGGTCTCTCCGGGGCGTACCTTGAATGAAAGGACAACGACAATAACCTGACACGCCGGCTCGCCGGCCACAGGCCATGACCATGAGTACCGCCCAGGCACAACGACAACACGTACAGACAATCCTGCACGCACGCGAGCATCCCGGCGCCGACGAAAACGCCGTCATCGAGCGTTCCTGGCGTCGCTGCATCGACCGCTACGGCCTCGACCCGGCAGCGCCCAGCCCTCCCCGCTATGTCCCCGACCGTACCCTGCGCGAGCATCAGGACCAGGCCGACGCCCTGATCCAGGTGGCCCGGGCCGGAGTGGAGCAACTCTATCGCCAGGTGAGACCGCTGGATTATGTGGTCCTGCTCACCGACGCCAGGGGCATCGCCGTGCAGTTTCTCGGCGCGAGCAGCGCCCAGCATGAGCACCAGCGCACCGGCCTCTATCTGGGGGCCGACTGGAGCGAGGAGCATGCCGGCACCTGCGCGGTGGGCACCTGCATCCATGAGCGAGTGCCGCTGACCTGCCACCACAGCGATCACTTCAGTGCCCACCACATTCGCCTGACCTGCACGGCGGCGCCGGTCTTCGACCCCGACGGCCAGCTGCTGGCGGTGCTGGACATCTCCGCCTATCGTTCCCCGGAATCCAAGACCTCCCAGACCTTCGCCCTGCAGGTGGTCAAGCACTATGCGCGGATGATCGAGGATGCCTACTTCCTGCAGCGCTTCAGTGGCTACCACATCGTCTGCCTGGACCGCTCTCGGGAGTTCGTGCAGATCAACCGGCGCTACCTGATCGCCATCGAGGAGGACGGCACCCTGCTGGCCGCCAACACCGCCGGCCGCAAGCTGCTGCGCCATCACGAGTTGCCACTGGCCGGCGCCGGTGACGCGCGGCCGTTCAAGGCCTGGCACATCCAGGACCTGATCGACGCCGAGATCGACGAGGTGCTCGACATCCACCGCTATGGAGACGACCGGGTGCGGGCCTTCCGTACCCACCGCCATCACGAACTGCACTTCGCCACCCTGCTCGAACCGCAGCGCCGCCGCGCCCCCAGCGGCCAAGCGCGCCCGGGCGAAAAAAGCAGCCTGGCCCCGCTGGAGGCCCTGGCCGACGATGACCCGGCGATGCGCGACACCCTGACCCGCGCCGCCCGGCTGCGCAACGAGCCGATCAACCTGCTGGTGATCGGCGAGACCGGCACCGGCAAGGAACGCATGGCGCGGGCGCTGCATGACTCCAGCCGTCGACGCGACCAGTCCTTCGTGGCGATCAACTGCGCCGCCATGCCCGAGTCGCTGATCGAGAGCGAGCTGTTCGGCTACGAGCCCGGCAGTTTCACCGGCGCCAACAGCAAGGGCATGAAGGGGCTGATCGCCCAGGCCAGCGGCGGCACCCTGTTCCTCGACGAGATCGGCGACATGCCGTTACAGCTGCAGACCCGGCTGCTGCGCGTGCTGGCCGAGGGGGAGGTGCTGCCGATCGGTGCCAACCGGCCGGTGAAGGTCGATCTGCGCGTCGTAGCGGCTACCCACCGCGACCTGCGTGGGCTGATCGACCTGGGACAGTTCCGCGAGGACCTCTTCTATCGCCTGAACGGCGCCAGCCTGCGGCTGCCGCCGCTACGTGAGCGGGCGGACCAGGGCTACCTGATCCGACGGCTCTTCGAGGACCTGAAGGCCGAGCGCGGCGACTCGCGGATACGGTTGCGGGGTGACGCCATGAGCGCCCTGCTCGCCTACCCCTGGCCGGGCAACATTCGAGAGCTGCATAACGCCCTGCGTTATGCCCTGGCCACCTGCGAAGGCGACGAGGTGGTGGTCGGCGACCTGCCGGAGGAATGCATCAGCGGTCACCTGGCGCATCCGGCGGCACGTCCCGCCGAGACGCCCGACGAGCTCGTCGCAGGCCACTCGGCGGTGTCACGCTCCATGGATCCACTCCACGAGGCCCTGCGACGCCAGCAGTGGAACATCAGCGCCGTGGCCCGCGAGCTCGGCCTCTCACGGCCGACCATCTACCGGCGCATGAAACGCCTCGGGATCACACCTCCTCACCAGCTGGATGCCCTGTGATACCGGAGCCCGCCCATCGACCCCGGTCGATGGGCTGTCCTCTCTGACGCGCAAGACACCCTGGTGCCGGGCCGGCTGACGATACTCGAGGAGGCCCTGCGTAAGGCCTGACCCTTCGAGCAAGGCCCAGGTGCGGCGGAATGAGGCGCAGGGAGTGACGGGGCGTGCGCTCAGCAGCGCCCCTGCATGGCAAGGCCGGGTGGACAGAAGCGCGAGCGCTGCCGATGGTGATGGCGGTCACGGTCGCGCCGACCATCGTGGTAATGGTCGCGGTCGCGGTGATGGCCCTCATAGTGCCGATAGTCGTAACGGTCGCGATCGTGGTGATCGTGGCGCTCATGACGACGGTGATGACCGCCGTGGTAACCGTCGATCTCGATCAGCGGCTCGGAGAGGATGCGCGGTGGCGTATAGCTACACCCCGCCAGGAGCAGGGCGCCGGCCAGCAGCACCACACACCCCGCCGTTCTGGAACCGTTCATGACGCTCCCCCCGTCTGGTCACGAGCGGGCCTGCCGGATCAGCAGCGCCCTTTCTTGGCCTGGCCAGGCGGGCAGAAGCCGCCACCGTGGCTGCGACGATCGTGGTCGTGACGATCGTGGTGATCGCCGAACTCAATCAGCGGCTCGGAGGTGATCCGCGCCGGCGTATAGCTGCAGCCCGCCAGCACGGTCGTGGCGATCAGCAGGAGGGACAGCAGGAGGACTCGACGGGTCATAGGGTCTCTCGTGAATGGAGAATGAAGGATCGCCATTCTAACGAACCAGTGCCCTCTCCCCCATGTGGCGTAGCCGCGACGCTGATGTCGCCGTAAAGAGACAATCATTGCCCTGGCCCACCATGAGGACGCGACCAGCGATGAGCGTTGACGCCCGACACGCGCAGGGCCAGGCCCGCCCACTATAGTGAAGGCACGGGTAGTGTAAGGACCGGCCGTGAAAGTGCCGGTCCCCGCGTGCTTCAGGGAGCCTGACCCATGACAGGGACGATCACCCAGCATCGAGCCGCCCTCATCCCCACGCTCGCGTCAGGCCACGGGGAGACGTGCCACCCCGCCTCACGGCACGTTTCCCGTCGCTAGCCGGGAGCGCTCGCATGACACTGGCCCTCATCCTGCTGTTGCCGATGCTCGGCGCGCTGCTGCCGGCGCTGTCTCGACGCGGCAGCTGCCGACGACTGGCCAGCCTGGCCGCCCTGCCCACGGTCGCGAGCCTTCTCCTGCTGCTGAGCCTGCTGCCGCGGGTCTCACGCGGCGAGACGATCATTACCGAGCTTGGCTGGCTGCCCTCGCTGGGGCTCAACCTGGCGCTGCGCCTCGACGCCCTGGGGCTGCTGTTCGCCCTGCTGATCACCGGCATCGGCGGCTTGATCCTGCTCTTCGCGCGCTACTACTTCGAGGGCAGCGCCTCGGCCGCCCGCTTCTTCACCCTGGTACTGCTGTTCATGGCGGTGATGCTCGGCATCGTGCTGTCCGAGAACCTGCTGTTCATGCTGGTGTTCTGGGAGCTGACCAGCCTGGTGTCGTTCCTGCTGATCGGCTTTCACAGTGACCGTCAGGCGGCCCGGCTGGGCGCGCGAATGTCGCTGGTGATCACCGGCGGCGGCGGGCTGGCCCTGCTCGGCGGCATCGTGCTGCTCGGCCAGGCCGCCGGCAGCTACGAGCTCTCGGTGGTGCTCGAGGCCGGCGAGCGGATCCGTGCCCACGAGCACTATGGCCTGATGCTCAACCTGATCCTGCTCGGCGCCTTCACCAAGTCGGCCCAGTTCCCCTTCCACCTCTGGCTGCCCCACGCCATGACGGCGCCGACCCCGGTCTCCGCCTACCTGCACAGCGCGACCATGGTCAAGGCGGGGCTCTTCCTGCTCGCCCGGCTGCATCCGGCCCTGGCCGACACCGAGCTCTGGTTCCACCTGGTCACCCTGACCGGGATGCTGACGCTGATGGTGGGGGCCTTCGTGGCCATGTTCATGCACGACATGAAGGGGCTGCTGGCCTACTCCACGGTCTCCCACCTGGGGCTGATCATGCTGCTGCTGGGGCTGGGCACCCCCATGGCGCTGGCGGCGGCGCTCTTCCACCTGGTGTGCCATGCGCTCTTCAAGGCGCCGCTGTTCATGATGGCGGGATACGTGGATCGCGCCACCGGCACCCGCGACATGCGCCGCATCAACGGCATGTGGCGCTTCATGCCGACGCTGATGGCACTCTCGGCGATCCCCGCCGCCGCCATGGCCGGCCTGCCGCTGATGAGCGGCTACCTGAGCAAGAAGATGCTGTTCGGCGAGAGCCTGCGGGTGGTCGCGCCCGAGTGGGCGACGCTGGTGATTCCCGCCTGGGTCACCCTGGCCGGGCTCTTCTCGGTGGCCTACTCGATTCGCATCTTCCATAACGTCTACTTCAACGGGCGCCCCATCGACCTGCCCGTCTGGCCGCCCCGCGAGCCCCGCAAGGCGGCCCTCACGCCCATCGCGCTGCTGGCCCTGGCCACGCTCCTGGTGGGCCTGGCGGCCCAGGGGCTCTACACGATGCTCGTCCACCCGGCGTTCGAGGCCGCCCGCCAGGCCGAGCTTGCCGCCTTCGACTTCGCGACCCTGGGCGGCCCCCGGACGGGGCTGATGAGCCTCGTCGCCCTGGCGGGCGGCGCGCTCTTCTATGCGATACGCGACCCGCTGTTTCGCCTCCACGCCCGCCTGCCCGAGGTGGATGCCAAGGAGATCTTCGACTGGGCCATGCGCCGCGCCATCGAGCTCTCCCAGCGCCGCGTCTTCCAGCTCGAGAACGGTTCGCTGCAGCGCTACCTGACCTTCATCATGGTCACCGTGGTGGTGCTGGTCGGCGTGGAGCTGCTCGCCGTGGCGCGCTGGAACGGCGGCATGCCGCTGGGCGCCCTCGATCCGCTTACCGTGCTGGCCGCCGGCCTGCTCTGCCTGGCAGCCATCGGCGTGGTGGTCTTCCACCATTACCGGCTGCCGGCCCTGCTGCTGCTCGGGGTGACCGGGCTCTTCGTGACCGTCGCCTTCGCGCGCTTCTCGGCGCCGGACCTGGCCCTGACCCAGCTGATGGTGGAGGTGATGGCGGTGGTGATCATGATGCTGGCGCTCTCCTTCCTGCCCCAGCAGTCGCCCCGGGAGTCCACGCGCCTGCGGATGGGTCGCGACCTGGCCATCGCCGGCCTAGTGGGCGCCGGCGTCGCGGCCTTCAGCTTCGCCATCCTGACCCGTCCGCAGCACACCATCTCCGACTTCTTCCTCGCCAACAGCCTGCCCGGCGGGGGCGGCACCAACGTGGTCAACGTGATCCTGGTGGACTTCCGCGGCTTCGATACCCTGGGCGAGATCACGGTGCTCGGCATCGCCGCCGTGGCGGTCTTCGCCTTCACCCGCGACCTGCACCTCAAGGAGCGGGTGGTCGACACCAACCCCGGGCACTGGGTGGCCGAGCCGCACCCGATCATGCTCAGCACCGTGGCGCGGCTGGTGCTGCCGATCGCCCTGCTGGTCTCGGCCTACATCTTCCTGCGCGGCCACAACCAGCCCGGCGGCGGCTTCATCGCCGGGCTGATCACCGCCGTGGCCTTCACCCTGCAGTACATGGCGGGCGGCCTGGCCTGGGCCCAGACCCGCATGCTCACCGCCTTCCGGCCGCTGATCGGGGCCGGCCTCTTGATCGCCGTGGCCACGGGGCTCGGCAGCTGGCTGTTCGGTGTCCCGTTCCTCACCTCGGCCCACGGGCACTTTCACCTGCCGCTGATCGGCGAGTTCGAGCTGGCCACCGCCATGCTCTTCGACCTCGGCGTCTATGCCACCGTGGTCGGGGCGACGCTGCTGGTGCTGGCCAACCTCGGCAAGCTGATGACCGTGGCCGGCCCCGGCAAGGAGATCGGCTGATGGAACTGCTCTATGCGATGACGCTAGGCGTGCTGACCACCTGCGGGGTCTACCTGCTGCTGCGCGCGCGCACCTTCACGGTGATCCTGGGCCTCACCCTGCTCTCCCACGCCGTCAATCTCTACCTCTTCGCCTCGGGACGACTGGTCGCCGGCGCGCCGGCCATCGTCGGCCTCACCGAGCGCTCGGCCGACCCGCTGCCCCAGGCCCTGGTGCTCACCGCCATCGTCATCGGCTTCGCCATGACCGCCTTCGTGGTGGTGCTGGCCCTCAAGGCGGCGGTGGAGCTGCGCAACGACCACGTCGACGGCGAGAACCCCGACGAGGATCGCCTATGACCCATGCGCTGATCCTGCCGATCCTGCTGCCGCTGATCACCGGGGCGAGCCTGCTGCTGCTCTATCGGCTGCCGTTCGGAGTGCAGCGCCTGGCCGGCCTCGCCAGCACCCTGGGCCTCGTGCTGCTGGGCGCCTGGGCCCTGGGCGCGGCCAGCGGCGGGGAGTATCGGCTCTATCATGCCGGCGACTGGCCGGCGCCCTTCGGCATCGTGCTGATCCTCGACCGGCTGAGCGCCCTGATGCTGGCGCTCACCGCCGCCCTGGGGCTTGGCTGCCTGCTCTACGCCAGCCGCGGCATCGACCGCCGCGGGGCGCACTTCCACGCCCTCTTCCAGTTCCAGCTGGCCGGCCTCAACGGCGCCTTCCTGACCGGCGACCTGTTCAACCTCTTCGTGTTCTTCGAGATCCTGCTGATCGCCTCCTACGCGCTGCTGCTGCACGGAGGCGGCCGGGCGCGCAGCCGTGCCGGCCTGCACTACGTGATCATCAACCTGGTGGGCTCGGCGCTGTTCCTGGTCGCCCTGGGCACGCTCTACGGGCTCACCGGCACCCTCAACATGGCCGACCTGGCCCTCGAGGTGGCCGCCGCTCCCCCGGGCGACGCGCCGCTGCTGGCGGCGGCCAGCATGGTGCTGCTGGTGGTGTTCGGCATCAAGGCCGCCATCCTGCCGCTGCTGTTCTGGCTGCCCCGCGCCTACTCGGCCGCCAGCGCCCCGGTGGCCGCGCTCTTCGCCATCATGACCAAGGTCGGCGTCTACGCCATCCTGCGGGTCTTCCTGCTAGTCTTCGGGCTGGGCGAGGCACCGGTCAATGCCGCCGCCTGGCAGTGGCTGTGGCCGCTGGCGCTGGCGACCCTGGCGCTGGGCGGCGTCGGGGTGCTGGGCTCGGACAGCCTGCGCACCCTGACCGCCTACCTGGTGATCATCTCGGTGGGCACCCTGCTCGCCACCCTGAGCCTCGTGACGCCGGCGACGCTCGCCGCCGCGCTCTTCTACCTGATCCACAGCACCGGCATGGCGGCCGCCTTCTTCCTGCTCGCCGACCTGCTGGGCCAGCAGCGCGACGAGGGCTACGACCGCTTCTCGGTGGCGGCCCCCGTGGGGCATCGCGGGATGCTCGGCAGCCTGTTCTTCCTCGCCGCCATCGCCGCCGTCGGCCTGCCGCCGTTCGCCGGCTTCGTCAGCAAGGCCTGGATCCTCCAGGCGAGTGCCGGGGAGCCCGGGGGGCTCTGGCTGTGGGGCGTGCTGCTCGCCGCGGCGCTGCTGACCCTGATCGCCGTCAGCCGCACCGGCAGCAGCTGGTTCTGGCGCCCCGGTGGGGCGGGCAAAGCAGAAGCGCGCCCGCTGGATCGCGGCTGCCTGGCCATCGTCTGTGTCATGGTGGCCCTCAACGGCGCGCTCTCGGCGCTGGGCGAGCCGATCATGGGGTATCTCGCGCTGACCGCCGAGCAGCTGCTCACGCCCCGGGCCTACATCGCCGCCATGCTGCCGGAGACGCTGGCCGTCGCCACGGAGGTCGCGCCATGACGCCGAACGTCCGCTCCCGGCAGTTCTGGCTGCCGCACCCGCTCTTCTCGCTCTTCCTGGCCCTGCTGTGGCTGCTGATGGTCAACGACCTGAGCGTCGCCCACGCCCTGCTGGGGCTGGCGCTGGGCGTGGCGATCCCCCTCGTGACCCACGCCTTCTGGCCGGAGGAGGCGAAGATCCGGCGACCGCTGCCGCTGCTGCGCTACCTGGGGGTGCTCTTGATCGACATCCTGCGCTCCAACCTGGTGGTGGCCCTGCGCATCCTGCGCCCCGCCCGCGAGCTGCGGCCGGGCTTCTTCACCTATCCGCTGACCCTGGACGACGACTTCGCCATCACCCTGCTGGCCAGCACCATCTCGCTGACGCCGGGCACCGTCTCGCTCCACTACGACGGCGAGGCCAACACCCTGCTGATCCACGCCCTGCACCTGGAGGACGAGGCCGAGGCCATCGCCGCCATTCGCACGCGCTACGAGCAGCCCCTGGAGGAGATCTTCCGATGATTGCCGTCGTCATCCCCATCGCCATGACGCTCTTCGCCGTCGCCGCCCTGCTGAACCTCTACCGCCTGGCCATCGGCCCGGACATCGTCGACCGGATCCTGGCGCTGGATACCCTGATGATCAACAGCATCGCGCTGATCGTGCTCGCCGACCTGAGGATGGGCCTCGGCGTGCTCTTCGAGCTGGCGCTACTGATCGCATTGATGGGCTTCGTCGGCACCGTGGCCATGAGCAAGTACCTGCTGCGGGGGGACGTCATCGAATGAGCCCCCTCGACATGCCGGCCGCCCTGCAGCTCGTCGTCGCCGCCTTCCTGCTGGTCGGCGCCCTGGTGGCGCTGATCGGCTCCTGGGGCCTGGCCAAGCTGCCCGACTTCTACACCCGGCTGCACGGCCCCACCAAGGCCAGCACCCTGGGCGTCGGCTGCACCCTGATCGGCTCGCTGCTCTTCTTCAGCCACCAGCAGGACGGCGTCTCGGTGCAGGAAGCGCTGGTGACGATCTTCCTGTTCGCCACCGCCCCGGTCAGCGCCCACATGATGGGCAAGGCCGCCCTGCGCCGACGCCTCGGGGGCGTGCCGGGTACCCGAAACCCGCCCGACCGCTAGCCTCAGCCATCACCATTTGACTTCTGGGCCCCAATGGTCAGAATGATATTCACTCTCATTTGAGCCTCATGGTGCACTATGAACGCGGAACGCTCCCAGCTCTACTACGCCTGCGTTTTCCTGCACGTCTCCTTCCAGGCGATCCAGCACTCGGTCGCCTGCTCCTCCCGCCGGGACGACACCCCCTGCTGGCTGGATGCGCAGACGATGAGCCTGCTGCTTCGCGAGTTGCAGCGCTGCCGTCGACAGGCGGGCCCATTCAAGGAGGTCTATCCGTCCCTGGACACGGCCTTCTATCACTGCGGCCTGCTGATGGCCCTGTGCCCCGGCGCCCTCAACCGTCCGCTCTGCCAGCACCACCTCGAGGCCATCATCGCGCCGCTCAAGGAGGCCACGGCGCAACTCTCGGGCAAGGTGGACCCGGCGCCTGGAAGCCGCGCCCCGTCGCCCGGGCAGCGGCTGCGTCGCTGGCTCGGGTGGTAGAGGCGGCGGCCTGCCGGCCGACTCAGGCGTTGTGCACCACTCGCCCCAGCTCTGCGATGTCGTAGCCGCCCAGCGCCGCAGCCCGCTCGGCGAAGCGCGGCGCCTGGGCGAAGGCCAGCAGGCGCTGCATCGGCGGCTCGAAGACGCTGCGTCGCCGCAGGGCCAGGTCGAAGGCCTCCTCGTGAAGCGGCACGAAGGCGAGCCCCTGGCGGCGAGCCGCGGCCTCCACCCCCAGCCCCACGTCGGCCTCGCCCTGGCGGATGGCGAGTGCCAGGTCGTCCTCGCTGAGCGAGGGATGGGTAACGAAGCGCGGCTCGCCCGGATCGATGCCCGCCCGCTCCAGCAGCCAAAGCAGCAGCCGATGGGCGCCGGCATCCGGCTGACGATGGGCGACCCGCACCCGCCGATCCGCCAGATCCTTCAGCGCGGCAATGCCCAGCGGGTTATCGGGCGCCAGCAAGAGCCCCTGGCGGCGCGTCGCCCAGCGCAGCGTCACCAGGTCGCGCATGCCGGAAAGGCCCAGCGCCTCGGGGCGGTTGTAGTCGCCGCTGCGCTGCTCCAGCAGGTGAAGCCCCGCCACCATCGCCTCGCCCGAAAGCAGGCGCCGCACCCCGTCGCCGCTACCGTGACACAGCAGCGCCAGGCCCGCGCCGCTCTCGCGCACCGCCCACTCCAGCAGCGGGTCCTGGCTGCCGGCGAGTACAAGGGGCACGGGGCGGCTGCTCGCCTGGTCGCCCTCCAGGTGGCTCATCAGCCACAGGTCGATGGCCTGGCGCGGGAAGAGCAGCTTCCCGGTCACCCGCACGCAGGGGATACCGCCCTGGCGCACCAGGTCATAGACCTTGCGCTCCTTCAAGCGCAGATAGTCGGCCACCTCGGCGGTGGTCAGGTAGGCGTGGTGCGGGCCGAGTGCCATGAGACTCCCCTTATTACAGGTACGGGTACAGTTACAGGCTAGGCTGAATTCGTCGTTTTCCTGCATCTTACTGCATGAATTCCCGCTCCGGGTGCATCAGCTCGTTTTAACGCACAAGATGCCAGTAGAACGCAGGAGAGCCCGATGCCCGACGATGCCAACGCCTTCCAGACCGCCCTGGCCCTGATCCTCGGGCTCGATCCCGACCTGATCGGGATCGTCACGCTGTCGCTGAAGGTCTCGCTCTCCGCCGTGCTGATCGCCGCGCTGATCGCCCTGCCACTGGGCGCGGCGATCGCGCTGTGGCGCTTCCCCGGCCGCGGGGTGCTGATCGTGGCGCTCAATGCCCTGATGGGGCTGCCGCCGGTGGTCGCCGGGCTCGCGGTCTACCTGCTGCTCTCGCGTGCCGGCCCGCTGGGCGAACTGGGTCTGTTGTTCACGCCCGGGGCCATGGTGATCGCCCAGGTCATCCTGGTGCTGCCGATCATCGCCGCGCTGACGCGTCAGCAGGTCGAGGAGCTTCACGGCGACTATCGCGAACAGCTCACCTCCATGGGCGTCTCCCGGGCGCGGCGCATCCCCACCCTGCTGTGGGACGCCCGCTTCGGCCTGACCACCGTGCTGCTCGCCGGCTTCGGCCGCGCCAGCGCCGAGGTCGGGGCGGTGATGATCGTCGGCGGCAACATCGACGGCGTGACCCGGGTGATGACCACCGCCATCGTGCTGGAGACCAGCAAGGGCGACCTGCCCCTGGCGCTGGGGCTCGGCATCGTGCTGCTCGCGCTGGTCGCACTGGTCAACGCCGCCGCCCACCTGGTCGGCGAGACGGCACGGAGACGGGTCGGATGAACGAGCTGACCCGCCTGGACGTCACGGCCATCCCCCCGCTCGCCCTCGAGGGGGTCGGCTTCAGCCACCGCGGCCAGCCGCTGCTGCACCCCGTCGACCTGCGCCTCAGCGGCTGCCACTGCACCCTGGTGATGGGCCCCAACGGCGCCGGCAAGAGCCTGCTGATGCGCCTCGCCCACGGCCTGGTCACGCCGACGACCGGCCGCGTGCGCTGGGAGGGCCGCCCGCCGCGCCAGGCCATGGTCTTCCAGCGCCCGGTGCTGCTGCGCCGCTCGGCCCTGGCCAACCTCACCTATGCCCTGGCGATCGCCGGCACGCCCCGCCGCCAGCGCAAGCCGCTGGCCCGGGAGGCGCTGGCGCGCTTCGGGCTGGCCGCCCTGGAGGCGCGCCCGGCCCGGGTGCTCTCCGGCGGCGAGCAGCAGCGCCTGGCGCTGGCCCGGGCGTGGCTGGCCCGGCCCGAGGTGCTGTTCCTCGACGAGCCGACCTCGGCGCTGGACCCCGCCGCCATCAAGGCGGTGGAGGATGCGGTGCGCGACTTCCACCGTCGCGGCACGCGCATCGTGATGACCAGCCACGACCTGAACCAGGCGCGCCGGCTGGCCGACGACATCGTGCTGATGGTGGACGGACGGCTCGTCGAGCACGGCCCCTCCGAGACCTTCTTCACGGCTCCCGCCTCCCACGAGGCGCGGGCCTTCATCCGGGGCGAGCTGATCTGGTGACGGCCCGCCCATCGCAGCGTGTGACATCTCACTCGGCAGTAAAAAAGGAACGGCATCATGAGAAGGAAAGGCACCATGCAACCGGCAGGACTCACCCTCGTCGCCCTCGGCCTGATGGCCGCCTCGCTCGGCGCCAGCGCCCAGGATGAGGAGCGCCATATCACCCTGGCCTCGACCACCTCCACCCAGAACTCGGGGCTCTTCGACGCCATCATTCCCCAGTTCAGCGAGGCGAGCGACATCGAGGTGCGCGTGGTCGCCGTGGGCACCGGCCAGGCCTTCGAGATCGCCCGCCGCGGCGATGCCGACAGCCTGCTGGTCCACGATACCACCGGTGAGGAGCGCTTCGTCGCCGAGGGCTACGGCACCGAGCGCGCCAACGTCATGTACAACGACTTCGTGATCGTCGGGCCGAGCGACGACCCGGCCGGCATCGCCGATGCCGAGAGCATCGAGGAGGCGCTGTCCGACATCGCCGAGGCCGAGGCGCCCTTCGCCTCCCGCGGCGACGACAGCGGCACCCACCGCGCCGAGCAGCGCCTGTGGGACGCCGCCGGCGTGGAGCCGGGCGGTGAGTGGTACCGCGAGCTCGGCAGCGGCATGGGCCCGACCCTGAACACCGCCGCCGGCATGGACGCCTACGCGATGAGTGACCGCGCCACCTGGGTCGCCTTCGACAACCGCCAGAACCTCGATCTGCTGTTCGAGGGCGACGAGGCGCTCTTCAACCAGTACGGCAGCCTGCTGATCTCCGCGGAACGCCATCCTCACTTGAAGCACGATCTCGCCGAGCAGTGGCACGAGTGGCTGCTCTCCGAGGATGGCCAGGCCGCCATCGCCGACTTCGAGGTCAAGGGTCAGCAGCTGTTCTTCCCCAACGCCCACGCCGACTGACTCGGCGATAACATCGCCTCACCCGCAGACCCGCCAGTGCCCGGCCACATACGGCCGGGCCACGCTTGGCCGGGCCACGTTTGGCCGGGCCATCACAGGCCTGCGCTTCACCGTCGGGCCTAGCGGGAATATCGCTGGAGCTCCTCGGCGAATTCACTTCGCAATCGCGTCCACTCCATCTTGAACCAGGGCGTATAGTGCTCCGGGCGGGTGGCCAACGCGGCATCGAGCTCGGCGGGTGATATCCAGCACCAGTCGGCGATCTCCTGGCGGTTGGGGCGTGGCGTATCGTCCGTGACCCCAAGATATACCCAGCAAAGCTCGTGCTCGGCGCCGCTTGAACCGTACTGGGCCTGATAGCGGAACTTGTAGAGGTAGGCGAGTGGCGCCTCGATGCCGACCTCCTGCCAGAGTCGCCGGTGAATCGCCTCTGCCATGGGCTCGCCTCGGCGGGGGTGACTGCAGCAGCTGTTGGACCAGTACAGCGGCCAGAGGCGCTTGCCTTCCGCTCGCTGCTGCAGCAGAAGCTCCCCGTTACGGTTGAACACGAACAGCGAGAAGGCGCGATGCAGCACACCGCTTCCTTCGTGGCACCGGGCCTTGCTCAAATGCCCCAGCTCCCTGTCCTCGTCATCGACCAGGATCAGCTCCTCGTCGTCGAAGGACACGGTCTCGTCGCGTCCGCTTGCGCCAGTGCTAAGCAATGGTCACCTCCTTGGCCATGATATCGGTCTACTCCTCGTCATTGCCTAGCCGAAGGCCGCAGCGCGCCGCCGAAGCCCCCTTACCCTCGGAAGGCTCAAACGTCCATGCACTGAGTGCCGGGTGGTGGCCCGCGGGCGGCGCGAGGGGCAATCCCCGGGTCACACCGCCGAACAGCAGCTTGAGCACGCCATCATGACGCGTGGCCAGACGGGTACTCGCGATGGCGGCCTGGACCGTGCGGCGTGACACCTTGACCTGCTGCCCCGTGCAGTAGGTCGGCCGGGCGTCAATCCGCCTGAGCGTGAGCACGGCCAGGCCGATGGCCCATAGGCAGAAACGTCGGATCCCCGCTTCCTGCGCTGGCACCATCAGGGTGAAGCGAAAGGCTTGACGCAGATGCGCATGCGCGATGCCGATCATGTAGCGCAGGGCGGTGGCGAACGCCGGATCACTGCGTCCCGGCGCCAGGCTCGCCACGTCCACGCCGAACTCCCGAAATTCCCGACGGGGCAGCCAGCAGACGCCTCGCTGCCGATCATCCCAGAGGTCCTTGAGGATATTGGTAAGCTGCAGCCCCTGCCCGAACGAAGGGGCCAGGGCCAGCATCTCGGCACGCTGCTCATGCATGTCGCCTGAATACTGACAGAACAGCTCGGTGAGCATCTCCCCCACGACGCCGGCCACGTGATAGCAGTAGCGATCCACCTCGCCCAGGTCGGCCAGGCCCTCCAGACTGGCATTCTCCTGGTAATGGCCCATGCCCCGGCACATGATGCCCACACACTGGACCAGCGCCTGCTGCTGGGGCGCGGCGAGGCTATGGGTGCAGCGGACGACCAGTGGCGTGTTGGCCAGCAGCCCTCGCTCTTCCGGTGACGTGGCCTGCGAGAGTAGCGGCGTGACCTGCCTGGCGAAACGCTGGGCCTCCTCCTCCCCTCTCAGCACCGCCAGAAACCGTTCGTGCAGGAGGCCCTTCTGCACCGCGGAAAGCGCCGGTTCATCCTCCAGGGTGTCGGCGATACGGCAGAGCAGGTAGGCATTGGTCACCACCTTGCACAGCTCGAGCGGAAGCTGAGGGATGGTGAGGGCGAAGGTGCGGGACACCCCGCCAAGGACCTTGCGCTGATAGGCGTCTGCCTCTGCAATGTCAGAAGCCGTCGCAAGGACCTTGGCCATGGCAGTACACCCATTCATGTGTGGCGATTGACCGACCCGCGCGACGTGCCAGTGTCGAGACAGAGTTTCAGGCAAGCTATCACGCTGGCCCTGGGAGACTAACGACGCCCAGCCAACGTCGAGGCCCCTCCCCAGCAGCCTGTTGTGACCCTGGCGCGGCGGGCGTGTCTCTGGCTTCAGCCCATCAGCACGAAGCCGTTGAACTGCCAGACCGTCACCAGGGTGAGGGCCAGCACTATCGCGAGCCCCGCGTGGCGCAGGCGCCGGCCCCGGGACCAGCCATCGTCGGCGAGCGCCGGTACCAGCAGGACGAGACTCCCCAGGCTTGTGGCACCGGCAAGCATGGCAATGACCTGAGCGGCCACGAAGGGCGGCGGCGGAAAGCCGAAGAAGACCAGGCTCACGTCTCGCGTGATGGGCAGCACGCCGGCCAGCGCCAGTCCCATGCTCGCCACCCATAGCCCCGCGGCCAACACGGTCAGCCGTGCGGCCCAGCGTGCCATGGGCCGACGTGCCGGCGCCCGGCGCCAGCCAAACAGCGCCACCAGCAGCGTGCCGGCGAACACCGCCCCGGCCAGGCCCAGGAAGGCGAGCCGCCAGCGCGGGTTGGCCAACGGCCCGACCCGCTCCATCACCATGATCGGCTCCGGCACCGCCAGATGGGACACGGCGCCGCTGTCATCGACCAGGAAGCGCAGCGCCTCGCCGCTATCGGCCTGGCGGAAGTGCCCCTCGTCAGGCGCCGGCACGAGGCGCACCTGGCGCCCCCGTCGGCTGAGGACCAGCTCTCCCTCCCGATCCACATGAACGCTGGCCATGTCATGATTCATTAGCGCCTCGACCGTGGTGTAGGCCCGACGCGTGGAGAGGTAGTCCCCGACATAGCGCGTCGGATCGGTGGAGGGGTCGACAGCGGCGGCCGACGGGGACGGGGCCGGAAAGTAGCGGCGCACCAGTTCCTCGACGAAGCCGCGGATCAGCGCCTGGCCGCCGTTGCTGTTGGTGGAGATGAACACGCCCAGTCCCAGTTCGGGGATCAGCTGCAGGTCGGAGACGAAATGCACGGTGCCCCCGCCATGGCCGAGGGCACGGTAGCCGGCGATCTCGCTCTCGATGAAGCCGTGGGCCATGCCGGGCTGCCTCGGCGCCACCCGATAGTGGGTCCGCTGCATCTCGCGGGCCGTGTCCGGCGCGAGCAGCACCCCATCACCGAGTCGGCCCTCGTTGAGGTGGGCGCGCATGAAGCGCGCCATGTCGGTCGCCGTTGTGGAGAGGCTCCCCGCCGGCCCGATGCCGCCGACGAAGGTGAAGCCGCCCGGCCGAAGGGCGCCATCGACCCACTGATAGCCCGCGCTGACTCGCTCGCGCAGGTGCGGTGACATGGGCCGCCCCTCTCGCTGCGGCCCCCAGGGCTCGCGAAAGGTGCTGTCTCGCATGCCCAGCGGCGCCAGCAGATGGCGCTCGGCATAGGCTTCCCAGGACAGGCCGCTCACCTCGGCAACCACCAGACCGGCCAGTGCCACCCCGTAGTTGGAGTAGGCCGGCCAGCTGCCCGGCGCTCGCACCTGGGCCGGAGCATGGCGACGCAGGTAGTCACGCAGCGACAGCACGGCATCGGGGTCATCCTCGAAGAGATGGCCCATGGCGGTGTCCTCGAAGCCCGGGGTGTGGGCCATCAGCTGGCGCAGGGTGATGGGAGAGGGATAGCGCGTCTCGAGCGGGAAATCGGGCAGATAGTCGCGGACGTCGGTGTCCAGGTCCAGCCGTCCCTGCTCCACCAGCTGCATCACCGCCGTCCAGGTGAAGAGCTTGGAGATCGACCCCGGCCGGAACAGGGTCCGCTCGGCCACTACCGGACGCCCGGCCTCGATGTCGGCCGACCCGAAGCCCCTGGCCAGCACCAGCGCATCATCCTTGACCACCGACACCGTGACGCCGGCGACATGGTGAGCCTCCATGCGCGCGGTGATGAAGCCGTCGACGAAGGCCTCGAGGTCCTGGCGCTCGAACGCCTGTTGCTCGAACCCCGGCCGCTCGCGTGGCTCCCGTTCACGATCCTGCCCATCGATGCCCGCGCCCACGGCCACTCCCACCCACAGCAGGACCAGCAGACCGGTCAAGGCCCCTCGCATGCGCCCCATGATCGCCTACCTCCCTGGATCGCCCCGTTTTCCTTCGCCTGGTAGGGATGGTCGCGCAACGCGCGCGGAAAACCCAGGGGACCGCCACGCCAAAAACGCCTGTACAGCGGTTCGGCGCCTCACGATTGCCACCTTGGTCTAAGCCGGGCAATGCTGCACTTTACGTTAACGTCAACCTCGCCTAGTCTTGTCCCATCTGCTATTTCGATGACACCAGTTGGCCGGTCGCGCCTCCGCGAGAGCACAAGGCGCGCCACCTGACACAACGGGAGCCCCGCCATGCATACGCCTTACCAACCCCTCGACTTCGGCCTCGACGACGAGATGAACATGCTGCGCGATCACGTCAACGCCTTCGCGCGTGACGAGATCGCCCCGCGCGCCGCCGAGATCGACGAGAAGAACGAGTTTCCGAACGATCTGTGGCAGAAGTTCGGCGACATGGGTCTGCTCGGCATCACCGTGCCGGACGAGGACGGCGGCAGCGGCATGGGCTACCTCGCCCACTGCATCGCCATGGAGGAGATCTCCCGGGCCAGCGCCTCGGTGGGGCTCTCCTACGGCGCGCACTCCAACCTCTGCGTGAACCAGCTCAAGATCAACGCCTCGGCCGAGCAGAAGGCCAAGTACCTGCCGAAGCTGATCAGCGGCGAGCACGTCGGGGCGCTCGCCATGTCCGAGCCGGGCGCTGGCTCCGACGTGGTCTCCATGAAGCTGCGTGCCCGCAAGGAGGGTGACAAGTACATCCTCAACGGCAACAAGATGTGGATCACCAACGGCCCCGACGCCGACGTGCTGGTGGTCTACGCCAAGACCGACCCCGAGGCCGGCTCCAAGGGCATCACCGCCTTCATCATCGAGAAGGGCATGCCCGGCTTCTCCACCGCCCAGAAGCTCGACAAGCTCGGCATGCGCGGCTCCAACACCTGCGAGCTGGTGTTCGAGGACTGCGAGGTGCCGGAAGCCAACGTGCTCGGCGAGGTTGGCAAGGGCGTGCGCGTGCTGATGAGCGGCCTGGACTACGAGCGCACCGTGCTCGCCGCCGGCCCCATCGGCATCATGCAGGCGGCCATGGACATCGTGGTGCCCTACGTCCACGAGCGGCAGCAGTTCAACCAGTCGATCGGCGAGTTCCAGCTGGTGCAGGGCAAGATCGCCGACATGTACACCACCCTCAACGCCTGCCGCGCCTACCTCTACGCGGTGGCGGCGGGCTGCGACCGCGGCCGCACCTCGCGCAAGGACGCCGCCGGCGTGATCCTCTACTGCGCCGAGAAGGCCACCCAGGTGGCGCTGGACGCCATCCAGCTGCTCGGCGGCAACGGCTACATCAACGAGTACCCCACCGGGCGGCTGCTGCGCGATGCCAAGCTCTACGAGATCGGTGCCGGCACTAGCGAGATCCGTCGCATGCTGATCGGCCGCGAGCTGTTCAACGAATCCAAGTAAGGGCGGCGTTCCATGAGCATCCTCCAGACCCAGATCAATCCGCGCAGCGAGGCCTTCCAGGCCAACGACGTCGCCATGCGACACGAGGTCGGCAAGCTGCGCGAGCTGACCGCCGCCATCCACCAGGGCGGCGGCGAGAAGGCCCGCGCCCGCCACGAGTCCCGCGGCAAGCTGTTCGTGCGCGACCGCATCGACCACCTGATCGACGAGGGCTCGCCCTTCCTCGAGTTCTCGTCCCTGGCCGCCCATGAGGTCTACGACGGCCCGGTACCCGCCGCCGGCGTGGTGACCGGCATCGGCCGGGTCTCGGGGGTGGAGTGCGTGATCGTCGCCAACGACGCCACGGTCAAGGGCGGCACCTACTTCCCGCTGACCGTGAAGAAGCACCTGCGCGCCCAGGAGATCGCCCGCAAGCATCGCCTGCCGTGCCTCTACCTGGTCGACTCCGGCGGCGCCTTCCTGCCCCGCCAGGACGAGGTCTTCCCGGATCGCGACCACTTCGGGCGCATCTTCTACAACCAGGCCACGCTCTCCGCCGAGGGCATCCCGCAGATCGCCGTGGTGATGGGCTCCTGCACCGCCGGCGGCGCCTACGTGCCGGCCATGGCCGACGAGTCGATCATCGTCCGCGAGCAGGGCACCATCTTCCTCGGCGGCCCGCCCCTGGTGAAGGCCGCCACCGGCGAGAGCATCAGCGCCGAGGACCTGGGCGGCGCCGACGTGCACGCCAAGGTCAGCGGCGTGGCCGACCACTACGCCGAGAACGACGCCCACGCCCTGCAGCTGGCCCGCGCCTGCGTGTCGCGGCTCAACTGGCAGAAGCGCGGCGAGCTGAAGATGCAGCCCTCCAGGCCGCCGCGGCTCGACCCGACGGAGCTCTACGGCATCGTCGGCACCGATCTCAAGAAGCCCTACGACGTGCGCGAGGTGATCGGGCGCATCGTCGACGACTCCGACTTCGACGAGTTCAAGCGCACCTATGGCGACACCCTGGTCACCGGCTTCGCGCACATCCACGGCCACCCGGTGGGCATCGTCGCCAACAACGGCGTGCTGTTCTCCGAGAGTGCGGTCAAGGGCGCGCACTTCATCGAGCTGTGCGCCCAGCGCAAGATCCCGCTGGTGTTCCTGCAGAACATCACCGGCTTCATGGTCGGCTCCAAGTACGAGCACGAGGGCATCGCCAAGCACGGCGCCAAGCTGGTCACCGCAGTGGCCTGCGCCCGGGTGCCCAAGTTCACCGTGCTGATCGGCGGCAGCTTCGGCGCCGGCAACTACGGCATGTGCGGCCGCGCCTTCGAGCCCAACCTGCTGTTCATGTGGCCCAACGCCCGCATCTCGGTGATGGGCGGCGAGCAGGCCGCCGGCGTTCTCTCCCAGGTCAAGCGCGAGCAGATCGAGCGCGAGGGCCGCGAGTGGACGAAGGACGAGGAAGAGGCCTTCAAGGCGCCGACCCGCGAGCAGTACGAGCACCAGGGCCACCCCAACTACGCCAGTGCGCGGCTGTGGGACGACGGCGTGATCGACCCGCTGCAGACCCGCGAGGTCCTCGGCCTGTCGCTCGCCGCCGCCCTCAATGCCGAAGTGGAAGAGACGCGCTTCGGCGTGTTCCGGATGTGAGGTCGAGATGACGCCGACATATTCCCGACTGACGATCGACGACCGCGGCGTGGCCTGGCTGACGCTGGACCGCCCGGACGTTCACAACGCCTTCGACGACCATCTGATCGCCGAGCTCAATGCCCATCTGGAGCGCCTGCATGATGGCGCCCACCACGGCGAGGTCCGCGTGGTGGTGCTGGGCTCCGAGGGCAAGAGCTTCTCCGCCGGGGCCGACCTCGGCTGGATGAAGCGCATGGTCGAGTACGACTTCGACGGCAACCTCGCCGACTCGCGCAAGCTCGCGACCCTGATGCACCGCCTGGACACCCTGCCCTGCCCCACCCTGTGCCGAGTGCAGGGCGCGGCCTTCGGCGGCGCCGTGGGCCTCGCCGCCTGCTGCGACGTGGTGGTCGCCTCCGAGAAGGCCAAGTTCTGCCTCTCCGAGGTGAAGATCGGCCTGTCGCCGGCGGTGATCAGCCCCTACGTGCAGCGCGCGCTCGGTGAGCGCCAGGCGCGCCGCTACGCGCTGACCGCCGAGATGATGGATGCCGCCACCGCCCAGGGCCTCGACCTGGTGCATCGGGTGGTCGCCCCCGACGAGCTCGACGCCGCCGTCGACGCCATGCTCGAGACCCTGCTGGCCGGCTCGCCCCAGGCCCAGCGCGCCACCAAGGCGCTGCTCGCCGAGGTCGCCCGCGAGCCCGACAGCAAGGCCACCCGCGAGCACACCTGCCGGGTGATCGCCGAGCTTCGCGTCAGCGCCGAGGGCCAGGAGGGGCTCGCCAGCTTCTTCGACAAGCGCCGCCCCGCCTGGACCACCGACGCCCCCCAGAATAATCCCGACACGACCGCCACGGAGCGCCGCTCATGAGCCGTTCGACCCCCTTCGACACCCTGCTGGTCGCCAACCGCGGCGAGATCGCCTGCCGGGTCATGCGCACGGCGCGTGCCATGGGCCTGCGCACCGTCGCCGTCTACTCCGATGCCGACGCCAACGCCCGCCACGTGCGCGAGGCCGACGAGGCGATCCGCCTCGGCCCCGCCGCGGCCCGCGAGAGCTACCTCAAGGTCGAGGCCGTGGTCGAGGCCGCCCAGCGCAGCGGCGCCGGCGCCATCCACCCCGGCTACGGCTTCCTCTCCGAGAACGGCGCCTTAGTCGAGGCGCTGGACCAGGCCGGCATCGTCTTCGTCGGCCCGCCCGCCTCGGCCATCGCCGCCATGGGCGACAAGTCCGCCGCCAAGGCGCGCATGGCCAACGCCGGCGTGCCGCTGGTACCGGGCTACCACGGCGACGACCAGGACGACGGCCTGCTCAAGGCCGAGGCCGACAAGATCGGCTACCCGGTGCTGCTCAAGGCGAGCGCCGGCGGCGGCGGCAAGGGCATGCGCGTGGTGGAGTCCAGCGAGGGCTTCCAGGCCGCGCTCGACGGCTGCCGTCGCGAGTCCCAGGCCGCCTTCGGCGACCAGCGCATGCTGATCGAGAAGTACCTGACCCAGCCGCGCCACGTGGAAGTGCAGGTGTTCTGCGACAGCCACGGCGCGGGGGTCTACCTCTTCGAGCGCGACTGCTCCGTGCAGCGCCGCCACCAGAAGGTGCTCGAGGAGGCCCCGGCCCCGGGCATGAGCGAGGGCCTGCGCCGCGAGATGGGCGAGGCCGCGGTGCGCGCCGCCAAGGAGATCGGCTACGTGGGCGCCGGCACCGTCGAGTTCCTGCTCGATGCCGACGGCTCGTTCTACTTCATGGAGATGAACACCCGCCTGCAGGTAGAGCACCCGGTCACCGAGATGATCACCGGCCAGGACCTGGTCGAGTGGCAGCTGCGCGTGGCCATGGGCGAGGCCCTGCCGCTGGCGCAGGAAGACCTCACCATCACCGGCCACAGCTTCGAGGCGCGCCTCTACGCCGAGGATCCGGAGCAGGACTTCCTGCCCGCCACCGGCACCCTCACCCGCTTCGCCATGGACCTCGAGGGCGCCGAGCTGGACCCGGCCCGCGTGCGCCTGGACAGCGGTGTGGAGACCGGCGATGCCGTCTCCATGCACTACGACCCGATGCTCGCCAAGCTGATCGTGCACGGCAACGACCGCACCCAGGCCCTGGCGACCCTCAACCGCGCGCTGGCCGCGCTAGACGTGCAGGGCGTGGTCACCAACCGCGCCTTCCTGCAGCGCCTGGCCACCCACCCGGCCTTCCAGGCCTGCGAGCTCGACACCCGCTTCATCGAGAAAAACGAAGCCACCCTCTTCGCGCCCAAGCAGTACAGCACCGAGGAGTACGCCGGGGCCGCCCTGGTGGGCCTGCACCAGCTCGCCCGCGAGTGCGAGAGCGACTCACCCTGGGACCGCCACGACGGCTTCCGCCTCAATGCGCCGCACACCATTCGCATCGCCCTGTGCGACCCCGCCCACGCCCAGGATGACGACGATTCCGAGGACGTGGTGGTGGTCGAGGGCACCCGTGAGCGCGAGGACGCCGCCTGGCACCTGACCATCGGCAGCGAGACCCTCACCGCGCGCCTCGATTCGCTCCAGGGCGACGCCGTGGCCATCACCCTGGACGGCCACCGTCGCCGCCTGCAGGCGCGCCGCGACGGCAACGTGGTGGTGATCGTCGACCCGCGCGGCGAGACGCGCCTCTTCTGGCGGCGCATCGACGCCATCGACCACGGCCGCCAGGAGGCCGAATCGACCCTCACCGCGCCCATGCATGGCACCGTGGTGGCACTGCTGGTCGAGCCCGGCGCCCGCGTCGAGAAGGGCATGCCGCTGATGGTGATGGAGGCGATGAAGATGGAGCACACCATGACCGCCCCCGCCGACGGCCACGTGGCGAGCTTCCACTTCCAGGCCGCCGACACCGTGGGCCAGGGCGACGTGCTGCTCGACTTCGCCGCCGACGAGTAAGACAACGCGCGCAGGCGGGCGACGCCGGGGACAGGTCGAAGCGGAGGTCCTCTGCCAGGGATGGCAGAGGTAGCGCCCAAGGATGGGTTCACAGCGCCTCCGCGATAGGACCTGTCGCCGGAAGATCGCCAGATTGACAGGAGAGAAGACATGGCATTTCCCAAGAGCGTGCGCCTGGTCGAGGTCGGCCCCCGCGACGGCCTGCAGAACGAGCCCGAGCCGATCGGCACCGAGACCAAGCTCGCGCTGATCGACCGCCTCGGCGCCGCCGGCCTCACCCACATCGAGGCGGCGAGCTTCGTCTCGCCCAAGTGGGTGCCGCAGATGGCCGATCACCGCGAGGTGATGCAGGGCCTGACGCACCGCAATGGCGTCACCTACTCGGCGCTCACCCCCAACCTCAAGGGGCTGGAGGCCGCGCTCGAGTGCGGCGTCGAGGAGGTCGCGGTGTTTGGCGCCGCCTCCGAGGCCTTCTCGCAGAAGAACATCAACTGTTCGGTGGCCGAGTCGCTCGAGCGCTTTGCCCCGGTGCTGGAGCGCGCTCGCGAGGCCAACGTGCGCGTGCGCGGCTACGTCTCCTGCGTGCTCGGCTGCCCCTACGAGGGCGAGATCGCCCCGGCCAAGGTGGCCGAGGTGGCAAAGGCGCTGTATGACATGGGCTGCTACGAGGTCTCGCTCGGCGACACCATCGGCACCGGCACCCCGCTCAAGGCCAAGCGCATGATCGAGGCCGTGGCCCGCGACGTGCCGATGGCGAAGCTCGCCGCCCACTTCCACGACACCTACGGCCAGGCGCTCGCCAACCTCTACGCCGTGCTCGAGGAAGGCGTGGCGGTGATCGACAGCTCCGTGGCGGGCCTCGGCGGCTGCCCCTACGCCAAGGGCGCCTCGGGCAACGTCGCTTCCGAAGATGTGGTCTACCTGCTTGACGGCCTCGGCATCGAGACCGGCATCGACCTCGAAGCACTGGCCGCCACCGGCGACTGGATCACCCAGACCATCGAGCGCCCCAACCGCTCCAAGGTGGGGGTGGCGCTCTCCGCTAAGTAACACCAGAGCAGAAACGAAAAAGCCCCCGAGCCGGGTAAGTGACTCGGGGGCATGTATCAGGTGAGAACTGCCTCTGTATAGATTTTATTAATCTAACTCGATTCCAGCACCTCCTCCATACGATTTAGTGTGCATTTATTCTTCCGCAGGATAAATCAAGCCGCGCATTCGCCATCTGTTGCCGTTAACCAAAGACTCAAACGAAACCCCGTTTGACAACGTCAAATTGTCCGCATGATCAGTCACAATGATTTGTGGGCTAAAACCGTTGACCTGCTCAAGCTCATTGCAATAAATCGAGAGCTGGCTGAATAGATTTTCGACAGCTTTGATGTCTTCATCAATATTTTGACCAACATTTAGCGTCTTACGCTGCTCAGCCTCTTGATTTTTCTGCTCTTCAAAAGTATCAGAGTTGTCTCGATTAAAATTAGGGAAATATACTTGGGTTGGCTGATCAAGAAATAGCACCGAAGGAATAGCGCACTTATCACTCAGCTCAGCAAAATATTTATGCAATGCTAAAAATAGCGTTACGTGGCAGTATAGCCAGTTCGCCCCACTACCCATTGATCTTAAGTAGATTTTTTCGTTTTCTTGCGATAAATGATAGAGGTCAAATGTCTCAAAAGAGAAGTGAAGGTTAATAGGCTTATAGCTGGACTCAAACTCAAAGTGGCTGCCAATTTCAGCCATATATTCATTTATTTTTGCAGAGGCTTCCTCTAATCCTTTTTTAACATTGTAATTTTTAAGGTCGTTGTTGATATCTGCAAGCTGTTTTTTTAGATCTTTGATTTGCTTTTCAAGCTCAACATCATCAGCCATGTTGAGAGTATCTAGAAGAATAAAAAGCTTAGCCTTTTGCATCAGAATGCTTTCATACACGCTCTTGTTTTTCGCCAAGTTTTTTTCTGTCTTCTCAATTTCCGTTATTTGCTGGTTTAATGCTGTCAAATCCCTGCTAATAACTTCAGTATTACGCTGCACCTCTACCAAGAAGGATTCAAATTTTGCTTTCATAGGACGTGCTTGCGCAAGGTTACCCGACACCTTAGTGATGGCTTGCTGTAGTTTTTCTGCACTTTCTCGCAATGTGTCTTTTTCAGTATGACAAAATGGGCAGACTGAAGCGGATATATGAACATGCTTTGGTGAGCTAAACTGTTCTACGTTCTCAACAAAACGCTCCTCTTCTTGAATATGCTTATTAATTGATGAAGCTTGGCGCTGCAATTTTCTTAGCTCGGAAGTCTTTTGGTTACGCGCCAGTTTGAGCTGATTGTAATACTTGGTAGCAGCGTCAGAACTATAATTGATTTCTTCAGGTACGATAATTTTATCCAACTGGTCTTTTGCATCTTGCGGGTGGTTTAGCACCTTTTCCAAAGGTATCGGTTCATTTTCAAACCCCATCGAAGCATATAGCTGACTTAAAACCGGGCCGACGTTTTTCTTATAGCTTTCAGAGGTGCGTTTGTTTGTCTCTTTTTGACGCTCCAAACGTCTTACATCAGCGCTTAATCGTTCTTTCTCTTGTGACAAATGAAAGTACTTCTGGTCAACTAAACCTAAAAATATCTTCGTATGATCAATCGCCTGATCACGCTTTTCCTTTTCATCGAACCTGTAAAACAGCGCATGTTTATTAGCAACAAGGTTTTGATGCTGAAGCATGAACGATGAAAAGCTGCGTATAGATGGAGTGGCCGCCTTAGCGTTAAACCGCCTAGTGGCTCTGACGGCTAAAGATTCATCCACATCATCTATATCTAGAAAAAAGTCTCTTAGGTGCTTCTTAAACTCGCCTAATGGGCGGAAATAAGTGCTGTTAAAATAATCGCGAACAATATCATCGGAACTGAACGACGCAACGCGACGGAAAAAGGCCTTAGTAGGAATGTCAGGATCACGCGCAATCACCATGTCTTGTTCATTGACAGAAAGTGCAACATAATAAATAGCTGCATTCGCGGTAATAACGCCTTTGGGAATTGTATTTTCACCACTGCCAAAGCAATAATCAAAGATTTCAATTAAGGCGCTTTTTCCAGTCGATGACTTACCAGTAACAACATTTAGCCCCTTTTTAAAATTAACAGGGTGCTTGTTTCCTTGCTTATCAATAACGCCAATTTCATAAATCAATGTTTTCATCGCGGCTTCACTCCTAAAAACGCATAAATCTCGACCACTGAGTGACCGCTGAACAATCGCCCCAACTTATCTGCACTTTTTTGATAATTAAACGTTGAATCAGAACCAGCACATGCCAGAATGGATAAATTATGTTCGTTTACGGATAGCCAATCATTAACTAAACAATACTGAATGCATTGCTCTGTTAATGATTGAAATCCGCGAATTCTTTCTTGTAGGTCATAGAGCTTGGTACGATTGTCAAAAACTGTCCAAATAGTACTTTTCTTGTTAGAGTTAAATAACTTTTGGCCAAAAAAAGGGTGACTACACAGAGGGATCACCAAAGGGGAGAGTAATAGATTGTTTTCTGACTCGCCTATAACAGTGTAAAATGAAGCTATGTGCGCCCCATATTCAAAGGGATTGTACTTTAACTCGTAGAGGGTATTGACAATGCTGCTCATGGCCCAACCTTCCATTTTAAGTCACGTTCTTCATCATCCATGGCATCATGTATTAGGCCGTTTTTGTATTCAATAGGCGGTATATCATTCCCAAGGTTCAGCGGCTGTTCACCTATGGTTTTGTTGTACAGCAATTTCGAACTTTTAATCGTCTCAACTGCTTCAAGCTGCGCACTTGAATAGGCAAGCTTATATTTTTTAACCAATTGATCCTGGTAGCTAATTGTTTTTTCTTTATAAATCGCCGACTCATCGAGCTCTTCAAACAATGAGTTTTGTAGCTCAAGCCAGTTACCTACTGCATCAGGAATCATTTCGTGATGCTCAATTTCAGCAATTTTTTTCACAAATGGTCTGCATTCGTATAATTCAACCTCTGGTTCAGATGCCGCATAGCCGGAAAACACCGGAAAGGTGAACTCCTTTTTACATAGAAGTGCGGTTAACTCTTCGCACTTCGCCGAAAACTCTTGGTGTTTGACGCTCCAGCATTGCTGGGTTGCTTGTGCGTAAACAAAACCAATAAGCCCATGAAGGTAACTTTTCAGGTTATTTTTCGGAATTCCTACAGGTTTCGAAAGTATCTGCATTTCCAGTTCTTTCTCACTATCTGATTCCGTAAATAACGTAACCTTGCCAAGCACGCTTTTAAGCAATAACTCATCAACTGCCATCACTGCCTTCTGCAGCTTTATTATTTGTGATGGTTTTTCGACATTAAGTTGATCTTCGGTGCGCTCTGAAAAAATGTCCTTTAGCACTTCTAAGCGCTGTTCTGCACTTTGAGTGTTCCAGTCCTTTAGGCGAGTAGTTGCGCCAAATGCTTGAGTGGTGTGGAGCACTAAAACGCCGTATTGGGCATGGTCAAACTCTGGAGATAACCAGTTCTTAAGCGTTTTCCAGAGGTTTTCATGGTGGTCAGTCAGTGGTGCTGCGTAGTTTTTCACTTCAGTTTGTGTTGAAGCCAAAGTATCAGGCGAAATCAGACTGACATCACCATCTTTTTCGAACCAAACCGACTGGTCATCTTCAAGTGAAAAGCACTTATCTAACCCAATTAGCACTTGGTAATGAAAGGCTAAGGCGGTTGTTAACGCTGCATTTTCGGTTTGGCTTCCACTCATACCTGCCAGATCCTTTTGTTCATACTTTAAAACTTCATGGGATAATCGGGGACAGACCCCCATTTTGCGGTAGGTAATCGAGGACAGACCCCCATTTTGGGCAGTCGCGTAACAGCGATACGCTGTCTTGAGGCACGCTACCGCCACTACCCGGCAAGTCGTGATGGCCTCCTGCCATCCCTGCGGTAGTCCTGCGTTCCGGCGATATTGGTCTTCCACCTAGTCGTCTAAGCAACCTTAAGCAGTCAGCGTATGCGAGAGTCATGATGGATGCCACACATCGAATGGTCGCAGACGTCGCTCGCCCCGGCGTCTGGGGCCCCGGACCAGCGTGCTACCCAACCGCGCCCAGGTGGGTATGGCGCTCAGCGGAGAGCGATGGCAACGCTGCAAACAAAAGCCCTCGAGCCAGGGGACGGGCTCAGGGGGCTTCGTGATGGTCACGTTCACCTACCCTTGCTGGATCTTTGACCCTTGGCACAGCGGGTTGGCCAAAGGCCGCGAACTGGTACGACGTGTTGAATGTCGTCCGGGGTGCCGGCTCAGCCCCCTGGGCGAGCGCCCGAGCATTCGCTTGCCTTGTGGTCAAACCGTCCCCCGCTGTCTAGACAGCGATCCATTGCCACCTGGCGGGCTACCCAGGGACCTGAAGCCAAGGCAAGGAGAACGGCCACCGTGACGATAACCAAGGCCATGATCACTGCTTTCCTATGGCGCAACGAGCAAGTCCTGGCGTCGCGCGGTACCTGGAGGTGGTGACCGCTCCGCTGCCATGCGGAGATCCTGATATGTCACGACAGGCATCACCGGGCGCCGGCTTGTCACTGCCACTTGAAAACGCACGATCGGCGGCTCCGCGTTCATGGCAAGCTCATCTGTCGTCTTCGCGGTGCGGTTAGCCATCATCTTGTCGACGGACGGCTGAAGTGGTCAGAAAGTCGTTCAACTGAAGGTCATCGATGAAATCCAGCGTGCCCGCGGGGACGGAAACGATCATCGTCGAGTTGATGACACGATGTGCCGATTCGTCGGGTGTCGCAATCGTCGCGGCATGCAGGGTGCCCTGCCATGCCGGTTGCGACTCGGAATATGGCGAACACGAGTTGTTGATGCAGATGATCTGGTAGTCGGTGCTCGAGAAGCAGGGCACGCGAGTTTTATAGGGCCGCAAGAGATCGTGGCCAGGCTTGAACATGGGATTGTATCTGGCCATGAATTCATTCGGCGTGAGTTCACGGTCGAAGGCGCATCTCGCGTAGTCGTAGATCTCGATGTCGGAATCGATGGCGGACGGCTCGTAGCCGAGCATCAGGAAGCACTCATCCGGCCCGCCATCGAGGTGTGGCCGGGTGGTGTCCTGTTGATCGAAGCGCGCGGCCGACAGGTACGCCAGCGTATTGCCGGTGGTGGATTCGTGGATCGCGGCCATTTCGCGCTTGAGGTCCACCATCACGTGCCGGAGGGCTAAGGAATCGATGTCTCGACCGAGAGGGAGCACGCAGAAGCCTGGCCTGTCGAAGTTGACGCGACAGGTCCGGCGGTAGAGGTCGGCGGCGATCGCCGTCAGGTCCCATGAAGGGGGACGAAGGCAGATCGCGTCGCGCGCCCATGTGAGGGGTTCATCGTTCATGGACGGTGGGATGTCCCCGTGGGATCCACATGCATGTCGCTCATGAGAGCTGATCCTTTCCTGGTGAATGGGGCTTTCAAGGCACGACAGGGTGTTCGGCATCCTTTCCCGCGACGGTGGTCCATTCCCGGACCTGCCAGGCGGTGACGAGACCGTTGATGACGTAGGGATCCGCTTCGGCGAAAGACGCGGCGACGTCCCTGGAATCCCCCTTGAAGACGATGGCGGCCCCATCCGCCGGGTCGGCAAAGGCGCCCCCGAGGAAGAACTCGCCGCGCTCGATGGACGCCTTTGCCAGTGCCAGGTGCTGATCCCGGAATTCCCCGCGCCGCTCCAGGTAGTCAGGGGCGTACTCATAGAACAGGATATAGTGCATTTCCTCACCTCCACGTCATCAGTCGTGTTGTTTTAGGGTTCTGGCCAGAAGCTGAAATACCCCATGACGCCAGCCATCGCCGGTGACCCCACCGCAGCGACGCGGAGGGTCTGTCAACCGGTGCATGGCCCGGTCATGTGCCCTCACGCATGGCGCGAATATCCTCGATATCCACGGGTCGTGACAGCGCCTCCTTGTAGCGGATCAGGTCCTCCCTGAGCATGAGGGGCAGCGCCATGCCCAGCAACTGCACGGTTTCCTGGCGGGAGACATCAATCTCCAGCGGGATCCAGGCCTGGTTGCCTGCCTCCAGGATTCGCGGGCCCTCCGCGCTGCCCACCTCCACCTTGACGCCTTCGTAGGTGAACTGGACGTAGGTCAGGTCCCAGCCTTCCTCCCGGCGGTGAGCGGCCGCCTTGGAGACGAATGCCTGGCCGGCCTGAACCACTGACCAGAAATGCTCGCCGGGCACGAAAAGATCGATGTCGTTCAGATCACGCTCGGAGCCGTACCCCTTTGCCGCGAGCCCTCCGACGATCAGAAACGGGATATTCCGCTCTTGCAGTAACCCCACGATCCACTGGACCGCGACTCGATGCATGCAACCTCCTATGGCGCATAACGCTGACATGCTGCGCCACTATCCATGTAACGATGGAGTTGAACAGGATGGAGACGTCCCGCCAGCGTATGCGACAGTGCTGATGGGGACCAGACGTCGATTGATCGCACCCTTCGTTCGCCCCGGCGTCTGGGGCCCCGGACCAGCGGGATATCCAACCGCCCCAGGATGGGCATGGCGCTCACCGGTGAGCGATGGCACCGCTGCAAACGCCCCCCCCCGAGCCGGATGACTGGCTCGGGGCTTTGCCTGCCAACCTCACTTACCCTGCTCGGGGCTGTTGCTCTAGCGTTTCGCACCCGCAGAGAGAACAGAAGGTGTCTGACAGCCAACGATCGCCGGCACCTCCTGAACCAGCGCTTCGTCTTCGAGCGCCGCCACCATGAAAAGCGCAAAGTCCACGCGGCGGGTGATGTTGCTGGCGAGGATGGGATCGCCGACATGCCGGGACCACACCGGCAGGCCCTGGCTCTCACCCTCCTCGAGATCGCTGCCCCGAACGACGGTCCATCGCCTCCCACTTTCGAACACGCGCCGGCAGGCTTCCACCTGGTCATCGAGGTCCGCGAAGCGAAGGAGCCGTGCGAGGCTGCCGAAAACCTTAACGAAGGTCCTGAGCTTCCATGAATAGATATCCTTGCCGTCTCGTGTGATATGCCAGCCACAGGAGAAGATAAGGCGCGCCTCCGGCGGCGTAACATCGAGCACGGCCTGGGCCGTTCCCGTCGCGTACTGCTGAACGCCCCACGGCACCAACACGGTCAGCACCCCATCGCACCCCGCGACGGCTTTCTCAATCACCTCCCGGTCGTTGGTCGCTCCCGGAACGATCGTGATGCGCCCCTTGAAGGCCTCGAGCTTGCCAACGCTCTGCGGGCGGCACACGCCAACCACTTCGTAACCCCGATCAAGGGAATGCTGCACCATGTACTGCCCTAGCTTCCCGGAAGCCCCTACGATGCACACCTTGTTCATCGTCATCCTCTCGCATTGCCCGGCGGTAGGCTCACGGTGTAGCGGCCGTGCGCACGTATCAGAAAGCGCGGCCCACACCCTGTTCAGGCCGACGGGTCCCCGCCAGCCTGCGCAAGGTCCCTCGTCCCAACATACCGCCCGAAACGGCGACGCCCAGCAAATCGCTTTCATAAAACCGCGTTCATCACCGCGGCAATGGCCAAGTCGTAGAGTGCGCTCCAGTAGCAGGACGTGATCCGCGGCGCGCCGCCCACTGCCCGAGCCACACCGAGCCGAGCACGATCACGGCGCCGCCGGCCTGCAGCGGGCTCAGCTTCTGATCCAGCAGCATCCAGCCGAGCGCCACGGCGGTCAGCGGGCTCATCATGCCGAGCATCGAGACCGCCGCCGGCTCGAGGCGGGCGACACCGCGAAACCACAGGAAATAGGTCAGGGCGGCGCCAATCAGCCCGAGGTAGCCAAGGCCCACAAGATTGCTCGTTGTCAGGGCGGGCAGCGCGGGTTCGCCGAACCAGGCCAGCGGCGCCAGCAGCAGGCCGCCGGCCGTCAGCTGCCAGGCGGTGAAGGTCAGCGGCGATACCGGTGGCTGCCACTTGCGGCTGAGCACGGTACCGGCCGCCATCGAAAGCGCCCCTCCGAGACCGGCCGCCAGGCCGATAGGGTCCAGCTCAGCGGCGGGGGTGAACACCAGCAGGGCGACCCCGCCGGCACCGGCCAGTGCCGCCAGGACTGACAGCGTAATGATCGGCGTGCCCAACAGGCCGCGAGCCAGCAGCACCACCCACAGCGCCTGCAACGCGCCCAGGGTAGCGGCCACGCCGCCCGGTAGCCGATAGGCCGCCACGAACAGCAGGGTCCAGAAGATCGCGAAATTGAAGGCGCCGAGCAACAGCACCCTGCCCCACCAGTCGCGCCCCGGCAGCCGGCGGACCAGCAACAGCAACAGCAGACCGGCAGGCAGGGCGCGGAGCACGGCCAGGGTGATCGGATAGCCCGCGGGCAAGAGCTCGCTGGTGACAATATAGGTGCTGCCCCAGACGGCGGGCGCCATTGCAGTGAGCAGCAGGTCGGTCAAGCGGTTCATGGCGATGCCTCGCATCGGCAGGGGCACTGGGCTCTAGGGGGAAGGTCAGCCCGGCGCAGGAGATCAGGAGGTGAGCTCGTTGGAAACGAGCCGCAGGTTGTCGAGAAGCTGTGCGCGCAGGCTGTCCAGCGGGCCATTGATCAGGCGCTGCCCCGTCTCGCGCACGATCACCGTGGGCACCACGCTGACCCGCAGCCCCCGGGCCAGTCGCTGATCGGCCTGGACGGCCTCGAGGGTCGCCGGGTCTTCCATCCGCCGCATGAAGGCCAAGGCGTTAAAACCGGCCTCGCGGGCGATGGCCCTGAGCACGCTGGAATCCGCGACGTCGCGGGCCTCGCTGAGGTGTGCGGCCTGGATGGCATCGAACATCTGCCAGTGACCTGCCTGGCCGGCCAGGTACTGCGCGGCCTGGCAGGCCAGTGCCCCGGGCAAGCCATGGGGATAGTCGAAGGGGGCCGAGCGCATGCCCTCGATGTTGAAACGCTGAGGTGCCTCACTGGCTTCCCGGCAGGCCGCCCAGTGGTCGAGGATCGTCGACTTGGCCTGAGCCATGGAGCCGAAGACCTCCGCCATGCGCGCCGGGCTGTCCTGCAGGACGAAGGTACGATGCCGGATATCCAGCTCGAACTCCTCGGCCAGCCGATGCAGCCGCGGCGACAGGTTGAAGCACCAGCCGCAGACGACATCGTGGAAGAAGTCGAGGGTGAGTGAGGGGGTGGGCGAGTGTGTCATCAGGCGCTCACCTCCTCGGTTGACTGAGAAGCCAAGGACGAGATGTCGCGGCTGGCGACCAGGCGTGCGGCAATCTCGGCCACGTGGCGCCCCTGGAAGCGGGCACCGGCCAGCTCCGTGGCGCTTGGCTGGCGCGAGCCGTCGCCGCCGGCCACGGTGCCGGCGCCATAGGGTGAGCCGCCGACGATCTCGTCGTGTCGCATCTGACCCGAGAAGGTGTAGGGCAGCCCGGCGATCAGCATGCCGAAATGCAGCAGGGGGACTTGGGTGGAGAGCACCGCCGCCTCATGGCCGCCATGCTGCGAGCCGGTAGAGGTGAAGACGGCGCCCACCTTGCCGACCAGAGCATTGCGAGCCCAGAGCCCGCCGGCCTGATCGATGAACTGCTTCATCTGCGCGGCCATGTTGCCGAAGCGCGTCGGCGTGCCGAGGATGATGGCATCGTAGTCGGGCAGCTCCTCGACCTTGGCCTCCGGGGTATCGTCGGCGACATGACCTGCCGCCTGTCGCACCGCCGCCGGTACTGTCTCGGGTACGCGGCGGATGTCGACCTGGACGCCGGGGACGCTGCGCGCGCCGTCGGCTTCTGCCTCGGCGAGGGAGCGGATATGGCCATAGCTTGAGTAGTAGAGAACGAGGACGCGGGTCATGGTGAGCCTCTCTATTTCGGATGGGTGACGAAACAGAGCATGGGTCAGCATGGCAGGGAGAATAAGAGGGGAAAGGGAACGACATTCTTTACTCATGGTAAAGAATGCCGGGAGTTGAGCGCAGCGGCGTCGGAGGTCAGCTGCTTAGCCGTTCCTTGAGGTGGTCGAGGAAGGCCAGGGTCTTGGCGTCGGTGCCCAGACGCGAGGCGGTGACGGCATAGACCTGTCGGGTCGGGAGTTCGAACGCCGGGAGCACCCGCACCAGCTGGCCGGCCGCCTCGGCCGGATCGGAGATGAAGTCCGGCAAGGCACCGATGCCCTGGCCGGCGATCAGCATATCCCGCAGCATCAGGCTACTGCCGACCTCCAGGCGCGCGGGGCAAGGCACCGAGACCGCGCCGTCGGGCCCTTGCAGCGCCCAGTGGCTGGCATCATCGGCCAGCAGGTAACTTACCGCCTCGTGGTTGTCGAGTTCCTCCGGCCTCTGCGGGTTGCCGTGGGCCGCCAGGTAGGCCGGGCTGGCGAACAGCCGTTGGTGCACCGGTGCGATACGCCGGGCAATCAGGCTCGAGTCCGGCAAGGTGGCGCGCACCCGGATCGACAGATCGAAGCCGCCCTCGACCATGTCGATGACACGGTCCTCTAGGGCCAGTGACACCTCGACCTCCGGGTAGCGTTCCATGAAGCCGGGCAGCAGCGGCGAAAGCACCATCAGGCCGAAGGACTGAGGCGCATTGATACGCAGCCTCCCCCGCACGCGGTCGCTGTACTCGCGTACCCTTTCCTCGACCTGCTCGACCTCCTCGAGCAGGCGACGACTCTCCTCGTAGTAGAGGCGGCCCTGCTCGGTCAGTGCCATCCTGCGCGTGGTACGAGTAAGCAGGGTGCAGCCCAGGTGCCGTTCCAGGCGCTTGGTGTCGCGGCTCAGTAGCCCCGGTGATACGCCGAGATCCTCCGCCGCCCTGGCGAAGCTGCCACGCTCCACGATGCGGCAAAAGGCCCTCATGACCGCCAATCTGTCCAATGTATGACTCCATGCATTCGCGAAGGGAGAGGCGCAACTTGGCACTGCAGGCAAGTGTGGCATGCGGCGCCGACCCGTGAACGCTTCGCCACGGATCGGGCGGCAAGCTGCGCCTTCCGCACCGCATGGAGACACGGCTATTCCCAAGCCACCCTGCCCTGGCGCGAGCTCTCAGTCGGGCCCGTCGCGCCTGCTGGCCGGCTTGGCCTGCACCGGCTTGGCCTCGTCATCGATATCCTCGCCGATAAAGCCGCCGGACTGGCGCCGCCACAGGGCGGCATAGAGGCCGTCCTTGGCCAGCAGTTCCCCGTGGGTGCCGCTCTCGACGATCTGTCCCTCATCGATCACCACCAGACGGTCAAGCATGGCGATGGTCGAAAGCCGATGGGCGATGGCGATCACCGTCTTGCCCTCCATCAGCGTATAGAGCTGCTCCTGAATCGCCGCCTCCACCTCGGAGTCCAGCGCCGAGGTGGCTTCATCCAGCACCAGGATGGGAGCGTTCTTGAGCAGCACCCGGGCGATGGCGATGCGCTGACGCTGGCCACCGGAGAGTTTGACGCCGCGCTCCCCCACCTGGGCATCCAGGCCGCGGCGGCCCTGGAGGTCCACCAGGTCATCGATGAAGGTATCGGCATGGGCGCGACGCACCGCCTCCTGGATCTGCGCTTCGCTGGCCTGGGGGCTGCCGTAGCGGATGTTGTCGCGCACCGAGCGGTGCAGCAGCGAGGTGTCCTGAGTGACCATGCCGATATGCCGGCGCAGCGACTCCTGGGTCACCGCGGTGATCTCCTGGCCGTCGATCAGGATGCGCCCGCCATCCAGGTCAAAGAAACGCAGCAGGAGGTTGGCCAGGGTCGACTTGCCGGCCCCGGAACGACCGATCAGCCCCACCTTCTCACCGGGAGCGATGGTCAGGTCGAGGCCATCGAAGACCCGCCGGCCCTGACCGTCGGGGCGCTCATAGCCGAAGCGCAGCGCCTCGAAGCGTATCTCGCCGCGCGGAACCGTCAGCGTCCCGGCATCGGGCGCATCCTTTACCGCCGGCTCCCGGGCGATGGTATTGAGGCCATCCTGCACGGTGCCGATGTTCTCGAACAGGCTCGCCACCTCCCAGAGAATCCAGTCGGACATGAAGCGGATGCGCATCACCAAGGCGATCGCCACGGCGATGATCCCCAGCGACACCGCTTCCAGGTACCAGGCGCCGATGGCCATGGCGGCCACGCCGGCCAGCAGCAAGGAGTTGAGCACCGTCAGGCTGACGGTCAGGCCGGTGGCCAGACGCATCTGCCGATAGACGGTGCCCATGAACCCCTCCATGGCATCCCGGGCATATTCCTGTTCGCGACGGGTATCGGCGAACAGCTTGATGGTCTGGATATTGCTGTAGCTGTCGACGATACGCCCGGTCATCACCGCCCGGGCGTCGGCCTGGGCCATGGAGACCGCCCGCAGGCGCGGCACGAAGACCCATATGATGGCGATATAGCCGGCGAGCCACACAACCAGCGGCAGCATCAGCCAGGGCTCGGCGCGGCCCATCAGCAGCATGGCGCCGGTGAAGTAGACGAGCACATAGACCATCAGGTCCATCAGCTTCATCACCGTCTCGCGGATCGCCAGGGCCGTCTGCATCACCTTCTGGGAGACCCGCCCGGCGAACTCGTCCTGATAGAAGGCCAGGCTCTGGCCAAGCATATGGCGATGCGCCAGCCAGCGACCGATCATCGGGTAGTTGCCGAAGATGCCTTGCTGGGTCACCAGCGACTGCAGCAGGGTCAAGAGCGGCAGGCCGATCACTACCAGCGTCGCCATCCCCGCCAGGCGCCAGCCATGCTGGGCGAAGAAGCCCTCACGCTCTGCGCCGGATAGCCAGTCCACCAGTTCGCCCATGGTGTGGAAGAAGAACACCTCCGCCGCCGAGACCAGCGCCGTCAGCACCGACATCACGACCAGCAGCGGCAGTACCGGCCGCGAGAAGTGCAGGATGAAGGCGAATAACCCTTTGGGTGGGGTGCCCCGATCGTCCTCCGGGTAGGGATTCACCAGGGTCTCGAAATAGCGAAAGAGGGCGCGATACATGGCAGCAGTCCGGTTGCAGGGAGTGGGCCCGACGTTCTCGAGCCTCGTGGAGGATAGCCAAGCGAGGACCCGGCCGGCACCTGGGGATGCAAGACGACCCTTCGCGGAACTGCCGGGCGATAGGGCGTTCCCGGCCGGCGCCGCCTACTGCAGCTGGAACTCCACCGGCTGCAGCGGCTCGGGCGCCGGATCGCCCAGTGCCTCGGACACGCTGATCTCGTGCACCCGGCAGATGGCGTCCAGCGGCAGGTCGTTGGTCTCGCGGCCGAAGGGGAATTCCAGCTGCTCCGAGAGGCGATCGAGCCCGAAGAAGGTGTAGGCGACGATGGCGGTGAACACCGGGGTGAACCAGCCGGCGCCGGGCACCAGCCCGAACGGCAGCAGGTAGCAGTAGACATAGGCGGTGCGATGCGCCAGCAGCGTGTAGGCGAAGGGCAGCGGGGTCTGGGCGATGCGCTCCGAGGCGGCCTGGATGCCGGCCATGCCGTGCAGGTGCCGGTCGAGCGCCGCCGCCCCCACCGAGTCGAGCTCCCCTGCCCTCCGTGACTCGGCGATCACGTCGCCGGCCTGCTGGAGCATGAAGGCCGCCGGGTTGCGGGTGGCGAGCGCCTGATCGACCAGGGCCGCGGGAAGCGAAGCCGGCAGGTCCGCGCGTACATCCTCCTCGCGAAGCTGACCGCGCAGCAGGTGGGCATGGGCCAGCGCGCGCATCATCAGCTCACGGCGCCGCTCCGGGCTCAGGTAGATGCCGCCGGTCCGCGCCAGGCCGCGCATCTCATAGACCATGTGCCCCCACTCGCGGCGCGCCTCCCACCAGCGGTTGTAGGTCGCCGTGTTGCGCACGCTCAAGAGGATCGACAGCGCGATGCCCATGAGGGTGAACGGCAGCAGCGTGTATTCGACGATGCCATCCAGGTAGTGATGGCGAGAGACCCAGGTGACGACCGTGGCGAAGAGCCCAGCCAGCAGGATATGAGGGAAGATATGGGGCAACACCGAGCCCTTCCAGGCCAGCATCAGCCTGAGCGCACCGGGGCGATCACGAACGATCACGACACAACGACTCCGAACGGCGAAAGCGGCGATGTTGTCACAGCGCCCCGACCGAGGAAAGCCGGGCCCGCGCTCGCGCGCTGAGGCGGTATCGCTGCTAGCGGCAATACTCGTAGAGATTGTTGCGTGCCCCGTAGAGATCCACGGCCCCCTTCGCGCGGAAGCCCAGCGTGGTCAACAGACGGTTGGAGCGGGCATTGTCCGGCAGCGTCACCGCCAGCACCGAGTACAGAGCATGCGCCGTCATGCCCTGCTCGAGCACGGCGGCCGCGGCCTCGAAGGCGTAGCCGCGACCGCAGAAGGCGGGCAGGAACGCATAGCCCAGGTCGGGGCGATCGAGCTCGTCCCGTTTCACCAGGCCGCACATGCCGATCGGCGTGCCCTCCCCTTTCAATTGCACCAGGTTCAGGCCGAAGCCATGCGCCCGATAGCTCGCCATCGGGCCGTTTTCCAGATAATGAACGGCATGCTCCCGGGTGCGAACCTGCTTGTCGGCGATGTGGCGTATGAACGACGGGTCGTTCAAGAGCCGCACGATGAAGTCGGCGTCCCCGGCCTCGAAATGCCGAAGGGTCAGTCGTTCGGTGTCGATGACTTTCCCCATGCCAGTCCTTGGTTGAACGCGAAAAAAGCCCCCGAACCGTGGGATCGGCGCGGGGGCTTTTCATTGTGCGCGCGTGAGTTGATGAGCGCTAGGGCGCGACCCAGCGGCCCTCCCGATGCGCGAGGATCTCGCCGGTCTCGTCATCCAGCGCGAAGAGGTGCAGCCAGCCGTTGCCCACCAGGGACTGCAGGCTCTCGTGGCGGGCGATGATCGCGTCGATCGCCGCCGTGGGCGCCGCCAGGTAGGCGCTCAGGCGCATCGGCTCGTGGCGCCAGCGCTCGCCGTCGTGCAGCGACTGCATCGGCAGGCCGATGCGCAGGTCGCCGCCGTTGCCCTCAAACACGCCGATATGCCCGCCGACCACGTTGTGCAGCACCTTGTTGCCGCTGCCGAACTTGCGGTTGTCGGTGACGGAGGCGTTGTACTGCATGTTGATCCAGTGGGCGACGACCAGGGGCGCGGTCATGATCAGCTCGAGGCGCGCGGCGTCGGCGTCGGTGCGCCAGTCGTAGTCGTGCAGGAAGCTGCGCCCGGCGAGATCGAGAGGCGCAGTGAGGCGCCGCGGCGCGGCGATGAAGCTGGCGTTGTTGGCCAGGCCCCACTCCGGGCGGGTCTGCGACCAGTCGGCGCCGCGACGCTCGAGGTGCTTCTCGAGCTCCGGCTCGTTGGCCGCGAAGCCGAGCCGCGGGGCGCGCTCGCGCCGGGCCTGGTCGCCGGCCCCGTCGAGCCAGGCGCGCTCTTCCTCGCTCAAGGCGAAGGCATCCTCCACGCCCTCGGGCAGCTCGATGCGGTCGGTGATGGTGTGATGCAGTGCGGGCACGAAGCGGGTCTGCTCGGGAATGACGAGGCCGGCCTCGGCCAGCGCCCCGCGCACCGCGGGATCGTTGAGCAGCCGCGCCAGGGCGCGCACCGAGACCTCGCCCGACTGCCCGCCGCAGGCGCCGCACTCGAGCCCCGCGGCATGCGGGTTGTTGCTGCTGTGGCTGCCGTGGCCCACCAGCAGCACCCGGGGCGCGAGCCCCTCGGTGAGGCCCATGGCGCCGAGCACGGTGCGTGCGAGCGAGGCCTTGTCGGCCAGGCTCAGCGCCTCGCCGCTGTCGCGCCAGTGCCAGCTCAGCGCATCCATGGCGAGCGGCTCGCGCCTGGCCTTGGCATCGAGCGAGCGGCGCAGCAGCTTGCCGGCATAGAGCAGGCCGCCCGCTTCCACGGCGGTGAAGCTGGCACTCGCCGTGCGGCTCCACTCCTGCAGGCGCGCCTGCCAGTTCAGCCGCTTCGCCGAGCGCGCCTCGTCCTCGCCCGCCCCGCTTTTGAGCGTCACCTTGGGCGCCAGCAGGCCCGGCAGGTGGGGCTGGGCCAGCGCGGTGCCGCCCTGCCGGTGTTCCAGGGGCAGGCCGAAGAAGCCGGCGAAGCCCAGGGTCTGGATGGCCGGGCTCTGGCGCTCCAGGGCCCGGCGCAGCGGCTCGGAGCGCACGTCGATGCAGAACACCGCCTGCAGCTCAACCGCGTCGGTTGCCGGGGCCGATGTGCGGGCCGACTCGCCCAGGGCCTGGTGCAGCGGCGCCTGGTAGGCCAGCTCGCTGGCGAGCTGCCACACCCAGAGGGGCTGCTGGGCGCGCTGGTGACGCTCGACCCGCTCCGGCAGCTCCACGAGCTCGGCGTGCCACAGCCGCGTCAGGCGCTCGGCCTGGTCGGGCTGCTCCGCGCGAACGTAGCGCCACAGCACCAGCTCCCAGGCCAGGCGGATCGCCAGCAGGCTGCGCATGTCCGAGGCCGGCGGCTCGCGCTCACCCTCGCCGTCGGGCGCGGCCAGCGCCCGCTGCCACTCCTGGTAAGCGACCCAGGCGGCCCAGCCGTTGATGTCGAGCAGCAGCGCCTGGGCATAGTGCTCGAGCCGGCCGGCCTCCACGTCAAGCTCGGCGATGGCGGCCTGGAAGAGGCCGGCCTCGGTGTCCGGCAGGGTCTGGAAGTAGCCCCGCAGCCGCGGCTCGCCCATCAGGATGGCGATGCCGCGATCCTTGAGGGTGATGTCCCGCCAGTGCTGGTAGAGCCGCTTGCCGCAGGGGGCGTTCAGGCGCTCGGCGTTGAGCGGCCCGTCCTCCTGGAAGTTGGCGGCGCAGAACTGGCTGATCTGCTGGGTGATCTCGTCCCGCCAGGCCATCTTGTGCTGGCGGTCGCGACGGGCATCGATCAGGTCGCTGATGTTGTGCCAGTGGGGCAGCCGGCTGAGCTCGTCGACGACGACCAGCAGGTTCTTGTAGCCGCCCGGGTAGTCGAGCCGCTCGGCCGCCTCGGCGAGATGCTCATCGGTGATCTCGCCGCGCTGCCAGGCGCCCAGGTAGTGGCTCGGCGGCATCAGGCAGTGGACGTTGCCCAGCGCCGAGAGCCGCGCCGAGACCGTGGCGGCGTCCTCCCCGCGCTGGGTCCAGTAGGGGCTCACCGCGATCAGCCGATCCAGCGGCCAGCTCGGGGCGATGCGCGCGCAGGCCCTATCCAGCGCCGCTTCCTGGGCATCGGTCAGCGGCGCAACATCACTGGCGTCGGCCATCCAGGCGACCTGGGAACTGTTGAGACTCGTCATAGCGAACTCCCGCGAAAGGCTGTGTGCAGCTGCTTGGCCTTGATACGGCCGGGCAGCTCGTGGGGCCAGAGCTTCAGGGTGGTACGGGTGACCCACTCATCCAGGTAGAAACCGGCGTAGCAGTAGCGATTGAGCGTCTTCGAGCCGCGGTGGTGCAGGCCATGGCGCTTCAGCCAGTAGCCCGCGAAGAGCAGCAGGAACAGCGCGCTGACCCACAGGTCCGCCCAGGGCGAGACCGTGTGCCCGGACGCCGGCAGGAAGGTGGCAAACAGGGTCTTGAGGCCGACATAGGCGAGCATCACCAGCGCGGCCAGGCCGGCAAAGGCGCCGAGGCTGCCCGCGGTGCGCTCGCTGCCACGCTCGGCCAGCAGCACGGTGAGCGCCAGCGTCAACAGCACCCAGGGGCTGTTCGCCGCGAAGGCCGGGGCGTCGGTGAGGCCGCGTGCGAGCGCCACCGTCCCCGCCACCAGCACGGCGCTGATAAGGCCTGCCGAGAACCACTGGCCCGGCGAGGGGCTGCGGCCGGGAGCCCGACGGCGCAGCAGGTCCTGCTCGACCGCCTCGCCCGAGCTCAGGAAGGCGTAGGCCTTGTAGCAGGAGTGGGCGATCAGGTGCAGCAGCGCCAGCTCCACCAGCCCCAGGGCGATCTCGACGAGCATCAGGCCCATCTGCGCGCTGGTCGACCAGGCCAGGCGCACCTTGATGCTGACGCGGGTCATCATGACCAGCGCCGCCAGCACGCTGCCGATGCCGGCGACGACGAGGACCAGCGCCTGGGCGGGGGCCGACTGCAGCAGCAGCGGCGAGAACAGCAGCAGCAGGTAGCCGCCGAGGTTGATCACCCCGCCGTGCAGCGCCGCCGACACCGGCGTGGGCGCCTCGACCACCTGGATCAGCCAGCCGTGCAGGGGCAGCTGGGCGCACTTGATCAGCGCCGCCAGGGCGAGCAGGCAGGCCGCCGCCTGTTCGGCGAGGCTAAGGGCGCCGTCATCCGCGCCCTGAGCCTCGCCATAGGCACCGACGATGACGCTGATCCGCGCGGTGTCGTGGTGCAGATAGAGCAGCACGAAGGCCGTCAGGGCACACAGTTCGGCGGCGCGGGCGAAGAGGAACTTCTTGTGGGCCGCCAGGGCCGCCCGGGGCCGGTCGGGGTAGAACATCAGCAGCTGATGCATCGCCAGGCTGATGGCGAACCAGGCGAGCAGGAAGAGCGCCAGGTGATCGCTCAGCACCGCCACGCTGACCGCCGCGAACACGGCCTGGATGAGCGCGACGAAGCGCCGCTGGCGGGGCTCGCCCTGGAGATAGGTGGCGCTGAAGCGCACCACCACGAAGGCGATGAAGTTGGCGAGCAGCAGCATGATCAGCTGCAGCGGCGCGGTCTGCCAGCCGCCGTTCACGGTCGGCAGCAGCTGCGCCGCGGAGAGCCCCAGCAGCAGCGCGGAGACGAGGAGGCCGCAAAGCGTGGTGGCCTGGGCCGTTCGCCAGGCACGCTCGCGCGGCTGGCGGGTGCTCAGGGCGGCGCCCAGCGCCAGCGCGATGGGCACCAGGGCCAGCAGCCAGGGGGACAACAGCTCGATCCACTGCATGAGATGACTCCGCTCGTTCAGGTGCGAGCAGTATCGAGCGCCCTATGTTTTAATTAAAATATATATAAATTGAGCAATTGTTCTACAAAAGAGAACGATATGAGCCGCCTGAACTATCACCACCTCTACTACTTCTGGCGCGTGGCCGCCGAGGGCAAGCTGACGAGTGTCGCCCAGTCGCTGCACCTCTCCCAGAGTGCGCTCTCGGCGCAGATCCGCAAGCTGGAGGAGCGGATGGGCAAGCCGCTGTTCGAGCGGCGCAATCGCGCCCTGGTGCTGACCGAGGCGGGCCGGCAGGTGTTCAACTACGCCGAGGTGATCTTCACCAAGGGGGAGGAGCTGGAGTCGCTGATCAATCGCGGCATCGAGCCCGAGTACCAGCACATCCGCATCGGCACCCTCTCCAGCATGTCGCGCAACTTCATCGAGGGCTTCATCGCCCCGCTGCTGCAGGGCGAAGGGCCGAGGGTGCGCTTCAGCCTCTATGCCCGGGGCATGGCCGACCTGCTCGACGGCCTGGCCCGCCACGAGTTCGACCTGGTGCTGGCCAACACCCAGCTGCCGCCCTCGGGCTCGCCCCAGGCCGCCTGGCAGAGCCAACTGCTGGCCCGCCAGCCGCTCTCCATCATCGGCCCGCCCGACGCCAACCCCTATACGCCCTTCCCCGAGGGCTACGAGGGCCTGCGCTGGGTGCTGCCCGGCGAGCACCACGAGCTGCGCCGCGCCTTCGACGGCCACTGCAGCCTGCACCAGTATCGGCCCGAGATCCTCGCCGAGGCCGACGACATGGCCATGCTGCGCCTGCTGGCCCGCGACAGCGGGGCGCTGAGCGTGCTGCCGGAGGTGGTGGTGAAGGACGAGCTGCGCCAGGGCCGGCTCACCTCCTTCGAACGGCTGCCCAACGTCTTCGAGAACTTCTACGCCATCACCCTGCCCCGGGAGTTCATGCCCGGCGTGGTCTCAGAGCTTTTGGCCCGCCCGCTGAGGGAGCTGACCTGACCACGCGCCCCTGCCCCGGCTGCAACGCAAAGCCCCCGAGCCGAATGACCGGCTCGGGGGCTTTCTGATCGCGGTGCGCGAAGCGCGAACGGCTTAGCGCAGACCCGCCCTGGCCGCACGATGCGCGTGCAGCTTCTTATAGCTCTCGATCAGCCGCTGGTGCTTCTCGAGGCCCTCGAGCGCCATGCCGACCGGCTCCAGGCCGTGGAAGCGCACGCTGCCGTCCACCGAACCGACCACGGCGGCCAGGGTCGCCTCGCCGAACATGCGCGTGAAGTTGTGGCGGTAGTCGTCGAGCTCTAGCTCGTCGTCGAGGGTGATCTCCAGCACCGCGTGCATGGCCTGGTAGAAGAGCCCGCGCTCGACGGTGTTGTCGTTGAACTGCTGGAACATCTCGACCCGCTCCAACGCCTCCTCGTGCTGGCCGAGCGCCAGGTTGATCAGCAGCTTGAGCTCGAGGATGGTCAGCTGGCCCCAGACGGTGTTCTCGTCGAACTCGATGCCGATCAGGGTGACGATGTCTTCGTGGTCATCGATCTGGCTCTCCTCCAGGCGCTCCAGCAGCGCGGCGAGCCGCGCATCGTCGAGGGTATGGAGATTGAGGATGTCCTCGCGGAACAGCAGCGCCTTGTTGGTGTTGTCCCACACCAGATCCTCCACCGGATAGACCTCGGAGTAGCCCGGCACCAGGATGCGGCACACCGGCGCGCCTAGGTCCTCGTGCACGGCCTGGTAGGCCTCCAGGTCCAGCTCCTCGAGGATGCCGAACAGGCCGGCGGCCTCCTCGGCGTTGCTGCCGGAGAAGTCCCACTCGACGAACTCGACGTCGGCCTTCGCACTGAAGAAGCGCCAGGAGACCACGCCGGAGGAGTCGATGAAGTGCTCGACGAAGTTGTTGGGCTCGGCCACCGCCAGGGAGTTGAAGGTCGGCGGCAGGAAGTCGTTCAGACCCTCGAAGCTGCGCCCCTGCAGGAGCTCTGTGAGGCTGCGTTCCAGCGCCACGTGGAAGCTCGGGTGGGCGCCGAAGGAGGCGAAGACGCCGCCGGTCTTGGGGTTCATCAGCGCCACGCACATCACCGGGAACTGGCCGCCCAGGGAGGCGTCCTTGACCAGCACCGGGAAGCCCTGGGCCTCCAGTGCCTCGACGCCCTCGAGGATGTCGGGGTAGCGCTCGAGCACCGCCATGGGCACGTCCGGCAGGGTGATCTCCTCCTCGATGATCTGCTTCTTCACCGCGCGCTCGAAGATCTCGGAGAGGCACTGCACCTGGGCCTCGGGGAGCGTATTGCCGGCGCTCATGCCGTTGCTGAGATAGAGGTTCTCGATCAGGTTCGAGGGGAAGTAGATCGTCTCGCCGTCGGACTGGCGCACGAAGGGCAGCGAGACGATGCCGCGATCGGCCCGGCCAGAGTTGGTGTCGATCAGGTTCGAGCCGCGAAGCTCGCCCTCCGGGTCGTAGATGTCCCGGGTGTACTCGTCGAGAATGCCGGCCGGCAGCGCGTCGTCGGGCCCCGGCTGGAACCACTCTTCATTGGGGTAATGAACGAACTGGCTGCCCGCGATCTCCTCGCCGAAGAACTGGTCGTTGTAGAAGAAGTTGCAGCTCAGCCGCTCGATGAACTCACCCAGCGCCGAGCAGAGCGCGCTCTCCTTGGTGGCGCCCTTGCCGTTGGTGAAGCACATCGGCGAGGCGGCGTCGCGGATGTGCAGCGACCAGACGTGGGGCACGATGTTGCGCCAGGAGGCGATCTCGATCTTCATGCCGAGATCGGCGAGCAGCCCCGAGAGGTTGGCGATGGTTTGCTCCAGTGGCAGGTCCTTGCCCTCGATCCAGGTGCCCTCGCCGTTCGCCTCGCCGGTGGCCTTGCCCATCAGCAGCGCCTGGGCGTCCTCGTCGATGTTCTCGACCACCTCGATCTGGAACTCGGGCCCGGTCTGCACGACCTTCTTGACCGTGCAGCGGTCGATGGAGCGCAGGATGCCCTGGCGATCCTTGTCGGAGATGTCCTCGGGCAGCTCCACCTGGATCTTGAAGATCTGCTGGTAGCGGTTCTCCGGGTCGACGATGTTGTTCTGCGACAGCCGGATGTTCTCGGTGGGGATGTCCCGGGCGTTGCAGTAGACCTTGACGAAGTAGGCCGCGCACATCGCTGAGGAGGCCAGGAAATAGTCGAAGGGCCCCGGTGCCGAGCCGTCACCCTTGTAGCGGATGGGCTGGTCGGAGATGACCGTGAAGTCGTCGAACTTGGCCTCCAGGCGGAGGTTGTCGAGATAGTTGACCTTGATTTCCATGGACAAAGCACCGGGTGTTGATTCAGGGGGCGTAAGCGCAACCCGCCATTATCCAGCTTTTACCGGGCGTCGTCTTGGGCGCGTGGTCAAAAATTCGCCGGCCTCGGCGCGACGGGGCTAGCCCGGCGCCTCGCCGCCTCTCGAGCGCCCGAGGTCAGTCGCCCTCGGGGCCATGCACGGTGACGCCATGCTGGGTCAGAACCTCGAGCAGTCTCGGCACGTCCGGCGGGCCGGGGGGAATCCACTCGTCCACGGCGCGAAACATCTCCACGGCTCGGCCCCGCTCGGTGATCTCGAGCATCTCGCCGCCGCCCTCCGCGAAGTGGAAGGCATGCACCGTGCCGGCGGGCACATGGACCAGCGTGCCGGCCTCGCAGAGCGCCGACTGGTCGCCCGCCGCGAAGTGCACCGCCCCCTTGAGCACGTAGAAGCTCTCGTCCCAGTCGTGATGGTGGGGGGGCGGCCCCATCCCCTCAATGCCCCGCTGCAGGGTGATTTCCCGGCCGTTGGCCTCGTCCTTCGAGGTCAGCACGGTGACGTCGACACCGACGACCGAGAGAGGCACGGCGTAGTCATTCGGGCTGATGATCATGGCATGCTGGTTCATGGTGGCTGTCTCTCTGTTGTTCCGGCGATATCCGACGATCAGGGAAGCTTCCCGATGGCTTTTCATGCCTCGGCGGCCGCACTGCCGTCCCGGTTGAAGAAGGCAGCTCGCCTTGAACCCTCTGCTGCCACGCCGGCCGCTCGACGTACATCGAGGCATCGGCGGGTCCGGCTGGCGATCCGCCTCAATGAGAATAGTCCGCGGCTCGCCGCCGTGCGTCGCCCGAAGAGGCACCGTGCCATGGGCCAGCGTGCCGCTCGGCTTCATGACCGCGGCTGGCCGCGAACCCGCCACGCCGCTATTCGAATCGATAGCGGAACTCGATCATGTGGAAATCGGCGCCTGTCGTGTCAGGCCCATTCACACCGGCATCGGAGTAGTGAAGAAACCGATAGCCCACCCCCAGCTGCTGGTAGAACGGAATGCCGACGCCCAGGGTCAGGGCAAACTGGAACGGCCCGCCATAATCCTGCGTGCCGAAGCGATACCGACTGAACAGGGCACCTCCCGCGCCCAGATCCACGATAAAGCGCCCGTCATCACTTCCCAGCGTCACTTCGGGAATGAGCGACACGACGAGGGCCTCTTCTCCGGCTCCCCGCAGGACGCCGGCACTCGCCATCAGGCGGGTGCCCATCCCCCAGCCCGACGGGGAGTAGTGCTCCCAGGGCAGCGCGAGGTTGGCCGACAGGTCATACTCCTCGAAATCCTCCGGCGCATCGGCGCCCAGCAGGGTCTGTTCCGATACTCGTGCACGCAGGCTGAGGCTCTGGAGGGTCGGGTCGTCGGAGAGACTTCGGCCGGGAACGAGCAGGCAGCCGATGATCATCGGCAAGAGGCCGACATACGGTAATAGGCGAGAACGACCCGTGACGGGCAGCATAGGCTCATCGAAACCCCGGCCGACAAGGAGAGAGCGCCCTTCCCCGGCGGTTCTATCGCGGCCTGACCACCGCCCCGGGCCATGCCGTCAGTGCACGCGGGCGCCTCCGTGATATGACCATAGCCCAGTCCGGAACGAACGAGGCCCCGAGCCTGCGGTTCGGCTCGGGGCCTTCGAGACCACCTTAGGGAAAGCAGTCAGCGCCTCGGCGCCCTCAGTCCCGGGAGGGGTAAACTCCCTGCAAGGCGATGCAGTAGTGCAGGTTGCCGTCCAGGTTCTTGGTCTTCAGGTCGGGCAAGGCGAAGGTCGTCCTGCCGTCGCCTCCGTAGGTATTGCCAATCAGTGAGAACAGCGCCGTGTTCTGCTCGATCTGCAGTTCCTGGCCCTCGCAGAAGGCCCAGCCTCTCGGGGCAAAGGTGTAGGGAAACAGCTGAATCTGGCCGATAAAGGGTTCCATGATGCCTTCCTCGTTGCAGTGCCGACGCCCGATGGCGGCCGGCTTCCAGGCGTCGACTCGATGGCCGTGTCAGGGATCGTCTCAGTCGAAGCGCTTAATCAGCCTAAGTAACGATCCTCATATCAGCAAAGCCAGGACGTATGCCCGAAATCGTACCGCATGACGTCCTCGTCACCCGAGGGGCTCGCCGGGGCAGGCGTCACCACGAGCGTCAGGCCGGCGACCCGAGGTCGCGCTGCATGATCGTCACCGCCTCGCCGCGATAGTCGCGCTCCTCGTGGTCTTGCCAGCCCAGCCGCCGATAGAGCGCCTGCTGGTCCGGCGTATAGAGATAGCAGCACTCGACACCGTGCGCCCGGGCCTCCTCCTCCACCCGCCGCACCAGCCGCGAGGCAAGCCCCCTGCCCCGCCACTCGGGCAACACATACACCGAGGCCAGCCAGGGGGTGAGCTCGCAGCGATCGCTCATGTCGTCGACCACCAGGCTCGCCATGCCGACCGGCCGTTCGCCGTGCATGGCGGCGAACACCGAGGGCACGCCCGCCGAGCCGCAGTCGTCGCGAAACGCCTCGAGGGCGACCGCCGGGTCGCGGCCGGGATGCAGGTGCCCCCACTCGGCATGTGCCCAGCCGGCCAGGGTGGCAACGTGGGGCGAATGCGCGTCGATGCGGGCGAGGCGAAGGCCAGTCTCCATGGCGAAGGGCTCCAGTGAGGTGGGGGTCGTCGAGCACGGCCGAGGCGCCGAGCGCGTGAGGCACCAGTATTCCCGCTCGCGTCGTCATCTGCCAGGGGCGGCGACCTCGGCCGTGCCACCTCCCCAGCGCGACGGAGCTCGGCTAGACTCGAGGCTTTGCCCATCAAGGACGATGCCATGCCTGCCGCCCTCGAACAGCGCGCCCTCAAGCTCTCCATCGCGATGACGCTGGTCGTCGCCAGCCTCGGCGTGGCCCTGGGGCTGCTCGCCGGCTCGCGCTCGATCCTCTTCGACGGCGTCTTCTCGACCATCGATGCGGCCATGTCGGGGCTGGCGCTTTTCGTGACACGACTGATCGCCCGGGAGCTCAGCCAGCGCTTCCAGCACGGCTACTGGCACCTGGAGCCGCTGGTCGCGGCGCTCAACGGTGCCATCCTGCTGCTGCTCTGCTTCTACGCCTTCCTGAATGCCGTGCAGGGCCTGATGGCCGGCGGCCATGAGCTGGCCTTCGGCGTGGCCATCGTCTATGCCGCGGTGGTCACCCTGGTGTGCACGGCGATGACGCTGCACCAGCGGCGGATCAACCGCGAGGTGGGCTCGGAGTTCGTGCGTATCGACATGCACGGCTGGCTGATGGCGGCGCTGATCACCGGCGCCCTGCTGGTGGCCTTCGTGATCGCGCTGATCCTTCAGCACACCGCCTATGCGCACCTCACGCCCTACGTCGACTCACTGCTGCTGGCGATGCTCACCCTGGGCTTCCTGCCGGTGCCCATCGGCATCGTGCGCCGCGCCATGAAGGAGGTGCTGCTGATCGCGCCCAGCGCCATCGACCGCGAGGTGCACGCCGCCATGGCCCCGGTGATGCGCCGCGACGGGCTGCTGGAGTACAACAGCCACGTCGCCAAGGCCGGTCGTGGCCACTTCATCGAGATCCATGTCGTGACTCGGCCGGACTTCGCCGCCGAGCGCGGCATGGTCGAACTCGACGAGATCCGCGCGGCGATCGCGGCGGGGCTCAGCATCCCGCCCGAGCGGCGCTGGTTCACCGTGTCGTTCACCGCGGATCCACGCTGGGCCTGAGCCGAGCGTCACGCTGAGCCGGCGCCTGGCTGGCGCCGGCAGGGCCTCATGCGCGATCGGCCTCGTCCTGCTCCTTGCTCTCATACATCAGCGCGTCACCCGCCAGCAGCAGGTCGTCGATGCTCTTGTGCTGCTCGGGGTGGAACTCGACGATGCCGGAGGAGAACTGGATCTCGTAGCCCCGACCGGCGGCACGGTTGTGATCGGCCAGCGCCTCGTCGAGCCGGGCGATGTAGCCCTCGGCCGCCTGCTGCGAGGCATTGGGCAGGAAGGCGACAAACTCGTCACCGCCCAGCCGGGCGACGATGTCGGCGCTGCGACAGGTGTCGATCAGGGTGTTCGCGAAGGCGACCAGGGCGCGATCACCCTCCATGTGGCCATGCGAATCGTTGATCTCCTTGAACCGGTACAGGTCGATGAAGACCAGCGTGGCCGGCATCCCGTGACGGCTGCAGAGATCGAGGCTGTTCTGGGCGAGGGTCATGAAACCGCGGCGGTTGGCCAGGCTGGTCAGCTCGTCCAGGGTGGCCAGCTTGACCATGGCGAGCTCACGCTCGGCGATGGCCGCCAGATCCTTCAAGGCGTCGATATCGTCTGTCGAGAGCTCGCGGGGCCGGCGGTCGATGATGCAGAAGGTACCCATCTTCCGCTGGTCCATGTCGGTGATGGGACAGCCGGCGTAGAAGCCGATATGGGGAGGGCCCGAGACCAGCGGGTTGTCCGCGAAGCGCGCATCCTGCTGCGCATCGGGCACGATGAAGACCTCATCGCCATGGATCGCATGCGCACAGAAGGCAAGATCCCGATCGGTTTCGCGGACGTCGAGCCCCGCCGCGGACTTGAACCACTGGCGGTTATGATCGATCAGGCTGACCAGGGCGATCGGGACGTCGAACAGGCGCCTGGCCAGGCGCGTCAAGCGATCGAACCGCTCCTCGGCAGGCGTATCAAGAATGTCGAGAGAGCGAAGCGCTTCGATGCGCATCTCTTCATCCACCGGTTTCCCTGGCCTTTTCACACCGCTCTCCTGTGTGGGCTCCGATATGGGCCTGATCGCTTCGCCGCGAAGACTGGCACGCCCGCACGCGACTGACAAGCGAGCACCCGCTTTACTGCTGCGCGGCCGCGGCTCCCGCTGGCCCGGCCCCTGCGCAAGCCCCGCCCGCGCGAGCGAGCCCCTGCTAGAGGCGATGCTAGAGGTGCTGCAGGGCCTCTTCCACTACCGTCGCCACGCGATTCGGCATCGCCTTGCGGCGATGCGAGGCCAGATAGAGGGTCTCGCTGACCGGGTGCGCCAGCGGGTGGACCCTGACGTGCGCGGGGTGATCGAAGGCCTCGACCGCATGGGCCGGCAGCACGGTGAAGCCCAGACCGAGGCTCACGGGCTCGAGAATCAGGTTGATCTGATTGGAGAACCCCGCCTTCCCGAGCTGCTGGATGTGCTCGTACTCGGGGTAGTTGGCGCCCAGCAGCAGGCCGGCATGGTGCGCGCCGTCGGGATGATCGATGAAGCCCAGCCGGCACAGCGCCCCCCAGTCGGGGTCGACCACCGCGGCGGGCGTGACCAGCAGCAGCGGCTCCCGAGCCACCGGCCGGACGCTGACGTCCTCCAGCGCAGAGGGGGCCGTCATGAAGCCGACATCGACACCGCCGCCGGCCACGGCGCGCTCCACGTCGGCATTCGGGGCGAAGCGGTAGTCGATCACCAGCGCGGGGTGGCCACGCTGCAGGGCCAGCAGGCGGCGGTAGAGCTTGAGGCCTACACTGCCGGGGGACATCACCCGCACGAGGCCCTCCCAGGCCGGGTCCGCGGCGACCCGCTGCTCGAGGTTGCCAAGCGCCTCCACGAGCTGGCGCCCCTCCCGATACAGCCGCTCTCCGGCGTCGGTGAGCGTGAACTGCTTGCCCTGCCGGACCAGCAGCGCGCACCCCAGCTGCTCCTCGAGCTTGCGCACCTGCTGGCTGACGCCGGACTGCGTCATGTGCAGCCGCTCGGCGGTGCGGGTGAAGTGCCCCACTTCCACCAGGGTGCAGAAGCTTTGCAGCCAGTTCGGATTGATCATTACGAACCGCACTTATAAGAATGATAAATGATAATTTTAAGTGATCATTTGGGCTTCGTACACTGGCGCCGTCATCCACACGAAAGGAGCGGTCATGCACAACACATACCCGAGAAACTTCTCGCATATCGGCATCTCGGTGCCGGACCTGGACAAGGCGGTGGCCTTCTACACCGAGGTGATGGGCTGGTACCTGATCATGGAACCGTCGGAGGTCGTCGAGGACGACAGCGCCATCGGCGAGATGTGTACCGATGTGTTCGGCAGCGGCTGGGACCGCTTTCGCATCGCGCATCTCTCGACCGGTGACCGGATCGGCGTCGAGCTGTTCGAGTTCAAGAACGCGGAAGACCCGGAGGACAACTTCGAGTACTGGAAGACCGGCGTCTTTCACTTCTGCGTGCAGGACCCCGACGTCGAGGGACTGGCCGAGCGCATCGTCGCCGCCGGCGGCAGGAAGCGCATGGAGAAGCCGCGCTACTACTATCCGGGCGAGAAGCCCTACCGCATGATCTACATGGAGGACCCGTTCGGGAACATCCTCGAGATCTACAGCCACAGCTATGAGCTGACCTACAGCGAAGGCGCCTACTGATCCCGCGTGTGAACGCCCGGCGTCATGCTCGAGGCGCCCTCGTTCGCCGGCGGGGCCTCTCGGTCGCGCAGGAGCCGATCGACATGGCGACACCAGGCTTCGCTCTCCCGGCTCGGCACCGCCGGGTCATCACGGATGCCGAGCCTGAACTCGACCACCGAGCGCCACTCCGCGGAGCCGGGATCGGGACCGTGCCCACGGCCATCGCCCGTGCCCAGCCGCTCCTCGACGTGGGCGACCCACGCTGCAGAACAGGGCGTCAGCGCATGATCGGGCGAGGCATCATCGCCGCTGGCGTGGGCATGCACCGCCGCCACGAGCAGGAGTATCGCCGTCCATCCACGCATCTCTCGCCCCTCGGTTGACTGGCCTGGCCGCGCGCCTGGCCCTCGACATGGAGATTCTAGCCGAGCCCCGCACGGGTCGCTGTGCAACGCGGCGATCGCGGCGCCCCGCGCGAGGGTGGCTCGCTGCGTTCGCCCCCCCTCCTTTAGTCTCGAGTCGGGTCTGTGGTAAAGTACTGGCGCTCTAGTCGGCGTTGCGTCTTGGAGACGCCGAAAATCCTTTCAACTAGAGCATCTCCCCCATGCCCCAGAATGATCAAACCGCCGCCACGGCTCGGACGGGACTCATGTCGCGGCTCGGCGATCCTCTCGTGCTGTTGCTTACCATCGGCTTCATCGTCGCCTTCGTCGGCCTCTCGCTGTACGACATCCAGGGCGTGGCCGATGGCATCGCCAGCGGTTTCGCCTGGACCGCCGCGACGCTGGGCACCTATTTCCAGCTGCTGCTGCTGCTGACCTTCCTGGTCGGCATCGGGGTGGCCATCTCCCCCGCCGGCCAGGCCCGGGTGGGCAACCTCGACGCGCCACAGATCAGCACCTTCAAGTGGCTGTCGATGATCATGTGCACCCTGCTGGCCGGCGGCGGCGTCTTCTTCGCCGCGGGTGAGCCGATCTACCACTTCGTGGTCACCCCGCCGGCCTTCGACACCGAGGCCGGCACGCCGGAAGCGGTCGCCGGCGCCCTCGCCCAGTCGTTCATGCACTGGGGCTTTTTGGCCTGGGCCGTGCTCGGCACCCTCACCGCCGTGGTCCTCGCGCATGCCCACTACGTGAAGGGCCAGCCGCTGCAGCCGCGCACCCTGCTCTACCCGGTGCTCGGCGAGCGAGTCATGAAGGGCTGGTTCGGCAGCGTGGTCGACGCCTGCTGCGTGATCGCCGTGGTCGCCGGCACCGTCGGCCCCATCGGCTTCCTGGCCACCCAGGTGAGCTTCGGCCTGCATGAACTGTTCGGCGCCTCCGAAGGCTACAGCACCCAGCTGATGATCCTGGTCGCGCTGGCCGTGGTCTACGTCACCTCGGCGATGACCGGCATCCACAAGGGCATCCAGATCCTCAGCCGCTTCAACGTCTTCCTGGCGCTGGCCATCGCGGCGGTGATCTTCGTCTTCGGTCCGACGCTGTTCCTGACCAACGCCTTCACCCAAGGCTTCGGCGAGTACCTCACCTCCTTCTTCGCCATGGCGACCATGACCTCCGAGACCGCGCCCGCCTGGTGGATGAAGTGGTGGACGGTGTTCTTCTTCGCCTGGTTCATCGGCTACGGGCCGCTGATGGCGATCTTCGTGGCGCGCATCTCGCGGGGCCGCTCGATCCGCCAGATGATCCTCGCCGTGGCCGTGATGGCGCCGATCGCCACCGCCATGTGGTTCACCCTGCTCGGCGGCTCGGGCATCCACTACCAGCTGACCGGCGTGATCGACCTCACCGAGGCGCTCAACAACTTCCAGTTTGACGTGGCGACCCTCACCGTGGCCCAGGCGCTGCCCGGCGGCGGCCTGATGGCGATGGCCATCCTGGTGCTGACCAGCATCTTCGTGGCCACCACCGGCGACTCCATGAGCTATGCCATCGCCGTGGTCTGCACCGGCCACGACGACCCGAACCGCCTGGTGCGCGCCTTCTGGGGCATCGCCATGGCCATCATGGCGGGCATCCTGCTCTACATGGGCTCCGGCCAGATCAGCGCCCTGCAGCAGTTCATCGTGATCACCGCGATCCCGGTGTCGCTGGTGCTGCTGCCCTCGCTGTGGACCGGCCCCCAGGCCGCCTACGCCATGGCCCGCGAGCAGGGCCTGGTGGCCGCGCGCAACGCCAAGGCGAGTGCCGCCGACCGCTGATGCAGCACACCCTCGACCAGGCGGCTAGCCACGCCGCCTGGGCCGGGCGACACGCATCGAGAAGGCCCCGAGTCATCGCTGACTCGGGGCCTTTTTGTCGTCTGTCTCCGTCAGCCATCACCCATGACGCCTCCCTCGCCCCCGTGCAGGCAAGACCGTCCGGGAGGCAGCTACCCTCAATCATGAACGTCCGGGTCTACACCGCTCGAGGGATGCTCGGGCGCGTGCCCCGCGACGCCCGATACGGCGAAGGAGGTGTCAAATGGCAGACGTGGAGAGCGGTGAGATCTACTTCTTCTACCGGCCCAGGGTCGACGTCGACCATGTCCGGAACCTCGACGACGTCCAGCGGCTGTACCTCGTACTGGTGCCGGACGATGCCGAGATCGCTCGGCTGTTGCTGGTCGGCAAGAAGCGCATGCCGGAGATCCTCGAGGGCGAGCCGGCATCCACCGCGCGCGAGTGGATGATGATCGACATGACGGGCAAGCCGAACGCGATCGGCGAGGCCCTGGCCCCGCTGGAGTATGAGACGAAGACTCGCGGCGAGCAGGAGCAGGGCGAGGCCATTCCCGTCGGCGAGGGGCGCTACGCGATCGTCACAGGCGACGGCGATTCGCGGCTGGCCTACCGCCTGACTCGCCCCCAGCAGCCGGGGCAGGCACAGCAGGAACTGGGCATCCTGGCCGAGGCGAGCTACGTGATCTCGGTGCGCAATCCGGCCCTCGACGTGCCCGGCTTCCCGGATGCCCGGCCGGACTATCCCGAGACGCTGCGCGAGAAGTTTGCCGACAAGCGCTGGATCGATATCGACGATAGCCGCCTGCTCGACCATGCCAACGCTCAGCTGCTGCTGATCGGCGCGCACGATGACCTGAGCGAGGAGGACGTCTCGCTCACCGGCACGGCGTCGCTCTTCGAGACCCTGGGGCTGAGCCGGCGGGAGTGGCCCACCGAGGCGCTGAAGGCCGGCCGGTTCACGGAACCGAGCATGCAACCCGAGTCTCGTGAGCCCGCAGGCGACCTGAGCAAGGGCGGCGAGCGCGGCGGCCGAGCGGCTCGCGAGACGGCCTCGGCGGCCGGCATCGCCCATGCCCTGAAGGGCGTGGACTTGCCGTGCAGCAAGGCCGAGCTGGTCAGGCAGGCCGAGGCCAACGAGGCAGCACAAGAGATCGTCGAGGCGCTGAACGCGCTGCCCGGCCAGCAGTACGAGACGATGGCCGACATTCAACACGCCTTTGGGGAAGTGCGCTGATGGCCCCGTTCATTTGTGACATCTGTGGTGACGAGTTCGAGCAGAAGTCCCGCTACGAGCAGCACCTGCAAACCTCCCACCCCCGCCTGGCGGTCTCCGCCGCGGATATCGAGAAGGCGCTCAAGGGGGTGACGTTTCCCAAGCAGCGGGACGCGCTGCGCGATGCCATCGACGAGGACCATCGCGAGGTGCGCCGCATCGTCGAGCAGCTGCCGGCGCAGGAGTATCGCGATGCGGCCGAGGTGGCGCGCGCCTTCGGCGAGCTGCGCAGCCACGAACGGCTCCCCGATGACCAGCCCAGCAAGACCGGCGGCGAGCGTGCCATGCAGGCCCCCTCCGCCGCCCGCTTCGCCAGCCTCTTCGAAGGCATGCGCTTCCCGGCCAGCCGCGACGAGCTCGAGGCGCATGTCCGCGGGCAGGCCAGCGAAGCGGACCTGCAGACGCTGGCGTCGTTCGGCGAGCGCACCTACTACAGCATGGCGGATGTCGCCGAGGAGCTGGGGCGGATCAGGTGAGCGCGGGACTCACTGCAGGGTCAGGCGCAGGCCGCGGAAACGCCGGCGATACGCCCGAGGGGTGAGCCCCACGCGCCGGCCGAACAGGCGCCGGAAGAAGCTCGGGTCGGCATAGCCGACCTGCTCCGCCACCGCCTCGATGGGGTCGTCGCCGCTCTCCAGGATCTGCTTGGCCTCCTCGAGGCGCAAGGTGTGCACGTAGTCCATCGGCGTCATGCCGGTGGCGGCCTTGAAGCGGCGCTTGAAGGAGCGTTCGGTCAAGCCGCTGCGGCGGACCATGCCGGCCACCGGCGAGTGGATGTCGTAGTGCTGGGCGACCCACACCTGGGTCTCGCCGATCAGCGCATCCTCCACCTGGCGGGCGGCGGTCAGCGTCGCGTAGGGCTGCTGGCCTTCGTGGTGCCAGTCGATCAGGAAGATCCGCGCCAGGTGCATCGCCTCGTCCACGCCGACCAGCCTGGCCACCAGGAACAGCGCCAGGTCGATCCAGGTGGTGCCGCCACCGGCCATGATCAGCCGTCCTCCCTCACCGCTGACCACCAGGGCGCGATGTGCATGCACGCGCACTTCGGGATGCTGGTGCGCCAGGGCATCGCAGTAGGCCCAGTGGGTGGTGGCATCCTGGCCGGCGAGCAACCCCGTCTCGGCGAGCAGCAGCGAGCCGGTGCAGGCCCCGGCCAGCAGGGCCCCGCGCCCATGACAGGCCAGCAGCCAGGCGAGCTCCGGGTCGTAGCACCCCGCAAGCTCAGCGCCGGGCACCACCAGCAGGTCGGGAATGCAGATGGCCGTCGGCCCCGGGCAGTCGGCCAGGGCCGCGTCCGGCTCGATCCAGGCCCCGTTGCGGGTGCGAAAGCCGCGACCATCGCGGGAAACGATCAGCGGCTGCAGCAGCGCCACCCCGGGGCGACCGTGCATCAGCAGCTCCCAGTCGCGGCCGGCCGACCCGAAGAGGTCGAACATGCCATAGAGGGTGGAGGCGGTGGTTTCGGGCACCGCCAGGATGGCGACTTGCGTGGTGGACGGCGTGGTCATGGCAGAAAACACCCCTTTGCGGCGCGATCCCCTTTCGTTGCGATGCCGTGCCGGCCGTAGGGTTCTCCTGCAGGCCCATGACAATGACCACACGAAGGAGACCCACCATGTGCCATGTTCATTCCCTTCCCGTGACCGCGACCGACAGCGACGCCTTCGAGGCCCGACTGGTTCATGCCCTCAACGAGAGCGGGCTGATGCTGCTCACCGCCATCGGCCACCGCACCGGCCTCTTCGAGGCCCTGGCCGGCCAGCCGCCTCTCACCAGCCAGCAGCTGGCCGAGCACACCGGGCTCGACGAGCGCTACGTGCGCGAGTGGCTCGGTGGCATGGTCGCCGGCGAGGTGATCGACACCGACCCGGCCGCCGGCACCTATCGCCTGCCCGATACCCACGCCGAGCTGCTCACCGACCGGGGTCCGGCCAACCTCGCCGTCTACGCTCAGTTTATCTCGCTGCTGGGGAGCGTGGAGGACGACGTGGTTCGCTGCTTCCGCGAAGGGGGCGGCGTGCCCTACTCGCGCTATCCGCGCTTTCAGGAGGTGATGGCGAGCGACAGCGGCCAGACCGTGCTGCCGGCGCTGTTCGATGCCATCCTGCCGCTGGCCCCGGGCCTGACCGCGCGGCTCGAGGCCGGCATCCGGGTGCTGGACTGCGCCTGCGGCCGCGGCCGCGCCCTGCTGGCGATGGCCGAACGCTTCCCGACCAGCCGCTTCGTCGGCTACGACCTCTCCGAAGAGGCCATCGCCTGGGCGAGGGACCAGGCCCGGGCGGCCGGGCTCGACAACCTGACCTTCGAGGTGCGTGACCTCGGCGACTTCGATGTCACCGCCGCGCCAGGGGCCTTCGACCTGGTGACCACCTTCGACGGCATCCACGACCAGGCCAGGCCGCGCCGCCTGCTCAAGGGGATCCACCGAAGCCTGGCGCCTGACGGGGTCTACCTGGTCCAGGACATCCACGCCTCGAGCCACCACCATCTGGACCGCAACCATCCGCTGGGCACGATGCTCTATGCCGTCTCGGTCAGCCACTGCATGACGGTCTCGCTGGCCCAGGGCGGCGAGGGGCTCGGCACCATGTGGGGCCGCGAACGGGCACTGGCCTACCTGGAGGAGGCCGGCTTTGGCGACATTCGGGTCCACCAGCTGGAGCACGACATCCAGAACGACTACTTCGTCTGCCGGCCATGACGCGCCATCGCGGCGCTCGCCGGCCTCCGGTCGAACGAGGAGAAGGCGTTCGACGGCGTCCGGGATGAATGTCGGCGAGGCCTCCCCTATGCTGGGCATCCGATCCATGACGGGAGACATCGAGACCATGTGGGATCAACGCGAGATCACGCTGTCGCCACGGTCGCGGGGCTTTCACCGGGTCACCGAGGAGATCGTCGCCGGCCTGCCGCGGCTGGCCGAGGTTCGGGTGGGGCTCGTGCACCTGCAGCTGCTGCACACCTCGGCCTCGCTGACCCTCAACGAGAGCGCGGACCCGGACGTGCGCCATGACATGGACGCCTTCCTGCGCGACCTGATACCCGGCGCCCTGCCCTACTTCCGCCACACCCTCGAGGGCGATGACGACATGCCCGCCCACGTGGCGGCCAGCCTGTTCGGCACCCAGCTGACCGTGGCGGTGAGCGACGGAGGCCTGGCACTGGGCACCTGGCAGGGGATCTGGCTGGGCGAGCATCGCGATCGGGGCGGCGCCCGCCGCCTCGTCGCCACGCTCCAGGGAAGCCTGGACGACGTCAGCCGGTAACGACCGCCTCCCGTCGACCATCGGTCACCGACCTAGCGAACGATGGTCGGCGGCGGCCAGCGCGGTCACTCACCGGTCAGCCGCCGGCCAGCCGCTCAACGCGCTCCAGCGTCAAGCGGCGCCCCTCGGTCGGCGAGAAGCGAAAGTGGCCTTCCACCCGCACGGCCTCGCCGAGGTAGGGGGCGATGCGCTCGTGGGGGACGATCTCGACCCGGTGCAGGTCCCGATCCTCGATCCAGTAGTGCAGCGGGTCCTCGAAATGACGCACCACGCCCTGCGTCGCCACGCGGCTGTCGTCGTGGGCCGCGGGCTGAGACGCCAGCACCGGCAGGGGCACCTCGGCGACGCCCTCCTCGTCGCTGCAGCCCGCCAGCCACAGCCCGGCGAACAGCAGTAGCGGGCCGATGCCGGCGCGTCGTCTTGGAGCTCTCATCGTGGCCTCCTCTGGTGGCCTGCCCGGTCGGCGCCGAGGCCCGACGCGCCGGCCTCATTGCCTAGGCATCGTCTGGCGCCTCGCCGTCCGTCGCCGGGGCATCGTCGATCTTCTGCAGCGTGGCCGGCCGACGGATATGCCGGTGTGCCGGCGTATCGCCCCGGGCGATGTCGTGCTCGCTGAGCACCACCACCGACCTGGGCCACCACTCGGGGTGATGGTCGCGGATGAAGGCCAGCAGCTTCTCGCGGACCTGCGCCTCGGCCGCCCAGGCGCCCATGGGCTCGGGGCTCGTCAGGTAGAAGGAGATCTCCTGCGTCGCCTCGTGCTGGCCCGTCACGTAGCAGGCCAGCGAGTGGTGATCGATGACCTTCTCCTCGGCCATCGCGAACTCCTTGAACTTTTCCCGCAGGGTCGCCACGTCGGCGCTGATGTGCAGGGTCAGCACGATGGTCTGACAGAGCTTCGCGTTCTTCGAGGAGAGGTTCTGGAAGGGCTTCGAGATGAAGTACCTCACCGGCACGACCAGACGCCGTTCATCCCAGGTCCGCAGGCGGATGAAGGTGTAATAGATACCCTCCACGTAGCACCACTGATCCTCGAAGATCAGCAGGTCGCCGATGCGGATCGGCTTGGTCAGCGAGATCTGGAAGGAAGCCAGGATGTTGCCGAGCACGGCCTGACCGGCGATGCCCACCAGCACCGTCACCACACTGGCCGAGGCCAGCAGCGTCACGCCGAGGGTCTCGAACAGGCTGACCTGGGCGATCACGTAGATCGCCACGCCCGTCACGGTGATCAGGATCACCGCGCGTCGCAGGGCGTGGAGGGTGGTCAACAGCTGGCGATCGTCGCGGCTCTTGGTGTCATCGATCTCGCCCACCAGCCGGCGCGTCATGCGGATCAGCAGCGTATCCACGAGCCGCACCGCGATCAGCCCCACGCCCCAGGCCAGGATGATGACCAGCAGCCCCCGGAAGATGGCGGTGACCACGCCGGAGAAGGAGACCACGTAGGTCAGCAGCCACTGCGCCAGCAGCGACATGGTGAGAAAGGCCATGGGCAGCCGGATCATCTGCGCGAAGACGCTGGAAAGCCCCGCCGGCAGACGAGCGGCGAGCAGGCCCATGAGGGCATGGGTAAACCACCCCACCGCGCCGATGAGGAACAGGAAGATCGGGATGGCAAACCACTCCCAGAGTTTCAGCTTGCCGAAGGAGACCTGGAAGCGCTCCGGGATCTGGTCTTCCAGCCAGGAGGGGCCATATTTCTCGTAGAGCCGGGGGATCGCGGTAATCGTCTCCGGGGCGATCAGCCAGATGGGATCCTGTTCGCCCACCCGGTAGCGGCCCAGGCGCACCTCGTAGTTCTGCCCGTCGAGCTCGAGGCTGGCGAGCTCGAGGTTGCGCCGTGGCTGGCCGACGCGGGAGCTCTTGCCCGAGGTGTCCACGACCATGGCGTCCTGACGCGCGGAGAGCGCGGAGACGTTGATCCACTCTCCCCGCTGCAGCACGGCGGCGAGCTGCCTGGCCAACACCGGGCCGCGCTCGGCCTGCTCGTCGGGGGGCAGGTCGAGCAGGTTGAGCAGGTGCGCCGCGGCCGAATAGTCCTCCTGCTCGGTCAGCGTCAGGAAACTGCGCACCGCATCGCGGGGCGTCCGGCGCTCGATACCGTCGGGCGGCTCCCCGAGGCCGGTATTCAACGCGTCGACGCTGAACCAGCGGGTGTTCTCCGCCTCCTCCTGGGCCAGGCCCAGGCAGGAGACGGCCAGCAGCAGCGCCACCAGGATCCATGTAAGCGAAGTCTTCATAAGCATCCTTCCCGAAGCGTCGGAAACTCCCTATTCCACTCGTCGTCACCCGCCAGGTTCTCGTTGACCCAGTGTAGCGGCTCGGGCCTCCCAGTCTCTCGCGCCAGGCGCGACACCGCCTCTCGCGACCGACGTGCCAGAAGCGACGCTTCAGCGGCACTTCCCCGTCCTCGAAGTGCAGCACTTCCCCCCCTATCGGGCCCCGAGGTAGGCTGAGTGTCGATCACGGGCATGGCCCGACACGTTATCCGAGAGCCCCCGATGCCGCCAACTCGCCTGCTGCGCCTTCGCTTCCTCAGCCGCCTCGCCCTGCCAGCCTGGCTCGTCATTGCCCTTGTGATCCCCTTTTCCGCCGCGCTCCTCGCGGCCCCGACGGTCACCCTGGCCGACGCCTGCCCCGCGCCCGGCCAGTGGCTGACCGATGACGGGGAACGGCGCTCCACCGCGGCGCTGATGCCCGAGCTCGCCGAGCGTCGGGTACTGCTGCTCGGCGAACGCCACGACCGGCTCGACCATCACCGCTGGCAGCTTTACACCCTGGCCGCCCTGCATGCCCACCGCCCTTCGATGGTGATCGGCCTGGAGATGCTGCCCCGCGAGGCGCAGCCGGCGCTGGATGCGTGGATCGCCGGCGAGCTCGACGAGGCGGCCTTTCTCGCGGCGAGCGACTGGCAGCAGGCCTGGGGCTTCGATCCCGCGCTCTACCTGCCGATCCTGCACTTCGCGCGGATGCAGCGGATCCCGCTGGTGGCCCTCAACGTCACCCCCGCCCTGCGCGGGCGCCTGGCCGCAGAGGGCTGGGCGGCCGTCCCCGCGGAGGAACGTTTCGGCATCACCCCGCCGGCCCCGGCCGCGCCGGCCTATCGCGATCGTCTCACCGCGATCTTCGAACAGCACGTCGACCGCGACGACGACCCCGCGGGCCTTGCGCGCTTCATCGCCGCCCAGCTGGTCTGGGACCGCGCCATGGCCGCGGCGCTGTCGGAGGCCGCGCGCCCCGACACCCTGGTGGTGGGGCTGATGGGCCAGGGCCACCTCGCCGGCGGCGACGGCGTACCCGCCCAGCTCGACGACCTGGGCCTCACCGATCACCTGAGCCTGCTGCCCTGGACCCCGGCCGGCGACTGCGCCGCCCCGACGGAGCACGCCGACGCCCGCTATGTGCTGGGCGATGAATCCGCCTTCCAGCCCGAAGACCCGCTGCGCCTGGGCGTGCTGCTCGAGGCCCACCCGGAAGGCGTGCGCATCGTGAGCGTCAATGAGGCGAGCGTGGCCGAGCAGGCGGGCCTCGTGGCGGGCGACGTGATCCTCACCGCCGCCGGGGTCGATCTCGAAGCGCCCACCGACCTCAGCGCCATCCTGCGCCGCCAGGCGCCGGGCACCCTGCTGCCGCTGGGGGTCCGGCGCGACGGCGTCACCCGGGAGCGGCTGGCGCGCTTTCCCCCCGCGAGTTGAGCGAACGGTCGCGCCGCCTCACGCCAACTCACACCCCCACAGGCCGGCGAGCGGCGACGGGGAAGGGACGGTATCGAAAGGACGGTATCGAAAGGACGGTGTCGCCGAAGGGACTATGCTGAAGAGAAGGAACGCATCATCCACCCACAGGGAGGCCACCACTGACGACCCCGGCCCGAGCGGCCGAAGGAGACACTGTCATGAGCATGCCCATGACGATACGGGAGTACCTGCGAGCCTGTGACATCGACTTCGAGGAAGTCCCCCATCCACGCGAGGTGACCAGCAGCCGCATCGCCGAGCGGACGCACGTCGCCGGCAACCAGATGGCCAAGGCGGTCATGCTGCAGGGCGACGCGGGCTATCGGCTGGCCGTGCTGCCGAGCACCTGCGATGCCGATCTCGATCGACTCTCGGCGCTCTTCCACGAGAAGGTCGAGCTGGCCTCCGAGGCGCAGATCGCCGAGACGTTCAGCGACTGCGACCCCGGCGCCACCACCCCGGTCGGCCAGGCCTACGGCCTGCAGGTCTATATCGACGATATGCTGCGCCACCAGCCCGACATCTACTTCGAGGCCGGCGACCACCAGACCCTGGTGCACATGAGCGGTCGCGAGTTCGACCGCCTGATGACCGCCAGCCCGCACGGCCGCTTCAGCCGACACCACTGATCACCAGGCCGCACGACTACGTGGCCACGCCCCACGGGGCGCGGCCACGTCACCGGCCCGCGTGCCCGCCCCGGATCGAATCATCCGCCTCAGCACTGTCCTTGTCATAACCGGCCTGCCCCGGTCCACCCTTTCATCGCCAGGTCGTCTGGAGCCCCTTCTCCCCCAGCTCCCCACGGGCCTTGCGCAAGGCCAGAGCCAACAAGGCATGCCATGCCCGATCACTGCCCGACGACCTCCAGAAGCACGTCGCCGGCGGCGCCATCGGGTGGACGGGTGGCCGCGATGGCGGAAAGTGTGACCGCCACGTCAACCGTATGAACCCGCCGCGATACCGTCCGCGGGGCCAGCCCGTAGCCTGCGAACACGATCGGCACATAGGTATCGTAGCGCCAGGGCGAGCCGTGTGTGACGGTGACGGAGAGGCCATCGAAGTCATTGACGAACCAGCCGGGGTGGAAGACGACGTAGATGTCGCCGGACCGGTCGGGGTTGAAGTTGTTCAGCACGGCGCGCGTGAGCGCGTTCTCGGGCAGCGCGCCCTCGCGCAGCCGGGAACTCGGGATCGCATGGGCCACACCGTCGAACGCGACGAGCTCTTCGGCGACCGCCGTTTCCAGCGCTACCTGATCGACGCCCTCGGCGCTGCGCGCCGCTTCCGCCAGGTTGAGATAGGGGTGATCGTAGCCTTCGATGAGCTTGCCTGACATTCCGAACCGATCGCGGATCCGGTCGACGGCCGCATCGGTGTCCCAGGTGTCGGGCGCCACGTAGCCACCGAGCTTGCCCAGTTCGGCCAGGAAACCCGGCGCTTCTGGCGCGCCATGGTCCGCCGACAGGACGATCAGCGTCTGGTCCAGCCCGACCTCCTCGTCGAGGTAGGAGAACAGGTCGGCCAGCGTGCGATCGAGGTGCAGCAAATTGTCCTCGGCCTCAAGGCTCGAAGGCCCGAAGAAATGGCCGACATAGTCGGTCGCCGAGAAACTGACGCCGAGAAAGTCGGTCACCTCGTCGTCGCCGAGCCCCTCCGCGTCGATCAGCGTCTTGGCGAAATCGGCGGTGATCTCGTCCCCCGCCGGGCTCAGGGTGAGGAGCGTCGTGAAATAGGGGTCCTCTTCCGCTCCCTGCGAATCGACGCTCGAGAAGGGATGCGGAAAGGTGCGCCCGAAGCCCGCGAAATCCGGCTCCCACTCCTGGTCGTCGCGTTCGCCGAACACGTAGGTTTCGATCGGGTGCAGCAGCTCCCATGCGACGCCACGATACCTCTGCGGGACGTCACTCTCGTTCCACGCCGTCACCCAATCGGGATAGGCGTCGTAGTAGTAGCTCGAGGTCACGAAATCTCCCGTGGCCTTGGAGAACCAGAACGCCTCGCCGGTATGGCCGGCCATTGTCACCGCGCCCCGGTCCTTCACGGACACACCGAACACCTTGGCCCGGCCCTGCGTCGCGATCGACAGCTCATCGGAGAAGGTCGTCGTCAGGATGGCGGACGGCGATCGTCCGTCCGTGGCCGCGGCCTTCTGGGTCGGGTCGATCTCGGTCTCCGCATCGACCCCGGCGCCGGCCGAGAGGATCGGGTAGTCCGGATCCTCGATGTTATAGACTGTGCGGCCCGCCTTCCGGTCGAACCAGAGGTTGCCCACCATGCCATGGGCGGCGGGATGCGCCCCTGTCGCTAGCGTGGCATGGCCGACGACCGTCTCGGTGTTGGCATGAGCATGGTGCGCATCGACGTAGTGGATACCCTCGTCCAGCAGGTAGCGAAAACCACCCTCGCCGAACTGGTCCCTCTGCCGGAGCAGCAGATCGCCGCGCAGTTGGTCCACGGTGATCTGCAGGATCAGGCGGGGAGGCTCCTGCGCTCCGGCGGCGAGGGGGAGCGCGGCGGCCAGCGCCACTCCGAGACAGGTATGGCGGGTCATCTGTACACCTCGCGATCTGATGGAAAAGGCTCGCAGCCGGGGAAGGTTCAGCTGTCGTCGTACGGCTCGGCGGTGAGGTTGCTGTCGTCGTTTCGGCCCAGGTCGTTGGGCTCCGGGTAGCCATCTTCACTGTAGACGGTGACCGACCGGGGCACGTCGTCACCGCCCAGGGCGTCTCGCCGCCGTTCTGGTCCTCGGCGTCGATCAGGTAGACGGCGCCGCGCGCCGCGCCTACAACTTGAGGATGAAAGGGATTCCGGCGGTCGAGCGTGCCGGACGCGGCCCACTGGCCGTCGTCCGCTTCCTGGGACTGGTGCTGCTGGGTGCCGTGATCGGCGCCATCGCCGCGCTCGTCGCGGTGGGATTCGTCGCCGCGGTGCTCGGCCTCAACGACCTGCTGCTGATCTCGCCGCGCAGTCGCATGATGTTCGACCACCCCGGCCTGCTGCTGGTCATCACCGTCGCGGTGCCGACGCTCGGGGGCCTGGCGGTCGGCCTGGTGCATCTCGCCATTCCCGAACGGCGCCCGCATGCCCCGGCCGATGTGATCGCCGCCGTGCAGACCCGCCGCGGCCGGCTGCCGGCGCGGGCCGGCGGCCTCTCGGCGCTCAGCGCCCTGATCTCGCTGGGCAGTGGCGCCTCGGTCGGCCAGTACGGCCCCCTGGTCCACCTGGGCGCGACCCTGGGGTCGCTCGGCGCCCGGCTGCTGCGCCTGGGTCGCTCCGAGGACAACGTCACCATCGCCTGCGGCGTCGCCGCCGCCATCGCCACCGCCTTCAATGCGCCCCTGGCGGGCATCGTCTTCGCCCACGAGGTGGTGCTGCGCCACTACGCCCTGCGCGCCTTCGCCCCGGTGGCCGCGGCGGCCCTGGTCGGCCACGTGATCGCCGCCAACGTGCTCCAGCGCGGCGCACTCTTCCACGTCGCCGACACCGCCGCGCCGCGCCCCTGGGAGTTCATCGCCTTCCTGGCGATCGGCGGCCTCGGCGCCCTGGTCGCGGGGGCCTACATGAGCACCCTGCTCGGCGTCACGCGCCTGGCGCGGCGCCTGCCGCTGGCCGCGCCGCTGCGTCCCGCCCTGGCCGGGGCGCTGCTCGGTCTCACCGCCCTGTGGGTCCCCGACATCCTCGGCATGGGTCAGGAGACCCTGCGCTTCGCCACCATCGCCGGCGCCTTCGACAGCGCCGAGCTGCTGCTGGTCCTGGTGCTCAAGATCGCCGCCACGGGGCTCTGCCTGGGCATGGGCTTCGGGGGCGGAGTGTTCAGCCCGGCGCTGGTCATCGGCACCCTGTTCGGGGCGCTGTGTGGCACCCTGGTCGGCCAGCTCAGCGGCGCGCCCCAGGAGACCTTCGTCTTCTATGCCGTCTGCGGCATGGTGGCGGTCACCGCCCCGGTGATCGGGGCCCCTCTGACCAGCCTGCTGATCGTCTTCGAGCTGACCGGCAGCTACGCGCTGACCACCGCGGCGCTGGCGAGCGTGACCCTGGCGAGCCCCATCGCCGCCCAGCTCTTCGGCCGCTCGCTGTTCGACATCCAGCTCGTGGCGCGCGGCCTGGACCTCTCCGCCGGGCGCGGCCGCGCCGTGCTGCGGGGGACCCCGGTGACAGAGCACCTGACGGATGAAGGCGTGATTCTCAGGCCGCAGACGCCGGTGGCCGAGGCGGTCACCGCCCTGTGCCGCGCCCGCCACGGCGAGGGCTATCTGGTCGACGCGGCGGGGCGCTACCACGGCTGCGTGAGCCTGGCCGACCTGGAAGCGGCGCGGGAAGCGGCGCCGGAGGACGCCGACAACCCGCCGCGGGTGGAGCTGATCGCACCGCTGGCGCGCCCCGTGCTGGCGCCAGACGCCTCGCTCTGGGACGCCATGGCGGCACTCGAGGACGTCACCGGCGAGGCCCTGCCGGTGGTCGACGCCGAGGGCGCCTTCCTGGGGGTGGTCTTCGAGTCGAGCATCACCCGCGCCTACCTGGCACACGGCGACGAACTGCGACGGGAGGAGCATGGCACGGGATAAACGTCCGATGACGCGAGAGTCCAAGCGAACGCGGGGCCGCTGGCCGGCGCGCCTGCTGGGGCTGGCGCTCGCCCTGCTCTCGCTCGGCGGCGCAGCCGACGAGGACGCCCTCGTCGTGCTGAGCTGGGGCGGGGCCTACGAGCGCGCCCAGCAGGCGGCGCTGTTCACACCCTACACCGCCGCCACCGGCCGGCCCGTGGAGGTGCGGCAGTACGACGGGGGAATAGAGGCGCTCAGGCGCGCCGTGGCCGCGGACGAGGTGCCCTGGGACCTGATCGACATGACCCGCAGCGAGGCGATGGCCGCCTGCGACGAGGGGCTGCTCGAGCCGCTCTCGCCGGCGCTGCTGTCGCCGGCCCCGGACGGCACGCCCGCGGAGGCGGACTTCCTGCCGGACGCCTTCGGTCGCTGCGCCATCACCCACAGCATCTTCGCCACCGTCATCGCCTATCGCACCGACGCCTTCCCCGGCCGGCGCCCGACCCGAATCGGCGACCTCTTCGACCAGCGCCGTTTCCCGGGGCCGCGCGCCCTGCAGGACACCCCGGCGGTCAACCTGGAGTGGGCGCTGCTCTCCTATCGGGTGCCCCGCCAGGAGCTCTATCGACTGCTCAGCACGCGCCGCGGCCTGGCGCTGGCCTGGGAGCGCCTGGACACGCTCGACGAGATCCGCTGGTGGCAGGCCGGCGATACCCCGCCACGCCTGCTGGCCGAGGGCGAGGTGGTGATGGCCTCGGGCTATAACGGCCGCTTCTTCGAGGCCATGGTCAACCGTGGCGCGCCGATCGAGATCCTCTGGGACGGCCAGGTCCAGGAGCACGAGACCTGGGCGATCCCGAAAGGCGCGCCCCACCCCGAGGCGGCGCGCGAGTTCCTGCGCTTCGCCACCGACACCGAGCGCCTCGCCGACCTGGCGCGGCACATCCCCTACGGCCCGGCCCGCCGTTCGGCGGCGGTGCGGGTCACCACCCACCCCGAGAGCGGCGTGGACATGCGCCTGCACATCCCGACCCACCCGCTGAACACCGAGCGGGCGGTGACCAAGGACGAGGCCTGGTACGCCCGCACCCAGTCACGCATCCAGGCGCTCTTTCGCGACTGGCGGGCCCGGCGCGAGTCGAAGTAGACGAGCCTAGCGCCTCGCGGCGCGCAGCAGCAGGTTGCGCGGGGTCAGCTCGCGGGCGCAGAAGGTGCCGAGCTCCACCGTAAAGCCCGCCTCCTCCAGGCGCAGGGCACGATCCAGCACCAGCCATACCTCCAGCGGGCGACGGAACAGGTGGCGCACCAGTTCCCGGCGCACCACCTCGGCCCGGCACCGCTCGCCGGCGGCCTCGAAGGCCGCCCAGTCGACGCCGGCCGGCAGGACCAGGCCCTTCTGCTCGGCCGCCCAGCGGCAGAAGGCCTCGAAGCGCGCCGGCAGCTGGCCGTAGGCCAGGCTCGGCACCGGCAGGTAGGCGTCGACGCCGCGCACCTCGCGCTGCAGCAGGTCGAAACCGAGCCGCCAGGCGCCGGCCTGCTCGCGGCGACGGCGAACGTGGCGCGGCGCGGTCACCGTCTCCTGCACCGCCATGGCGAGCTCCTCGCGGGTCAGCGAGAGCCCCAGGGCCGATGCCCGCTCGCGCCCCTGCTGCGACAAGGGTCGGTAGTGCGCCGCGGCGGTGCGCTGATAGCAGCACGGCGCCAGGGTCACGGCGCTGCCCTGCGCGGCGCAGAGTTCGATCAGTCGGGCGTGCAAGTCGCCGCAGGCGTGCAGCGCCGCCACGTGCGTCTCGGGCGAGAGCCAGCGCCCCGCCTCGGGGGCCAGCACGTCCTGCTCGGCCATGCGCACCGCCGCCCCCTGGCGGTCGGCCAGCCGCTGCCCGTCGCGACACAGCGGGGCCTGCCACTCCAGGGCCGTCACCTCGGCCGCGTCGCGACGCGAGAGCGCCCGGGCCAGGTGCCCCTTGCCGGCGCACCACTCCACCAGCCGCTCGTCGGGCGCAGCCGCCACCCGGGGCAGGAAGGCCTCGATCTGCGACCACTTGCGCCCGCCGACATGGGCCGCCCAGGCCGCCGGCAGCGCGCGATCGTCTCCGGCGAGCTCGGGCAACGCGGCGAGCTCCTCGAGCGCCGCCACCGGCAGCCACTCGGCGAGCGGCGAGTCGCGGAAGGGGGCGTCCTGCAGGCGCGCCGCCTCGGCGTCGGAGAGCGCCAGCAGCGTCTTGTCCAGCGCCGAGTACGCCGCGCCCCAGGGCGAGCCGCGATGCTGGAACGGCAGCGGGCGCCACAGCGGCTGCCAGTCGGCCAGCAGCGCGGTCAGCCGCGCGAAGCGCTCGGCATGGGACAGGGAGGGGGGAGGAGACGGGGACATGGACGCTCGACCTCAAAAGTGGGGCGCATTGTAGGGACTTCGCGGGCGACTTGCATGGCCGGGCGCCAGCCGACAGAGTGCGGGGTTGCCGCACCGCCGCGAGCCATGCGCAGCGCCCTCCCCCGACCGCCAGGAGCCCGATCGATGTCCGCCTCTTCCCATCCATCCTCCCACAGCGTGCTGGTCACCGGCGCCTCCAGCGGCATCGGCCAGGCCGCCGCCCTGGCGCTGGCCGAGCGCGGCTGGCGGGTGTTCGCCACCGCGCGTCGCGACGAGGACCTGGCCCGCCTGCGCGAGGCGGGCCTGACGGCGGTCTACCTCGATCTCGACGACAGCGAGTCGATCGCCGCCTGCGTCGAGACGGTGCTGGCGGCCACCGGCGGGCGGCTCGAGGCGCTGTTCAACAACGCCGCCTATGGCCAGCCCGGCGCGGTGGAGGATCTCTCCCGCGAGGTGCTGCGCGCCCAGCTGGAGACCAACCTGCTCGGCACCCACGAGCTCACCTGCCGGGTGCTGCCGGCGATGCGCCGCCAGGGCGGCGGGCGCATCGTGCAGAACAGCTCGGTACTGGGGCTCGCCGCCCTGCCCTACCGCGGCGCCTACGTCTGCTCCAAGTTCGCCCTGGAGGGGCTGACCGACACCCTGCGCCTGGAGCTTCACGGCAGCGGCATCCACGTCAGCCTGATCGAGCCCGGACCGATCACCAGCCGCTTTCGCGAGAGTGCCTACCGCGCCTTCAAGGCGCATATCGACACTGCGGCAAGCGCCCACGCCGAGACCTACCGCGCCGTGGAGGCGCGATTGGCCGGCGACGACGGCGGCGGGCGCTTCACCCTGGGGCCCGAGGCGGTCGTCGAGAAGCTGGTGCATGCCCTCGAGAGCCGGCGCCCGAAGGCACGCTACTACGTGACCGTGCCGACCCACCTGTTCGGCACCCTTAGGCGAGTGCTTAGCACCCGGCTGCTGGACCGCCTGCTGCTGCGCTCCACCCGCGACGAACGCCGGCCCTAGGCGGCACGCCGGCGCCGTCAGATGGTGTTGCGCAGGCCCAGCTCGTAGGGATGCGGGTCAAGGTAGGTCTGTTCGCGGATGTAGTCCGAGCCGTAGCGCTTTACGTAGTGGGTGAGCAGGCGGATCGGTACCACCAGGTGCACGTGGCCCAGGCGGTAGTCCTCGATGGCCGCCAGCAGGTCCTGGCGGGTCTCGCCGTCGACGGCCTGCTTGAGGTAGCCCAGCACGTGCAGCAGGGCATTGGTGTGGCTCTTGCGGGTCGCCGGGCGGCCGAGCGCCGCCATGAAGCGCTGCAGGTAATGGGCCATGGCCTCGGCGAGCGGCAGCTTGCTGGCCCCTGCCAGGTAGCGTCCCAACTCGCGGTAGGTCTCCACGTGATGGGCCATCAGCAGGTACTTCTGCCGGCTATGGAACTGCAGCAGGGCGTGGAAGCTCGGCGCGGCCTCGACCTGGCGCTTCCAGTCGTCGAAGGCGTAGACCCGGGTGATGAAGTTCTCGCGCAGCACGGCATCGTTCATCCGCGCCTCCTCCTCCAGCGGCAGCTCCGGGAAGTGGCGGCGCAGGGCGCGCACGAAGGCGCCCGAATCCGAATGGCTGGGCATGCCGTTGGGATGGTAGACCTTGACCCGCTCGAGCCCGCAGCTCGGCGAGCCCTTCATCAGGATGAAGCCACGCAGGTGGCGGTGGCCATCGACGAACGCCTGGCTGACCTCCTCCAGGCGCTCGGTGACGTCGAGGCTCGGGTCCTGGGTGCCCAGCACCCGGGGCGTCTCGTCGTGCAGGCCGACCAGGCGGATCGGCTCCCGCGGCACGCCGAGCCCGGCCGCGAGCTCGGGACAGAAGGGCTCCAGGGCGAAGCGCTCCTGGAGCACCTCCAGGCAATAGCGCGAGCGCTTGTGCCCGCCGTTGTAGCGCACCTGCTCGCCCGTCAGGCAGGCGCTGATGCCGACCGGGATGCGCTTGCCGCGTGCTGGCCGCTCCGTCATTGCCGCTCTCCTTTTGCCGCTTCTCTTTGCCCGTCTTTACCCGTCTTTACCTGCTCGTCTGGGCCGACCCGCTCTGGGCTGCCCGGCGCTTGCCGGGCTCATCCTGCGTCCCTGCCCCACCGTGCCCGGGTATGCCCTGGCACGTCGGCGGGAAGCGCCATTGTGGCATAGCAACGCCGCGCTGCCAGTCCCGGCGCCGGGTCGATCAGCGCTCCAGGCCCAGGCGCCGGTGCCACTCGGCGAGACTCTCCTCGGGATAGCCGGCGAAGCAGCGGTCGCCATCGCGGGCCTCGACCTCCACCCAGCCGGCCTTGCTGTCGAGCAGCAAATGGACGCGCTCGGGCGGGATCGGCAGCTCGCTGTCGATGGCCGAAGCGAAGGGATGGACCAGTTCGGGCCAGTCCGGGTCGAAGACCCACAGCGCGCTGCCGCAACGGCCGCAGAAGTGCCGCTCGCCCGAGCTCTCCTCGCCGTCGATCACGGCATGGTAGACCCGACGGTGTTCGGCGCCCTCGACCTCGAGGGTCTCGGCCAGCGCCCCCAGGTTGATGGCATAGCCACCACCGCCGGCCGTCTTGCGACAGATCGAGCAGTAGCAGCGCTGATAGGGATAGGAGTGAGGGGACTCGACGCGAAAGCGCACCGCGCCGCAGTGGCAGGAACCGTCTAGTCGCATGGCATCCATCCTCCAGGTCGCTGGTCGTTGTTTCCCCCCCGGGGAGTCGGGGCGGCGTTGTCGCAACAGGGCGGTCGGGGCACGCGGGCGGCCAGGCCCGGGACTCCGCCTCGCGGGTCGGGGCGGCTGGTGGCGCTGCGCGCTTGTTGGTATCGTCGCCGCGGCATTCCCCCATCAGGAGTCATCATGTCACAGAAGATCTACTGCACCGCGAGCTTCAAGCCCAAGCCCGGCCGGGAGGACGCGGTCTTCCGGGCGCTCCAGGCGCTGGAGCCGAATGCCCATCGCGAGGACGCCTGCCTGCACTACACCGTCACCCGCCATATCGACAATCCCTTCGCCCAGGGCGCGAGCTACCCCATCGTCTTCCATGAGATCTGGGCCAACCGCGAGGCCTTCGAGGCGCACTGCCAGCGCCGGGAGATCCAGGCATTCTTCGCGACGCACCTCGAGGACCCGGACGGCGATATCGAAGACGCCAACGTCTGTGTCTATACCGACGAGCCCGTCGAGTTCGACGCGCCCAGGCTCTGACCGGCCCGGCACGGTCAGTGATCGGCCAGGGGGCCGAGCAGTGCCGGCGGTCGAGCGCCGCCGGCGAGCCGCCTGAGCCCCGCCCACAGGCTCACCTGATTGGCGGTCATCACCTCGCGACCGGCCTCCCGGACCAGCGCCTCGCGCCGGCCAAGGGTGTCGATGGCGGTATCGGGGATCAGCAGCGGCCGCGTGGTATCGGGATGGCGGTCGACGAATCGGCGCACCTCCTCGAGGATGTCGGCGCGGTGCGAATCCGCGGCATAGGGGCAGTCCAGGGCCTTGTCGTGGACCACGCCGACCCCGCCCTCGCGCAGGAAGCTCACCAGCCGCAGGGTGACGTCGTCCGGGTAGGGGCTCAGCAGGTCGACACGATCGTGACCCAGGGCGTCGAGGGCCTCGAGAAATGCCAGCGCCGTGCTGGTCACCGGCACCCCCAGCCGCGCCTCGAGCGCGGTGCGCTGATCATGGGCCCAGCCGAGCCCGCCGATGAAGCTGGCGCTGGTGCAGGCCCACACCACGGAGCGCGCGCCGGCCTCCTCGACCAACCGCTCGCCCGGTGGGGCCAGCCGCTCCACGGCGCCCAGGGCGAGCAGCGCCGCCGGCGCGTGGTGGCCGTCGCTCGGCACCCGGCCCAGCACGAGCCGCGGCAGCTCCCGGGCTCGCTCCGCCAGGGTGATCCACTCGTAGTCATCCGGCCCATCGTCGGGCAGCAGGATGCCTAGGCAGTCGGCATGCGTCATGTCGGGCACTCCGAAAAGGGTGGTGCGGATGGGCGTTCGCCCTACAGGCTAGCGCAGGTGACCCGCCCGCTGACAATGGCCGCCTGCCGAAAAGTGTGTCTCCGCGTCGGCCGCCCCGTGCTGGCCAGACTCACAGCCGCTCGCGCGTCACCTCCATGACCCGGCCATCCACCCTCTGCAGGCATGTCTCCTCGATCTCGCTGCACAGTGACGCCACGGCCCGCGATGTGGGGCCCACCGCCACGAAGGTCCATTCACTGGCATCGTGGCGATCGTGATGCCCGCTCTCGCAGACGGCGATCGCCGGATGTCGACCGAGACGTTCGTGAAGGCCACCCATGCGCTGTCGCTTCTCCTTGAGGGAGCGACAGCCCGGGAGGGAGATCGTCAGGGTCAGGATCGTGATATGCATGCCCTCTCCTTGCCCGTTCCACATTCACGAGGAGAAAGAGCCATTCGCCAGGGGGTGTTTTCCTCGGTGACCCATATCGATCGGCCCCCGACGACGGACATAGATCAACCATCGTCTCCGGAGAAGCTCCTCGGCAACGGCGGCGGCGTCAGGGGCTCCCCGTCGTAGTCGGGAATGCGGCCGAAGCGCTCGCTGCCGGCCTCCCAGTCGCGCTGGGCCTCGGCGATCTCGGTCTTGCTGTGGCCGACGAAGTTCCACCAGATGAGGATCTCCTCGTCCAGGGGCTCGCCGCCAACCAGGATGGCTCTGCCGCCGACGGGCAGGCTCAGGGTGATACGGTCGCGCCCACAACCCAGATAGGCCAATTCATTGGGGGGAAAGGTATCGCCCTCGACGTCCAGCGCGCCTTCCAGGGGCAACACGCCGTACTCGAAGTCCTTGCGCAGCGACAGCTCGACGGTGCTCGCTTCCCTGCTGACGAGATCCAGGCCCACCAGGGGCGAGAACGCCAGGGTCGGGGCCCTATAGCCGGAGAACTCCCCCGTCAGCAGAGTGAAGTCGACCCCTTGCGTTTCCCAACGCGGTAAATCGGGATAGTGGTCGAAGCGTGGATCCGTGCGCCGATCGGCTTCGGGCAGGGCGATCCACAGCTGGGCGGCATGCAGGTGCGTATCACCGGCCACGGACTCCTCGGTATGGCTGATGCCGCGGCCGGCGGTCATCAGATTGACCTGGCCGGGACGGATCACCTGCTGGTTGCCCAGACTGTCGCGATGCAGCACCTCGCCCTCGATCATCCAGGTGAAGGTTTGCAGCCCGATGTGCGGGTGTGGGCCGACCCGCAGGCCGCGGGAGCTGCCCTTGAAGACGGCCGGCCCGGCGTGGTCGAGGAAGCACCAGGCGCCCACCAGCCGGCGGTGTCGCGAAGGTAACACCCGGTTGACCGGAATCCCGCCGACATCGGCGGTACGCGGCGCCACGTGTTGGATCTGGCGTTTGCCGTCGACGACGGGGCAGTCGCGGGAAGAGACCAGATCGCGATCTTCGACGAATGTGCTCATGGGGGAATCCTTCCGTGAGGTACGAACAAGGCTCGACCCCGGGGAAGGCCATGAGCCTCCCTGGAGCCGAGCCTATCGCGCTTAGCCCTGTGTCTGCTGGCTGTAGCTCTGGATCAGGTTGGCGTACGCAGGCAGGTGGCCTGCCAGCAGGCCGCCGAAGCCTTCGATGTCGTTGCGCCAGTCGCGGTGCAGCTCGCAACCGGCGCCGAACCAGGTCAACAGCTGGGCACCGGCCTGGGACATGCGATCCCAGGCGGCGTCGCGCGTGGTCTGGTTGAAGGTACCGGAAGCATCCGTGACCACGAAGACCTCATAGCCCTCCTCCAGGGCGGAGAGCGCCGGGAAGGCCACGCAGACCTCGGTGACCACGCCGGCAATCAGCAGCTGCTTCTTGCCGGTGGCCTTGACCGCGGCGACGAACTCCTCGTTGTCCCAGGCGTTGATCTGCCCCGGACGCGCGAGGTAGGGCGCCTGGGGGAACATCTCCTTGAGTTCCGGCACCATGGGCCCGTTGGGACCGTCCTCGAAACTGGTGGTAAGGATGGTGGGGATGTCGAAGAACTTGGCGATGTCCGCCAGCGCCAGGACATTGTTCTTGAAGTCGTCCGGGCTGAAGTCGCGGACCAGGGACAGCAGGCCAGCCTGATGGTCGACCATCAGCAGGGCCACGTCGTCCTTGTCGAGGCGGTTATAGGTAAAGGACATGTTTGCGCTCCTATTGCATCAGGGGGAAAACCGGCGGCCGAGCCGGCGGAGAAGAACCGCTAGCGTAGAGCTCCCGCTAGCCGTTCAGGGCGCCGTACTTCCCGTCTTGGAAGTCGGCGAAGGCTTGGTGGATCTCCTCCGCGCTGTTCATCACGAAGGGCCCGTGGCCGACGACCGGCTCATCGATGGGCTCGCCACTGAGCAGCAGCAGCCTGGCGTCGTTGTTGGCCTCCAGCGAGAGCGTCTCGCCACGACGCTCGAAGCTCACCACGGCCTCGTCGCGCACGACGGTCTCGCCGTTGACCTGGACGGTGCCCTCCAGCACCACCAGCAGGGTGGTATGTCCCACCGGGACCGATAGGCTGGCATGCCGCCCGGCGACCATGCGCACGTCCCAGAGGTTGATCGGGGTAAAGGTGCTCGCGGGCCCCTCATGACCAAGATAGCTCCCGGCCACCACGCGCACATGGCCGGCCTCGTCTTCGAGCGCCACGCTGGGAATGTCGGCGTCGAGCAGCGTCTGGTAGGCTGCCGGAGCGTCCTTGTCCCGGGCCGGCAGGTTGACCCACAGCTGCACCATCTCGAGGCGACCGCCCTGCTCGGTGAAGGCTCGGGAGTGAAACTCCTCATGGACGATGCCGGCACCGGCGGTCATCCACTGCACGTCTCCCTCGCCGATCCGACCACCGCTGCCGGTGGAGTCGCGATGCTCGAGCTCTCCTGCGTAGACCAGGGTCACCGTCTCGAAGCCGCGGTGGGGATGCTGCCCCACGCCCCGCGGCCGCTTGGCAGGCTTGAAGGTGAAGGGGCCGGCGTGATCCAGCATCAGGAAAGGGCTGAGATGCTCGGCGCCCATGCGCTCGTAGGTGAACAGGGAACGTACGGGAAAGCCGTCACCGACCCAATGACCATGCGGTGCACCGTATACCGTCCGAATCTTCTTCATGATCGGGCTCCTGTTGGCAGAAAGGGCACCTGTGGCCCTGATGCAGGAAGCCTAGAAAAGGAACACTGCCGGCGGTAGGTGGTAGGATTCATACGGACCGTTCCATTCACAGGACGACCGATGCGTGACCTCAACGATCTCTACTACTTCGTCCAAGTAGTTAACCACGGCGGCTTCGCTGCGGCGGGCCGCGCCCTGGGCATCCCCAAGTCGAAACTGAGCCGACGCATCAGCCAGCTTGAGAAGCAGCTGGCGACCCGGCTGCTCAACCGCTCGACGCGTCATGTCTCGGTCACCGAGCTCGGCCAGGCCTACTACCGCCACTGCGTGGCCATGCTGGTGGAGGCAGAGGCTGCCGAAGAGCTTATCGAGCACAATCGCGCTGAACCGCGAGGTCTGGTGAAACTCAGCTGTTCACCCAGTGTACTGCACTACCTGATCACGCCCTTGCTGGTTCGCTTCATGGAACGCTGCCCCGAAGTGGAAGTCCAGATCGATGCCACCAGCCGTCGCGTCGACGTGGTGAGAGAAGGTTTCGACATGGCGATCCGTGTGCGCTTCCCGCCCCTGGAAGACAGCGAGTTGGCCATGAAGGTGCTGTCGAGCAGTCCCCAGCGCCTGATGGCCGCGCCCGGCCTGTTCGAGCATCGCTCCCTCCCCCGGGGACCGGCCGATCTCATCGAGCTGCCGAGCCTGGATTTCGAACAGCATGACAAGCAGCATGTCTGGGATCTGGCAGGTCCGGATGGCATGACGACCCAGATCCATCACCGGCCTCGTCTGGTAACGGACAGCGCAGAGACCCTGCATGAGGCCGCCCTTCGGGGATTGGGCGTCGTCAAGCTGGCCCTGCTGGTAGGCGGTCAGGATCTTCAGGCGGGTCGTCTGATCGATGTGCTACCGGGGTGGCAGCCGCGAGGCGGTATCCTGCATGTCGTCTTCCCCTCGAGGCGCGGCCTGTTGCCCTCGGTCAGGGCGCTACTGGACTTCCTCGGCGAAGAAATCGAGGAGGTCGATGTCAAAACGCTGACCGCCCGCGTCGGGTAAGATCATGGCCGACACTCGACCCCATCCCTGAGGAGGCAAGGACAGGCCATGCATACGCCCTCACTCGCCGTACTTCGCACGCCGCTGGTCGCCGTCTACGGCACCTTGAAGCGCGGCCTGCGCAACCACCACTGGCTGGAAGACGCCGCTTTCCTGGGTGAGGACTGCCTCACCGGCGCCACGCTCTACGACCTGGGGCCCTATCCCGCCGCCAAGCTCGAGGCGTCACGAGGCATCGCGGTGGAGGTGTTTCGGATCGATGCCCGGCTGCTGGCCGGCCTCGACCGTCTGGAGGACTACCGGGTGCGCACCCCGCGCAAGGGCGACTACGATCGCCTCATCCATACGACCACCTTCGGCCCCGCCTGGCTCTATCTCTACAACCGTCCGGTCGCGGGCTATCCGGTGATCCGCGAAGGCCACTGGCGCCCGCGTTGAGGCCAGGTGGCCGCCCCGCCAGGCCCGCGCCTGTGCTATAAACGCGCTCACGAAGGCGGCGTCTTCCCGGCATCAGCCCTTCGCGACATCCGCTATTTGCGACACCAGCTTTTTTGCGACACCACCAAGGAGACGGTCATGGTTCGCTTCATGTTCTCCCTCGCCGCGCTGGCCGGCCTGGCCTACGGCGGAATCTACTTCTACTACGACGTCAGCCTGAAGCGCGCCGTCGGCGATCATCTCGACCGCCTCGGCCTGACCGCGGTGGAGGTGAAAGGGATCGACTTCGCCCCCACGGCGCCGCTGGTCACCGATACCCACGTCACCGCCGAGGTCGCCTACCGCAGCGCCGAGGCGAGCCTCGACATCCGCGTGATCGGCCATCCGGTGTTCTCCGAGGAGTATCGTCTCGAACTCGACAGCCTGCAGGCCTTCCGGCTCAGCATCGGCGCGGGTGACTGAGGACACCCCTCCCCCACGGGGCACCTGCGCGAACGGGCGTGGTATGCTGTCGGATTCATCAACCGGCATTCCTGCCGACCGTCGAGGAGAGCAACATGGCTCAGGCAAGCGCACGTCATATCCTGGTGGACAGCGAAGCGAAGTGTAACGAACTCAAGGCCGAGATCGAGGGCGGTCGCGACTTCGCCGAGGTCGCTCGCGAGCACTCCAACTGCCCGTCCGGCCGCCAGGGCGGCGAGCTCGGCACCTTCGGCCCGGGCCAGATGGTGCCGGAGTTCGACAAGGTGGTGTTCGAGGGCGAAGTGGGCAAGGTCCACGGCCCGGTGAAGACCCAGTTCGGCTACCACCTGCTGGAAATCACCGACCGCAGCTGAGCCACGGGTCTGCTGTCAGGAGCCGCGCATGGAGCCCATGCGCGGCTTTTTCTTGTACAGTACCTGTATGAAATGAAGGATGATGGCAGGTCACCGAGGCAGGAGGAGCCCTTCGATGAACGACGACACCTTCCAACACAGCATCCGTAAGCTGCTGAAGAACGTGGGCGTGAACACCCAGCAGGAGATCGAGCAGGCCGTACGGGAGGCGCTGGCCGACGGGCGCCTGACCGGCAACGAGCGCCTGCCGGCCCGGGTGACGGTCGAGGTGGACGGCCTCGAGCTGGATCTGGAATTCAAGGGAGACATCACCCTTGAGTGACACGCCGATGATCCGCGTCGAGGGGCTGTCGAAGACCTTTTCCGACGGCTTCCAGGCGCTGGTTGATGTCGACCTCACGATCCGGCGCGGCGAGATCTTCGCCCTGCTCGGCCCCAACGGCGCAGGCAAGACGACCCTGATCAGCGTGATCTGCGGTCTGGTCAACGCGAGCCAGGGTCGGGTGCTGGTGGATGGCCACGACAACGTCCGTGACTACCGCGCCGCCCGCTCGCTGATCGGCCTAGTGCCCCAGGAGCTGACCAACGAGGCCTTCACCACGGTGTGGGACACGGTCAGCTTCAGCCGCGGACTCTTCGGCAAGCCGAAGGATCCGGCGCACATCGAGCAGGTGCTGCGCTCGCTGACCCTGTGGGAGAAGCGCCACAGCCGGCTGCTGGAGCTCTCCGGCGGCATGAAGCGTCGCGTGCTGATCGCCAAGGCGCTCTCCCATGCGCCCCAGGTGCTGTTCCTCGACGAGCCGACTGCCGGCGTGGACGTGGAACTGCGCCGCGAGATGTGGGAGGTGGTGCGCGGCCTGCGCGACCGGGGAGTGACGATCATCCTCACCACCCACTACATCGAGGAGGCCGAGGAGATGGCGGACCGCATCGGGGTGATCCGCCGCGGGGAGATCGTGCTGGTGGAACACACCCACGCGCTGATGCACAAGCTCGGCAGCAAGGAGCTGACCCTGCACCTGCAGGAGCCGCTCGAGTCGGTGCCGGAGTCGCTGGCCGGCCACGGCCTGGTCCTCGACGACGAGGGCCAGGCGCTGGTCTACAGCTACGACACGGCCCGCCAGGAAGAGGGCTCGACCATCTCCGGCCTGCTGGCCGACCTCGAGGCGGTGGGGCTGCGCGTCAAGGACCTGAACACCCGCCAGAGTTCGCTGGAAGACATCTTCGTCAGCCTGGTCCAGGAGCGTCGATCGACATGAAGCGCGTGAACCTGCAATCCGTGAAGACCCTCTACCTCGCCGAGATGGCGCGCAGCCTGCGCACCATGCTGCAGAGCATCGTCTCGCCGGTCATCTCCACCTCGCTCTACTTCGTGGTGTTCGGCGCGGCCATCGGCACCCGGATCAGCGAGGTGGATGGCATCAGCTACGGCGCCTTCATCGTGCCGGGCCTGATCATGCTGATGCTGCTGACCCAGAGCGTCTCCAACGCCTCCTTCGGCATCTTCTTCCCGCGCTTCTCGGGCTCGATCTACGAGATCCTCTCGGCGCCGATGTCCTACGTCGAGGTGGTGGTCGGCTACGTCGGCGCGGCGGCGACCAAGTCGCTGATCCTCGGCCTGATCGTGCTGGTCACGGCGCGGCTCTTCGTGCCCTACTCCATCGATCATCCGCTGATGATGGCGCTGTTCCTGGTGCTCACCGCGGTGACCTTCAGCCTGCTCGGCTTCATCATCGGCATCTGGGCCGACGGCTTCGAGAAGCTGCAGCTGGTGCCGCTGCTGGTGATCACCCCGCTGACCTTCCTCGGCGGCACCTTCTACTCCATCGACATGCTGCCGCCCTTCTGGCAGGCGGTGACCCTGGCCAACCCGGTGGTCTACCTGGTCAGCGGCTTTCGCTGGAGCTTCTACGGCATCAGCGACGTGAGCCCGCTGGTCAGCCTGGGGATGATCCTGCTGTTCCTCTCCGTGGCGCTCGCCATGGTGGGCTGGATCTTCAGGAGCGGCTACCGCCTCAAGCCCTGATCACGCCTGGATCATGCCCGGATCAGGGTGCCGGCCAGGCCCTCGAGGATCCGGCCGGCGTCCTCCAGCGCGCCGATGCCGGCGACCCCGCCACGGGCGGTGACGAACTCGCACGCGGCCGCCACCTTGGGGCCCATGGTGGCCGCCTCGAAGGCGAGAGCGCCGAGCGCCTCGGGAGTCACGCGATGCAGCGGGGTCGGCGCGGGCCCGCCCCAGCCCTGGTACACCGCCGCCACGTCGGTCAGCAACAGCAGGGCATCGGCGTCCAGCCGGGTCGCCAGCAGGCCGGAGGCGTGGTCCTTGTCGATCACCGCCTCGACGCCCTCCAGGCGACCACCGGCGCTTCGCACCGTGGGAATGCCACCGCCCCCGGCGCAGATCACCACCACCCCCGCGTCCACCAGCCGGCCGATGACGTCGATGGGCAGGATGCGCCGCGGCAGGGGCGAGGCGACGACCCGCCGCCAGCGCCCGGGCGACGACTCGACGAAGGCCCACCCCTTGTCGGCCTTCCAGCGATGCATGTCAGCGAGGCCATAGTCGGGGCCGATGGGCTTGGTCGGAAGGAGGAAGGCGGGATCGTCGGCATCCACCTCGACCCGCGTCAGCAGGGTCGCGCAGCTGGCGCCGGCCGGCATCTCGTTCATCAGTTCCGCCTCGATCAGGTAGCCGATCATGCCCTCGGTCTGGGCATCCAGCACGTCCAGCGGATAGGCCTCCGCCGGCAGGTAGGCCTGGGCCTGGAGGGCGAGCAGGCCCACCTGGGGGCCGTTGCCATGGGTCACCACCAGCTGGTGCCGGCCGGCCAGCTCGGCCAGGCCCCGCGCGGCTCGCCGCACGTTGTGGCGCTGGTTGTCGATGGTCATGGGCTCGCCTGGCCGCAACAGGGCGCTGCCGCCCAGGGCTACCACGATACGCATGCGGATCCGCCTCCGGCGTCGATGTCGGGGCTCGCGGCGAGCCCTCGGGAGCCGGCGCGAGGCGACGCCCACCCCAGGCCTTTGGCATATCCCTCAGCATAGCCCGCGCGGGTCACTGCCGGCGGCACAGACTCGCCGATCGGCTATCGAGCGGCGCCCCCGGCGGGTATCATCCCCACCCTCGCCCTTCACCGCGGAGCTCCCATGCCGATCCTGCACAGCATCATCCATCGCATCGACACGGCCTCCGGCGAGGCGCCGACCCTGACGCCCGCCGCCGAGGAGCTCGCCCCCTCGGCGGCGCTGGACGACCTGCTGGCCGGCGTCAACGACGCCTTCAATGCCAAGCCCAAGGCCTGGGGCCACTTCGTCGACGCCACGCCCGAGGGCGAGGCGAGCTCACCGTTTTCCACCGAGCTTGCCGACTGCCTCGACGGCGGCCGCGATTTCGCCACCTTCAGCCGCGACGTGGCAGCGCGCCTCGCCGAGCTGATCGGTGACCACCTGACGCTCTCCGGCGACCTGCTGATGGTCGATCAGCGCGTCGGCGACGCCCGCTATCTGAGCCTGGCGCTGCTGCATCACCGCAGCGGGTTCGGCGTCGACGACGACCTCGCCGTGGTGCCGGTGCGCCAGCTCAACCTGACCCAGATGAGCCTCGCCGCGCGCCTGGACATCAACCAGTGGCGCGGCGACTCGCCCTCGAAACAGTACCTCTCCTGGACCAAGGACCGCGGCGGGAAGAAGCTCGCCGAGGGCTTCGCCGCCCTGCTCGGCGCCGCGGAGGGCGTGGACGCCACGGGCGAGACCCGCACCCTGCTCAAGGCCTTCAGCGACTACGTGGAGCAGGAGGACCTGCCCGAGGAGGCCAGCCGCGAGAAGACCGATGCGCTGATCGACTACGCCAGCGACCAGGCGAGCCGGGGCGAGCCGATCACCCTGGAGGAGCTCTCCGAGGTGCTCGACGAGCAGCAGCCGAAGGCCTTCTATGAGCATATCCGCAATGCCGACTACGGCCTCTCTCCAGAGATCCCGCCGGACAAGCGCACCCTCAACCAGTTTCGGCGCTTCGCCGGACGCTCGGGGGGCGTATCGATCAGCTTCGATTCCCACCTGCTGGGCTCCAGCGTGGAGTACGACGAGGATCAGGACCGGCTGATCATCAAGCAGGTGCCCAAGCAGCTGCGCGAACAGCTCAAGCGCCAGGACTGACGGCGCGAGGCGACGTCTCTCTCGAGGCACCGGCGTCGGCGAAGGGCGCCAAGCGAGCTATGCTGAGCCACGTCATTCACGTCGACCTGCACGTCGAGAGGGCTTCGCCATGCGCCGCATCCTGATTCTCCAGGGCCACCCCGACACCGCCGCCCCGCACCTGCTGCACGCCCTGGCCGACCACTACCGCCGGGGCGCCGAACAGGCCGGCCACGAGGTGCGCACCCTGACCATCGCCGAGCACGCCTTCCCCCTGCTGCAGAGCCAGCGGGACTGGACCGAGGCGCCGATGCCCGCCGCGCTCGAGCCGGCACGGGACGCCATCGCCTGGTGCGAACACCTGGTGCTCTTCTTTCCGCTATGGCTCGGCGACATGCCGGCGCTGGTGAAGGGCTTTCTCGAGCAGGTGATGCGCCCGCATTTCGCCTTCGAGTACGTCGACGGCAACCCCCTGGGGCGCAAGGGGCTCACGGGCCGTTCGGCGCGGGTGGTGGTGACCATGGGCATGCCGGCGGCGATCTACCGCCACGTCTATCGCGCCCACAGCGTCAAGTCACTGGAGCGCAACATCCTCGGTTTCGTCGGCTTCGCGCCGGTGCGCGAGACGCTGATCGGCTCGGTGGAGAACCTCGACGAGGCCGACTGCCAGGCGTGGTTCAAGCGCCTGGAGACGCTGGGCGGCAAGGCACACTAAGCCAGCGACTTAGTCAAAGGCTCATACTTTCCCTGTAAGCGATCGCTGACACGGCGTATCAGCGTATGGCGACACGTACCCGAGGTGGGTGGCGATCCTGCGGTTTCGCCGCCATGCTTCACTCGTGGCATGACCCGGCGACCAGACGCCACGACATGCCGACCCAACGCTTCCCTGCCCACCAGGCCGGCGCCCCTTGTCCCGACAGCGCGCACCGGCCCTCGAGGAGGTCGTCCATGGTCACCATCGCCGCGACCGCCGAAGACCTCGACTGGCGGGGTGAATTCCAGGATCCCGACCGCGAGGCGCTGTTCCGCCGCACCATGCGCGCCCACGACGCCTGCCAGCTGCGTCACGCCCTGACGGTGGCGGCCGGCCTCTTCCTCGCCTTCGGCCTGACCGACTACAGCCTGCTGGGCCCGAGCGACGACTTCCGGCTGCTGCTCGGCATGCGGATCAGCGTGGCCCTGATGCTCCTGCTGCTGGCTCTCGCGGTCAGATATCGGCCCGCACTGGCCCAGGCGCCGCTGCCGGTCAACCTGGCCTGCCTGCTGGCGATCAGCGGGCTGCTGCTGACCATTCCCCTGCGCCCGGATGGCATCTTGATCAGCCTCGCCTCGCTGGTGGCGGCCAGCATGTCGCTGTATCTCTTCATCCCCAACCGAGTGCCCTGGATGCTGGCGGGCAACGTCTACCTGATCGGCGGCCTGCTCGTCGTCATGAGGCTGTGGTCACCACTGCCCGTCGGGGTGCTGACGAACAGCCTGCTGCTGCTGGGCTTCGTCAACCTGCTGTGCTGGATGACCGTGACCCGGCTGCACCGCCTGCAGCGCGCGCAGTTCGCCAGCCTGGCCGACGCGCGCTCGGTCAATCATGGACTGGCGGCGGAGCTCGAGGAGCGCAGCACCCTGGAGCAGCGCCTGCGTCACATGGCACGCACCGACGAGCTGACGGGGATCACCAACCGGCGGCATTTCTTCGAGCTGGCCGAGCAGGCGCGCTGCGAGGCGCACCGCGATGGCACGCCCCTGTCGCTGTGCATGGTGGACATCGACCACTTCAAGGCCATCAACGACAGGCACGGCCATGCCGTCGGCGACATGGCCCTGAGGGTGGTCGCCGCGCGCTGCCAGTCGGTGCTGCGCGACAGCGACCTCATGGGCCGTTACGGCGGCGAGGAGTTCGTCATCGCCCTGCCCCAGGCCAGCCCAAGCACCGCCGGCGGGATCGCCGAACGCATCCGCGAGGCGGTCTCCCGCCAGCCCCTGGAGATCAACGGCGTGATCCTGACGCTCTCGGTCACGCTGGGCATCGGCCGCGTCGAGCCGGGCGACGCCAGCCTGGACCCCGGCCTGTTGCGTGCCGACCGCGCCCTCTATGCGGGCAAGGCGCGCGGGCGCAACTGCGTGGTCATGACGCCACGGCATCTCGCAACCGAGCGCTCGAGCGGACCTGTGCCCGCCGCTTCACCCGACGATAGGCCGGCCCCTATGCCAGATAGGGCCGCAGCCACTGCCGCAGCTGTGGCCCCTGCAGCAGCCCCGGCTGGCGGGCGACTTCCCCGCCATCCTTGAAGACGATCAGCGTGGGAATGCTGCGGATGCCGAAGCGCGCCGCCAGCGCCTGCTCCTCCTCGGTGTTCAGCTTGGCGAAGCGCAGCCGCGGCTCGAGTTCACGGGCGGCCTCGGCGAAGATCGGCGCCATGGTCTTGCAGGGACCGCACCAGCTGGCCCAGAAGTCCACCACCACCGGCAGCTCACTGCGCTCGACCAGGGCGGAGAAGTTCGCGGCGCTCAGCGCCACGGGCTCGCCGGTGAACAGCGCCCGGCGGCACTTGCCGCACGTCGGGCCGTCGTCGAGACGCGATCGCGCGACGCGATTGATGGCGTGGCAATGGGGGCAGCCCAGCTTCAGGGATTCGGTCATGACGCACTCCGTGTCGAGGGGATTTCCTGCCCGATTTTCCTGCACGCCCACGACGCCTCGCAAGCGGCGTGACACCCGCCCGGTGGCCGTGGCGTCATGCAGCCCATCTCAGGGGCTGTTATGGTCGCGGCAATGCCACCCGGCGCTGCTCACGAGAGTCCCATGACCGACCGTCCCGATCCCCGCGTGCTGCTGCGCCTGCTGTCGCTGCTCGCCCCCTATCGCGGGCGCGTGGCGCTGGCCGCCCTGGCGCTGCTCGCCGCGGCGGGCAGCGTGCTGCTGCTCGGCCAGGGGCTGCGCCTGGTGATCGACCAGGGCTTCCTGGCCCGGGATCCCCGCCAGCTCAACCAGGTCCTTGCGGGCATGCTGGCCGTGGTGGCGGTGCTGGCGATCGCCTCGGCGCTGCGCTACTACCTGGTCACCTGGATCGGCGAGCGGCTGGCGGCCGACCTGCGCCGCCGCGTCTTCGATCACCTGCTCGACCTGGAGCCCGGCTTCTTCGAGAGCAGCCGCGGGGAAGGCGGCGGCGCCGGGGAGATCTCCTCACGGCTCACGGCAGACACCAGCGTGCTGCAGAGCCTGTTCGGCTCCTCGATCTCGCTGGCGCTGCGCAATCTGCTGATGCTCGCCGGCGCCGTGGCGCTGATGCTGGTGACCCAGCCGTGGCTCTCGGCCATCGTGCTGCTGGGCATTCCGGCCACGGTGCTGCCGATCCTGTGGTTCGGCCGCCGGGTGCGGCGCCTCTCGCGCACCAGCCAGGACCGGGTGGCCGAGCTGGGGCGCTATGCCGGCGAGGCCCTGTCGGGCATCCGCACCGTCCAGGCCTTCAACCACGAGCCGCGCGACCGCCGGGCCTATGGAGCGCGGGTCGAGGAGGCCTTCGCCACCGCCGTGGCGCGCACCCGCCAGCGCGCCTGGCTGACCGGCGGCGCGCTGCTGGCGGTCTTCGCCGCGGTCGGCGTGATGCTCTGGCAGGGAGGCCAGGCGGTGCTGGCCGGCAGCATGACCGCCGGCGAACTCTCGGCCTTCGTCTTCTACGCGGTGCTGGCCGCCGGCGCGGTGGCGACGCTGGCCGAGGTGGCGGGCGACGTGCAGCGTGCCGCGGGCGCCGCCGAGCGGCTGCTGGAGCTGCTGGAGACCCGCTCCACGATCCGCGCCCCGGCAACCCCCACGCCCCTGCCCGCCCCGCTGCGCGGCGAGCTCCAATTCGAGGGAGTGAACTTCACCTATCCCGGCCGGCAGATCCCGGCGCTCGAGGCGTTCGATCTCACCATCGCGCCCGGCGAGCGGGTCGCCCTGGTGGGCCCCTCCGGGGCGGGCAAGAGCACCCTGCTCGCGCTGCTGCTGCGCTTCCATGATCCCGACCGCGGGCGCCTCTGCCTGGACGGCATCGACCTGCGCGAGCTCGACCCGCACGCCTTGCGCGCGAGCCTCGGCCTGGTGGCCCAGGAGCCGGTGCTGTTCAGCGGCAGCGTGGCCGACAACCTGCGCTTCGGCCGGGGCGACGCCGACAGCGACGCCCTTCGCCAGGCGGCGCGGGACGCCAACGCCCTGGATTTCATCGAGGCGCTGCCCCAGGGCCTGGATACCCCGCTCGGCCCCGGCGGCGTGCAGCTCTCCGGCGGCCAGCGCCAGCGCCTGGCCATCGCCCGGGCGCTGCTCAAGGATCCCCGCGTGCTGCTGCTCGACGAGGCCACCAGCGCCCTGGACGCCGAGAGCGAGCGGCTGGTGCAGCAGGCGCTGGACCGGCTGATGGCCGAGCGCACGAGCCTCGTCATCGCCCACCGGCTGGCCACAGTGGTGGCCGCCGACCGCCTGCTGGTGATGGACAAGGGGCGCCTGGTGGCGGCCGGCCGCCACGCCGAGCTGCTCGAGAGAAGCCCGCTCTATCGCCACCTCGCCGAGCTGCAGTTCGGCCGGCACGCCCTGCCCTCTGTCACCGACGAGCGCTGAGCGCTCGGCCACCAAGGCGCGACACGCCTGACACGAGGACTCAGAACAGCCCCAGCTGGCGGTCGATCAGCGCCGTGAAGTCGTCGCCCACGAAGGGCAGGATGGCATCGGCCACCGGCTGGAGCTGGCGGGTCAGGTAGTGATCGGCGTCAATCGGCGCCTGCCGCCGCTCCAGGGGCTCCGGCCCGGCCACCGTCATCACGTAGCGGATCCAGCCGCCCTGCTGGTACTGGCGCGGCCGGCCCAGCCGGTCGTTGTGCTCATCGGCGAGCCGGGCGGCGCGCACGTGGGGCGGCACGTTGCGGCGGTACTCCTCCAGGCGCCGGCGCAGCCGCTTGCGGTAGATCAGCCGCTCGTCCTCCTCGCCTTCCCGGGTCCGGCGCAGGAAGTCGCCGACGAAGCCCCGCACGTACGCTCGCCACGGCTCCCCGGCGAAGACGCGCCGATAGAGCTCCTGCTGGAACTCCTTGGCGAGCTCCGTCCAGTCGCTGCGCACCGTCTCCAGGCCCTTGAAGACCATCCGCTCCTCGCCCGCGGCGTTGCGGACGAGCCCGGCGTAGCGCTTCTTGCTGCCCGCCTCCGCCCCGCGGATGGTCGGCATCAGGAATCGCCGGTAGTGGGTCTCGAACTGCAGCTCCAGGGCACTCTCGAGGCCATGGGCCTCGGCGAGGTGGTCGCGCCACCAGGCGTTGACCCGCGCCACCAGGCGCCGGCCGATCGCCGCCGCCTGGTCCTCCGGATGCTCGCGACCGAGCCAGACGAAGGTGGAGTCGGTATCGCCGTAGATAACGGTATACCCTTCGGCCTCGATCAGCTCGCGGGTGCGATGCATGATGGCGTGGCCGCGCATGGTGATCGACGAGGCCAGTCGCGCATCGAAGAAGCGACAGCCCTTCGAGCCCAGCACGCCGTAGAAGCTGTTCATGATGATCTTGAGTGCCTGAGCCAGCGGCGCGTTACCGGCCCGCTTGGCGGCCTCGCGCCCCGCGCCGACCCGCGCCACGATGGCCGGCAGGGCGTGGCGGGTGCGCGAGAAGCGCGCGCCCAGATAGCCCGGTACCGAGGCCTCGTCCGTGGGCTCGGCGAGCCCCTCCACCAGCCCCGCGGGGTCGATCAGGAAGCTCTGGATGATCGACGGATAGAGGCTCTTGAAGTCGAGCACCAGCACCGAGTCGTAGAGGCCGGGACGGGAGTCCATGACGAAGCCGCCGGGGCTCTCGGCGGCCTCCCCCGCGCCGAGGTTCGGCGCCACCAGGCCCAGCCGGTGCAGCCGCGGCAGGTAGAGATGGGTGAAGGCCGCCACCGAGCCACCGCTGCGATCGGCCGCGAGTCCGGTGACGCTGGCGCGCTCCAGCAGGAAGGCCATCAGCTCGGTGTGCGCGAAGATCCGCGTCACCAGCTCGCAGTCCTTGAGGTTGTAGCGCGCCAGCGCCGGCTTGTCCTCGGCGAACCGGCGCAGGATCTCGTCCAGTCGCTGGTAGGGCGTGTCGATGGCCTTGCCCTCGCCGAGCAGCGTCTGCGCGACGTGCTCCAGGCTGAAGGAGGGGAAGTGCCAGGTCGCCGAGCGCAGCGCCTCGATGCCGTCGATGATCAGCCGCCCCGCCGCCGAGGCAAAGTAGTGGTTGGCCTCTCGGCCGTGGGCCCGCCACTCCATCTCGGCCCCGCCGCGACCCAGCCGCAGCGCCACGCCGAGCCGACGGGCATGCTCGTGGAGGATACGCAGGTCGAACTGCACCAGGTTCCAGCCGATGATGGCGTCCGGGTCATGGGCGGCGATCCAGGCGTTCAGCGCCTCGATCAGCGCCGCGCGACTGTCGCAGTAGTCGAGGCGAAAGTCGCACTCCTCGTCGCGGCCGTTGGGTGGGCCCAGCATGAACACCTGGCGCTGCCCGCAGCCCTCGAGCGCGATGGAGTAGAGCTCGCCGCGGGCGCTGGTCTCGATGTCCAGCGACACCGTGCGCAGCCGGGGGCGATAGTCCGGCGCGGGCGCCAGGCGCGCCGCGGCCAGTCGCCCCGCCCCGTCGGGCGTGCCGGTGACCGCCACCGGCGCGGTGATGAAGCGCTCCATCAGGTAGCGCTCCGGCGGGCGGATATCGGCCTCGTAGAGCGTCACGCCGGCCGCCTCGAGGCGTCGCTCCAGGCGGCTCAGCCGGCGCTGCTCCCGGCAGTAGAGGCCCAGCACCGGGCGCCGCTGGAAGTCGCACAGCGCCAGTTCGCGAAGCGTGACGCCCGGCTCGCCGGCCAGCACCGCCTCGGCGCGCTCGCGCTGCTCGGCCGGCAGGAAGGCCACCGAGGGCCGGGGCGCCAGGCGCACCTCGAGCGGGCCCTCGTCGGTCGCCAGCCAGAACGCGACCTCGACGCCCCGGGGCGTCTCCCGCCAGTGTCGGGTGAGGATGAAGCCGAGGCACGTCGTAGCGCCCCGCTCTGTCAGGTGATGGCTCGACAAGGGGGCTACTCGACGCCCGCCAGGCGCCGCAGCCCCACGGCAGCGTCCGCCGTTGCCAGCCATGCTACCAGGCCGAGGTTCAGGGCCGCACAGCCCCACAGGATCCTGCCGAAAGGCTGCTTGCGGGTCTTGTGGCGAAACCCGCGCCGGGCCAGGAGCGCGCCCGGCCAGCCGCCGACGACGGCAACGAGGTGCAGGGTCGACTCGCGGATGCGCCGCTCGCCACGTCGGGCCGCGGCCTTGTCGATACCATAGAGGAGCACCGCTGCCAGGCTGGCCAGCAGGTAGGTACCGATGAGCAGCGTCATGGGGCTTGCACCTCGATCATCAGGTCGGGAATGAAGAGCGGCGGGACGAACTCGTCGGGATAGCCGCCAGGGTTGGCGATCACGCGGGTCCCGCCCGCCACGAGGTCCACCGGCTCGTGGACATGACCGTGGAGCCAGAGGTCCATGCGGCCCATCAACTGCGGCAGATGGGAGGCGAAGGCCGGAGAGAGCGGATCACCTCGGTAGCGCGCCGGAATGCAGTCGGCCAGGGGGGCATGGTGGCTGATCACCACCCTCGGGCCGCTGAACGGCCGCGCCAGCTCAGCCTCCAGCCATACCAGGGCCTCGGCATGCAGACGGCGGCTCTCCGCCGGGCAGAACACTGCCCCGTCGGGCTGCTCGATGATACGGAAATCCGGCATCAGGGCCAGCGCCCTGGCCTCGGTCAACGCCGGGTCGTGTTCCGGCTGGCCGGCGTAGAGGGCGAGGTCGGTCCACAGCGTGGTGCCGTGAAAGCGCACGCCGCCCAGGGTCAGCGAGCGGTTGTCCAGCAGGTGGATGTTGAGCCGTGCGGCCTCGGCGGCCAGTTCCCGTCGTAGCACGGGCATGCCGGTGCCGTAGAACTCGTGGTTGCCGGGGACGTAGAGGATCGGGGTGCCCGCGAAGCGTTCGGCCGCCCAGGCGAGTCCCTGGCAGCCGGTGTGAATGTCGCCGGCCAGCACCACGGCATCGGCCTCGACCCGTGGCAGCTCGCGCCCCTCGGCAAAGTGTTCGAGATGCAGGTCGGACAGGACACGGAGTCGCATGCCTACTCTCACGGCGGATGAACGTCGGACCCGCGCTCGTCCGGGCGGGCAAGGCTCCTACCCAAAGCGAGCCCCGGCGCGCCGTCCAGGTGGCGACTCGCCCCGCCTCATGCCGGGCGCGAGCGCCGACCACTTGATCCCGTCTTGCTCACCAGGCTGAAGTAGCAACGAAGATGGCGAGCTATTTCTCTCTTGTAGTTAAGATGTTCCGGACAGAACACGATTCAAGAGGACGACTGGCCATGGGCCGGGTCGATCTCAGCGAGACCGCCACGCTGGGCGAGATCCACTCTGGCAGCTGGCCCGCCGCAACGCCCGTGGCACCCCGCCCTTGACGCAGGACCGGGCGGCTCAGGCCACGCCGTCGTGGCTGCTGACGTGCCCGAGCCGTGGCGACAATATCGATGTCGTGCATGAAAGGCTTTGTTCTGCAATCGCGATACTCAGGACGGTTTGCGGGCTTGCGCTTGCCTGGCCTTGCGCCCGAGACCGGGCAGCGGTCGGTGCAGCAGCGCATAGGCAAGCACGCCGACCACCACCCCCCAGAAAGCCGAGCCCAACCCCAGCAGGCTCATGCCCGAGGCCGTGGCGATGAAGGTGATCACCGAGGCCTCCAGGTGGTCCTGGTGGGCGGCGAAGGCACTAAGGTTGCTGGTGATGGCGCCGATCAGCGCCAGGCCCGCCAGCACCGCCACGAACTCGCCGGGCAGCGAGGTGAAGAGCAGCACGATGGTGCCGGCGAAGGTGCCCCCGATCAGGTAGAAGATCCCGTTGGCCACCCCGGCCACGTAGCGCCTGTCGGGATCTTCATGGGCCTCCTTGCTGGTGCAGATCGCCGCCGTGATTGCCGCGATCACCGTGGTGATGCCGCCGAAGAAGGCGGTGACGAAGGAGGTCAGGCTGGTCAGGGTGACGATCGGCCTGGCCGCGGTGTTGTAGCCGGCACTGCGCATGATCGCCATGCCCGGCAGAAACTGGCCGGTCAGGCTGACCAGCACCAGCGGGATGGCCAGGCTCAGGGTGGCGTTCCAGGTCCACTCGGGACGGATGAACCGAGGCTCAGCCAGGCTCAGCGTCACGCCCTCGAGGCTGGCATCCTCGAACACCACCGCGAGCATCACACCGACCACCAGCAGCACCACCAGGCTGTAGCGCGGGGTCAGCCGCTTGAACACCAGGTAGGTCAGGATCATGCCCAGGGTCAGCGCCGGCACCGCCTCCAGGGAGACGAAGACCCCGACCCCGAACTGGAACAGGATGCCCGCCATCATGGCGCTGGCGATGCCCGGCGGGATCGCCTGGATGATGCGGTCGAAGGAGCCGGTAATGCCGATCACGAAGATCACCGCCGCCGCCGTCAGGTAGGCCCCCACCGCCTCGTTCAGTGACAGGCCTGGGAACAGCGTGACCAGCAGCGCCGTGCCCGGTGCCGACCAGGCGGTGACCACGGGCACCTTCAGCCACAGGCTGAGCGCGATCCCCGAGACGGCGGCGCCGATGGAGATCGCCCACACCCAGGAGGTCATCATGGCCGTCGAGATCTCGGCGCTCTGGGCCGCCTGAAAGAAGATCGCCAGCGGGCCGGAGTAGGAGACCAGCACCGCCACGAAGCCGGCGGTGATCGCGGGTATCGACCAATCCTTGTGAAGTCGCATGCAATGTCTCTCCGTCACACCTCAGGCGACGCCGAGGTGGGTGTCGAGGATGGTGGGGCCGTCCTTCAGGCCCCGGGAGCCGCTGTAGACCACGCCTCCCTTGACCAGCAGGAGGTGTTTCTCGGCCACGTCGAGCAGATTGTCGATGTAATCGTCGACGATGATGAAAGATCGGCGCAGCCGGAGAAGACCGGCCTCCTCTAGGCGGCTGCCTTCGTACGTGAGAAGTCGAAGTCCCTGAACTCGACGAGCATCGAGAGTGCGGCCCCCAGCACCAGTGCCCAGAAGGAGGAACCGATGCCAAAGATCTGCAGGCCAGACACGGCGATCAGGAAGGAGAACATCGCGCCCACCTCATGTTTGCCGGAGAAGGTCATGTGCATCGCCGAGCCGATCACCCGCAGCAGCGCCAGGCCCGCGATGATGGAGATGAAGTAGCTGGGCATCGCCTCGATCAGGCTGAACACGAAACCATAGAAGGGGGCGGCCACGATGAAGATGATGCCGACGATGACGGCGGCCACCCAGCGCTTGTCGTGACTGCCGGCTTCCGGCCCGGAACAGATACCGGTCATCGGTGCCGCGATGCAGGTGCTGTGCAGGTTGAAGAACGCCGAGACCATGGTGCCGATGCCCCCCACGGCGGTAATGGCATTGGCCGGGGCACTCTTGAAGCCCATGCCCTTGACCAGCCCCACACCGGCCGGCGTCTCCATGCCGACCAGGATCAGCGCCAGGGGCAGCCCGTAGGCCAGGAAGGCGTCCAGGGTGAACGCCGGCATGATGAACTCGGGGAAGCGGACCGAGAACTCCACGGTGGAGAAGTCCGCCCCGGATATGGCCATGTAGACCACCCCCACGATCAGGGTCACGACCAGCGGCGGTACCGGGCGCAGGTAGCGTGCCGAGAAGAAGAAGGAGAGGATCATCACCATGGCCGGCAGCATGGCGTTCTCCAGCGGCGTGACCATGTTGATGCCGAACTTGAGCAGGATGCCCGCGACCATGCCCATGACGATGGGCATGGGGATCAGCCGCATGACCAAGCTCATCCAGCCAGCCAGGCCGACGACCAGCGAGATCGCTCCGGCCATCAGTGTCGCGCCAAGCGCCTCATTGAGCCCCACGATGGGAATGATCGCGGCGAACAGCAGGGCGCCGGGAATGGAGTTGGCCATCGGCAGGGGCAGCCGATAATAGGCCGGCACGAACAGCCCGAACAGGCCGTTGATCATCAGGTAGCTGATCACCCACAGCAGGGTGAACTCCTGAGGGAGACCCGCGGCGGTACCGGCACTGATATGGATGATCCCGGCGCTGAGGCCGAAGATCCCCGCCACCAGCCCGGCACTGAGATTATCGGCATTGAGGTCGCGGGCGAAGGCGCGGGGCGCCGACAAGAGCCCGACGCCCTTCTCGAGGTGTTTCATGGAGTGCTCCAGGGGAATTGTTGTGGTTGGTGTCAGGAGGAAGTAGAGAAACGGCGACTCGCGGAAAGCGGCCCTCATCGGGCCGCTCTGTTACCTGGGGCTAACCCTGATCGCCGCCGGCCACGGGGAGGACGCTGCCGGTGATATAGCCGGCCTCCTCGGACGCCATGAACAGGATCGGCGCGGCCATCTCGTCCAGGGTCCCGTAACGACCGAAAAAGCAGCTCTGCTTGGTCTGGTCGATATGCGCCTGGAACCAGGCCTGCTCCGTCTCGTTGCGCGGCTCCGGAGTGCCGCGCGAGATGCGACGCGGCGGCGCCTCGGTGCCGCCGGGCGCGGTGGCCACCACGCGGATGCCATGCTCGGCAACTTCGAAGGCCAGCGAGGCGGTCATGGCATTGACGCCGCCCTTGGCCGCCGAGTAGGGGATCCGGTGGATACCGCGGGTCGCCGCCGAGGAGACGTTGACGATCACCCCGCTGCCCTGCGCCACCAGGGTCGGCAGCACCGCCCGACAGCACCACAGGGTCGGCATCAGCGATCGGGTGATCTCGGCCGAGATCTCGTCAGGGGTGAACTCGGTGAACGGCTTGAAGTTGATCGCCCCGCCCACGTTGTTGATCAGGATGTCGATACGGCCGAAGTGCTCGACGCTCCGCGCCATGACGTCCTCGGCCCCTTCCCAGGTCTCCAGGTCGGCCTGCAGGGCGATGGCGTCGACGCCCTGCTCGACCAGCCCCGCCACCACCTCATGGACAAGGTCGGCCCGGTCCACCAGCGCCAGGCGCGCGCCTTCGGCGGCGGCCCGCTCGGCGACCCGCCGCCCGATGCCCTGGGCGGCGCCGGTGATCACCATGACCTTGTCCCGGAAACGGCAGCCGTCGATGCGGGCCATGCTCATGACGCCTCCTTGGGGGCCTGGTTCGGCGTGAACTTCTCGTAGTGGAAGCTCTGCGGCACGATGCCCTCGTTGTCGAAGTGCTTGAGCACGGCATCGACCATCGGGGGCGGCCCGCACAGGTAGACGTCGATGTCGCCGTCGTGCAGCACCTCGCCGTCCATGTGATGGGTCACGTAGCCCTTGCGCGGATGCCGGCTTGCCTCATCCACCACCACGGTGGAGTAGGTGAAGTTCGGCAGCTCCTTCGCGAAGTGCTCCAGGGCATCGACCTTGACCAGGTGGTCGTCCTTGTTGACGCCGTAGATCAGGTGGATCGGCTGCTCATTGGCCTCTCCTTCCGCCCTCTTCTGCACCAGCAGCTCGAGCATGGAGAGGAAGGGCGCGAGGCCCGTGCCGCCGGCGAGCATCAGCACCGGGCGCGTGATCTCGCGCAGGTAGAAGCTGCCCATCGGCCCGGTCAAGGCCAGGCGATCGCCGACCTGGGCGCGCTCGGTCAGGTAGCCGCTCATCACCCCGTTAGGGATATTGCGGATCAGGAAGGTCGCCCGCCGATCACCGGGCTTGGAGCTGAAGGAGTAGGAGCGATGCTGATCGCTGCCCGGCACATCGATGTGGATGTACTGCCCCGGCAGGAAGGCCAGCGCGGCCTCGTCGTCCAGGTCGACCCCCAGCTCGATGCTGTCCTCGGAGAGTTGCTCGACCACGGCCACGCTGCCCTCGAGCTTGCCCACCGCGGTCTTGCACAGGCTGGAGGCCACCGGCACCTGGATGACGCAGTCCGAGGACGGCACCATCTGGCAGGTCAGTACCTGGCCCTCGGCGGCTTCCTCGTCGGAGAGCGCCTCCTCCAGGTACTCGTCTCCCATGTCGAACGCGCCCTGCTCACAGTGGCCCTTGCAGGTGCCGCAGACGCCATCGGAGCAATCCATCGGCAGGTTGACCTTCTGACGATAGGCGGCGTCCAGGACCGTTTCCCCTGCCTTGCAGCCGATGAAGCGGGTGACGCCGTCCTCGAAGTTAAGGGCAATGGTGTAGCTCATGGTCGAATCTCCTCCGGCACCGGGCCATCGTCTCTCGGTCAGATGTGGTAGACGTCGATGACCTGGTGGATGTAATCGTTGTTGAGTTGCACGACTTTTCTGGTGATCAGCGGCGCCTCGCCCGACACGTCCAGGGTGTAGAAGGCGCTGCCGAAGTAGCTGTCGGTCTTCTTGTAGCGGTGGCTCAGGGTGTGCCAGTTGAAGCGCACCTCCACCGTGTCACCCGCCTCCTTCAGCACCTCGAGGTTGGTGATCTGGTGGGTGGTGCGCGGCTCCGGCGTGCTCGCCCCGCTGCGCTCGGTCTTGATCCGGTAGACCCGGTCCTCGAGCCCCTCGCGGTTCGGGTAGTAGATCAGCGAGATCTCGCTGTGCGGGTCCCGGGTCAGCTGGTCGTCGTCGTCCCAGGCCGGCATCCAGAACTCGGCGTCCTGGCGGTAGCACTGAAGCCACTCGTCCCACTGGCGGTCGTCGAGCAGGCGCGCCTCGCGGTACAGGAAGGCCTGGATGTCGTGATAGTTGGTGCTCATGGTCTCTCTCCCCTCTCTCGGACGCGGTTTACTCGGACGCGGTGGCGATGAACTGGCTGCGTTCCTTGTCGATGGCGCGCAGCATTTCCTCGACCCAGTGCTGGTGGTGCAGCACGTAGAGGCCTTCGTCTTCCGGGGAGGCCCCGCTGAGCAGCGGCTTCATGTCGATCGACTGGGCGTTCTCGTCGGCGCCCTCGATCCACTGCTGGGCGCCGCGGGAGAGGTCGTTCCACTCGGCCAGCGCGCCGTTGTAGCCGTCCTGGCAGGCACGGAACTCCTCGAGGTCGTCCGGCGTGCCCATGCCCGAGACGTTGAAGAAGTCCTCGTACTGGCGGATGCGCACCCGGCGGTTCTCCGCCGACTCGCCCTTGGGCGCGAAGCAGTAGATGGTGACCTCGGTCTTGTCGACGGAGAGCGGGCGCAGCACGCGGATCTGCGTGGAGAACTGGTCCATCAGGTAGACGTTGGGGTAGAGGCAGAGGTTACGGGTCTGGTTGACGATGGAGTCGGCCCGCGCGGCGCCGAGCTCTTCCTCGATCTCGTCCTTGCGGGTGTGGACCGGGCGCACCTCGGGGTTGAGCAGCCGGGTCCACAGCATCATGTGGCCGTTCTCGTAGGAGTAGAAGCCGCCCTGGCTCTTCGACCAGCCGTCGGCGTCCACCGCCTTGGTGCCGCCGGCATCGTAGTTGCGACGCTCCATGGTCGAGGCGTAGTTCCAGTGCACGGAGCTCACGTGATAGCCGTCGGCGCCGTTCTCGGCCTGCAGCTTCCAGTTGCCGTTGTAGGTGTACGACGAGGTGCCGCGCAGGATCTCCAGGCCTTCCGGAGCCTGGTCGACGATGTTGTCGATGACCTTGGTGGTCTCGCCCAGGTACTCTTCCAGCGGCTGGACGTCATCGCTCAGGCTGCCGAACAGGAAGCCCTTGTAGTTGGCGAAGCGCGGCAGACGCTTGAGGTCGTGGGAGCCCTCCTGCTTGAAGCCCTCCGGGTAGGCGCCATTCTTCTCGTTCTTGGCCTTGAGCAGCTTGCCGTCGTTCTTGAAGGTCCAGCCGTGGAACGGGCAGGTGAAGGTGCCCTTGTTGCCCTGCTTGCGGCGACACAGGGTGGCGCCGCGGTGGGCACAGGCGTTGATCAGGCCGTGCAGCTCGCCCTGCTTGTCGCGGGTGATCACCACCGGCTGGCGGCCCATGGTGACCGTGAAGTAGTCGCCCGGCTCGCTGATCTGGCTCTCGTGGGCCAGGAACAGCCAGTTGCCCTCGAAGATGTGCTTCATCTCGAGATCGAAGAAGGCCGGGTCGGTGAACATGCTGCGGTGGCAGCGGAAGATGCCGTTGTCGGCGTCGTCGACGACCGCGCCGCGGACACGCTGTTCGAGTTGGTCAAGCTTGGTGGTCATGGAGTAATCCTCATTGTCTTGTCGTGACCGCTTGGGGCCGATCCGGGGGCAGGCCCCGGGGTGCCGGACCATCGAGAAGGCGCTATAGCAAGTCGCACCTCCTCTTCGGCCTGCCCCCGGCGCCCCGCACCGGAGGTAACGGAAATAATCCGGATGCCGATCAGACCTTGGCGGTACCGGCGAGCTGGCTGGCCTGGTCCTGCTCGTCTTCCTTGGCCCGCGGGCGCGCATGACGGGTCTGCAGTTCGGCCACGTCGGTCCTCGACAGCTCGACGTCGAACACCACCTCGGAGAAGGGACCGTCCAGCTCGCGCTTGGCGATCTCGCCCTGATCCTCGATGCGGTTGGCCGGCACCACCAGCTCCTCGCGAGTGGCGAAGGCGAAGTCGTCGTAGGTGTAGGGGTCGCCCGCCAGGTTGATCTGGGTGGTCAGGTGCTGGTGGCCCGGGGCGGAGACGAAGTAATGGATGTGCGCCGGACGCTCGCCGTGGCGGCCCAGGGACTTGAGCACCACGTCGGTGGGGGCACCCTCCGGGACGCCGTAGCCGGACGGGATGATGCTGCGCGCGGTGTAGCGGCCCTCGCTGTCGGTGTAGATGGTGCGGCGCAGGTTGTACTCGCTCTGGGTCTGGTCGAAGAAGGAGTAGCCGCCCTTGGAGTTGGCGTGCCACACCTCGACCTTGGCGCCGGCGATGGGGGTGCCGTCGACGTCACGCACCTGGCCGGTCAGCCACATCGCCTCGCCGTCCTGGTCCTGGCCATCGTCCATGCGCGCGAAGCCCTCGGCTTCCGGGGCACCGGCCACGTAGAGCGGGCCCTCGATGGTGCGCGGCGTGCCGCCGGTGCGATGGGCCTCGGCATCGGCCGCGTCCTGGCGCATGTCGAGGAAGTGGTCGAAGCCCAGGCCCGGCGAGAGCAGGCCGAACTGCGTCTGGCTGCCCAGCGCATTGAGCAGATTGACGGCTGACCAGTACTCCTCCTCGCTGACATCGAAGTCATCGATCAGCTTGAACAGGTCGGAGATCAGACGATGGACGATCTGCTTGGCGCGCTCGTTGCCGCCCTGCTGGTCGAAGCCGGCGATGGTGTTCAGGAAGTCCTGGACTTCGGGGGTATCGAAAATCTTCACGGTCATGGTCGGTTATCCTCGATTGTTATCTGATGCCGTCCCGCAGGCGGGAGATGGCGTGCTTCATCCGTGACTCAGGTGTCGTCCTCGCGGATGGAGGACGGGTGGCGACACAGCGGCTTGACGCTGATCTCCATGTAGGGAAAGAGCGGCAGATTGCTGACCAGCTCCTGCAGCTCGGCGTTGTCCTCGACGTCGAAGATGCTGACGTTCGAGTAGCTGCCGGCCACGCGCCACAGGTGGCGCCACTTGCCGGAACGCTGCAGCTCCTGGGAGTAGGCCTTCTCGGTCGCCTTGATCTCGGCGGCCTGCTCGGCCGGCATGGAAGGCGGCAGCTTGACGGTCATTTCCACCTGAAACAGCATGATGTTCTCCTCCTCTCTTCGGGACTGGCCCGATAACGATTGATGGCGGCCCCGGTCCGGCTGGCCTTAGCGGCGCGCGTAGTGGGCCAGCTTGTCTTCGTCCAGGGTGATGCCGAGCCCAGCGCCCTTCGGTAGCTCGACACCGAACTCGCGGTAGGTGAGCGGCTCGGCAACGATGTCGTCCTTGAGCAGCAGCGGGCCGAACATCTCGGTGCCCCAGGCCATCTCGTCCTGTGTCGCCCAGGCATGCAGCGAGGCCGCGGTGCCGATGGAGCCCTCGAGCAGGGTGCCGCCGTAGAGGCCGATGCCGGCGGCCTGGGCCACATGGGCCAGCTCCAGCACGCCGTGCAGCCCGCCGGACTTGGCGATCTTGAGGGCGAAGGCGCCGTTGAAGCCGCCAGCCACCAGGTCGAGCCCGTCGCGGGCATCCTGCACCGCCTCGTCGGCCAGCATCGGCACGTTGAAGCGGTTGGCCAGGCGGATCAGGCCGGCATGCTCGCGGGCAGGAATGGCCTGCTCGATCAGCTCGATGCCGGCGTCCTGCAGCGCCTGGATGCCGCGCACCGCGGTGGACTCGTCCCAGGCCTGGTTGACGTCGACCCGCACGCTTGCCCGGTCACCCAGGGCCTCCTTGATGGCGGCCACGTGGCGTACGTCCTGGTCCACGGGGTTGGCGCCGATCTTCAGCTTGAAGTCACAGTGGCGACGCTGCTCGAGGCGCAGCAGGGCCTCGTCGATGTCCTTTCGGGTATCGCCGCTGGCCAGGGTCCAGAGCACCGGCAGGTGCGTCTGGCGGGCGCCGCCCAGCAGATCGGCCACCGAGAGGCCCAGCCGCTTGCCCTGGGCATCGAGCAGCGCGGTCTCCAGCGCCGACTTGGCGATGGCATTGCCGCGGGCATGGCGATTCAGCCGGGCACGCAGCGCATGGACGTTGCCCGAGGGCTGGCCGACCAGCAGCGGCGCCAGGTAGGTGTCGATGTTGGTCTTGATGCTCTCGGGACTCTCGGGGCCATAGGCCAACCCGCCGATGGTGGTGCCCTCGCCGAGGCCCTCGATGCCATCGCTGTGGTGCATCCGCACGATGACCATGGTCTGGCAGGCCATGGTGGTCATGGAGAGCTTGTGGGGTCGGATGGTCGGCAGATCGACCAGCAGCGTCTCGATACGTTCGATCACGGATGACATGGGGGCTCCGAAGTCCGGGAATCGGGTGATTGCATGGCAGTCTGATTGCAGCGTGAAGACCGAACCAATATTGTTTGGGTGCCCTGCCATACCCAGGAGGTATCATGGAACTGCGCCACCTCAGGTATTTCTGCGTGGTCGCCGAGGAGCTGAACCTGACCTGCGCCGCCGAACGGCTGCACATGTCACAGCCGCCTTTATCAAGGCAGATCAAGCAGTTGGAGAAGGAAGTCGGGGCCGAGCTGTTCGAGCGCGGCTCCCGTGGATTACGCCTGACCACCACCGGCCAGTTCTTCCGGCAGCACGCCATCCAGATCCTGGAGAAGGTGGACGCCACCCTGGAGGCCACACGGCGCATGGCCCGCAGTAAGCGCGTCATGTTCGGCATCGGCTTTGTGCCGTCGGTGTTCTATGGCCAGTTGCCGCTGCTGGTTCGCGACTTGCGACAAAAGGATAATGTTGAGCTAAGTCTGGCAGAACTCACCACGGTGCAGCAGATCCAGGCCCTGAAGGCGGGTCGCATCGATATGGGCTTCGGCCGGCTGAAGATCGATGACCCCGATGTGGAGCAAGAAGTGTTGTTCGATGAGCCGGTGCTGGCCGCCCTACCGACGGGGCACCCGCTGGAAGGCACCACCCCGACTCTTGAACAACTTGCCCGCTATCCGCTGGTCCTGTTTCCCGCCAAGCCACGCCCCAGCATGGCCGACACGATGCTCGGGCTGTTCCGCCGACAGGGACTAAAGGTGGAGGTGGTGCAGGAGGCCAACGAGTTGCAGACGGCGTTGGGCCTTGTAGCCTCGGAGATCGGCATCAGCCTGGTTCCGGAACAGGTCAGACGCGTACAGCGCGACGGAATCAGCTATGTCTATCTCGCCGACAAGAGTATCACTAGCCCCGTCATCTGCAGCCGCCGCCGCGGGGAATCCCCCTCCCCGGTGATGCAGGAGGCCACCGCCATCCTCGAGGTCCTGGTGGAGAACCGCCGCAGCGGGCGCTATCCCTGAGGGTGCCGCCACGGCCCATCGGTCTAGCCGAGCAGACGGCCGTCACGGCGCCGTGACTTCAGCGGCGGCGGTTCCCGAGGCGTCTCCTCTCCCGAACACCCCCTCGACCTGTTCCAGCAGGTTGTGGAGTGCCGGCGAGTCGTTGCCCGACCGCCAGGCCAGCCACAGGGGCATGTCGCAGGTCGCGAGTTCCGGCAGGTGGACGAAGCGGATGCCGGGCATGGGATGCGCACTGGAGGCAGACGGCACGATGGCCACCCCCAGCCCCGCCGCCACCATGCTCAGAATGGTGATGTTGTCGGCGCCGTACTGCACCACCCGGGGCGCGAAGTCGAGCCGCGCGAAGTGCGCCATCACCCGGTCATAGTAGACAGGCGAGATGCTGCGCACCCCCCACACGAAGTCGGTCTTCGCCAGCTCCGCCAGCCGGCGCGGCGGCGTGGAAGACCAGCGCGAGGTCTCCGGCACGGCAAGCATCAGATGGTCATGCTGCAGGAGTCGTGTCTCGAGCTCCGGCTGCTCGGCGCTGTCCAGATAGAGGATGCCGGCATCCAGGCTACCCTCCCGCAGTCGCTCCAGCTGTGGCCCGGAGAGCAGTGGGAAGACCTCGAAGGCTACCCGGGGATAGCGATCTCGATAGCGCCCCAGCAGCCGCGCCACCTCCGGCACCCAGAGGTGCGTCACCGTCACCCCCAGGCAGACCCTGCCGGTCATTCCCTGCCCCAGCGAGACGAGGCGCGCCCGGAGCCGGGCGCGTCGGTCGAGCAGCTCCTGAGCCTCCTCATACAGGGCCTGACCCGCCACCGTGAGACGCACCCCCCGGGCATGGCGGTCGAACAGTCGCGTCTCGAGATCCTCCTCCAGCAGGCGAATCTGGCGCGTCAGTGCCGGCTGGGCCACATGTACGTGACGGCTGGCCGCCGAGATGGAGCCGGTCTCGACGACGGCGATGAAGTAGCTGAGCTGGCGAAACTCCATGGTTCTCCTCGCAGGGGGGATGACATCGGCCTCTACCCATACCATAAAAGCATCCCAGAGATACCAAACCTATATTTTTTCTATCGCTGAATGCCTCCCATAGTGTCGGTACAACCCATAACAAGACTCGCCCCGGGCGAGCTGGACGACACACAATGACCAAGACCTACCACCTGCTGACGGGGCTGCACTTCGCGCTGTGCACCCTGGCCATGATCTGGCCCGGCGCCCTGATCGCCAACCGCATCGAGCCCACCGTGCTGGGCCTGCCCTTCCTCTTCTTCTGGTACACCCTGTGGATGCTGGTGCTCTTCGCCGGCATGTGGGTCGCCTTCGTCGTCCGTCACGGAGGTGGCCGCCATGAGTGATTCCGTGATCATCGTCGGCATCACACTGGCCTACCTGGCAATGGTGCTGGTGGTAGGCCTGCGCGCCCGCGGCAAGGAGAGCTCGAGCCTGGAGGGTTACGTGGCCGGCGGCCGCCATGTGGGCGTGGTGATCCTGTTCTTCATCCTCGGCGCCGAGATCTTCTCCGCCTTCGCCTTCCTCGGCACCCCCGGCTGGGCCTACAAGCACGGGGCGCCGGCCTTCTATATCCTGGCGTATCTCTCGCTGGTGCCGATCACCATCTGGGCGCTAGGGCCGCGGGTGGCCAAGCTGGGTCGAGAGCGCGGCTACCTGACCCAGGGCGACATGATCGCCGATCACTACCGCAGCAAGCCGCTGGGCATGCTGGCCGGGATCATCGGTGTGGTGGCCCTGGTGCCCTACCTGACCATCCAGATCGCCGGCGCCGGCCTGCTGTTCCAGGCCGCCACCGACGGCCTGGTGCCCTTCTGGCTGGGCGGCCTGCTGGCCTTCCTGGTGGTGGCCGCCTACGTGTTCGCCAGCGGCCTGAACGGGATCGGCTGGACCAATCTGGTGCAGGGCGTGATGATGATCGCCATCGCCTGGTTCCTTGGGCTGGCCATCTCCGAGCGCCTCTATGGCGGCGTGGCGGAGATGTTCACCCAGCTCCAGCAGCAGGCGCCGGAATACCTGACCATGCCCGGGGCGACCGGCATGGGCTGGGGCTACTTCAGCACCGCCGTGCTGGTCAGTGCCTTCGGCGGCGCCATGTGGCCGCACCTGTTCATGAAGTTCTACTCGGCGGACAGCGGCAAGACCCTGCGCAAGGTCAGCGTCTTCTACCCCCTCTACGCGTATCTGCTGGTGCCGCTGCTGTTCATTGGCTTTGCCGGCATCCTGGCCTTTGCCGACTCCCCCCTGGAGCGCGCCGATACCGTGCTGCTGAAGATGGTGATGGAAGTCGCCAACTTCTCACCCTGGGTCATCGGCCTGATGCTCTCCGGCGCCCTGGCGGCGGCCATGTCCACCGGGGCCAACCTCGCCCACACCGCGGCTATCGTGCTGGTACGCGACGTGATGGGCCCCACCGTGATGAAGAACGCCAGCGAGAAGACCACGGTCAGCGTGACGCGCTGGAGCGTGCTGGGGCTGTCGCTGGCGGCCTACCTGATCGCGCTTATCAACCCCGGCTCGCTGGTGATGATCCTGCTCACCGCCTACGGGGTGATCATCCAGCTGTTCCCGATGGTGATCGGCGCGCTGTTCCTGCCACGGCTGCGCCGCGCCAGTGTGATGGCAGGTGCGCTCGCCGGCAGCCTGGCCTTCCTGCTGATGGAGTTCGTCTGGAGCTCGCCGCTGGGTTGGCACGCCGGCGTCTGGGCGATGCTGCTCAACGTGACGGCGGTCGCCGTCTGGCAGCGTTTCAGTAGTGCCACCCACGACCACCAGCCTCAGCCCCACAACAGCCACTAACCCCCGGGAGAGCACGATGACGACGCAAACCGACACGTCAGATCTCAAGGGCGCCATCGGCGCCCAGGTGGAGGCGACCCTCGAGAAGGTTCAGGCGCTGTACCGCCAGATTCACCAGCACCCCGAGCTGCCCTTTCAGGAGCATGAGACCAGCGCTCGCCTCGCCGAGGCCCTGGAAACGCTGGGCTATGAGGTGACCCGCGGCGTGGGTGGCACCGGCGTGGTGGCCCTGCTCGAGAACGGTGAGGGCCCCACGGTGATGCTGCGCGGTGACATGGACGCCCTGCCGATCAAGGAGGCCACCGGGCTTGAGTTCGCCAGCACGCGCACGGCCGAGACCGAGAGCGGCACGGTGCCGCTGATGCACGCCTGCGGCCATGACCTGCACAGCAGCTGCGTGGTGGGGGCCGCCGCGGTGATGGCGGGGCTGAAAGACCGCTGGTCCGGCACCCTGATGCTGATCTGCCAGCCCGCCGAGGAGATCTTCGGCGGGGCCAGGGCCATGCTGGATGACGACCTCTACACCCGCTTCGCCCGGCCCGACGTCATCCTCGGCCAGCACAACATGCCGGCCCTGGCCGGCACCGTCGGTCATCGTGCCGGCAGCGCCATGGCCGCCTGCACCAACCTGGCGGTGACCATCCACGGCGCCGGGGGTCACGGCTCCATGCCGGCCCAGACGGTAGACCCGGTGGTGATCGCCGCCCATGTGGTGACTCGCCTACAGACCATCGTCTCTCGCGAGGTGCCCCCGGAGGAGACCGTGGTGGTCACCGTCGGCAAGCTTGCCGCCGGCACCCAGGCCAACATCATCCCCCACTCCGCCGAGCTGGAGATCAATGTCCGCAGCTTCGACAACGCCCTGCATCGCCAGGTGGTGCAAGGTATCGAGCGCATCGTTCGCGCCGAGTGCGAGGCCGGCCGCGCCCCAACGCCGCCTGAGTTCCGCGTGCTCAACGAGACGATCGCCCTGGACAACGACCCGCCGGCCGTCGAGCGGGTGCGACGGGCCCACGGTGAGCACTTCGGCGAGGCCAGCCTCTACGCCATGCCACGCCTCAACGGCAGCGAGGACTTCCCTTTCTTCGGCAACGCCGAGGCGGGCGGCTTCGGCGGCGAGGACATCCCTTATGTCTACTGGTTCATCGGCGCCACCCCCGCCGAGCGCTGGGCCGAAACCCCCGGCCAGAGAGTGGCGGAGAAGATGCGCCACCTGGAGATGCCCCACTCGCCCTACTACTTCCCGGGCAATGCGGTCACGCTGCGCACCGGCATCGAGGCCATGGCCAGCGGGGCCCTCGCCTACTTGGGCTAGTCATCGCAGGAAACGCTGGCCCAGCAGAAACGAAAGAGGGGCGGCATCCCTGGATGCCGCCCCTCATCGTGTCGTCACCTCACACCGAAATCACGCCTAGGCATAGACGGGATGGGCCCGGCAGAGCGCTGCGGCCTTGTCGCGCACGGTCTGCTCGATGGCGGTCGTGTCATCGCCGGCCGCCAGGACATCCAGCACATCGCAGATCCAGCCCGCCAGGCGCTCGCACTCCTCGACGCCGAAGCCGCGGGTGGTCACCGCCGGGGTGCCGAGGCGCAGGCCGGAGGTGACGAAGGGGCTCTGCGGGTCGTTGGGCACGGCGTTCTTGTTGACGGTGATATGCGCCCGGCCGAGGGCCGCGTCGGCGTCCTTGCCGGTCACGCCCTGTGCGATCAGCGAGACCAGGAAGAGGTGATCGTCGGTGCCGCCGGAGACCACCTCAAAGCCGCGCGCCATGAACACCCTGGCCATGGCCCGGGCGTTGTCGATCACCCGCTGCTGGTACTGGACGAACTCCTGGCTCATCGCCTCCTTGAAGGCCACCGCCTTGGCGGCGATCACGTGCATCAGCGGGCCGCCCTGCTGGCCCGGGAAGACCGCACTGTTGAGCTTCTTGTGGAGCGCTTCATCCGCGTGCGAAGAGAGGATCAGGCCGCCACGGGGGCCGCGCAGCGTCTTGTGCGTCGTGGTGGTCACCACATGGGCGTGGGGCAGCGGGCTCGGATAGTGCCCGGCCGCCACCAGGCCCGCCACATGGGCCATGTCGACCAGCAGCCAGGCCCCCACCTCGTCGGCGATGGCGCGGAAGCGCCGCCAGTCGACCACCCGCGCATAGGCCGAGAAGCCGGCGATGATCAGCTTGGGCTGGTGCTCACGAGCGAGGCGCTCGACCTCGTCGTAGTCGATCTCGCCGGTCTCGACGTTCAGGCCGTACTGGAGAGCGCGGTAGTGCTTGCCGGAGAAGTTGGGGGCCGCGCCGTGGGTCAGGTGGCCGCCATGATCGAGACTCATCCCCAGGATGGTGTCGCCCGGCTTGACCAGCGCCATGAAGGCCGCGGCATTGGCCTGGGCCCCGGAGTGGGGCTGGACGTTGGCGTAGTCCGCGCCGAACAGGTCGCAGGCCCGCTGGATGGCCAGCGCCTCCACCTTGTCCACGAACTCGCAGCCGCCGTAGTAGCGCTTGCCCGGATAGCCCTCGGCGTACTTGTTGGTCAGCTGGCTGCCCTGGGCCTCCATGACCGCGCGGCTGGCGTAGTTCTCGGAGGCGATCAGCTCGATGTGCGCCTCCTGGCGCCCCTCCTCTTCGCGAATCGCCCGCAGCAGATCGCGATCGGCATCCTGCAGATGGGTGAACGACATGACGACATCCTCGTGATTGTTAGTGGTGGTGCCTCTGCATGCCCGCCGGTCTGGCCTCGGGGGCCTTTCCCGGCGGGCGGATCGTGGCTCGCGGCCTCACTTGCCGCGGTAGTAGCCCGGGGTGACGAAGGGGGTCTTGGTCACCACCATGGGCAGGCGCTTGCCCCGCACCTCGGCGTAGACGGTGGTGCCGGGCTCGGCCAGGGCGACGGGCACGTAGCCCATGGCCACCGGCTTGCCCACCGTGGGGCCGAAGCCGCCGGAGGTGACCCGGCCCAATACGTTGCCTTCGCCGTCGAAGAGCTCGGTGCCCTCGCGCACCGGCGCCCGGCCCTCGCCGAGCAGGCCGACCCGCTTGCGGGCGTGGTCCTTGGCCTCGACCTCATGAAGGATCCGCTCGGCGCCGGGGAAGCCGCCGGCCCGCTCGCCGCCGTTGCGGCGCGGCTTGCCAACGGCCCAGATCAGCCCGCCCTCGACCGGCGTGGTGCCGGTGTCGATGTCGTGGCCATAGAGGCAGAGGCCGGCCTCCAGGCGCAGGGAGTCGCGGGCGCCCAGGCCGATGGCCTCGACCTCCGGCTCCGCCAGCAGGCGGCGGGCCAGGGCCTCGCTCTGGTCGGCCGGCACCGAGATCTCGAAGCCGTCCTCGCCGGTGTAGCCGCTGCGGCTGATCCACACCGGAATGCCGCCGATCTCGAAATGGCCGTGCTGCATGAAGACCATCTCGCAGGCCTCGGGGCAGAGGCGGGCCATCACCTCGGCGGTCTGCGGGCCCTGCAGCGCCAGCAGGCCGCGATCGAGCTCCTCCACCGCGTAGCCCTCGGGCAGCTGCCGGCGCAGGTGGGCGATGTCCTCCGCCTTGCAGGCGGCGTTGACCACCAGGTAGAGGTGATCCCCGTTGTTGACCACCATCAGGTCGTCGAGGATGCCGCCCTCCTCCGAGGTGAACAGCGCATAGCGCTGCATGCCGGCCGGCAGGCCGATCAGATCGGCGGGCACCAGGGTCTCCAGCGCCTCGGCGGGACGGGGGCCGCGCAGCAGCACCTGCCCCATGTGGGAGACATCGAACAGGCCGCTGGCGCCGCGGGTGTGCTCGTGCTCCTTCTTGACGCCCAGCGGGTACTGGACGGGCATCTCGTAGCCGGCGAAGGGCACCATCTTGGCCCCCAGTTCGACATGCAGGGCATACAGGGGTGTCTGCTTCATCTCGCTCATGGACCGCCTCGGATTGACGACAAAAGAGAAGGGTTCGTGACGACCGCGCCACCGGCGTGGGCCGCCCTCGCGTGCCCCAAGACTAGACGAAGTTTCTTAAAGGAAACAAGCATCGCATGCGGGAAACATGCCTCGCCCCTCGCTCCCTGACCGTGAACGCGGCGCGCCGCTCGGTCATCGGCACTTCTCTAGCCCCATGAATTATCGAGATAAAAATTCCTCAGGCCACATCGGCCCTCGTCCGTCATTCGATTATCGACTTTTCTTATTCTCAAAACTCCTGATCAAAAAGGTTGGCGACCCGCCGTGGTTGTCCTAGGATTCCCCGGACGAAAACAAATTTCTTATAGGAAACACAGATGAGCTCTATCCCCGCCAACCTGCGCTACGCCGAAAGCCACGAATGGGTCCTGGACAACGGCGATGGCAGCGTGACCATCGGCATCACCGACCATGCCCAGGAGGCCCTGGGTGACGTGGTCTTC
>NZ_JBIEKG010000007.1:0-226103 GCF_043496965.1 Halomonas sp. B23F22_3
CGCTGCCCGCTGCCGTGCTGGATAACCTGCTGGATGCCGCGGCGCTGACGGCGATCGGCGTGACCTCGAATGATTTCGTAACGCTGGATGCCTATGAAGCGCGCTGGCAGTACCTGGAGGTGACCACGCCGGATCTCGAGCCACTGCTCATTGCGATTGCCGATGCCCCCACGGTGACCGAGAGCGGCGATACCGGCACCACCACGCTGGCCTTCGCGGTGAGTACCGAGACCACGGTGTCCGATCAGCTTGGCATTGCCTATTCGCTCGATGGAGGCGCGACCACGCGCTGGCAGACGGTCGAGATTGTTCAAGGGCAGGGCACCCTGCAGGTGGACATCGTCAATGACGATCTCGATGACGGCAGCGATCAGGTCGAGATCCTGCTGGTTGGCACCGACAGCGAGCGCTTCGACATCGCCCCGACCGGCAGCCAGGCAGGGGGAACCGTGCTGGAGGATGACGTGGCGAGTCCCGCGACGGCGGAGGAGGTCTTCGCCGCCGCCGGCCTAGAGGCGACGGACACCTATCCCGAAGGGGTGGTGGGAGCCGCGATCATCACGGTGACTCCGGGACAGGACGTACAGCACTCCAACTTCGGCAGCGACTCCTTCATGGTCACCAACGTCGGTGACAAGAAGATTGCCGCTGTCTTCATCGATGCACGCCCATCGCTCTATCACGATAGCGTTTTCGATGTCGATGGCACCGGCGGTGATACCACCTTCAAGGGTTGGCAGATCGACTCGTCGGGAGGGACCGGTGCTCTCCAGCCGGCCAACTATACACACTATTTCTTTGCTGGGGCCGACCCAGACCCTACTGATGCGGGTAGCAGTGGCGGGTTTCGCGGTGCCCTGGTCCAGTTCTCTGCGACCCTTGACGGAGGGTTCACGACGGGCGAGGCCGTGGGCTTCAGCGGCGACATGGACCCCAACTCCATTGCCGGCATGGATAAGAGTGGAACGAGCGGGGTAGATACCGGCTCGGTGCCCGGTTGGGATGTTGGGGGCGTGTCCGGAGCGGAGATGATAGGGGCCGTCGTACATGTCCTATTTACCGACGGCAGTACGGCGTCGGCTCAGCTAATGGGCGACGGCAGTCAGTCGGGATCGAAGGCGCTCATTACCGAAGAATCGGCATCAGGCGCCGTCGAACTCACGGTCAACGGCCTGCTTCCCGGAGAACTGGGAAGTTATTCCGACGTCGCGCCTACGGTGCTGGTGTCTGGCGAGCCGGCTGCCTGGGTCAGGGTGGTCATGAGCAAGGGGCATCAGCCGGTCAGCAACAATACCGATGGCATAGCCGATATTGTCGAATGGAGGCTCTCCGACGAAGACTTCAGGGTCAATAATGCCGCAGAGTTTCAGACGGTAGATATCCAGTTGGATGCCAACGGCCAGGCGGATCTTTCGGGTCAGTTCACCCACGATGCTTTCCTCAATGGCATCGAGAGTTTTGAGGGTGATAGCCGTCTACCGCTGGGCTTCATCGCCGCCATCATCGACGACCCCGCCGTCTCTGAGGGATTCGCGAGGAGCACCGTCACAACACCGATCTATCTGACGTACGACGATACCTCCCTCTCAACGCAGTCTACGGAAGAGAGCATCTCGATCCTCGATAGTACCTCGACGGAAGTGAGCACGTTTCAGGAAACCAGTAGTGATGACACGGGAATCGTTGGAGTGAGCACCGAGGGCTCCTCGGGCGCCGATCTTCTGTAAGAGGCGGCGCATGATCACTCTTTGATGACTCAAGGGGGCAAGTATGGATATGTGCAAGAGTATCCTGGTAACTGGCGGGGCAGGGTTTCTCGGCTCCCACCTGTGTGAACGACTGCTCAGCCAGGGCGATGAGGTCATATGTGCCGATAACTTCTACACGGGGCGAAAGGATAATATCGCCCACCTGATCGGTCACCCCAAGTTTGAGCTCATTCGTCACGACGTCAATTTTCCCCTCTACGTCGAGGTCGACCAGATTTATAACCTCGCCTGCCCGGCAAGTCCCGTGCACTACCAGTTTGATCCCGTCATGACGACCAAGACCAATGTCCACGGTGCCATCAACCTGCTGGGACTCGCCAAGCGAACAAAGGCAAGGATCCTGCAAGCCTCGACCAGTGAGGTCTACGGAGACCCCGATCGGCATCCTCAGCCCGAAGCCTACTGGGGCATGGTCAATCCGATCGGCCCCAGAAGCTGCTACGACGAGGGGAAGCGTTGCGCGGAAACCCTTTTTTTTGACTATCACCGTCAATACGGCGTGGACATACGTGTTGCCAGGATCTTCAACACATACGGCCCGAGAATGCACCCCGATGATGGACGCGTAGTCAGTAATTTCATCATCCAGGCACTGCAGGACAAAGAGATCACGATCTACGGCAATGGTCTGCAGTCGCGCAGCTTCTGTTATGTCGATGATCTGATCGAAGGCCTGGTCAGGCTCATGAACTGTGAAGATATCACCGGCCCAGTGAACCTGGGGAACAGTGGCGAATACAGCATGCTTGAGCTGGCCGAGAAAATTCTCGAGTTGACTGGAAGCACCAGTCAGCTGCGTTTCTATCCGCTGCCGGAAGATGACCCCAGGCAGCGGTGTCCCGATATCTCACAAGCCGCTCAGTATCTGGGATGGTCACCTACCTGCGAACTAAGCGTGGGATTACGTCACACGATCGAGTATTTCAAGGGGCTCTTGCAGGAGATGAGGGGGGCTTCTAACCAACGGCGAGCCAGTATGGCCACTGAGCGTTACTTGAGGAAGCTGGCCTGAGCGCAATGGAGATCTCGGGGTAAGTCAGGGGTGATTCCGTCGCGATTCATCCCTCGACATAGAGGTAGCACCATGCTGGTAACGATGAAGACATGGTTTCGGCGTTCGACCAAGTCGGCTCTGAGAACGCTTGAGAATGCCTATCGAATCGAGCCATCGGCCTCTCGTCAGGTCAGGTGGCTCGATCATGATGGCCGCAAGGGGCTTGCCTATCTCGATTCCGGTTCCTGTCTTGTAGATGGCGTTGAGGATCAGGAGAGGTTGACAAGGGCACAGGCGTCGGGCGCTTTTAGTGCAGAAAGAGCGTCTTTCCCTCTGGAAATTTCTTCTGATGCAACGTCGCTAGTCGCAACGGCACCCATTGCCTGGCGAGTCGGAGAGCGTATAGACAGTGAGGGCGTGTGTGAAGTCGATGACGCCATGATCTGGGTAATGCGTCCATCGACACTGCGCATGAGATACAAGCAGGAGAGGAAGGCCATCGTATTGAATCGGCACTATCGACCGGTGAGGTCCCCCGGACTGCCTCACCTGTGGGTATTCATGACCAGCTACGACTGGTCTCGCCTCAGGAATCTGAGAAAGAAGGCCGTCTGCGTTTCCGAGCGTGTCGCGGTCTTGGGTAATTACGGATTCGACACCAGGAACTACTACCATTTCTGGGCCGACGCCATGGCGGATCTTTGGTTCCTGCGTCGGCAACTGCCGGAGTCGCGGATGCCCAAGCGATACCTCATTCACTTTGCCGGACTGCCCTGGCAGTGGGAAATTCTCGAAATGTGCGGCATTAAGCGGGCGCAGGTCATTCCGATGCTCGATCATGAGTTTCTGAAGGTCGAGACGGCTCTCGTGCCGGTGCGCGACAAGGGCGCGGAAAGTCTGCCCTCATGGCTGGCGGGAGCGATTCGGCGTGTGGCTGGGTGGCAGTGGCCGCGTTCATCGAGTTCACGGCGCATCTATATATCGCGGGCCGATGCCCTACGCCGCCGCGTCACCAATGAACAGGCCGTCTGCGAGCGCCTGCGCGAGGCGGATTTCCAGATCCTCACCCTGAGCGGTCTCAGCGTCGCGCAGCAACAGGCGCTTTTCGCCTCGGCCTCGGTCGTGTGCGCTCCTCACGGGGCGGCGCTGACCAATCTGGTCTGGTGCCGTCCCGGCACTCTCGTCGTCGACATCTTGCCGAGCAGCTACCTCGTTCCCTGCTTTCAGGAACTCTCCCGACAGTCCGGCCTGGAGTATCTGCCGGTGATCTGCCCACCCTCTACCTCGGACGGGCGAAGCTTCGAACACGACATCACCGTTCCGCTGCAGGACATCGACGCCATCTGCCGCTACCTCGTTTCGGAAGGAGAGGCACGTGTCTCATCGCAATGAACGCTCAGGCCAGCGGGGCATAATTTTTATCCTGATGCCTGTGGAGGTCTCATGAACTCGAGGCTCGAGGCCAGTACGGTCGAACGTGACGAGGTCACGCCCTCTGAGGCACGGCCTCTGAGGGTCCTGCTCTGGTGCCCCTATGGGATCACCATGTCGGGTGGAGGGGCAGGGATCAACTCCCAGCGTCTCTATCAGGCAGCGCAGCAGGGTCAGGTCCATGTCACGGTCGCCCACGGCCTGGACGACCATCCCACCATCGACGGGTTTGCCGATTTCGTCAGGATCGCCAGACTCAGCAAGCCCTCCAGGGTCATGGAACATCTGGTCTTCCTTGGCCGATCCTGGCTGTGGCTGAGGCGACATGTCGACGACTACGATGTCTTCCACGGCATCGACGCCTTCGAGGCGACCATTTCGCCGGCAGCCTGGGCTAAGCGGCGCGGTGTCCCGGTCATCATCAAGCCGGCCAATCAAACGAGCACGGGACCGACGCGATCGTGGCGGCGCCTTTTCCATCGCCCTTGGTTCCGGGCAAGGGCGATGGCCCGTATGGATGGCATCGTGGCGATCAGCCAGACCATTCATGACGATCTACGGGCCAAAGGGATACCTGCCGACAGGGTCGTCAAGATACCGAACGGGATCGATTGCCGGCGCTATTCCCCGCTAAGCGGCAGTGCCCGCCGGGCAGTCCGTGAGCTACTGGGCATGCCCGCCGATGAGTTCTGCCTGCTGTCCGTGGCGGGACTGCGTCCGACCAAGCGCATCGAGTGGAGCCTCGAGGCACTGGCGCTGCTCGTCGAGCGGGGAGACGCCGCGCGTCTCTATCTCGTCGGCAATCAGCGTGACGAGATTTACCGGGACTTCCTGATGGATCGCGTCAAGACGCTCGGCCTCCAAGATCGAGTCGTGATCGTCGGTGAGGTCGATGACACCGCCGCCTACTATCAGGCGGCCGATGCCTTCTGCCTGACCTCGAAGAACGAGGGCATGCCCAATGCGCTGCTGGAAGCGATGGCGTGCGGCCAATGCTGTCTGGTGACACCGGTCTCCGGCTCGAAGGATATCGTCGACGATGGCGTGGACGGCTACTTCATTGCGAGCCCCGGGGAACTGGCCGAGCGGTTGGCGGCATTGATGCACGATGCGCCGCTTCGGAGCGCCTTGGGCGAGGCGGCCAGGCTGAAGGCGCTGGACTACTCCCTCGAGGGCATATGGGGCCAGTATTTCGCTCTGCTGCGTCGGGTGTCCCACTCGCGAGCCGGAGTGCGGCGATGATCACGGTACTTCGTTACCTGGAATACCTCTCTCGGCTCGCCCGAGCCATCGTGCTGTTGGTGCCGATAGCCCTCGTCGCGAGGCTCTACCGAGCCGTGACGCATCGACGTGACATATGGGTGGTGGCCGAACGCCGAGCCGAGGCCCGGGACAATGGCTACCATTTCTATGCGTACCTGTGCAGTCAGCGGCCAGCTATCAGGGCCATCTACGCTATCGATCCTGGCTCCGCCGATGCCGCCAAGGTCGCTCGGCTCGGAGAGACGGTGTGCTTCGGTTCCCTGGCCCATTACTGGGTGTATGCGCTGTCGCGCGTCGCGGCAAGTACGCACATCTACGGTGCCTCTCCCGCCCTGGCCGCTTCGCACTTCGTGCGCGGGATACTGCCCGGAAAGCTTCACGTGTTTCTTCGTCATGGGGTCTCCAAGGACGAGGTGCTGGGCATCAAGAATCACAATACCGGGATGGATTTGATCGTCTGTGGGGCCAAGCCGGAGTTCGACTATCTGGAACGCCTCGCCGGTAGACCCGACCATGGCCTGGTCTATACAGGACTCTGTCGATTCGATCGTCTCTACCATGTGCCCTCGACGAAACGTCGTATCCTGTTCATGCCGACGTTTCGCAAGTGGCTCTTCAATCTGACGCGGTTGCCCAAGTCCCTGGCCTATGAGGCGTTCAGAAAGGATCCCTATTGGATCCATATCCAGGGACTGATCAACCATCCTGTGCTGGGGACCTACCTGGCTCGCCACGATGTGGAGCTGTTGCTGTTGCTGCATCCCTCGGTTGGCTATTTCGGTGACTGCTTCTCTTCCCAGAGTCCCGGAGTGAGGGTCATCAGTGGAAAGGATCATGACATCCAGGAGCTGATCCGCGGCTGCGATGCGCTGATCACCGATTTTTCCAGTGTGTTCTTCGATTTCGCCTATCTCGAGAAACCCGTGGTCTATTACCATTTCGATCGAGAGAGATACCGCTCGAGCCACTATCGAGAAGGCTACTTCGTTTACGAGCGGGATGGCTTCGGCCCCGTGCTTCACGAGGCCGATGAGGTGGTGGCCGAGCTCCAGCGATGGGCCGAGACGGGATTCTCCATGCCGGATATCTACCGTCGGCGGGCCGCCCGGTTCTTCCCGGTCAAGGATGTCGAGAACACCGAGCGGGTCTTCCAGGCCATCAAACGATGCCTGTCGAAGGGGGTGGCGGGGTAGCAGCCATGGGCTGAAGGGGGAACGCCGTCTAGGCGTCGCGGGTCCCATGTCCACGGCCGTGGACATCGCCTCTAGGCTTCGCTGAACTGAGCGGGGGTAGCGATGTGCACTGCACCCGATCCCATGCTCGGAGCCTGGAGAGTGCCATGATCGAATCCCTGCAACGACTCCTTCGAGGGGTAGTGACCAATGACGACGTGCCTGACCGGGAAGCGCCCACTCTGGCACTGTCTGTTGCGGCCCTGCTCTTCGAGGTCGCCCGCGCCGACTACCACCTCGACGACAGCGAAGTCCTCCTGCTGCGTGAGCTGCTGCAGCGGCGTTTCGCGTTGGAAGACGCTGAGCTCGAGGAGTTGATGCATCTCGCTCGACAGGAAGCCGAGTCGGCCGTGGATCACTACCGGTTCGTCAGTCTGGTCAAGGAGCACTGCGACTATGAGCAGCGCTGCGAACTGGTGCGCATGATGTGGTCACTGTCGCTGGCCGATGGAGAGCGACACCATCTGGAGGAGCATCGCATTCGTCGTCTGAGCGAGCTTCTCCACGTCAGCCACCCCGACTTCATTCGCGCCAAGCTCAGGGTTCAGGAGGAGGGCACTCGCTGATGGTGTGATCTTCGCTTTTCCTCGTCACGTGAAAGGGGCATGCTGTGATATGACTCTACCTGGGGAAATCCTTATGGGACAATTCCTTATGTGGCAGTCCTGATGTGATAGCCCTTAGGTGAAGAGCCCCGTAACAGCTGACAAGGAGTCGAGTGATGGCGCGTGAGATAGCGGTGGTGGGAGCCGGGATGGTAGGGGTGTCGGTCGCCTGGCACCTCGCCCGGCGAGGGCACTCGGTGACCCTGATCGATCGGCGGGCGCCGGGTCGCGAGACCTCATTCGGCAACGCCGGCATCATTCAGCGCGAGGCGGTCCGTCCTTATCCCTTTCCGCGAGATATTGCCACCCTGCTGCGCGTGCTGCCCAACCGCCAGGTGGATATCCGCTATCGCCCCGGCGGCATGCTGCAGGCGGCTGGCCCGCTGCTGCGCTATTGGCATAACTCCTCCAAGGCGCGTTACCAGAAGATCGTGCCGGAGTATGCCTCGCTGATCGGGCTGTCGCTGGAGTCCCATGCTCCGATGATCGAGGCGGCTGACGCCGAGCGACTGGTGCGACGAGAAGGCTGGCTCGAGGTCTATCATACGGCGACCGAACTGGACGCGCGGGCGGCCGCGGCCCGTGATGACGAGCAGCGCTTCGGGGTGCGTCACCGCGTGCTGGACGCCGCCGCCTTGGCCGCCTTCGAGCCGTGCCTGGCCGAGGGGCTGGCGGGGGCCATCCACTGGCAGGATCCCTGGACGGTTGCCGATCCCGGTGCTCTGGTTCAGGCCTATGCCAGGAGCTTTGAGGCGGAAGGGGGGCGCGTGCAGCAGGCCGACGTGACGGGCATCGAGCGTCAGGGCAGTGGCTGGCGTGTCGCGACCTCGGAGGGGGCGTTCGACGCCGAGCAGCTGGTCATGGCCATGGGGCCCTGGTCTCGCGAGTGGCTAAGCGCGCTGGGGCTCGAGATCCCGCTGTTCGTCAAGCGGGGTTACCACATGCATTACGCGGCCTCGGGGGCGGAGACACTGCGCCACTGGGTCATGGATGCCGAGGTCGGTTACGTACTGGCGCCCATGCAGGCAGGCATCCGGCTGACCACCGGGGCAGAACTGGAACGACTCGACGCACCGCCGCACCTCGCGCAGCTGGATGCGGCGGAACAGGCAGCGCGGCGGCTTCTGCCGCTGGGCGAGCGGGTCGAGGCCGAACCCTGGAAGGGCGCCCGCCCGTGCACCCCCGACATGAAACCGGTGATCGGGCCGGCACCGGGACAGCAAGGCCTGTGGCTGGCCTTCGGCCACGGCCACCAGGGCTTCACCCTGGGGCCGGCGACCGGTCGCCTGCTCGGCCAGATGATGGATGGTGAGACCCCCGACATCGACATGGCGCCGTTCCGGGTCGATCGGTTCTGACCATCTGAGAATGTGGGAGGCGGGGAGCAGGATAGCCCCGTGCTGCCCTCCGACCATCGCGCGGTAAGCAGCGCCCCCACAACGGCCTGCGCTGGTCTCCCTGCCGGTGCGAACCTTATGGGAGCCGTGCTTGCACGGCGAAGCGAGGCCGGGAGCAGGCGCCTAACGCTTCGCCTTGCGCTTCTGTTGAATCAGGTGGATCAACAGCTTGAAGAGCAGGGTGACGACGAATACCAGCCAGCCGGCCGTAGCCAGCGTGTTGAACAGCAGCATCTTGAGCTCGCCGTTCATCGGCGTGATCAGGTGATCGATGACGATGGCCAGCAGGAAGGCCAGGGTCAGGGGCAGGGCGAGGATGTGCATCCACATCTCGGTGCGTCGCTTGCGCACGTGGTAGCGCCCCAGCAGCACACGGATCGGACGGTGCACGAAGCTGATCAGGATCAGGCTGCCCACGATCAGCAGCGCGGCCAGCGACGGCTCGATGCTGCCCAGGTGGGCCGAGATGCTGACCGACCAGTAGAGCACCAGCCACATGAGACCGGCCAGGATGGCGACGATGTCGGCGTAGTGTCTTACCTTGGGCATGCTGTCCTCATGCAGGAGTGGTGCGGCCTGTCAGGCTGGCGTCATGATACGGCATTCGGCGCCGCTTGCGGAGACGATGAGGCCACCGACCGCCGGTGACGGGCTGGGGAGGCGGAAAGGGCGCGAGCGGGGCCTTGCCGAGAGACCTCTTTCTAGCGTTACCTGATCCAGCGGGACCTTATCGAGAGGCGCATGGTAGCAGACACGGCGCGGCCCCGGGGCTCGGGAACGCGCGGCGGTTGCGATATACTGTCGTCTGCCCGTCTAGCCGCGCGACGTCGGTCGCGTGGTAGCGGCCCGACGGCCCCATTTTCTCCCTGCCGCCCTGCGCGACAGGCGCTCTCGATACCGATTTTCGAAACAGACTCTCGACACAGGACCTGCCGTGAACTCGATTAACCTGATCCGCCCTGACGACTGGCACCTCCACCTTCGAGATGACGACGTGCTCTCGGCCGTGGTGGCCGCCAGTGCGCGCCAGATGGGCCGTGCGATCATCATGCCCAATCTCAAGCCGCCGGTGACCACCACCGAACAGGCGCTGGCCTATCGGGAGCGGATCCTGGCGGCCCTGCCCGCCGGGTCGCGGTTCGAGCCGCTGATGACGCTCTATCTCACCGATGCCACCTCGGCCGAGGAGATCGAACGGGCCCAGGCGAGTGGTCTGGTGCACGGCGTGAAGCTCTATCCCGCCGGGGCGACCACCAACTCCGCCTCCGGGGTGACCGATCTCGCGCATTGCGACGCGGCCATCGCCGCCATGGCGCGGCTGGGCATGCCCCTGCTCGTCCACGGCGAGGTGACCGACGCCGATATCGACATCTTCGATCGCGAGGCGGTGTTCATCGAGCGGGTGATGAAGCCGCTGCTGGAGCGGCATCCGGACCTGAAGGTCGTGTTCGAGCACATCACCACCGCCGAGGCGGCGGCGTTCGTGTCTAGCGCCCCGGCCAACGTGGCGGCCACCATCACCGTCCATCACCTGCTGTTCAACCGCAACCACATGCTGGTGGGCGGCATTCGTCCGCACTATTACTGCCTGCCGATCCTCAAGCGCGAGCGTCATCGTCAGGCGTTGCTGGAGGCCGCCACCTCGGGAAGCTCCAAGTTCTTCCTGGGCACCGACAGTGCGCCTCATGCCCGGGGCGACAAGGAGAGTGCCTGTGGCTGTGCCGGCGCCTACAGCGCCCCGGCGGCCCTGGAACTCTACGCCACCGCCTTCGAGCAGGCTGGTGCCCTGGAGCGCCTGGAAGGCTTCGCCAGCCACCATGGTCCGGATTTCTACGGCCTTCCGCGAAATGCCGAGACCGTGACCCTGGTGCGTGAGGCCTGGCAGCTGCCGGAGTCGCTGCCGTATGCCGACGGGCAGACCATCGTGCCCCTCGCTGCCGGCGAGACGCTCGGCTGGAAGCTCGTCGATTGAGGCCGAGCGCTCGGCTCAGGTAACAGGCCGACGGCCGCCCCGAGGGGCGGCCGTCGTCGTTTGAGCCGTCGTTGGGGCTCGCCAGGAGAGCGCTCAGTCGTCGTGCAGCTGGCGATCCAGGAAGGCGAGCCCGGCCTCGATGGCGCCGTCGCGCAGCAGGAAGCTGGTGAAGTGGCCGCGGTAGTGCTGCAGATAGAGCTCGCTCACCACGCCGTGTGCCTCGAGTGCCGCATGGAAGTCGGTGGCGTGATCCACAGGCACCAGGGTGTCCCAGCGACCGTGGAAGAGGAAGTGGGGCGGGGCGTCGGCGTCGACGTGGGTGATCGGCGAGGCCTGTCGATAGGCCTGCGGCTTCTCGGCGCGGGTGCCGCCGATGAACTCGACCACCAGGCGGCCATCATCGAACTTCATCAGATCGCTGGGCAGGCCGCCGGCCAGCACGGCCGCCAGGCGCCCCGACTCGCCGGTCAGGGCCAGCAGGCTGACCAGGTGCGCGCCGCTGGAGTAGCCGACGCCGACGAGGCGTGCGGTGTCGATGCGCCAGGCCTCGGCGCGTTCATGGATCCACGCCACCGCCTGCTCGAGGTCCTCCAGCTGGGCGGGGAAGCGATACTCGGGGGCGAAGCGGTAGGCGACATTGATCGTGACATAGCCGCGCCGGGCGAGCCGCTCGGCGATCGCCGTCATGTCGTCGGGCGTGCGCCGCTGCCAGCCCCCGCCGTGGACCAACAGCGCGGCGGGGCGCCGCGCCTCGCCAGGTGTGTCTGGCAGCAGCACGCGCGCCTCGAGGGCCTCGGGCCAGTCGGGCGGCGTATAGGGACGCGGGGAGAGGCGCCGGAAGTCGACGTCGGGGCGAGGCCCCGACTGGGTGATGGCGGGGGCGTCGCTCGTGGAGAGATGCGTGGCGCAGCCCACCACCAGCAGCGGCAGGCAGAGGGCGAGCCCTCGCCACCAGCCGACCGCCGGGCGGGGCATGCCTCAGCCCTCCACGGGCTCCGCCTGGGGGCAGGGCTGGCCCAGGCGGTCGACCATGGCCGTGACCATGCGCGTCGAATGGTCGGCGGCCTTCTCCAGGAACTGCTCGAAGGAGAGGTGGTTGTCGCCGCCGCCGGCGATGTCGGAGAGCGCGCGGATCACCACGAAGGGGCAGCCGTAGAGGTGGCAGGTCTGGGCGATCGCTGCGGCCTCCATCTCGGCGGCCAGCATGGTGGGAAAGCGCGAGCGCGTGGTGGCGACGAGCTCCGGGCAGGCCATGAAGACGTCGCCGGTGGCGATCAGCCCTTCCACCACGTTGACCTCGCCCAGCGACTCGACGCATTCGCGTGCCACCGTGACCAGGTGTTCGTCCGGCAGGTAGGCGGCCGGCATGTTTGGTACCTGGCCATGCTCGTAGCCGAACACCACGGCGTCGACGTCGTGGTGGCGTACTTCGCTCGAGACCACCACGTCACCGATCTCCAGCCCCTCGCCGAAGCCACCGGCGGAGCCGGTGTTGATGATCGCCTCGGGATGGTAGACGTCCAGCAGCAGGGTGGTGCCGACCGCGGCGTTCACCTTGCCGATGCCGGATTGCAGGATCACCACCTCGACGCCGTGCAGGCGGCCGAGGTGGAAGGTGCAGCCGACGTGATGGCGGGTGCGGCGATCCTCCAGCTGGGCGGCGAGCTGCTCGACTTCCTGGGCCATGGCGCCGATGATGCCGATGCGCTTCATGCGAAGATGTCCGCCCACTCGTCGCGCTTGGCCAGGAAGCCGCGGGCGATCTGCTGGGCGCCCTCCAGGCTGTGGCTGGCGGCCCAGCCGCACTGCATCTCGTTGCAGGCGGGCACTTCGGTGGCCTTGAGCACGTCCTCGAGGGTGCCCTCGACCAGCGCGAGCACGCCGTCGTAGTCGTCGTGGTTGATCATCGCGATGTAGAAGCCGGTCTGGCACCCCATCGGGCTGATGTCGACGACCTTGTCGGAGTGGTTGCGCGACAGCTCGGCCATCAGGTGCTCCAGCGAGTGCAGGCCGGGCATGTCCATGTGGTCCTGATTGGGCTGGCAGATCCGCATGTCGTACTTGTGAATGGTGTCGCCGTGCTCGCCGGTCTTGATGTCGGCCAGGCGGATGTATGGCGCCTTCACCTTGGTGTGGTCGAGGTTGAAGCTCTCGACGTTCATCTTCTTGTCGGTCATCGGACGACCTCGCGAGTCGGAAAAAGTGGAGGCGAGATTCTAGCGGAATTCGCGGGAGGGTGCATGTCATCGCGCCCGCGAGGCTTCCTGGTCTCGGCGCCTTATTCCGCGGCGTCGTGGAGCTCGGCGGCCTGCAGGGTGTTCTCGAGCAGGGTGGCCACGGTCATCGGGCCCACGCCGCCGGGCACCGGGGTGATCCAGCTGGCACGCTCGGAGGCGGCGGCGAAGTCGATGTCGCCGATCAAGCGCCCGTCGTCCTGACGATTGATGCCCACGTCGATGACGATGGCGCCGGGCTTGATCCACTCGCCCTTGACGAGTCCGGGCTTGCCGACCGCCACCACCAGCAGGTCGGCGCGGCGCACGTGCTCCTCCAGATTGCCGGTGAAGCGGTGACAGACCGTGGTGGTGCAGCCGGCGAGCATCAGCTCCAGCGCCATGGGGCGCCCGACGATGTTGGAGGCGCCGACCACGGTGGCATCCAGGCCGCGCACCGAGAGCTCGCTCTGCTGGAGCAGGGTCATCACGCCCTTGGGCGTGCAGGGGCGCAGCAGCGGCAGGCGCTGGGCCAGGCGACCGAGGTTGTAGGGGTGGAAGCCGTCGACGTCCTTGTTCGGCAGGATGCGCTCGAGGATCGGTCGCGGGTCGAGATGCTCGGGCAGCGGCAGCTGCACCAGGATGCCGTCGATGCGCGGGTCCTCGTTGAGCTCGTCGACCAGCTGCTCGAGCGCCTGCTGGCTGGTGTCGGCCGGCAGCTGATGCTTGAACGAGAGGATGCCGGCCTCCTCGCAGGCGCGGTGCTTGTTGCGCACGTATACGGCGGAGGCGGCGTCCTCGCCCACCAGGACCACGGCAAGCCCCGGGATGCGCCCGCCGGCCTCGCGGCGCGTCTGGACCTGACGCGCGACCTGCTGGCGGACTCGGGCGGCAATGGACTTGCCATCGATCAGTTGGGCGGTCATCGAGCTTCCCTCTGGTGGTTCGGGGTGAGTGTGAGACCGTGGCGGATGTGCACGGTGGTCGGGGCGGGATTTTCGCATGCCGGGACCCGCAGGCAAAGCGCGGGGCGGCAGCGGCGCGGTCGGCGCTTGACCCGCCGGTAAAGTTACGTAGAATACGCAGCGCTTGACGAGGCCCCTGCGGCGACGTCGAGGCCGTGCAAGAGCCGGCGGGGTGTAGCGCAGTCTGGTAGCGCGCCTGCTTTGGGAGCAGGATGTCGGGGGTTCGAATCCCTCCACCCCGACCACAACCTGTTGATTGGAAAGTTTTATTTTCCTCCAAGGGTTGCGGTCAGGCGCCCGGATACGTATCATGCGCCCATAGCTCAACCGGATAGAGCAACGGCCTTCTAAGCCGTAGGTTGCAGGTTCGAGTCCTGCTGGGCGCGCCATGCAGTGCATGGGCGTGTCGCCAGCGGTCCGAGTTGTCCGCAAGAGCTTGTGGCAATCAGCAAGACCCGTGTCGTTGTGGTGGATGTAGCTCAGTGGTAGAGCCCCGGATTGTGGCTCCGGTGGTCGTGGGTTCGATCCCCATCATCCACCCCATCTCGACATGATCTCCAGGCAGTGGTGGATGTAGCTCAGTGGTAGAGCCCCGGATTGTGGCTCCGGTGGTCGTGGGTTCGATCCCCATCATCCACCCCATTGCCTCCCTCAGCATGACTCCCGTCTCTTTCGCAGTGCTCCCTTCGTTGCCTTTGCTCATGGTCATTGCCATGCGGCTACCCGTGATCTCGTGTCGTGATGTCTCGTGACGCGCCCCTTCGGCGATCCTGCTTATCGCCGTGCCCGGAACAGAAAATCTCCGTGGCGACCCTTGTAATGCGCCGCCGGGCCCCCATCTGATCAGGCACGGCGCTTGCCAGTCACGGGCGGGATTCTTAGAATCAGCCCTTTGAACTTTTCACGCTTTCAGAACGCCCCAGTCGGTAGAGGACATTTCATGCAAGTTTCCGTCGATACGACCTCCCAGATTGAACGCCGCATCACGGTTCAGGTGCCGGCCGCCGAGGTCGACGAGGCCGTTGCCGCTCGTCTCAAGGATGCCGCCAAGAACGTGCGCCTGGACGGGTTCCGCAAGGGCAAGGTGCCGATGTCGGTGATCCGTCAGCGCTACGGCCACGACGTGCGTAACGAAGTGGTGGGCGAGGTCATGCGTGAGCGCTACGTGCGCGCCATCTCCGAGCACGAGCTCAACCCGGCAGGCTACCCGCAGATCGAGGCCACCACCAACGAGACCGGCAAGGACCTGGAGTTCACCGCCACCCTCGAGATCTACCCCGAGATCGAGTTGGGCTCCATTGAGGGTACCGAGGTCGAGCGTCCGGTGGTCGAGGTGACCGAGGCCGACGTCGACGAGATGATCGACACCCTGCGCAAGCAGAATGCCGGCTGGGAAGAAGTCGAGCGCGCCGCCGAGGATGGCGACCAGGTCAAGATCGACTTCCAGGGCTTCCTGGGCGACGAGCCCTTCGAGGGCGGCAGCGCCGAGGGCCACGAGCTGGTGATCGGTTCCGGCAGCTTCATCCCCGGTTTCGAGGAGCAGCTGATCGGTGCCAAGGCCGGTGAGGAGAAGGAGCTCAAGGTCACCTTCCCCGAGGACTACCAGGCCGAGCAGCTGGCCGGTCAGGAAGCGACCTTCAAGGTCAAGGTCCACGCGGTGAAGGGTCAGGCCCTGCCTGAGGTCGATGCCGAGTTCATCGCCAAGTTCGGCGTCGAGGACGGCGATCTGGACAAGTTCCGCAGCGAGGTCAAGCAGAACATGACCCGCGAGGCGAGCCAGGCCGTCGACAATCGCGTCAAGCAGCAGGTGCTCGAGGCGCTGAAGAAGGCTAATGACATCCCGGTGCCCCAGTCGCTGGTGCAGCAGGAGACCGACGGCCTCAAGCGCCAGGCGGCCCAGCAGTTCGGCCTCGGCGAGGACTTCGACGTTTCCCAGCTGCCCGACGAGCTGTTCAGCGAGCAGGCCAAGAGCCGCGTCCAGGTCGGCCTGCTGCTGGCCGAGGTGATCAAGAGCCACGAGCTCGAGGCCACCGACGAGGAGATCAAGGCCAAGGTCGAGGAGCTGGCCCAGCAGTACCAGGACCCCGAGCAGGTCGTCGCCCACTACATGGGCAATGACCAGCTGAAGACCCAGGTCCAGTCCGCCATCCTCGAGGAGAAGGCGGTCGACGCGCTGCTCGCGCAGGCCACCGTCAAGGACGTGGAAATGGGCTACCAGGAAGCCCTCGCCGCGGCCCAGCAGCAGGGCGAAGCGGCCGAGGAAGACGAAGAGGCCGAAGGCGAAGCCCAGGCCTGAGTCTCGCTTCGGGATAGCCTGCCCGGCCGTGCGGCCGGGCAGGCGCTGCATCCTCCGCTTCCATTCATCGGATCCAAGGACATCACCAGATGAGCAACCCGTTCGAACCCCAATCCGCCGGCGGCCTGGTGCCCATGGTGGTCGAGCAGAGCGCGCGCGGCGAGCGGGCCTACGACATCTACTCCCGCCTGCTCAAGGAGCGCGTGATCTTCCTGATCGGGCCGGTGGAAGATTACATGGCCAACCTGCTGGTGGCGCAGATGCTGTTCCTTGAGTCCGAGAACCCGGACAAGGACATCCACCTGTACATCAACTCGCCCGGCGGTGGCGTGACGGCCGGCATGTCGATCTACGACACCATGCAGTTCATCAAGCCCGATGTCTCCACCGTGTGCATCGGTCAGGCGGCGAGCATGGGCGCGCTGCTGCTGGCCGGCGGCGCCGCGGGCAAGCGCTACTGCCTGCCCAACTCGCGGATGATGATCCACCAGCCGCTGGGCGGCTACCAGGGTCAGGCCTCGGACATCGAGATCCACACCCGCGAGATTCTCGGCATCCGCGACCGGCTCAACCAGATCCTGGCCCACCACACCGGCCAGAAGATCGAGACCATCGCCAAGGATACCGATCGCGACAACTTCATGAATGGCTCGCAGGCCGCCGAATACGGCCTGATCGATGCGGTGCTGGAACAGCGCCCGACATCCTGATAGCGTGAAATTCACCCGAGTGCCCTTCATGCACTGAGACGTTTCCCGGTGGCCGCGGCCACCGTGGTGAACCCGACGCCCCATGAGCCATACTGCATGGGGCGTCATCAAGAAAGAGGTACGCGAATGGCCGACGGCAAAGGCAAGGACGAAGGCGGCAAGCTGCTCTACTGCTCGTTCTGCGGCAAGAATCAGAACGAGGTGCGCAAGCTGATTGCCGGCCCATCCGTCTATATCTGCGATGAGTGTGTCGACCTCTGCAACGACATCATTCGCGAGGAGGTGCTCGATGCCGATGCCGAGACCGATGAGGAGCGTCTGCCTGCTCCCCGCGAGATCCGCCACACCCTCGACGACTATGTGATCGGCCAGGACCGCGCCAAGATGGTGCTGTCGGTGGCGGTCTACAACCACTACAAGCGCCTGCGCTTCGGCAGCAAGGAAGACGATGTCGAGCTCGGCAAGTCGAACATCCTGTTGATCGGTCCGACCGGCAGTGGCAAGACCCTGCTGGCCGAGACCCTGGCACGCCTGCTCAACGTGCCCTTCACCATCGCCGATGCCACGACCCTCACCGAGGCGGGCTACGTCGGCGAGGATGTCGAGAACATCATCCAGAAGCTGCTGCAGAAGTGCGACTACGACGTGGACAAGGCCCAGCGCGGCATCGTCTACATCGACGAGATCGACAAGATCTCGCGCAAGTCGGACAACCCGTCCATCACCCGTGACGTCTCGGGCGAGGGCGTGCAGCAGGCGCTGCTCAAGCTGATCGAGGGCACCACCGCCTCGGTCCCGCCCCAGGGCGGTCGCAAGCATCCCCAGCAGGAGTTCCTGCAGGTGGATACCGGCAACATCCTGTTCATCGTCGGCGGCGCCTTCGCCGGTCTCGACAAGGTGATCCGCGATCGCGCCGAGACGGGCGGCATCGGCTTCAACGCCGAGGTCAAGAGCAAGGACGAGTCCAAGGGCATCGGTGACCTGCTGCTCGACGTCGAGCCCGAGGACCTGGTCAAGTTCGGCCTGATCCCCGAGTTCGTCGGTCGCCTGCCGGTGATCGCCACCCTCACCGAGCTCACCGAGGATGCCCTGATCCAGATCCTCACCGAGCCGAAGAACTCGCTGATCAAGCAGTACGCTCGGCTGTTCGAGATGGAAGGGGTGGAGCTCGATTTCCGCGAGGACGCCCTGCGCGCGGTGGCCGGCAAGGCCATGGCCCGCAAGACCGGTGCCCGCGGGCTGCGCTCGATCCTCGAGTCGGTGCTGCTCGACACCATGTACGAGATTCCGTCTCTCGAGGGCGTCTCCAAGGTGGTGATCGATGCCTCGGTCATCGCCGGCGAGAGCGAGCCGCTGCTGATCTACTCCCAGCAGGAAGCGGCGCGGGTCGACGGCACCGACGGCTGACGCGCACCGGGCGCTCATCGCCCTGATGAGGGAGCGGCTTCATCCCCGGGGTGCCCATCGGGCAACCCGGGGGAGGGCCGCTCCCCTTCTTGTGTGTGGGCGCCCGCCGTTGCCTTGCAATGCCACCGCTTCGCCCCCATTCCCTGGGTATCCATCCGATTTCGTGTGAGGAACGTCTGCGATGCAGCAGAACGCCGAACAGACCCTGAGTCTGCCCCTTTTGCCGCTGCGGGACGTGGTCGTCTACCCGCAGATGGTCATTCCGCTGTTCGTCGGCCGCGAGAAGTCGATCCAGGCGCTGGAGGCCGCCATGGAGGCCGACAAGCGCGTCCTGCTGGTGGCCCAGCGTGAGGCCAGCAAGGACGATCCTGATAGCGAGGACATGTTCGCCATCGGCACCGTCGCCGAGATCATGCAGCTGCTCAAGCTCCCCGACGGCACCGTCAAGGTGCTCATCGAGGGCGAGTCGCGGGCCGACATCCGCGAGATCGTCGCCGTCGACGGCGGCTACAGCCGCGCCGAGGTGAGCCTGCGCGAGAGCGAACCGCTCTCCGAGCGCGAGCAGGAGTCGCTGGTGCGCGTGCTGCTCAACCAGTTCGAGCAGTACGTGAAGATGTCGAAGAAGGTGCCCAACGAGGTGCTCAACTCGCTCTCCGGCATCGAGGACCCCAGCCGCCTGGTGGATACCATCTGCGCCCACCTGTCGTTGAAGATCGACGATAAGCAGCAGCTGCTGGAGATGGATCGGGTGCGCGACCGCATCGAGCACCTGATGGCGCTGATCGAGTCCGAGATCGACCTGCTGCAGGTGGAGAAGCGCATCCGTTCGCGGGTCAAGGACCAGATGGAGAAGTCCCAGCGCGAGTACTATCTCAACGAGCAGATGAAGGCCATCCAGAAGGAGATGGGCGAGCTCGAGAACGTGCCCAACGAGGCCGAGAAGTACGAGCAGGCCATCGAGGAATCCGGCATGCCCAAGGAGGCCCGCGACAAGGCCCTCCAGGAGCTGGGCAAGCTCAAGATGATGTCGCCGAATTCCGCCGAGGCCACGGTGGTGCGCTCCTACCTCGACTGGCTGGTGGCGGTGCCGTGGAAGAAGCGCACCCGCATCAAGCACGATCTGGTTCACGCCCAGAAGGTCCTCGACGAGGATCACTACGGCCTCGAGGAGGTCAAGGCGCGCATCCTCGAGTACCTGGCGGTGCACAAGCGGGTCAAGAAGCTCAAGGGGCCGGTGCTCTGCCTGGTGGGGCCGCCCGGGGTGGGCAAGACCTCGCTCGGGCAGTCCATCGCCCGCGCCACCAACCGCAAGTACGTGCGCCTGGCGCTCGGCGGGGTGCGCGACGAGTCCGAGATCCGCGGCCATCGCCGCACCTACATCGGCTCGCTGCCCGGCAAGATGGTGCAGCGCATGGCCAAGGCCGGGGTCAAGAACCCGCTGTTCCTGCTCGACGAGGTCGACAAGATCGGCATGGATCACCGCGGCGACCCCTCCTCGGCGCTGCTCGAGGTGCTCGACCCGGAACAGAACGACACCTTCAGCGACCACTACCTGGAGCTGGACTACGATCTCTCCGAGACACTGTTCATCTGCACCGCCAACTCGATGAACATCCCCGGGCCGCTGCTCGACCGCATGGAAGTGATTCGTCTGCCGGGCTACACCGAGGACGAGAAGCTGGCCATCGCCAAGCGCTACCTGGTGCCCAAGCAGCTCAAGGCCAACGGCTTCAAGGACGACGAGCTCGCGTTCTCCGACGAGGCGCTGCTCGAGCTGATCCGTTACTACAGCCGCGAGGCCGGGGTGCGTGAACTCGAGCGCCAGATCGCCAAGGTGTGCCGCAAGGTGCTGCGCGAGCGCATCGAGAAGGAGAGCAAGGAGGGCGCTCAGGCCCCGCAGCGGCTCTGCGCCGACGATGTCGAGCCCTATGCCGGGGTGCGGCGCTACAGTTACGGCCTGGCCGATCAGCAGGATCAGGTGGGTCGCGTGACCGGCCTGGCCTGGACCTCGGTGGGCGGCGAGCTGCTCAACATCGAGTCGGTGATCACGCCCGGCAAGGGTCGCCTGGACAAGACCGGCTCGCTCGGCGACGTCATGAAGGAGTCGGTGAGCGCCGCCCAGACCGTGGTGCGGGCGCGCGCCCTGGCGCTCGGCATCGACCCCGAGCGTTTCGAGAAGGAGGACCTGCACATCCACGTGCCCGAGGGCGCCACGCCCAAGGATGGTCCCAGCGCGGGCATCGCCATGGTCACGGCGATGGTCTCGGCCTACACCGGTCGCCCGGTGCGCTGTGACGTGGCCATGACCGGCGAGGTCAACCTGCGCGGCGAGGTCATGCCGATCGGCGGGCTCAAGGAGAAATTGCTGGCCGCCAGGCGCGGTGGTATAAAGACGGTGCTAATACCGGAGGAAAACCGTCGCGACCTCAAGGAGGTCCCCGACAATATCAAGGAAGCCCTCGATATTCGGCCGGTTAGCTGGATTGATGACGTTCTGGAGGTGGCCCTGGCCGATAAGCCTGAGCCGAAAAAGGAGGGTTCCAGCGCGGAAGACTCCTCCTCCAAGGCGTCGATGATCAGTACGCACTAACGGTAATTTTCCTCGTCATGCCGGAGTGAAAAGCCCGGTATGGCGGGGTTTGGCTGCTAAGGTTGCTTGACAGGGCTTTCGCCGCATTGCTATAAACTATCGCCATGCTGTGATCGCGTCAGTCAGCCGAAAGTCTCGCCGATTAGAGCCAATTTACGAAATAGTCAAGGGGTGAAGTGTGAACAAATCCGAGCTGATCGAAGCCATTGCCGCGTCTGCCGACATTCCCAAGGCAGCCGCCTCCCGCGCACTGGATGCCATGGTCGACACCGTGTCAGAGAGCCTGAAGAAGGGTGACAGCGTGTCCCTGGTGGGGTTTGGTACCTTCACCGTCAAGGAGCGTGCCGCTCGCACTGGTCGTAACCCGCAGACCGGCCAGCCGATCGAGATCAGCGCTGCCAAGGTGCCGAGCTTCAAGGCCGGCAAGGCGCTCAAGGACTCCGTCAACTGAGGCCACGGCGCCTGCCGTAGCATTGACGGTGGTTTCTTCAACAGGCGCATCGCCCCGGCGGTGCGCCTGTTCCCGTTCATGGGCATCAACGCCGCGCGTCGCGAGGCGCACGGTGATGCGTATAATGTGCGCGACCCGACTCAATTGATCCGCAGAGGCCTGCATGCTGCAAAGTATTCGTGACCGCTCCAGGAGCTGGGGCGCCAAGATCATCATCGGTGCCGTGGTCGTTACCATGGCGCTGTTCGGCGTGGAATCGCTGGTCGGGCTGCTGGGCAACAGCGGCGATGAGGTCGCCCAGGTCAACGACGAGCCGATCACCCGCCAGCAGCTCGAGATCGAGGTGCAGCGCGCCATCCGCAGCGGCCAGGTGCCGCCGGACCAGGAGCGTGCCCTGCGCGCCGAGATGCTCGACATGCTGATCACCGAGCGGCTGCTGACCCAGTACGCCGAAGAGGGCGGCCTCTACGTCTCCGAGCAGCAGCTCGATCAGCTGATCGTCACCCTGCCGGAGTTCCAGGACGCTCAGGGGCGCTTCGACCGGGAGCTGTTCCGCAATCGCCTGGCCAGTGCCGGTTTCACGCCGCTGTCGTTCCGCCAGCAGCTCGCCGTCGACCTCAAGCGTCAGCAGGTCCAGCAGGGGCTGGCCGTCAGCGGCTTCACCCTGGAAGAGGAGCGGGAGCGCCTCGCCGAACTGCAGCGCCAGACCCGCAGCTTCCGCCACCACGCCCTGACGCCGGACGACCTGGCCGCCGTGCCCGAGATCGTCGAGCAGGACCTGCAGGCCTACTACGAGGCCCACCAGGACGACTACCGCCGCCCCGAGCAGGTGAAGGTCAACTACGTGGTGCTCGACCGCCAGCAGATGGCCGCCGAGGCCGAGGTGAGCGAACAGGCGCTGCGCGAGGCCTGGGAATCCGGGGCGGCCGAGGCCGATCGCCGCGTCTCGCACATCATGGTGACGTACGGCAACGAGCGTAGCCGCGAACAGGCCCGGGCGCGCCTCGAGCAGGTTCAGGCGCGTCTCGCCGAGGGCGAGGCATTCGACGCTCTGGCGGCCGAGGTCTCCGACGACACCTCCACCAGCGACGCCGGCGGCGACCTGGGCGTCATCTCCCGCGGCTTCTTCGGCGAGGCCTTCGAGGAGGCCGCCTTCGCCCTCGGCGAGGGGGAGGTCTCCGGCATCGTCGAGACCGACAACGGCCTGCACCTGATCAAGGTCACCGAGCTCGATCGTCCCGCCTTCGAGGAGCGCCGCGAGGCGCTGCGCGCCAAACTGGCCCTGGAGCAGGTCGACGACGCCTTCAACGAGCGGGCCCAGCGCCTGATCGATGACAGCTTCGCCGCCGACGACCTGGCAAGCGTCGCCGACGACCTGGGGCTCTCGCTTGAGCAGAGCGACTGGGTCGGTCGCGAGGTCAGCGAGGGCGTGCTCTCCGAGCCCGGCGTCATGGAGCAGGCCTTCAGCGGCGACGTGCTCGAGAACGGCTACAATAGCGAGGTGATCGAGCTCGACGAGGATCGCCGCATGGTGCTGCGCGTGGCCGAGCATCGCGATGCCACCACGCTGCCGCTGTCCGAGGTGCGCGACGAGGTCGAAGCCGCCGTGCGCGAGGCCAAGACCCGCGAGGCGCTGGTCGAGCTCGCCACCCGTCGGGTCGAGAGCCTGCGCGCCGGCGAGACGCTCGACATCGACTGGCAGCAGGCCGACTCGGTCAGCCGCCAGGGCGGCAGCGCCCTCCCGGAGGCGCTGGTGCAGGCCGCCTTCCGCCTGCCGCACCCCGAGGGCGAGCAGCCGGTCTACGCTCATGCCGTGGACGGCGAGCGCGTGGTGCTGATCGCTCTGGATCGCGTCCAGGACGGTGAGCCCAATGCGCAGATGGAGAACTTCGTCGCTAACATGGCGGAGCGCCTGCGGGCCCAGGCCGCCATCCAGGGCCTGCTCGACGACCTGCGCGACAAGGCCAGCATCGAGCGACTCTGATCGGCCTGGCCGCGAGCCGTCGAGCACGACGACCCCTGTGGGCTCACGCCTGCAGGGGTTTTTTGATGGGCCTCGCTGGGGGATCGGAGCTCAGGCTCGCGACGGCGTGCCGGTCCCGGGATACAATGTTATGTTGTAACAACTCATGTGACCACCCCTCGCCATGCCCGCCTGGAGCCCCCATGCCCGCACCGCTCTCCGCCATTCCCGTCCACCTGATCACCGGCTTTCTCGGCAGCGGCAAGAGCTCGCTGATCCGACGCCTGATCGAGCAGAAGCCCGCCGATGAGCGCTGGGCCGTGGTGATCAACGAGTTTGGCCGGGTGGGGATCGACCAGGCGATGTTCGAGGCGCGCGAAGACCTGGTCGTCAAGGGCCTGCCCGGAGGCTGCCTGTGCTGCCAGCTGGCCTTCGTGCTGCAGGCGTCGCTGGTGAACCTGCTGCATCGCCATCGCCCGGACCGGCTGATCATCGAGCCCTCGGGGCTCGGCCATCCGGCGGGCCTCATCGAGGTGCTGCGCGGCGAGGGCCTGGGTGAGGCGCTGGCGGTGCGCGACGTGATCGCGCTGCTCGACCCGCGCCGACTGGATGACCCGCGCGCCCGGGCACACGAGACCTTTCGCGACCAGCTGGTCATGGCCGACGGCGTGGCGCTGACCATGACCGACCTGGCCACTCCCGCGCAGGTGCAGGCGGCGAAGGCGTGGCTCGGCGAGCTCTGGCCGCGAAAATACTGGATCCGCGAGGCGCCCCACGGCGAGCTGCCGCTTTCCCTGTTGCAGGACGCTCGACGCCACGACGATGGTGGCGATGTGCCCGCCTCGGCGATCCATCGGGTGGCCCGAGAGGGCGCGTCACTCTTACCGCAGGAAGCGGCATCCGACGGGCGCGATCCGGGCCCCGGCCGCCCGATCCGCGAGGCGGGCGCGTCGCTGGGACACGCGAGCCTGGGCTGGCGTTGGCACGCCGGGGATGTCTTCGACCTGGATCGTCTCGCGGCGCGGCTCGGCGAGCTGCCCGCGGGGCTCCGGGTGAAGGGCGTGCTGCATACGACCGAGGGGTGGCGGCTCTACAACCGGGCCGAGGGCGTGGTCAGCCTGGGCGACACGGCCTGGCGACGCGACTCGCGCCTGGAGCTGATCGGTGAGGCGGGCGAGCTGCCGGACGCCGAACGGCTGGAGCGATCCCTGGCGGGCTGCCTGATCGATCGATAGCGCCGGCGACGCCTGGAAGCGCTTCCGGTCGCTCGCTGAAAAACGCGCACTGTCAGGAGAGCGCGAATTCCCTGAGTCGCGGCGCACCGCCGTCCTCGACGACGATCTCCCAGCCCTTGTCCGGCTGCCAGTCGCCCAGCACGTAGCGACGCGCCGGGGTGCCGTTGAGGTCGAGCTCATGAACGGCAGGCCGGTGGGTGTGACCGTGGATCAGGGTCTCGACCCCGTGGGCCCGCAGCGCCTCGACCACCTCGTCGGGCGTGACGTCCATGATGTCCTCGGCCTTGTTGGAGTTGGCCTCACCGGACTGGTCGCGCAGCTGTTTCGCGAGCTGGAGCCGCTCGGCGATCGGCATGCCGAGCACCTGCGCCTGCCACTGCGGGTCGCGGGCCTGGCGGCGAAAGGCCATGTAGGCCTCGTCCCGGGTGCACAGGCTGTCGCCGTGCATCAGAAGCACCGGCCGTCCGCCCAGGGTCACCACGCTGGGATCCGGCAGCAGGCGGGCGCCGGCGGCGGTCGCGAAGCGCTCTCCCAGCAGGAAGTCGCGGTTGCCGTGCATCAAGTAGATGGCGGTGCCGGCCTCGGCGAGGGTCTTCAGCGCGGCGGCGACGCGGGAGGCCAGCTCGGCGGTGCCGGTCGGATCGGCGGTGCCGAGATCCAGCAGGTCGTCGCCGATCCACGCCTCGAAGAAGTCGCCGAGGATATAGAGGGCCTCGGCACCGGAGGCACGTTCGGCGAGCCAGCGAAGAAAGCCGTCGGTGAGCTCGGGGGTGGCGGGCTGCAGGTGCAGGTCGGATATCAGCAGGGTGGTCATGGTCGGCCCGGTTGGGTAAGGAAAGGGGGCGCCGGTGACGCGCGTCGGGAGGTGAAACGCATCACGCCCGCCAGGCATAAGCGGCCCTGGCGGGCGTGCGAGCGAGTGCGGCGAGGATCAGGCTCCGGCCTCGTCCTTCACGTAGGCCTTCTGGATGACCACGTCCTCGGCGGGCACGTCGGCGTGCATGCCGCGACGGGTGGTGGGGACCTCCTTGATCTTCTCGACCACGTCCATGCCCTCGACCACCTCGCCGAACACGCAGTAGCCCCAGCCCTGAATGCTCTTGCCGCTGTGGTTGAGGAAGTCGTTATCGGCCACGTTGATGAAGAACTGCGCGGTGGCCGAGTGGGGGTCCTGGGTGCGCGCCATGGCCAGGGTGCCGGTGGTGTTCTTCAGGCCGTTGTCGGCCTCGTTGTCGATGGGCTCGCGGGTCGGCTTCTGGTTGAAGTCGCTGTCGAAGCCGCCGCCCTGGACCATGAAGCCCGGGATCACGCGATGGAAGAGGGTGCCGTCGTAGAAGCCGTCGCGCACGTACTGCTCGAAGTTGGCGGCGGTCTTAGGGGCCTGGTCGTGGTTGAGGGCGATGGTGATATCGCCGAAATTGGTCTGCAGTACGATCATCGATCCGTTCCTGTGTGCTGTGTAGGGAGCAATGGGGGATGCGCCTTGGCGCTGCCCATGGGCGTGGCGCTATAATAGCCGTTTTGCCTCGATGCGCGAAGGCGGGGGCGTGTCCTTCATGCCTTGCGCCGTGCACCGAGCCAGGCCCGCGATTCAACCAGAGGTTGCCCCACCGACATGACCACCGAGACTACCAGCGCGCCGAACTTCATCCGCAACCAGATCCGCGAGGAGATCGAGGCCGGGAGGGTCGGGAAGATCGTGACGCGCTTCCCGCCGGAGCCCAACGGCTTCCTGCACATCGGCCACGCCAAGTCGATCTGTCTGAACTTCGGGCTTGCCGAGCACTTCGGTGGCGACTGTCATCTGCGCTTCGACGACACCAACCCGGCCAAGGAAGAGCAGGCCTACATCGACGCCATCAAGGAAGACGTCAGCTGGCTGGGCTTCGAGTGGGCCGGCCCCGTGCGCTTCGCCTCGGACTACTTCGACCAGCTCTATGCCTGGGCGCAGCACCTGGTGCGCGAGGGCAAGGCCTACGTCGACGACCTCTCGCCGGACGAGATCCGCGAGTACCGCGGCACCCTGACCGAGGCGGGCAAGCCGAGCCCCTACCGTGAGCGCGGCGTCGACGAGAACCTCGACCTGCTCGAGCGCATGCGCGTGGGTGAGTTCGCCGAGGGCGAGAAGGTGCTGCGGGCGAAGATCGACATGGCCTCGTCCAACATCAACCTGCGCGACCCGATCCTCTACCGCATCCGCCACGCCAGCCACCACCAGACCGGCGACAAGTGGAAGATCTACCCCTCCTACGACTTCACCCACGGGCAGTCCGATGCCCTGGAGGGCGTGACTCACTCCGTCTGCACCCTGGAGTTCGAGGATCACCGCCCGCTCTACGAGTGGTTCCTCGATAACCTGCCGGTGCCGGTGACGCCGCGCCAGATCGAGTTCGCGCGGCTCAACCTCAACTACACCCTGACCTCCAAGCGCAAGCTCAAGCTGCTGGTGGACGAGCAGATCGTCGACGGCTGGGACGACCCGCGCCTGCCGACCATCTCCGGCATGCGTCGCCGCGGCTACACGCCGGGCTCGATCCGCAAGTTCTGCGACATGATCGGCGTGACCCGCGCCGACGGCGGCCTGGTGGACATCGCCATGCTCTATCACGCCATCCGCTCTGATCTCGAGGACAACGCCCCGCGGGCCATGGCCGTGCTCAAGCCGCTCAAGGTGGTGCTGACCAACGTGGCCGAGGATCACGAGGAGGTCTACGAGGTGCCCGGCCACCCGGCCCGCGAGGACATGTCGGTGCGCCACGTGCCCCTGACCCGGGAGCTCTACATCGACGCCGACGACTTCATGGAGGAGCCGCCCAAGAAGTTCTTCCGCCTGGCGCCGGGCAAGGAGGTACGCCTGCGTAACAGCTATGTGATCCGCTGCGACGAGGTGATCAAGGGCGAGAGCGGTGAGATCGAGGAGCTGCGCTGTTCCGTGGACTTCGACACCCTCGGCAAGAACCCGGAGGGCCGCAAGGTCAAGGGCGTGATCCACTGGGTCAGCGCCGAGCACGGCGTGCCCATGGAGGTCCGCCTCTACGACAACCTCTTCCAGGTCGAGCAGCCCGACAAGGACAAGGACGCCGACTTCCTCGATCATCTCAATCCCGAGTCGCTGGTCACCGTGCAGGCGATCGGCGAGCCGAGCCTCGCCGACGCCACCCCCGAGAGCCGCTTCCAGTTCGAGCGGGTGGGCTACTTCTGCGCCGACCGCCACGCCTGCCGCGACGGCAAGCTGGTGTTCAACCGCACCGTGGGCCTCAAGGATGGCTGGGCCAAGGTGAAGAAGCAGGAAAGCCAGAAGACCGCGCAGGACAACAAGGGGTGAGCATGAGCGACATGCAGATCTACAACACGCTGACGCGCCGCAAGGAGCCGCTCACGCCGCTCGAGCCCGGCAAGGTGCGCATGTACGTCTGCGGCATGACGGTCTATGACTACTGCCACCTGGGCCACGCCCGGGTGATGGTGGCCTTCGACGTCATCACCCGCTACCTGCGGGCCCGGGGCTATGACGTCACCTACGTGCGCAACGTCACCGACATCGACGACAAGATCCTCAAGCGGGCCGACGAGAACGGCGAGAGCATCGCCGCGCTCACCGAGCGCATGATCGCGGCCATGCACGAGGACGAGGCGCGCCTATCCGTGCTGCCGCCGGACCGGGAGCCCCGCGCTACCGGCCATATCGGCGAGATCATCGCCATGATCGAGACGCTGATCGACAAGGGCTTCGCCTACGCCGCCGACAACGGCGACGTCTACTACCGGGTGCGCCGCTTCGACACCTATGGCGCGCTGAGCAATCGCGACCCCGACGAGATGCGCTCCGGTGCCCGCATCGAGGTGGACGAGCACAAGGAGGATCCGCTGGACTTCGTGCTCTGGAAGGCGGCCAAGCCCGGTGAGGCGAGCTGGCCCTCGCCCTGGGGCGAGGGGCGCCCCGGCTGGCACATCGAGTGCTCGGCGATGTCCACCTGCTGCCTGGGCGAGACCTTCGACATCCATGGTGGCGGGCCGGACCTGATGTTCCCGCACCACGAGAACGAGATCGCCCAGAGCGAGGCCGCCACCGGCCATCGCTACGTCAACACCTGGATGCATGCCGGGGCGGTGCGGGTGAATCAGGAGAAGATGTCCAAGTCACTGGGCAACTTCTTCACCATCCGCGACGTGCTCGAGCATCACGACCCGGAGGTGGTGCGCTACCTGCTGGTGGCGAGCCACTACCGCAGCCCGATCAACTACGCCCCCGAGTCGCTGGCCGAGGCCCGCAAGTCGCTGGAGCGTTTCTACAATGCCTTGGAGGGCGTCGCCCTCGACGCCGCGGCCGAAGAAGCGGCGGCGCTTGATCCGGCGGACGACGGTGGCCATGCGGCCCGTTTCGCCGTGGCCATGGACGACGACTTCAACACCCCCGAGGCGCTGTCGGTGCTCTTCGACCTGGCCCGCGAACTCAATCGCGCCCGGAAGGAGGCACCGGAGCGGGCGCCGGCGCTGGCCACCGAGCTCAAGCGCCTGGGCGGGATGCTGGGGCTCCTGCAGCAGGCGCCGGCGAGCTTCCTCAAGGCCGGAGCCGTGGACCTGCCGCTCGCCGAAGACGAGATCCAGGCCCGGATCGAGGCGCGCGCCGCGGCCAAGAAGGCCAAGGATTTCGCCCGCGCCGACGCCATCCGCGACGAGCTCGCCGCGCTGGGGATCATCCTCAAGGATTCCCGGGAAGGCACCACCTGGGTCTTCGAGACGCCTGGCGACTGAGCGCGGCCCGATCCTCGGCCGTGATCGCGCGCCCGGTTCCTGCACGGCAGGGGCCGGGCGCGTCGCGTTGGGGCGGGACGTCAGGAAAGCGGCGAGGGCGGCAGCGGGATCTGGTGCGGCCAGTCGTCGGGGACCAGCATGAGTCGCCGTCCGCCGGTCTCGGGATGGTGAAGCACGACCTGAAGGGGGCGAGCGGCGGCCTGGAAGTGGGCCGCCAGCTGTCTCTCCAGCACCGACAGGGGCTCCAGGGCCTCGTGGCGGGGCAGGGCGAGCCAGTGCGGCTTGTGCAGCCAGGCGCCGCGCGTGCCCCCCGGCAGTCCGGCCCGGAGTCGTGGCCAGTCTCGCGCGAAGAGCCAGCGGCCACGCAGGTGGTCGGGCGTGGCGTCTCTCGGCGCCGGCAGGGGAGTGTGCCAGGGATAGAAGAGCACCCCCGGCATCGCCAGCCGCACGGCCGTTGCCGGTGCGTGCCCCGACGGGGGCGATCCCGCCGGGTGCGTGGATGACAGCAGCGGCTGCAGCGCCTCGATGGCCTCCGGGGTTCGCGCCAGTCGCAGCTGGTGATGGAAGAGATGATCGCGCTTGGCGAGCAGGCTGTCGGCTCCGCCCGGGCCGATCCAGCGTGCCTGGCTGTCCGGCGTGCCGGGCCCCTCGACGAGGCCCAGATAGAACTTGATCGCCACCTCCAGGTGCACCGGGCGAGGGTCGTCGCGTCGAGCGTAGAGCAGGTCCAGCTCGCCCAGGGTGCGCTTGCCCTGGTGAATGCGCAGGTTGTGGGCCAGCAGCCGCGTGGCCGGCGCCTCGTCGAGCAGAAACTGCCAGAGCCGCTCATGGTAGAGCCCCATTCGCCCGCGCAGGGCGGGAGCGAGATGGGCCTCGAGGCGACCCGGCGCGCGCTCGTGTTGCGAAAGCCAGGCGGACAGGCGCTCATCTTCGGCGAGGCCCAGCTCCTCGCGGGTCGGTCGCGAGGCACCGGGCATCTCGACGAGACAGGGGGCCAGCACGATCCACCCCAGGTCGCGAACCAGCGGATGGCGGCAGTGATCGAGGAGGCGTTGCGCCGAGGGGGCGAGCGGCATGGCGAGGATCCGACGTTGATGCCCGTGTCTGACATTGAAGCTATACAGGCCTTATACTCAGGATACATTCATAAGGAACCGGGTGAACATGATGATTCGTCCTCTGTCTCGCTGCGTCTCCCTGGCGGCCGCGTCGCTGATCACCATCTCCACGGCCCAGGCCCAGGATCCCGTGGTGATCTCCTCCAAGATCGATACCGAAGGCTCGGTGCTTGGCCAGCTGATCCTGCAGCGACTGGAGCAGGGCGGCATCGAGGTCGAGGATCGCCTGCAGCTCGGCGGCACCAGCATCGTGCGCGAGGCGCTGCTGGCCGGCGAGATCGATCTCTACCCCGAGTACACCGGCAACGGTGCCTTCTTCTTCGACATGACCGACAGCCCGGTGTGGAACGACGCCGCCGAGGCCTTTGAAACCGTGCGGGAGCGCGACGCCGAGGCGAACGATCTCGTCTGGCTGACGCCGGCCGAGGCCAACAACACCTGGGCCATCAGCGTGCGCGGTGAGCTGGCCCGGGAGCACGGCCTCTCGAGCCTCGAGGACCTGGCGAGCTACCTCGACGACGGCGGCGACTTCAAGCTGGCGGCGAGCGCCGAGTTCGTGGAATCCCCCCAGGCGTTGCCGGCCTTCCAGTCGGCCTACGGTTTCACGCTGGGCGAGGAGGAGCTCCTGATCCTCTCCGGCGGCAACACCGCCGCGACCATGCGCGCCGCCGCCCAGCAGACCAGCGGCGTCAATGCGGCGATGACCTACGGCACCGATGGCGGCCTGCAGGCCCTGGATCTGGTGGTCATGGACGACACCCTGGGCGTGCAGCCGGTCTACCAGCCAGCGCCGGTGGTCCGCGAGGCGGTCCTCGACGCCCACCCCGAGATCGCCTCGCTGCTCGAGCCGGTCTTCCAGGCGCTGGACAAGGAGACCCTGCAGCGCCTGAACGGCGACGTGGCGGTGAGCGGGCGCGCCCCGGACGCCGTGGCCGCCGAGTTCCTCGATACCCTGGGCGACTGAGGCAACCTTGCCCTTTGATCGTCCCCGTCACAATGTCGTGCTGTTGAGCCTGTCGCTGGTCGGCCTGCTGGTGTGGCTGGCCCTCGACACGGTGAGCGTGGCGCCCAACCGCATCGTCCCCGGCACCGCCTATGGCCCTGCGGCGTCGCTCGGCTGGGGCGGCGCCCTGGTCTCGGCGCTGCCGCTGCTGGCGCTGGGGGGGCTATCCCGGCGGCCGACGCCGAAGGCCCTGCGCCTTGCCCTGGGGCTCACCGTGGTGCAGCTCGCCGCGCTGCCGCTGTGGCTCTCGCTGGCGGCGCACCGCCTGGTCGATCCTGACGCGGTGGGCGCGCGCTTAGGTGTTGGTGCCGGCGTCTGGCTGCTGCTGTTCCTGCTGCTGATGCTGGTGGTGGAGCTGCGTAGCCGGCTCGGGCTGTCGCGCCTGGCCGGCGTCGCGCTGCTGGCGGCGCCGCTCGCCGTGTTCGGGTTGTGTCTCACACACTGGCTCGCGCCCCTGGCGCTGTGGCAGGAGGTTCAGGGGCGTCGCGACCAGTTCCTGGGCGCCATCCTCGAGCACCTGGCGCTGGTCGGCGTGGCGGTCGGCGTGAGCCTCGTGCTCGGCGTGGCCGCGGCACTCGCCATGCGCCGCTGGCAGGCCGCCCAGCGGATCGGCTTCGGCGTGCTCAACTTCCTGCAGACCATCCCCAGCATCGCGCTCTTCGGCCTGCTGCTGGCTCCGCTCGCCTGGCTCTCGGCCCATTTCGACTGGCTGGCGGCGCTGGGGGTCAGCGGCATCGGCGCCGCACCGGCGCTGCTGGCGCTGGTGGGCTACAGCCTGCTGCCGATGGTGCGCAACACCTTCGTGGCGCTGGAGGCGGTGGATCCCGGCGTCATTGATGCCGCCCGCGGCATGGGCATGAGCCGCGGCCAGGTGTTTCGCCAGGTGCGCCTGCCGCTGGCGCTGCCGGTGATCCTCGAGGGCGTGCGCATCACCACGGTGCAGGCCATCGGGCTCACCGCGGTGGCCGCGCTGATCGGTGCCGGGGGGCTTGGCACCTTCATCTTTCAGGGGCTCGGCCAGGCCGCCATGGACCTGGTGCTGCTCGGTGCGCTGCCCATCCTGGTCCTGGCGCTGGTCGCCGACGCCCTGCTCGGGGCCCTGACCGACACGCTACGCCCGGGAGGGGCCGAATGATCGATCTGATCCATGTCACCAAGCGCTTCGGTGCCGCCACCGCGGTGGACGACATCTCGTTGAGCGTGGCACGCGGTGAGCTCTGCGTGCTGGTGGGCACCTCGGGCTGCGGCAAGTCGACCACGCTGCGCATGATCAACCGCCTGATCGAGCACAGCGAGGGCGAGATCCATATCGACGGCCAGCAGATTCGCGACTTCCGCGAGGAGCACCTGCGCCGGCGCATGGGCTACGCGATCCAGAGCACCGGGCTCTTCCCGCACTGGACGGTGGCCCGCAACATCGGCCTCGTGCCGCGCCTGCTCAAGTGGCCGGCCGCGCGGGTCAGGGCGCGGGTCGAGGAGCTGATGGGCCTGCTCGGGCTCGCCATGGAGGAGTTCGCCGACAAGTATCCCCATCAGCTCTCCGGCGGCCAGGCGCAGCGGGTAGGCGTCGCCCGGGCGCTGGCGGCGGATCCCGATATCCTGTTGATGGACGAGCCCTTCGGCGCCCTGGACCCGCTGACCCGCGAGAGCCTGCAGGAGGAGCTGCGCGAGCTGCAGGGGCGGCTCGAGAAGACCATCGTCTTCGTCACCCACGACATGGACGAGGCGCTGCGTCTGGCGGATCACCTGGTGGTGATGCACCAGGGGCGGATCAAGCAGCAGGGCCGGCCGCTGGAGCTATTGCGCGAGCCGGCGGATGAGTTCGTCGAGTCGCTGCTGGGCGGCGAGGATCGTGGCCTGAAGGAGGCGGCGCTGCTGCCGGTCAGCCAGCGGATGCTGCCGCTGGGGCCGCGCCTGCTGGCGCGCGAGCGGATCGGCCAGCAGGCCAGCCTGCGCGAGGCGCTGTCGCTGATGCTGTGGCGCCACGCCGAGCGGCTCACCGTGGTCGACGACGATGACCTGCCGGTGGGCGAGCTCTCCCTGCGCCGCCTGGTGGGGGTGCGCAGCGATGATTGAGGGTCGTCGGCTGGTCGTGCCGCTGTGCTGGCTGTCGCTGCTGCTGGCCGCCACCCTGGGCATGGGGCAGCTGGAGGGGCTCTTTCGCGTCATCGAGCCCGATAGCCGCCAGGTGATCTATGATCGGGCCGACTTCCTGACCCTGCTGGGGCGCCACCTCTCGGTGGTGGGCGTGGCCGCCGTGCTGGCCATCCTGATCGGGGTGGGCGCCGCCATCGCCGTGACCCGCGAGCGGGGCCGCGACTTCCTGCCGCTGGTCAGCCAGCTGGCCTCGATGGGGCAGACCTTCCCGCCGGTGGCCGTGCTGGCGCTGGCCGTCCCGGTGCTCGGCTTCGGCACCCTGCCGATCATCGTGGCGCTGCTGCTCTATGGGCTGCTGCCCATCGTGCGCAACACCCTGGCGGGGATCCTCGGCATCGACCCCTCGGTGCGCGAGGCGGCGCGGGGCATGGGCATGAGCAGCGGCCAGATCCTGCGCCAGGTGGAGCTGCCCCTGGCCGCGCCGGTGATCCTCGCCGGCATCCGCACCTCGGTGACCATCAACATCGCCACGGCGGCGATCGGCGCCACCGTGGGAGCGAGCAACCTGGGCGACCCGATCATCTCGGGGATCGTCAATGGCAACACCGCCTACGTGATCCAGGGGGCGCTGTTGATCGGCCTGCTGGCCATCAGCGTGGACAGCCTGTTCAGCCGCCTGCCGTCGCCCGGCGGGCGCTGAGCGCCGCGGCCCCGCCTCGAGCCCGTCACTCGCGCGCTGCTTTCCGGCATCCCCTACGCCTGCGTCTCACTCGGCCGTTAGCTCGCTCGATCGGGGACTACCCAAGTCGTCCAGTTTACGTTAACGTCAAGCCTGTTGCGTTGACCGGCCCCGGGGCGACCCCCTGGCGGTCCGGAACATTAAAGACAACACTGCCCCCAAAAGGGGCACAGGATCATGACGATGACAACAACACCGGACATCCACGAGCCGACCTTCCTGGCCGGTGACGAGTTCAGCATTCCGACCTTCCGCCTACTCAAGCAGGACGGCACCCTCCATGAGGGGGCGAAGGCGCCCGAGCTCTCCAAGGACCAGGCGCTGGCCATCTACCGTGCCATGCTCGCCACCCGGGTGCTCGACGAGCGGATGCTCGCCGCCCAGCGCCAGGGACGCCTCTCCTTCTACATGCAGTGCACCGGCGAGGAGGCCGCCGTGGTCGGCGCCACGGCGGCGCTGGACGACGCCGACATGATCATGGCCCAGTACCGTGAGCAGGGCGCCCTGATCTATCGCGGCTTCACCTTCGACGAGTTCATGAACCAGCTGTTCGGCAACGAGCTGGACTACGGCAAGGGCCGCCAGATGCCGATCCACTACGGGTCGCGCAAGCTGCACTACATGACCATCTCGTCGCCGCTGGCGACCCAGATTCCCCAGGCCACCGGCTACGCCTACGGTCAGAAGCTCGCCGGCGACGGCCAGTGCACCGCGGTGTTCTTCGGCGAGGGGGCGGCCTCCGAGGGTGACTTCCACGCCGCCCTGAACATGGCGGCGGTCCATGAGGTGCCGGTGATTTTCTTCTGTCGCAACAACGGCTATGCGATCTCCACGCCCTCCATCGAGCAGTTCGCCGCCGACGGCGTGGCACCGCGGGCCTTCGGCTATCGCATGCACGTGATTCGCGTCGATGGCAACGACATCCTGGCGGTCCACGCGGCCACTCGCGAGGCGCGTCGGATCGCCGTGGAGAACAACCAGCCGGTGCTGATCGAGGCCATGAGCTATCGCCTGGCCGCTCACTCCTCCTCGGACGATCCCTCCGGCTATCGCTCGAAGAAGGAAGAGGAGGCCTGGCGGGAGAAGGATCCCATCCTGCGCATGCAGCGCTGGCTGGCCGACCTGGGCTGGTGGAGCGATGACGAGGAGAAGGCGCTCCAGGAGAGCCTGCGTCGCGAGGTGCTGGAGACCATGAAGCGGGCCGAGAAGCGACCGCCGCCGCCCCTGGACAGCCTGGTGACCGATGTCTATGCCGACGTCACCCCGGAGCTGCAGCGTCAGCTCGACGCGCTGAAGCGCCATATCCGTCAGTATCCGGAGACCTATCCCAAGGGGGCGCGTGCCCTGGACCCGGACGTGCAGGCCGGTGACGACACCGCGGCCAAGGGAGAGAAGTGAGATGCCGACCATGAACATGCTGCAGGCCATCAACAACGCCCTGGACATCGCCATGGGCGAGGACGACAAGGTGCTCTGCTTCGGCGAGGACGTGGGCAGCTTCGGCGGCGTCTTCCGCGCCACGAGTCACCTGCAGGAGAAGTACGGCCGCGCGCGCTGCTTCAACACGCCGCTGGTGGAGCAGGGCATCATCGGCTTCGCCAACGGCCTGGCCGCCCAAGGCTCGGTGCCGGTCGCCGAGATCCAGTTTGCCGACTACATCTTTCCGGCGTTCGACCAGATCGTCAACGAGACCGCCAAGTTCCGTTACCGCTCCGGCGACCTGTTCAACGTCGGCGGCCTGACCATCCGCGCCCCCTACGGCGGCGGCATCTCCGGCGGGCTCTATCACTCCCAGTCGCCGGAGGCCTACTTCGCGCATACTCCCGGCCTCAAGGTCGTGATTCCCCGTGACCCCTACCAGGCCAAGGGGCTGCTGCTGGCCGCCATCCGTGACCCGGATCCGGTCCTGTTCTTCGAGCCCAAGCGTCTCTATCGGGCCTCCGTCGGCGAGGTGCCGGAGGAGGACTACCAGCTGCCCATCGGCGAGGCCGAGGTGACCAAGGAGGGCAGCGACGTGACCCTGGTGGGCTGGGGCGCGCAGATGGAGGTGATCGAGCGCGCCGTGGAGATGGCCGAGAAGGACGGTATCTCCTGCGAGGTGATCGATCTGAGAAGCCTCTTGCCCTGGGATCAGGAGACCGTGGCCGAGTCGGTGCTCAAGACCGGCCGGCTGGTGATCACCCATGAGGCACCGCGCACCGGGGGCTTCGCCGGCGAGATCGCCGCGGCCATCCAGGAGCGCTGCTTCCTGTACCTGGAATCGCCCATCGCCCGGGTGACCGGCCTGGATACTCCCTTCCCGCTGACCCTGGAGAAGGAGTATCTGCCGGACCATCTGAAGATCGTCGAGGCCATCCGCGAAAGCGTGAATTTCTGACGACCGGATCCAGGACAGGAGAGACAAGATGACAGATTTCAAGCTGCCCGATATCGGCGAAGGTATCGTGGAGTGTGAGGTGGTGGAGTGGCGCATCCAGGAGGGTGACGTCATCGAGGAGGACCAGCCGGTGGTCGAGGTGATGACTGACAAGGCCCTGGTCGAGATCACCGCCCCCGAGGCGGGCCGGGTCTCCCGGCTCTTCGTGCCCAAGGGCGAGATCGCCAAGGTGCATGCGCCGCTGTTCGCCTACGAGGCCGAGGGCGAATCGGCCGCGTCCTCCGAGGCTCAGGCGCCCGAGCAGAAGACCGATGCGCCGGAGAGCGACGCCCCGTCCGCGCCGGCCGCGACCGCCAGCGCCGTCGCCAAGGATTTCATCCTGCCGGACCTCGGTGAGGGCATCGTCGAGTGCGAGGTGGTCGAGTGGCGCATCAAAGAGGGCGACAGCCTCGAGGAGGACCAGCCGGTCGTCGACGTGATGACCGATAAGGCCATGATGGAGATCACCGCCCCCGAGGCGGGGCGCGTGGCCAAGCTCCACGTGGCCAAGGGCGAGATCGCCAAGGTGCACGCGCCGCTGTTTGCCTATGAACCGGTCGATGGCGAGCCGGCAGGCGAGCAGGCGTCGTCCGAGCCCGCCGCGTCGACCCCGGAGGCCCCTCAGGCGGCCAGGACGGACGCCTCGTCTGGCCCGGTGACCCGCGAGACGAGCGGGCATGGCCCCCACGGGCGGATCCCGGCGAGCCCGGCGGTGCGCCGCCTGCTGCGCGAGCACGGGCTGCGCCTCGAGCAGGTGCCGGGGTCCGGCAAGCAGGGCCGGGTGCTGAAGGAGGACATTCAGGCCTTCCTGGCGCGTGGCGAGACGGCCAGCGCCGAGGCATCGCCCGCTGCCGAGAAGCCCCAGGCGCCCGCGCGCTCAGCAGGCTCCGAGGGCGAGGTGCGCGGCGTGGAGCCGATGCGCGGCATTCGCGCCGCCATGGCGCGCAAGATGGTCGCCTCGGCCTCCACGATCCCGCACTTTCAGTACGGCGAAGAGCTCGACGTCACCGAGCTGCTGGCGCTGCGCGAGCGCCTCAAGCCCGAGGCCCAGGCCCGGGATGCGCGCCTGACGCTGATGCCCTTCTTCATGAAGGCGATGGCGCTTGCGATCCGCGACTTCCCGATCCTCAACAGCCGGCTCAACGAGACGGGCGACGAGATCCACTACCTGCCGTCGTGCAACATCGGCATGGCCGTGGACGGCAAGGCGGGCCTGATGGTGCCCAACGTCAAGGGCGTGGAGCGCCTGAGCCTGCTTCAGATCGCCGGCGAGATCCAGCGTCTGACGGCCGAGGCTCGCGAGGGTCGGGTGGCCTCCGCCGACCTGCAGGAGGGCACCATCAGCATCTCCAATATCGGCGCGCTGGGCGGCACCTACGCCGCACCCATCATCAATGCCCCGGAGGTGGCCATCGTGGCCATCGGCAAGACCCAGTGGCTGCCGCGCTTCGATGCCGACGACAACGTCGTCAAGCGGGCGATCATGACGATCACCTGGGCGGGGGATCATCGGCTGATCGACGGCGGCACCATCGCCCGCTTCTGCAACGCCTGGAAGGGCTACCTGGAGGCGCCGGAGACGATGCTCCTGCATCTTGGATAAGCCATGAGCTCACCACCATGACCCAGGCGTCCCTGCAGCAGTTCTACATCCCGGAAGAGCAGTCGATCTACCTGCTCAGCCATGACGACGCCCGCAAGCTCAAGGCGTGGGTGTCGCTGTGTCAGGCCCAGCTGGAACAGCTGGGCTACCGGGGCATCGAGCTGATCGGCAAGGGCGCCTACGGCTTCGTGTTCGCCGGCTTCACCGGGGTGGGCGAGGAGTACGTCTTCAAGTTCACCCGCGTCAACCTGCCCCAGCGCCTGCAGGACCGCCTCGAGGAGGAGGCCTTCATGCTGGAGCAGGTCGACCACCCGCGGGTGCCGAAGCTGATCGTCTTCCAGCGGGTCCGTCGCCAGTCGATCCTGGTGATGCAACGGGCCCCGGGCTTCAACCTCGAGGAGGTCTCGCTGCAGCGGGGGCGGCTCTCGCCGCGCCTGGTGGTGCGTATCGCCGACCAGCTGGCCGATATCCTGCGCGCCCTGCGCCGGGAATCGGGACCTGCCGGCAAGCCGGTGGTGCACGGCGACATCAAGCCCTCCAACCTGGTCTTCGACGCGTCCGACGAGACCATCGCCCTGATCGACTGGGGCTCCTCGGTGTTCGCCCAGCTCGATGCCAACCAGCAGTTCGTGGCGACCAACGTCATGGAACTGATGTCGGACAACCTGCAGCAGACCAACGCCCGCCTGGGCGATGTCTACTTCATCGGCGAGGATCAGCTGGGCGGTGCGCTCTCCTCGCCGCGCTTCGATGAGCAGGGCGCAGCCGCCACCCTCTATGCGCTGGCCTCGGCGCAGTCCTGTCGCTTCGGCCACCGGGCCATCCCGGCCACCTCCCTCGGCCTGCCCAGGGAGTTCGCGCGCATGCTCGACGGCATGCTCGATCCCGACCCGGGCACGCGCCGGCGCGCCGGCGATCACTTCATCCGCGAGATGCCGCGCCTCGGCCGGCTGGTGATGATCGACCTGCCGACGCCTCAGGAGGCGCCGCTGGTGCCGGTCTGGAGCCGGCCCGCCGGGCGCGAGATCGATACCGTGGTCTACAGCTCGCGCAAGTCCTTCCTGCGCGAGGAGGGCGGACGCGAGACGCTGAACGACGTCAACGACGTCCAGCTCGACCGCTACTACAAGAACTTCATGCAGAACATGGGCGAGACCGAGAAGGCCTTCCTGGCCGCGGTCAGTCGGCTGGGCCGCTATCCGGTGGTCGGCGGGCTGGCGGTGCGCTGGGAGGCCGAAGGCGTCTACATCGATACCTCGCTCAACCTGCACGACCCCTACCTCAAGCCGGCGTTCATTGCCGCGGTCAATAACATGGTGACCCTCGCCCGGGCGATCCATCGCCGCGGGATCTTCAAGAGCTGCCTCTTCAATGCCCGCGACACCCTGCACCTGGAGCGCGAGAGCGTCGATCGTCCCTTCGTGCTCACCCCCGGCATGCGGCTGCACTACGAGGTCAGCGCGGTGCCGGAGCTCGAGGACCGCTCGCGCCTGCACAGCTACTTCGAGGATGGCCCGGATCCCGAGGAGTTTCTGGTGCTGCCCGAGGCGATCATCACCTCGCTGGAGGCCCTCAACGAGATCCACCACACCGGCATGATCATCTTCGAGGCGCTGCCCGAGCACCTGAAGATCCATAGCCACTACCGCCTGCTGGACCCTTCCCGGGAAGCGGAGTTTCGCCGCCGGCTTGAGGACATCCTCGACGCGGTGGGGTTGATCGAGGGGCTCGGGGTCTCGGGGTTCATGAAGATGCCCTACAAGGACACCCGCTTTTTCGCCCATATCGAACGCCAGCCCGAGCGCTTCTACCCCCGCGACCCACGGGCGGCGCTGGCCGAGGCCGCCCGTGGCTGAGCGGCCTCGGTAGGGAGGCCGCTACGGCCCCGTCGTGTTCGGGCGGCCTGCCTACAACGAGGCGGCGGAGCGCGCGGCCTGGTCGTAGAGCCCTGACATGGCGCGCAGCAGGCCCGCCAGGCGACTCATCTCCTCACGTTCGATGCCCATCGAGGAGAGCGAGTCCACCAGGCAGGCCTCGCGGATCTCGGCGTAGCGGCTGCAGGCCTCGCGCCCGAGCTCGGTGGTGCGAAACAGGCTCTCCTTGCCCTGCTTCTCGCCGGCCACCAGCCCCAGACGCCCCAGCTTCTTCAGGGCATAGGTCACCGTGTGAGTATCCTCGACGTTGAGCACCAGGCAGATATCCGCCTGGCGCTTGGCGCGCTCCCGGTGGTTGACGCTGTGCAGCACCAGCACGTCCAGGGCGCCGAGCTCCGGATAGCCGCTGGCCGTCATGCAGCGCACCATCCAGCGGTCGAAGGCGTGGCCGGAGATGATCAGGCCGAACTCGAACTCCGAGAGCTCCTGACTGCTGCGCGACAGGTGCTCCGAGGAGACGATGGGGCCGCGGGGTGTCCGTTCACGCGTCATGTGCTGCTCCTTGTCGATGAGTCCAAGCGGTCGAGGTCAGTTGCCCATGGCCTGGGGCAGCCAGGTCACGATGCCGGGGAAGACGCTGATCAGCACCACGCCGAGCATCATCAGGAAGAAGAACGGCATGGCCGCCCAGGCGATCGACAGGATGTTGCGCCCCGTCATGCCCTGCAGCACGAAGAGGTTGAAGCCCACCGGCGGGGTGATCTGCGACATCTCCACCACGACCACCAGGTAGATGCCGAACCAGATCAGATCGATGCCGGCGGCCTCGACCATCGGCAGCATGATGGAGGTGGTCAGCACCACGACCGAGATACCGTCGAGGAAACAGCCCAGCAGGATGAAGAACAGCGTCAGGGCCGCCAGCAGCATGACCGGCGAGAGCCCCAGGGTGCCGATCCAGGCGGCGAGCTCACGCGGCAGGCCGGTGAAGCCCATGGCCGCGGTGAGAAAGGCGGCGCCGGCGAGGATGAAGGCGATCATCGTCGAGGTGCGCACCGCCCCGAGCAGGGCGTCGCGGAACACGGCGCCGTTCATGCTGCCCTGGACCCGGGCCAGCAGCAGCGAGAGCACCACCCCCACGGCCGCCGCCTCGGTGGGCGAGGCGAGCCCCGCGTAGATCGAGCCGATGACCCCGACGATCAGTGCCAGCAAGGGGATCAGTCGGCGCGCCCGGCGCAACTTCTCGCCCAGCGGCAGGCCGCTCTCGGCGGGGGGGACCTTGTCCGGGAAGCGCCAGGACCAGAGCATCAGGTAGCCGGCGAACAGCGAGATCAGCAGCAGGCCCGGGAAGATGCCGGCCATGAACAGCCGCGCGATCGACTGGTCGGTGGCGACGCCATAGACGATCAGGATGATCGACGGCGGAATCAACAGCCCCAGGGTCGCCGAGCCCGCCAGGGTGCCGATCACCAGCTGCTCGTCATAGCCGCGGCGGGTGAGCTCAGGAATGGTCATCTTGCCCATGGTGGCGCAGGTGGCCGCCGAGGAGCCGGAGACGGCGGCGAACAGACCGCAGCCGATGACGTTGGTGTGCAGCAGGCGGCCCGGGATGCGCTGCATCCAGGGCGAGAGGCCGGTGAACATGTCGTCGGCGAGCCGCGAGCGGAAGAGAATCTCGCCCATCCAGATGAACATCGGCAGGGCCGTGAGCTCCCAGCTGTAGCTTTCGCCCCAGACGTTGGAGGCGAGCACGTCGCCGGTGGGCACCGAGGTGAACTGCGAGAGGCCGAGCCACCCCAGCCCCAGCAGCGAGAAGGCCACCCAGACGCCGCTGCCGAGCAACAGCATCAGGGTGACGAAGAGGATCGTCATCATCACGAGCATGGTGTGTCTCCGGGGCTCATTCCTGGCCGCTGTCGTCGATGGTAAAGGTGGCGGGCCGGGTCACGGCGGTCACCAGGGTCGCCCACCAGGCCTCGGCGAGGGCCAGGCAGAACAGCACCACGCCGGCGAGCATGGCGGACTGGGGAATCCACAGCGGGATGCGCAGCAGGCCGTAGGAGGTCTCGTTGAAGGCGATGCTGTCGGCCAGCAGCCAGTAGAGGTACCAGCCGAGGTAGAGGCCGAGGATCAGCGCGATGCTCAGGCAGAAGACCTCGACGAAGGCGCGTGGGGCCGGTGAGAGGCGCCCGACCAGCAGCGTCACGCGGATATGGCCGCCGTGCACGAAGGTGTAGGCGAGCCCGAGGAAGCTGGCGCCGACCAGCAGGAAGCCGGAGATCTCGGCGAGGCCGGGAATCGCCAGGCCGATGCGATCGCCGCCGAGCGCGGTGGCGATACGGTCGACGATGCGGCCGAGGATCTGGGCGGTGATCAGCGTACAGATCAGGCACAGGCACAGGGCGGCGAGGTAGCCGCCCAGCTGGTAGAGGGGTCTGAGGCGATAGGTCATGGCAGGGTCCAGAGACGGCTGCCGGGGCGATGCGCCCCGGCAGGGAGGGGCGGATCAGTCGCGGGCGGCCTCGTAGGCCTCGAGGATGGCCGCGCCCTGGTCACCTGCGCGGCCGGCCCACTCTTCGGTCATGGTCGCGCCGACCTCCTCGAGCAGGGTGGCGAGCTCGGGCGTCGGCTCGCTGACCTCGATGCCGTTCTCCTTGAGCACCGCGAGGGCGTCGGTGGTCTCCTGGCGGCTCATCTCCCAGCCGCGGGTCTCGGCCGCGTCAGCCGCCTCGAGCACGGCTTGCTGGCTCGCCTCGTCGAGGCGCGAGAAGGCCTTCTCGCTGACGATCACCATGTTCTTCGGCAGCCACAGCTGGGCATGGTTGAAGTGGCTCAGGTAGTCCCAGGCCTTGGTATCGGCGCCGGTGGCCGGCGAGGTGATCATGGCGCCGACGCGCCCGGTGCTGAAGGCGGTGGGAATGTCCGGCACCTCGACCTGGGTCGGCACGGCGCCGACCAGCTGGGCGAAGCGCTCGCTGGCGGTGTTGTAGGCGCGCATGCTCAGGTTCTTCAGGTCGTCGGGCCCCTCCACCGACTGCTGGGTGTAGATGCCCTGGGGCGGCCACGGCACGGCGAACAGCAGGCGCAACCGCTGCTCGGCGAGCTCCTCGGCGATGACCTCCCGGGAGGCCTCCCAGAGGGTCTCGGCATCCTCGTAGCTCGACGCCAGGTAGGGCACGGAGTCGACCTCGAAGATCGGATTCTCGTTGGCCAGGCGCGACATGATCAGCTCGCCGATGGGCACGATGCCGCGACGCACCGAGTTCTTGATCTCGGCATGGCCGATCAGCGAGCCGTTGGAGTGTACGGTGATGTCCAGCTCGCCATCGGTGGCCTCGCGAACGTCATCGGCGAACTCGCGGATGTTGACGGTGTGGAAGGTCATGTCGCCATAGGGCGTGGGCATGTTCCACTCGGTCGCCGCCTGGGCGGTACCGCCCAGGGTGGCTAGGCTGAGACCAATGGCGGCGGCCGAGGTCAGAGACAGAAGGGGAAGGCGGGCAGTCATGGGCGGTACCTCGTGTCGAATGCGTGTGGTCGTTGCGGGACGGCGGGCAGCGACGCAGGACGCCGCGGGCGGATCGTCCTGAACCAGTCTAGCGGGTGTTTGGACGGCAGATTAGGGAGGCGAGGGAGGTCGAGTCAACGATATGTAGACTAAAGAACGATGTCTTATCGATAAAACGTTGATAAATTCTCGTCAAACACTGGTTTCGAGGAGATGGAGCATGAAGCGTCTGTTGCTCAATGCCGATATGGGCGAGAGCTTCGGTCCCTGGGTCATGGGGCTGGACCACGAGGTCATGCCCCACGTGGACCTCGCCAACGTCGCCTGCGGCTTCCACGCCTCCGACCCCGATGTGATCCGCATGACCGTGCGGCTCGCCAAGCGCCACGGCGTCACCGTGGGGGCCCACCCCGCCTATCCGGACATGGTGGGCTTCGGCCGTCGCTCGATGGCCTGCTCCTCCGAGGAGATCGAGAATCTGGTGCTCTACCAGCTCGGTGCCCTGGCCGGGGTCTGTCGGGCCGAGGGCCTGACCGTCGGCTACGTGAAGCCCCATGGCGCGCTCTACAACGACATGATGCGCGACCCCGACACCCTCGAGGCGGTGATGCGCGCGCTCAAGGCCTTCGACGCCCGCCTGCCGCTGATGGTCATGGCCACCCGGGACCCTTCCGCGACGCGAGAGCTGGCCGAGCGCCACGGCGTGACGCTGTGGTTCGAGGCCTTCGCCGATCGCGCCTACGATGGCGAGGGGCGGCTGGTCTCCCGGCGCGAGCTCGGCGCGGTGCATCACGATCCGGAGGTGATCGTCGATCAGGCCCGGCGCATCGCCGGCGGCGAGCCGCTGACGGCCAGCGACGGCAGTCGCCTGGTGCTGGCCGCCGATACCCTCTGCGTGCACGGCGACAACGCCGAGTCGATCGCCGCCATCCAGGCGATCCGCGAGGCCCTCGATAGCCTGGCGAGCGCCTCGTGAGTCATCGGTTTGCCCCCACCCTGCCGCGCCTCGAGCCCGCCGGGCTCGACGGCTGGATGGTGCGCCTGTTCGACGCCATCGACGAGGCCAACATGCCCTGGCTCACCGCCCTGGTGAGGGAGTGCGAGGCGGCCTTCGGCGATGACCTGATCGACCTGGTGCCGTCCTACACCACCCTGCTGGTGATCTTCGACCCGCTGCGACTCTCGCCAGACGAGGCCCGGCGCCGCCTGGTCGCGCTGCTGGCGGGGCTCACCCCCGATGAGGGCGCGGCGGAGGCCCCGGTCAAGGAGCTGCCGGTATGGTACGACGCCTCGGTGGGGCCGGAGCTCGAGCGACTGGGGGAGCTTGCGGGCATGAGCCGCGACGAGGTCATCGCCTGCCACAGCGGACGCGACTATCGGGTCTTCGCCCTGGGTTTCGCCCCGGGCTTCGCCTTCATGGGCAGCGTCGATGCCCGGCTCGAGGCGCCGCGCCTGGACACCCCGCGGCGCCGGGTGCCGGCGGGCAGCGTGGCCGTGGCCGGCCGCCAGACCGCCGCCTATCCCGCGGTCACCCCGGGCGGCTGGAACCTGATCGGGCGGACGCCGGCGGTGCTCTTCGATCGCGACCGGGAGGGCTTCAGCCTGCTGCAGGTCGGCGATCGGGTGCGCTTCGTGCCCATCGAGCGAGCCGAGTTCGAACGCCTGGGCGGCGATTCCCGCCCGATGGAGGAAGCGTGATGACCGATGCCGTCGACGGCCTGCGCGTGACACGCTCGGGCCCCCTGGCGCTGCTTCAGGATGCCGGGCGCTGTGGCGTGCGTCGGCTGGGGGTGACCCAGGGCGGGCCCGCGGACCTGCACGGCTGGGCCTGGGCCAACCATCTCGTCGGCAACGCCTGGGGCACGGCGGCCCTGGAGGTGACCTTCGGCGGGCTGGAACTCGTCGCCGAGCGCGACCTCAGGGTGGCCGTGGCCGGCGCGGATCTCGCCACGACCCTCGACGGCGAGCCGCTCGCCGGCTGGCGGTCGCTCGCGATCAAGGCCGGTCAGCGGCTCGCCTTCGACACGCCGGTCAACGGCCTGAGGGCCTACCTGGCGGTGCCCGGTGGCTTCGCGGCGCCGGCGGTGCTCGGCAGCGTGGCCTGCGTGGTGCGCGAAGGGCTCGGCGGCCATGATGGCCAGGGGCATCGGCTGGCCGAGGGGGACCGGCTGCGGGTCGTGCCGCATCGCGCCGGGAGTGGTCGCGATAAGGCTCGTGAGGCCCCCCCCGAGGCGCGGATCGACTATCGGCAGCCGGCAGAGCTGTCGCTGTTGCCGGGGGCCCAGGTGGGGGAGTTCAGCGGGGAGAGCCTCTATCGGGCCTTCAATACGTCCTGGCGCGTCGACGATCGCGCCGATCGCATGGGCGTCCGGCTGGCCGGGCCGCCCCTTCACTGCCGGGTGACCAGCATGATCTCCGAGGGGATCGGCCTGGGGGCGGTGCAGGTACCGCCGGACGGCCAGCCCATCGCGTTGCTCAACGATCGCCAGACCATCGGCGGCTATCCTCGGCTGGGCGCCCTCACGCCGCTGGCCTGCTCACGGCTGGCCCAGTGCCTGCCCGGGCAGGAGGTGAGGCTGAAGGCGGCCGCCACCGAGCGGGCGCTCGAGGAATATCGCCGCTTTCGCCGCACCTTCGCCTGAACGAGGCGCCGTCTCGGGCGCCTCTTCACATGTCTCGCCAGGCACCTTGTTACGCCCTCGTTTACGCTCCCAGGCCGCTCTCGCGCAGCAGCTGGTCGATGCTGCGCTCGACGCGGGGCGCACCGCCCTCGAGCAGCAGTTGGGTCTCCAGGTCGCTCAGGCCGTCCTGCACCAGGCGTTCGATCAGCTCGGCCTTGGTGATGCCGGTATGCTGGCTGGCCTGCTCGAGGCGGGTCTCGATGTCACGGGAAAAACGCAGCAGATGGGGCATGGGGGTGTTCCTTGCAGTGGGTCTGAGTCGAGTGTCGCGACGGCGCATGACACCATCATGACGCCTCGGCCGGGCGAGGGGAACGCCTGGATCGAGGCGCGCGGGAAACGCGTCGGTGGTGCCTTGGTGTGAGGCGTGCTCAGGCCAGTCCCTGGCGCTTCATGGCATCGGTGATGATCGGCACCGGCGTCATCAGGTGTTCGCGCATCATGCGGGCGGCGCGCGGGACGTCGCGGGAGAGGATGACCTCGACCAGCGCCTCGTGCTCGTCGCGCTTGCGCGTCAGGGCCTCGCCCGAGAAGACCGTCTCGCGCAGCCACAGGTGGCGATAGCGCTCCACCTGGTCGAAGAGGCCCTCCCGGACCTTGAGCAGGTGGGGCGAGTCGCAGCCGGCGACGATGGCGGTATGGAAGGCCTTGTGGCGGGCATCCCACACCTCGAGCTGCTCCTCGGGGGTGTTGACCTCGGTCACCTTGGCCAGGGTATGGGCCTTGGCCAGGATCTCGGCCTCCCAGTCGTCGCCGCCGCGCTGGATGGCCAGCTCCAGCAGCAGCCCCTCGAGCTGGGCCCGGGCGTCGTAGAGGTCTTTGAGCTCCGATAGCGACATGGGGGCGACGCGGTAGCCCCGCTGGCTGATCGCCACCACCAGGTGCTCGGCCACCAGCTGCGAGAGGGCCTCGCGCAGGGGACCGATGCCCAGGCCATAGCGCTCCTTGAGCCCGCTCATGCGCAGTTTCTCGCCGGGCGTGAAGACGCCGCGGATGATGTCGTGTTTCAGCCAGTGATAGGCACTGACGCCGAGGTTCTGTTTCGCGATGGTGTCCATGGCCCGCTGTCGTCCTGAGTGTCCCGGCCATCATACCCAATGATCGCCACTATGGTGAATCATCCCCTCCGATGCCAAAACATGGATGCTTACGGGAATGGTGGATATTTCGGGTTGAGTCGGGGCGCGGTGCCGCCGTCGCTCAAGGGCGTTTCGTAGCCGCCGTCAGTCGGCGGCCTCCCGGGGCTGGCGCAGCTCCTGCCAGGCCGCATAGGTGCTGAGGAACACCCGGCCGGTCAGGTCATCGAGGAAGTCGCTGTGCTTGAGGCGGTCCATCACCGGCCCCTTCACCTCGGCGAGGTGCAGGGTGACCGAGGAGTCCTGGAGCCGGGCGTTGATCGCCTCGAGGCTCTCCAGGGCCGAGGCATCGATCAGGTTGACCGCCGAGCAGATCAGCACCACGTGATCGAGCTCGGGGCGGCTCGCCACCAGGGCGTAGAGGGTGTCCTCGAGATAGCGGGCGTTGGCGAAGTAGAGGCTCTCGTCGATGCGTAGCATGGCCAGGTGGCTGACGGTCTCGGTCTGGTGGCGATGCACGCTGCGAAAGTGTTCGGTGCCCTCGATGCGCCCCACCAGCACGCTGTGCGGGCGGCTGGTGCGGTAGAGGAAGAGCCCGATGGAGAGCGCCACCCCCGAGATGATGCCGGCCTCCACGCCTTCCACCAGGGTCAGCACGATGGTCACCGCCATGGCCGAGAAGTCGCTGCGCGAGTAGCGCCAGGTCTGGCGTACCAGGGGAATGTCCACCAGGGTCAGGATGGAGACGGTAATGGTGGCGGCCAGCGTGGCGATGGGCAGGTGGTAGAGCAGCGGGGTCAGGGCCAGCGTGACCGCCGCGATGCAAAGCGCCGCGAAGAACCCCGCCATGGGGGTGCGCGCGCCGGACTCGAAGTTGATCACGGTGCGCGAGAGGCCCCCGGTGACCGGCATGCCGCCGGTGAAGGCGGCCGCGATGTTGGCGCCTCCCAGGCCCACCAGCTCCTGATTGGGCAAGATTCGCTCACGGCGCTTGGCGGCGAGCATCTGGGCCATGGAGATCGACTCCACGAAGCCGACCACGCTGATCAGCAGTGCCGGGACCAGCAGGCGCTGCCACAGCGGCAGGTCCAGTGGCGGCAGGGTCAGCGGCGGCAGCCCGCCGGGCACGCCACCGACCACCGCCACGCCGCGTTCGGCCAGCCCCAGCTGCCAGCTGAGCAGGGTGGTCACGATCACCGCGATCACCGGGCCCGTGCGGGTCAGCAGCCCGGCGAACCCCGCCGGCAGGCCCAGCGCCGTGAAGGCACGCTTGCCGAACTGGCGAATGCCCACCAGGAAGACGAGGCAGCCAAGGCCCATCAGCAGGGTCGGCCCGTGGGTCTGGCCCAGATCGCCGGCGAGACTCGCCACCAGGTCCAGGGCGGTGAAGCCGCTGGCCTCGATGCCGAGCAGGTGGGCCGCCTGGCTGGCGGCGATCAGCACCGCCGAGGCCGAGAGAAACCCGGCGATGACCGGGTGGCTTAGGAAGTTGGCGAAGAAGCCCAGGCGCAGCAGTCCCATGGCGGTCAGCATCAGCCCCGAGAGCAGCGACAGCACCAGCGCCGCCTGGAGATACTCCGGCGTGCCCGGCGCCGCCACCCCCGAGAGGGCCGCGCCGGTCATCAGGGCGATGATCGCCACCGGCCCCACGGCCAGGGTGCGGCTGGTGCCGAGCAGCGTATAGGCCAACAGAGGCAGGATGCTGGCATACAGGCCGACCACCGCCGGCAGCCCCGCGAGCAGGGCATAGGCCAGTGACTGGGGAATCACCATGATGCTGACGATCACGCCGGCCAGCAGGTCGGCGCCGGCCAGGCGGCGGGTGTAGTGGGGCAGCCAGGTGAGGATCGGGAGGTAGCGCTTGAGCATCCTGTCACGCCGTGTCGGTGGCTTGGGCGGTGGGCGGTGAGCCGCGAGCATGCCGACCAGACTAAACGATATTGGTCTCGACGTTCAGGCTTGGTTAGCATCGGATGAATCAGCGATACGCAGTGACACCCCACACGATGACAACGCCAAAGGACACGCCATGAAGCCCGAGACCCTCGCCCTGCACCACGGCTACGCCCCCGACGACCAGCACGCCGTGGCCGTGCCGATCCACCAGACCACCTCGTTCGCCTTCGACAGCGCCCAGCACGCCGCGGACCTGTTCGATCTCAAGGTCGAGGGCAACATCTACTCGCGGATCATGAACCCCACCTGCGCGGTGCTCGAGCAGCGCCTGGCGGCGCTGGAGGGCGGCATCGCGGGCCTGGCCGTGGCCTCGGGCATGGCCGCCATCACCGCCTCGATCCAGACGATCGCCGAGGCCGGCGACAACATCGTCTCGATCAGCGAGCTCTACGGCGGCACCTACAACCTCTTCGCGCATACCCTGCCGCGCCAGGGGATCGAGGTGCGCTTCGCCGACAAGGACGATATCGAGGGGCTCGAGGCGCTGATCGATGCGCGCACCAAGGCGGTCTTCTGCGAGAGCGTCGGCAATCCCTCGGGCAGCGTGGTGGACATGGCGGCCCTGGCCGAGGCGGCGCATCGCCACGGGGTGCCGGTGATCGTCGACAACACCGTGCCCACGCCCTTCCTGTGGCGTCCCATCGAGCACGGTGCCGACATCGTCATCCACTCGGCCACCAAGTACATCGGCGGTCACGGCACTACCGTGGGCGGGGTGATCATCGATTCCGGGCGCTTCCCCTGGGCCGAGCACGCCGAGCGCTTCCCGCTGCTCAACGAGCCGGACGTCTCCTATCACGGGGTCTGCTACACCCGGGACCTGGGCGAGGCGGCCTTCATCGGCCGGGCGCGGGTGGTGCCGCTGCGCAACATGGGCGCGGCACTCTCCGCCCAGGCCGCCTGGAACCTGCTGCAGGGCCTCGAGACCCTGTCGCTGCGCATCGAGCGGATCTGCGACAACGCGCGCCGGATCGCCGAGCACCTCGAAGGGCATTCGGCGGTGACCTGGGTGCAGTACGCCGGGCTCGAGAGCCACAAGGATCACGGCCTGGCACGCCAGTACATGGACGGGCGAGCCTCGGGCATCCTCAGCTTCGGCATCAACGGCGGCCTCGAGGCCGGCGCGCGCTTCTACGATGCGCTGGGCATGATCCTGCGGCTGGTCAACATCGGCGATGCCAAGACCTGCTCGTCGATCCCCGCGGCCACCACCCATCGCCAGCTCAACGAGCAGGAGCTCAAGGCGGCCGGGGTCACCCCCGACATGGTGCGCCTCTCCATCGGCATCGAGCATGTCGACGACATCATCGCCGATCTGGATCAGGCCCTGGCCGCCAGCCAGGCCTGAGGGGGAATGAAGACGCACCGGTATCGAGCGCCCCGGCTCAGGGGCGCTGCTGATGCCGCCAGTGCTTGTCGAACAAGCGCCGGTCGAGCCGGCGCTTCCAGGCCAGCGCCAGGCGCCCGCCCCACCAGTGTCGGCCGCGGATGGCGAGCCCCTGGTCGCCCAGGTCGAGGATCGTGACGGCCACCTGCCGGGGCACATAGGGCGTCAGTGGGCCGCCGGTCAGCCGGGCGCTGAGGTTGTCGGCCAGCACGGCGGCCTGGTGCAGGTCGTGGAGGATCAGCTTCGGCAGCACCCGATGCATCAGGGCCGCGCAGTCGCCGGCGGCGAAGACGTCGGGGGAGCCCGGGCTCTGCAGGGTCTCCTCGACGGCCAGGCCACGCGCCGGAATCAGCGGCAGGCCCAGGCGCTCGAGCCCTTCGGGCGGGGCGAGTCCCGCGGCGTGGACCACGTGGTCGGCCGCGAGCCACTGCAGGCTGTCCTCTCCCCAGCCGTGATCGGCGGCGGTGAAGGTCACGCCCCCCGGGGCATGGCCGCCGACGTTCACGCCGAAGCGCACCGTGATCTCCCGACGCGCGAGGTGGCGCATCAGCCAGCGCACGGCGCCTGCCGGGGCGCCCTCCAGCAGCCGTTCGTCCCGGGTCACCAGCAGGATCTCGGCACGGGCCCCGCGGCGCCTGGCCAGTCCGCGAAGCTGACAGGCGACCTCCACGCCGCTGGCGCCGCCTCCCACCACGACGATCCGCGGTGACCGCCCGCGGGCGAATTCCCGCTCCAGGCAGTGGCGCAACGCCAGCAGTCGCGGAATCGGCTTGATCGCCCAGACGCGAGGCCCCGGCGACGAGGGGGGCGGGCAGGGGCTGGAGGAGCCGAGATTCAGGGAGAGCAGCGAGTAAGCCAGCGTGCGTCCATCCTCGAGATGCGCCCGTTTCGCCTCGGGGTCCAGGCTCACCAGGCGGCCGCGGATCGGTGTCACGCCGTGGTGCGTCGCCAGCCGAACCGGATCCAGCCGACCCTCGCTGGCGCCGTGCTGCCCGCCCAGCATGCCGGCGGCGACGCCCGCGTGCCAGAAGCCGCCGGGATCGACCAGCATCACCTCGGCTTGGGGGAAGCGTCGTCGCTGGCGGAGCAGCTGGAGGTGGACATGGCCAGCGCCGACCAACAGCAGGCGGGGGCGTTCGGCGCGTGGGGATGGGGAATTCATGGCGCGATGGTAGCCCAAAGGCGAGGCGCGGGCGAGACGCGGCCCGCGCGGCCGGGGTGGCTCGGGCCGATCAGCGCGACGCCGTCTGGGGGGCGGCGCGTCGACTGTGGGCGTGCCACGCCGACCAGGAGTAGAGGGCCAGGCCGATCCAGATCAGCACGAAGGTCGCCAGCTGAGTGGCCGGCAACGGCTCATGGAAGACCAGCAGGGCGATCACGAACTGGATGGTCGGGTTGAGATACATCAGGAACCCCAGCGTCGCCAGGCGCAGGCGCCGCGCGGCGCCGGCGAAGGCCAGCAGGGGCAGGGCGGTGATCACGCCGCTGGCGATCAGCAGCAGGGTGGTGCGGCCCCCGTCGAGGAAGTGGGAGAGCTCGGCCTGGGCAAGCCAGCCCAGCGTCATCAGCCCCAGGGGCAACAGCAGCAGGGTCTCGACGAACAGCCCCGAGAGGCCGTCGAGCCTCACCTGCTTGCGCAGCAGCCCATAGGTGCCGAAGGAGAAGGCCAGGGTGAGGCTGATCCAGGGAAGCTCGCCGAGCATCACCAGCTGGATCGCGATGGCCGCGACGGCCAGCGCCATGGCGACGCCCTGCAGGCGGGACATGCGCTCGCGCAGCACCAGCATGCCCAGGGCCACGTTGACCAGCGGCGTCATGAAGTACCCCAGGCTCGCCTGCAGCACGTGATGGGTCTCCACCGAATAGATATAGAGCCCCCAGTTCAAGGCGATCAGCAGGGCGCAGCCGAGTACGCGACCCAGTCGCCGCGGCTCGGCCAGGGCCAGGCGAACGGGCGACCAGCGGCCGAGCAGGGTGATCAGGCCGGCCAGGAAGGCGCAGGACCAGATCACCCGATGGATCAGCACCTCGAAGGCGGGCACGCCCTGAAAGAGGGCGAAGAACAGCGGAAAGCAGCCCCACATCGTGTAGGCGGCCAGGCCGAAGGCCACGCCCTGGCCGGTTTCCCGGGAGAAGCCTGGGCCGGTAGCGGAATCGAGGGAGCGCTTCATGGAGGTCTCGTGTCGCAGAAACCCTCGAGGTTAGCAGGCTATCGGCGTCGCCGCCATGCGGGGGGCGGCTGACGCGACGGCGGTGCTGCGGTAGTCTGTGAGCCAGATACAACCCCGGACGGAGTCCCCCGATGAGCGAGTTGCGAACCACCCTGGTGCAGTGCGACCTGCGCTGGGAAGATCCCGAGGCCAACTGTCGTATGCTCGAGGAGACGCTGGGCGATCTCGGCGCCGACGACACGGACCTGATCGTGCTGCCGGAGATGTTCGCCACCGGCTTCACCATGAACTCCCGCGAGATGGCCGAACCCATGGCCGAGAGCCGCACCGTGGCCTGGCTGCAGGCCCAGGCGGCCCGTCGCGGCTGCGTGGTCACCGGCAGCGTGGCCGTGGTGGAGGACGGCGACTACTTCAATCGCCTGATCTGGGCCCGGCCGGACGGCAGCCTGGTGCACTACGACAAGCGCCACCTGTTTCGCATGGCCGGCGAGCATGAACGCTACGCCATGGGTCACGAGCGGGTGATCGTCGAGCTCAAGGGCTTTCGCCTGCTGCTCAGCGTCTGCTATGACCTGCGCTTTCCGGTCTGGCTGCGTCAGCGGCCGGGGCCCGACGAGCACTTCGAATACGACGCCCTGCTCTGCGTGGCCAACTGGCCGGCGCCGCGTCGCTATCCGTGGCGGGTGCTGCTGCAGGCCCGCGCCATCGAGAACCTGTGTCCGGTGATCGGCGTCAACCGGGTCGGCGAGGATGCCAAGGGACTCGCCTACGCCGGCGACTCCATGCTGATCGATGCCAAGGGCGAGGCGCTCCTCGACGAGCCCCGCGACACGCCTTTCCTGAAGACCGGCACCTTGTCCCTCGAGGAGCTGCAGGCGTTTCGCGAGAAGTTTCCGGCCTGGCGTGATGCCGACCACTTCGGCCTCGCCGACGGGGTGGGGTTCTGATGCGTCTGGACCGCTTTCTCAGCGAGACCACCGACCTGACCCGCAGCCTGGCCAAGAAGGCGCTGCACCGCGAGGAGGTTCGGGTGGATGGCGAGGTGATCAAGAACCCCGCCACCCAGGTCGACGCGAGCCGTCGGGTCACCTGGAACGGCGAGCCGCTGGCGCTGGTCGGCCTGCGCTATGTGCTGCTCCACAAGCCCGCAGGGGTCGAATGCAGCGCCCGTCGGGGCCTCTATCCGCTGGTCCGCGACCTCGTCGACCTGCCCCACGTGGAGCGTCTGCAGACGGTGGGCCGACTCGACGTCGACACCACCGGCCTGGTGCTGCTCACCGATGATGGCCAGTGGTCCCACCGGGTGACCTCGCCGAAGCGGCGCTGCGGCAAGGTCTATCGCGTCACCCTCGCCGAGCCGCTGGAGGGCGAGGCCCGGGATGCCGCGGTGCACCATTTCGCCGAGGGACTGTGGCTCGACGGGGAGGAGAAGGCGACGCGCCCCGCCGAGCTTGCGATGCGCGAGCCGCGGGTGGCCGAGCTGACCCTCTTCGAGGGCAAGTACCACCAGGTCAAGCGCATGTTTGCGGCGATCGGCCACCATGTGGAGGCCCTGCACCGCGAATCGATCGGCCCGCTCGTGCTCGGCGGGCTGGCGCCCGGCGAGTGGCGAGAGCTCACCGAGGAGGAGCGCGCCCAGTTCTAACGTGGAGGGGGCGTCGCGCTGATCTCGTCCTGAATCGGTCCCTGGCCCCGGCTTGCGCCGCGCCTCGGCGTCGCGCGCTCAGGCGTAGGTCTCGATCCGGGCGCGTCCGCGGTGCTTGGCCGAGTAGAGTGCCTTGTCGGCGAGTCCGATCAGCGTCAATGGTTCGCTGGCATGCTCGGGGTAGGAGGCGATGCCGCAGGAGATCGACAGGCTGTCGAGCACCCGGTCGCGATAGCGAAAGCGCGTGCGGTCGAGGGTCTCCATCAGCTCGGCCAGGCGCGCCTCGACCATGGCCGCGGTCGCGCCCGGCATGACGACGACGAACTCCTCCCCACCCATGCGGCAGACCTCGTCACTGTCGCGGAAATGATGGGTCAGCAACCGGCCCAGGCCGATCAGCACCGTATCCCCCGCCTCATGGCCCTCGCGGTCGTTGAACTGCTTGAAGTGGTCGATATCGATCATCGCCAGGGTCAAGGGCGTGCCGTTGCGCCGTGCCAGGGCGGCCTCGTGCTCGACCAGCTCGTCGAAGTAGCGGCGGTTGTGCACTCCGGTCAGGGCGTCCTGGTAGGAGAAGGCCTGCAGCTTCATGACCATCTGCTCCAGGGCCTGGGTGCGCTCGGCGACCTGCTGCTCCAGGGAGTGGTTCAGTCGCTGCAGTTCCCGTTGGGTCTGGCGATAGTGCCAGAGCGAGATCAGCACGATGGCCAGCGCGAAGCCCAGCGCACCGCCGTTCACCGGGACACGACGCCAGCCGAGCAGCCCATGGGCCACGGCCATGTCGATCAGCAGCACCAGGGCGAAGAGCCCGTAGCTCAGCACGATCAGCCGCTGTTCGCCGTTCAGCGCCCCCAGATGCACGACGATGGTCGTGAGCATCGCGATGAGGCTCACCACCAGCAGCACATCGAAGATGGGGAAGGTGATGGAGAGGTCGATGATCCCGGCAACGGCCAGCCCGATGGCCCCCGCCGCGTAGCCCAGGTGCAGCTGCCAGATGCGGCGCAGCAGCCGCGGGCGCTGCTCGGCGAACCAGTGTTCCAGCATCAGCCCCATGGCCACCGGCAGGGTGTAGTAGCCCGCGGCGGCCAGGTAGTCCCACAGCAGTGGCATGTCGAGCAGCAGCTGGCTGGCCTGGGTCTCGGCGAGCAGCATGATGCTGGAGGCCAGGGCGAAGAGCCCGATGCCGACGAAGCTGCGTCGGTTGGCCTGGATCAGGGCGAAGACGAAGGCGAGCAGGGCCAGCAGCATCAGAAAGGCGCTGACCACCAGGTCGCCTGCCGAGCGTTTCAGGATGTGGGCCAGCAGGTCGGGGCGGTCCATCAGCTTGATCTCGCCCCACAGGCCGATGGCGGTATAGTCGGAGAAGACGCGCAGATAGAGCGTTCGGCCGGCGAACTCCTCGGGCAGGGTGATCATGTGCCAGGGCCAGCCCTCGAAGCGCCCGGCCCCCTGGGCGTCGAAGTGGCCGTGCTGATAGATTCGCTGGTCCTCGAGCCAGGCCTGGGTGATCAGATCGACACTGTCGATGTAGAGCACCGGATCACGCCATTCGCCCTCGGGCAGGGTGAGGCGAAACCAGGCATTCTGGCGGCCGTCGCGACCGGGGGGGTTGGCCGGGTAGGCGATGGGATGCCAGGCCTCCTCGCTGGCGGGCTCCTCGACCCAGGCCGGCGTGCCATCGGCGAGGAAGGGCGAGTCGTCCCAGCGATATTCCCAGCCCTCGTCGAGATTCATCGCCACGGCGTCGGCACTCGCCATGAGCAGCGCGGCCAGCAGCAGGGGGGCGAGCAGCGAGGAGAGGAGGCTACGCATGGCGTCTCATCGGCATGTTGTCAAAGATACAGTGTAACTCGGCGTAACCGACGCGTCCGTGCCGCCTGTCAACGCTGGCGCTTCGGGCACATTACTGCCGTACCCGATCGCATTTATACCGTTATCTTTTGTTGAGCCCGACCGGTCGCGGCTTTCTCGTCATCGGTGTATCGCGAGGCCTGGCAGGGGCACAGGGCGCTTTGCGGCTCAGTCGGCCTCGCCGAGGCCGGCGGCCGCCACCAGGGCCCGGGTATAGTCGCTGGCGGGCTGCTCGAGCACCTGTCGGCAGTCGCCCTGTTCCATCACCTCGCCGTCCTTGAGCACCAGGATGCGGTGCGCCATGGCGCGTACCACGGCCAGGTCGTGGCTGATGAACAGGTAGCTCAGCTGGCGCCGGGCCTGCAGGTCGCGCAGCAGCTCGACGAGCTGTTTCTGCACGCTGCGATCCAGCGCCGAGGTGGGCTCGTCGAGCACCACCAGGCGCGGCTCGAGGATGATGGCGCGGGCCACGGCGATGCGCTGGCGCTGGCCGCCGGAGAACTCGTGGGGATAGCGTGAGGCGCACGCCTCGGGCAGGCCGACCTCGCGCAGGGTGTCGCGCACCCGACGCTCGACCTCGGTCAGTTCGAGCTCCGGGTGGTGGAAGCGCAGCCCCTCGCTGACGATATCGAAGACCGGCAGGCGCGGGGAGAGCGAGCCGTAGGGATCCTGGAAGACCACCTGAAGGCTGCGGCGCTGGCGGCGCAGGTCGTTGCCGCTCAGCTGATCGAGGCGGGCCCCGTCGAAGTCGATCTCGCCGCGCCCCTGGCCCAGGCGAAGCAGTGCCAGGGCCAGGGTGGTCTTGCCCGAGCCTGATTCGCCGACGATGCCCAGGGTCTCGCCGGGCGCCACCGAGAGATCCAGCGGCTTGACGGCCTCGAAGGGCGGTGGGCGACGCGAGAACAGGCGCTTCGGGCGCTGGAAACTGACCCCGACCCCGCGAGCCGTGAGCAGCGGCGCCCGCGTCTCGACGGGCACCGGCCGCCCGCTCGGCTCGGCATCGAGCAGCAGGCGGGTATGCGGGCTCGTCGGACGGGCGAAGACCTCGCCCACCGCGCCGCTCTCCTGCGCCTGGCCGTGGTGCATCACACAGACCCGGTCGGCGTGGCGGCGCACCAGGTTGAGGTCGTGGGTGATGAAGAGCATGCCCATGCCGTGCTGGTCACGCAGCTCGGCCAGCAGGGCGAGGATCTCCTGCTGCACGGTGACGTCCAGCGCCGTGGTCGGCTCGTCGGCGATCAGCAGCTCCGGCTCGTTGGCGATGGCCATGGCGATCATCACCCGCTGGCGCTGGCCGCCGGAGATCTGGTGCGGCCAGGCGTCCAGCAGCTCCTCGGCCCGCGGCAGCTTGACCTGCTCGAGCAGCGCCCGGGTGCGGTGTCGCGCCGCCTTGCCGGTGAGCCCCTGATGCAGGCGCAGCGCCTCGCCGATCTGCTTGCCGATGGGGTGCAGCGGGTTCAGCGAGGTCATCGGCTCCTGGAAGACGAAGCCGACCCGGCTGCCGCGCAGCCCCCGCCAGCCTCGCGGCGAGAGGCCGGCGAGGTCGGTATCGCCCAGCCGTCGACCGCCCTCGATCCGGGCGTTGGGGGGCAGCAGGCTCATGGCGCCGAGTGCCGAGACCGATTTCCCGGAGCCGGACTCGCCCACCAGGGCGAGGGTCTCGCCGCGCCGCACCGTGAGCGACAGCCGGTCGACCACGGTGACGTCGTCGAAGGCGATGGTCAGGTCGTCGAGTCGCAGCAGGGGCTCAGGCATCGTGGGGTGTCCTCGGGGTGGCGGCATGCTGGATATGGCGCGGGTCGAAGGCGTCGCGCAGCCCCTCGCCGATGAACACCAGCAGCGAGAGCATCACCGACAGGGTCACGAAGGCGGTGATGCCGAGCCACGGCGCCTGCAGATTGTTCTTGCCCTGGGCGACCAGCTCGCCCAGCGATGGCGAGCCCGGGGGGAGGCCGAAGCCGAGGAAGTCCAGGGCGGTGAGGGTGGTGATGGCCCCCGTGAACAGGAAGGGGATGAAGGTCAGGGTCGCGACCATGGCGTTGGGCAGCACGTGGCGCCACATGATCAGGTGCGACGGCAGGCCCATGGCGCGGGCGGCGCGCACGTACTCCAGGTTGCGCGCGCGGAGGAACTCGGCGCGCACCACGTCGACCAGGCCCAGCCAGGAGAACAGCAGCATGATGCCGAGCAGCCACCAGAGGTTGGGCTCGACCAGGCTCGCCAGGATGATCAGCAGGAAGAGCATCGGCAGCCCCGACCAGATCTCGGTGAAGCGCTGGCCGATCAGGTCGACCTTGCCGCCGAAGTAGCCCTGGATGCCACCGGCCAGCACCCCGAGCACCAGCGAGCCCGCCGTGAGCACCAGCGCGAAGACCACCGAGAGCCGGAAGCCGTAGATGACCCGGGCCAGCACGTCGCGGCCCTGGTCGTCGGTGCCGAGCCAGTGGCGGGCGGTCGGCGGCGAGGGAGCGGGGTGGTCGAGCTCCCGGTCCAGGGTCTCGTAGGAGAAGGGAATCGGCGGCCAGAGCATCCAGCCGTTGGCGGCGATCTCCTCCCGGGTGAAGGGGTCGCGGTAGTCGGCGGGGCTCGGCAAAAAGCCGCCGAACTCGGTATCGGGGTAGTCCACGATGATCGGCGCGTACCACTGCCCCTGGTACTGCATGACGATCGGCCGGTCGTTGGCGATCAGCTCGGCGGCAAGGCTCAATACGAACAGCGCCGCGAAGATCCACAGCGAGAGCCGGGCGCGGCGATTGTCGCGAAACACCGCCAGGCGGCGCCGGGTGATCGGCGAGAGGCGTGACGGGCGGCGCGCGGCGTTGCCGGGGTCGGTGCTGGGGGCGTTCATGACTCAGGACTCCCGTGTCTCGAAGTCGATGCGCGGGTCGACCCACACATAGGTCAGGTCCGAGACCAGCTTCAGGATCAGGCCGATCAGGGTGTAGAGGTAGAGGGTGCCGAAGATCACCGGGTAGTCGCGCTGCATCACCGCCTCGAAGCCCAGCAGGCCGAGTCCGTTGAGCGAGAAGATCACCTCGATCAGCAGCGAGCCGGTGAAGAAGATGCCCACCAGCGCGGCGGGCAGCCCCGCGATGATGATCAGCATGGCGTTGCGGAACACGTGGCCGTAGAGCACGCGCCGGTCGCTGGCGCCCTTGGCGCGGGCGGTCAGCACGTACTGCTTGTGCACCTCGTCGAGGAAGCTGTTCTTGGTCAGCATGGTCAGGGTCGCGAAGCTGCCGATCGCCGAGGCGGCCACCGGCAGGGTGATGTGCCAGAGGTAGTCCTTCACCTTGCCCCAGGCGGAGAGCTCGTCGAAGTCCGCCGAGGTGAGGCCGCGCAGCGGAAACAGGTCCCAGTAGCTGCCGCCGGCGAACAGCACGATCAGCAGGATCGCGAACAGGAAGCCGGGGATGGCGTAGCCGACGATCACCAGTCCCGAGCTCCAGACGTCGAAGGTCGAGCCGTGGCGAAGTGCCTTGCGGATGCCCAGCGGGATCGAGACCAGGTAGACCACCAGGGTGGTCCAGAGCCCCAGCGAGATCGACACCGGCAGGCGCTCGAGCATCAGGGTGGTGACCTGCTCGTCGCGAAAGAAGCTCTCGCCGAAATCGAAGGTCGCATAGTCGGCGATCATGCCGAGGAAGCGCTCGTGGGCCGGCTCGTCGAAGCCGAACTGCGCCTCGAGCTTCTCGATGAAGGCGGGGGGGATGCCTCGGGCGCCACGGGATTCGCCGCTCGCCGCCACGTCGCCGCCGCCCCCTTCCATACGTGTGCTGGCCTGGCTGGAGAGGCCCTGGAAGCGGGCCAGCACCTGGTCGATGGGGCCGCCCGGGGCGGCCTGGACGATGATGAAGTTGAGCAGCATGATCCCCAGCAGGGTGGGGATCATCAGCAGCAGGCGGCGCAGTACGTAGGCGGCCACGGCGTATCCTTGAATTTTTCGTGCAAACGTCGTGCGAAAGAACGATGAGCTTTCCGGGGACCAGCTGCTGCGAGGGCGCTGTGAACCCTTCCCTGGGCGCTACTTTTGCCCTGCGGCGCTCTCGCATCCTGCTCCGCTTGCAGGGCCGCTGCTGGCCTTCCTTGGCCAGCCCGTTCGGAGGAATCCTCCTCACCCCTGGCAAAAGACCCTCGCTTCACCTTGCCCCCGTCGCTCATCTTGCCGCCTAAATGCGGGCCTAGCGGTGCCCCGGCGGCCGACTCCATCCGGTCTTCAGCGATTGCGCTGGCGGGCCTCGATCTCGCGGCCGCGCTCGGGGTCCACCCACCAGGCGTGAAGGTCCAGCCCGTACTCGGGGAAGGGCTCCTGCCAGCCGAACTTGTCCCACAGCGCGATTCGCGTCTGGCCCAGGTGCCACTGGGGAATCACGTAGAAGCCCCAGCGCAGCACCCGGTCCAGGGCCCGGGCGGCGGTGTCCAGCGCCTGCCGGGAGTCGGCGGCGATCAACTCGTCGACCAGGTCGTCGATCACCGGGTCGCTGAGCCCGATCAGGTTGCGGCTCTGGGGCACGTCGGCGAACTCGCTGGTCCAGAAGTCGCGCTGCTCGTTGCCGGGATTGGCCGACTGGGGGAAGCTGCCGACGATGATATCGAAGTCGAAGCTGCGCAGCCGATTGAGGTACTGGTTGACGTCGACGATGCGGATGTCGCCCTGGATACCGAGCCGCTCGAGGTTCTGCAGCAGCGGCTGCACGACCCTCTCGAACTGGGTGTCGAAGAGCAGGACTTCCAGGCGCAGGGGCGTGCCGCTGTCGAGATCGGTCATCACGCCGTCGCGCACCGCATAGCCCGCCTCGTTGAGCAGCTCCAGCGCCCTGCCGAGCCGCGGGCGCAGCCCCTCGGGATGGTCGATCGGCAGCGGTGCCTCGAAGACCTCGTCGGGCAGTGCCTCGCGATGGGGCGCGAGCAGCGCGAGCTCGGCCTCGCTCGGCAGCCCCTCGGCGGCCATCTCGGAGTTGGCGAAGTAGCTCTCGGTGCGCTCATAGGCGCCGTAGAAGAGGTTGCGATTGAGCCACTCGAAGTCGAAGGCGAGGTTCAGCGCCTCGCGCACGCGCACGTCCTGGAAGGTCTCGCGGCGCAGGTTCATCACGTAGGCCTGCATGCCGGCGGGCTGGCCATCCGGGACCTCGAGACGCTTCACGAAGCCCGCCTCCAGGGCCGGAAAGTCATAGGCGGTGGCCCAGTTGCGGGCGCTGGTCTCGATGCGCAGGTCGAGGTTGCCGGCCTTGAAGGCCTCCAGGGCCACGGTCTGGTCGCGATAGTAGTCGTAGATGAGGCGCTCGATGTTGTGGCGACCGTGGTTCACGGGCAGGTCCTGCCCCCAGTAGTCCGCCACGCGCTCATAGACGATGCGCCGGCCCGGCTCCACGGTGGCGATGCGGTAGGGGCCCGAGCCGAGCAGGGCGTCCCGGGTGGTCGCCTCGAAGTCCCGGCCTTCCCAGTAGTGGGCCGGCAGGATCGGCAGCTGACCGAGGATCAGCGGCAGCTCCCGGGATTCGCTGTCGGCGAGATCGATGTGCACGGTGTCCGCATCGATGGCGCGGACGTCCACCACGTCGGCGTAGTAGGCGGCGTAGAACGGCTGACCCTGCTCGGTCAGCGTCTCGAAGCTGAAGATCACGTCCTCGGCGGTGACCGGGTGGCCGTCATGGAAGCGTGCCTCGGGGTGCAGGTCGAACTCGATCCACTGGCGATCGGGATCCAGGCGCACGCCCTCGGCGAGCAGGCCGTACATCGAGAAGGGCTCGTCGGGGTTCTGGGTCAGCAGGGTGTCGTAGATCTCGGTCAGCCCGGTGGCCGGGGTGCCGCGGATGATGAAGGGGTTGGTCGAGTCGAAGCTGCCGATGGCCGAGCGCACCAAGCTGCCCCCCATCGGGGCCTCGGGGTCGGCATGGGGCAGGTGCTCGAAGTCGGCGGGCAGGGCCGGGTCGCCGTAGAGCGCCAGGCCGTGCACGGTCGGCACGTCGGCGGGCTCGGCCGCCAGGGCCGGCCCGCCGAGCAGCGCACCCAGCAGCAGGCCCAGGCCAGGGGCAGCGTGTCGCATCGATCAGCATCCTTGTAGCAGGGCGGGGCCGTGGCCCCGGTCATCAACTACCGGAAAGTGTCAGCTGTTGCCCCGGTTGTAAAGCATCAGGCCGCTCGATGCCGTTCCAGCGGGCCAGCTCGGCGAGGGTCACGGAGTGGCGCGAGGCGATCGCCGAGAGGCTGTCGCCCTGGCGTACCACGTAGGTCTCGGCGCTGAGGTTGGTCGCGCGATCGGGGGTGTCGCTGCGCAGCCGGGCGACCATGCGGGTGGCGCTCTCGGCGGGCACCAGCAGGCGCGTCACGCGCCGGGGGTCGGCATGGTTGCCGAGCAGGCCGGGGTTGAGATCCTCGAGTTCCGTGCGCGAGACGCCGGCGATCCTGGCGGCCTCGCCAAGCGCCAGTGATCGGGTCACCGGCACCTCGGCCACGGCCGGCTCGGCCTCGATCTCGGGCAGCGCGACGCCGTAGCGTTCGGGGTCGGCGATGATCGTCGAGATGGCGATCAGCTTGGGCACGTAGTTCATGGTCTCCCGGGGCAGGTCGAGATCCCAGTAGTTGCCGGCCTTGCCCTGGGCGAGCGCGGCGCGGCGGGCCCGGTTCACGTTGCCGGCGCCGGCGTTGTAGGCGGCCAGGGAGAGCTCGATATCGCCCTCGTACCACTGGTCGGCCTGCATCTCGATGTAGTCCAGGGCGGCGTGGGTGGAGCGCGCCACGTCGAGGCGGCCGTCGTAGCCACCGCCGCGGTGCAGGCCCAGGGCGTTGCCGGTACGGGGCATGAACTGCCAGAGGCCGCTGGCGCCGCGATGGCTCCGGGCGGTGGGGTCGAACGAGCTCTCGATGAACGGGATCAGGGCGATCTCGCCGGGCAGTTGCCGCTCCTCGACGCGCTCGGTGATCCAGGCCAGCCACGGACGGGCGCGTTCGGTGATCTCGGCGATGTTGTGCGGGCTCTGGCGATAGTGCTCGATCCAGTGCTGGACGCGCGGATGATCAGCGTCTGCCTGCCACTGGAAGGCCTCGCTGAGGCGCGACCAGGCGTCCTGGGGCTCCAGGGCCAGGGCGTCCCAGAAATGCAGGCTGGTGGGCAGGGGGGCGGTGCGGGCCGTCTGGCTGGCCGAATCATCCTTGAAAGCGCTCCCGTGGGTGGTGGAGGCCTGGCTATTGCCGGCGACCATCAGTGATCCCATGAGAGCGAGACAGCTGGTGAAGCCCAGGATCCGTCGACGTGAGGTGTAGTAAGTCATCGAGAGGTGATCTCCAGGTCATGCGAAGGCCCGCCCCGAGGGGCAGGCCTGAAAACGTCTGTCATCAGAGCGTTCAGAAGTCGTCCTTCCAGGCGCGCAGCGTGGTGAAGGTCGCCAGTTCGGTGTCGGTGTCGCCATGGGCGGCGGCGGCCTGCCGGATACCGGCCGAGTCGCAGCGCAGGAACGGGTTGATTCGGCGTTCACGGCCGAGGGTGCTCGGCAGCGTGGGGCGGTCGAGCTCGCGGGCGCGGCGGCACTCGTCCTGGGCCGCCTCGACGTCGCTGTTGTCCGGGTCGGCGGCGCGGGCGAAGGCCAGGTTGGCCTGGGTGTACTCGTGGGCGGCGAAGACCAGGGTCTCCTCCGGCAGGGTCGCCAGGCGCGACAGCGACTCGTGCATCTGTTCGGGGGTGCCCTCGAAGAGGCGGCCGCAGCCACCGCTGAAGAGCACGTCGCCGGCGAACAGCAGCGGCGGGATACCCGCCGTGAAGAAGCCGATGTGATCCAGGGTATGGCCGGGCAGGGCGAAGACCTCGAACAGCCGGCCCATCACCCGCACCTCGTCACCGTCGCCGACCCGCTCGTCGATCCCCTCGATGGCGGGGTTGTCTGGCCCGATCACCCGCGGCGAGTAGCGCGTGATCAGTTCGCGCAGGCCGCCGGTATGATCCGGGTGGTGATGGGTGATGAGCACGGCGCCGAGCTCCAGGCCCTCGCGCTCGAGCCACTCGATCACCGGCGTTGCATCGCCCGGGTCCACCACGCAGACTGCCTGGCTCGTATCCTGGCGCAGCAGCCAGATATAGTTGTCGCTAAAGGCGGGGATCGGTGTCACGCTCAACATGGCTCAGGATCCTTGACGGAGGCGTTCCGAGACGCTGCCGCGATTCGTTGCGATATGGCTTGCAAAACCCGGCACTTTGGAGGGATAAGGGCGTTATGTCAAATTCGCGGGATCTCCATGGACTGGCGCAGCTGGTACGGGACGGCCGTCGCTACTGGGCGTCTCCGGCGGGGCGGGCCCTGTGGCGGGCCGAGCGCGCCTGCCTGGGTCCGGTCTGCGAGCGTCTCTCTGGCCGGCACAGCCTGGAGCTCGGCATGGCCCCCGTGTTGAGTGACATCTGCCCGATCCGCCACGCCCTGAGCTGGGCGCCGACCCGTGAGATGGCCGCCCATGACTCGACCCTCGTCTGCCCGCCCGATGGCCTGCCGCTGCCCGATGACAGCCTGAGCCTGGTGGTGATCCACCACCTGCTGGAGGTGGTGCCCGACCCTCACCACATGCTCCAGGAGGCGGCCCGTGTCACCGCCGACGACGGACGGCTGATCATCTTCGGCTGGTATCCGCTGAGTGCCGGTGGCCTGTCGCGCGCCTGGCCCGGGCGGCGCGAGCGCATGCCCGGGCGGGGGCGCTGGCGCACGCCCGGGCGCCTGGGGGACTGGCTTACGTTTGTCGACTTCGAGATCGACCGGGTAGACTACTGCGGCTTCCATCTGCCCGGCGGCCAGCCGCGTAACGCCATGCTGGAGACCCTCGGGCGGCGCCACAACCTGCCGCTGGGCGACAGCTACATGATCCATGCCCGGCGCCGGACCCAGCTGGTCCAACCTCAGCGCCCCGGATTCGGGCTGGCCAGTCCCCTGGTCGGGCCGACGTTCGGCAGCGCCACCCGGATCGGCACCCCGCGCGCGGCTCGGCGCGAGAAGGAGCCGCTGGGGTAAGGCAAGCCGCCCGCGCCAGGCAGTGACGTTCCACCCTTGATGGCCGCGCCTGCCCCAGGCGACCCACCCCCTGTTACCCGCGAGTCGACGAGAGACCCCATGCGTCAGATCATCCTGGATACCGAGACCACCGGCATCGACCCCCGCGACGGCCATCGCCTGATCGAGATCGGCGCGGTCGAGATGGTCAACCGCCGCCTCACCGGCAACTCCTATCACCAGTTCATCAATCCCGAGCGCGACATCGAGGCCGAGGCCATCGGCATCCACGGCATCACCAACGAGCGCGTGGCCGACGAGCCGGTGTTCGCCGAGATCGCCGACGCCTTCTGGTCCTTCATCGAGGGGGCGGAACTGGTGATCCACAACGCGCCCTTCGACGTGGGCTTCATCGATCACGAGCTTGGGATGCTCAACGCGCGCCGCGGCGAGCCGCGCCTCGGCCCGGTCGCCGAGCACTGCCGGATCCTCGATACGCTGAAGATGGCGCGCGATCTCCACCCTGGACAGCGCAACAACCTCGACGCGCTGTGCAAGCGCTACGACATCGAGAACGGACACCGGGTGTTGCACGGCGCCCTGCTCGACGCCGAGATCCTCGCCGACGTCTACCTGGCGATGACCGGCGGCCAGACCGCGCTGTCGCTGGACGCTTCGGCGGCCTCGGAGGGAGCCGCCAGTGAACAGCAGGGCCTGTCGCTGCGTCGGCTGTCGCTGACGCCGGGCCAGCTGCGGGTGGTGCGCCCCGACGAGGCCGAGCTGGCCGCCCATCGGGCCAAGCTGGATCGCATTCGTGAGGCCGCCGGAGAGTGCCGCTGGGACGCCCATGCCGGGCTCATCGGCGAGGAGGGGAGCCGCTGATGCTGCATCGGGAGTTGCCCAGCGAGGCGACGGCCGGACGGGTGATTCGCCTGGCCCGCGGGCGCATCGCCCCGGGGGCCGACGACGGCCCCCTCCAGGCCTTCCAGCCCTGGCATGCCCGGCTGCAGCCGCTGTGCTGGTGGCAGGAGGAGCCGGTGGCGCTGTCGCTGGAGGAGCAGCCGGGCGAGGACTGGCCGCCGGCCCGGGAGTGGCTCGCTCGGCTGCCGGAGCCCTGGTACGCGCTGGTCGCCACGGCGCTGCAGGTGGCGGCCTGGCTCCAGAACCATCGCTTCTGTGGGCGCTGCGGGACCCCGGCGGCGCGGCTGGATGCCGAGTTCGCCATGCACTGCGGAGCGTGTGGCCATCGCAACTATCCGCGCAACTCGCCCTGCATCATTACCCTGGTGACTCATGGCGAATCGCTGCTGCTGGCGCGCAGCCCACGTCACCCGCCGGGGCGCTACTCGACCCTGGCCGGTTTCATCGAGCCCGGCGAGGCCGCCGAGGAGGCGGTGCGTCGTGAGGTCTTCGAGGAGGTAGGGCTCAGTGTGGGGCGGGTCAGCTACTACAAGAGTCAGCCCTGGCCCTTCCCCCACTCGCTGATGCTGGGGTTCTTCGCCGAGGCCGCCAGCCGGCGCATCCGCATCGACGGGATCGAGATCGCCGATGCCGCCTGGTTCAGTCCGCGGCGCCTGCCCCAGCTGCCCCCGCTCTATTCCATCTCGCGTGCGCTGATCGAGACGCACCTCAAGGAGGTCGGGGGCCGCGGCTAGGGCGTCGCGTCAGCGACTCGGGAAGAGGCTCGAGAGCTTGGTGGCCAGCATGACGTTGCCGGTCGCCTTGAGCTTGCCGGTCATGAAGGCACTCATGCCGTTGATCTCGCCGTTCATCACGCCCTTGAGGGTGTCGCTGCTCATGCTCAGGCTGACCGAGGGGTCGTCGTGTTCGCCCTCGTGCACCTCCAGCTGGCCGTCGTTCACCACCAGGTAGTGATCGCCGACGTCGCTGAAGTGGAACTGGAAGACTTCGTGCATGCCGCTGGCGGCGTCGGCATCGAAACGGCGCTGGAGCTTGTCGAGGGTAGCGTCGGACATCGGAGATCCTTGTGAGAGGCAGTGGGGTGTCTGGGGCAGGGATGGACCGTTGCCAGCGTATTTGAAACACCTGTTTGAATCAAGCGCCCTCGTGCCGCGGGGAACTCTCGGCCAGGCTGGCGACAGGGCGCGTCGACGCGGAGAGGATGATGAACGAGTGGCTGACGGATTTCGGCATGTTCGTGGCGCAGCTGTTGACCCTGGCCTTGGTGGTCGGCCTCGGCACGGCGCTTTACATGAAGGCGCGCGGCGAGACGGGGGAGCGCACTCGGCTGCGGCTCGAGGAGCTCAACCAGACCCGCCGCCAACGCCAGCGACGCATGCAGCTGGTGGCCAGCCGGCCCGGCGCCCGCAAGGGGCTGCTCAAGGCCTTTCGTCGCGATGACAAGGCGCAGGCTCGCGGCAAGGACGAGCAGCAGGCGCGCCCCACGGTCTGGGTGCTCGACTTTCACGGCGATCTGAAGGCGAGCGCCGCCGGCCGCCTGGCCGAGGAGGTCTCGGCGGTGCTCGAGGTGGCCGGCGAAAACGACGAGGCCGTGCTGCGCCTCGAGTCGGCCGGGGGCCTGGTCCACAGCTACGGGCTCGCCGCCGCCGAGCTCGATCGGCTGCGTCAGGCGGGACTCTCCACCACGGTCTGCGTCGACAAGGTGGCGGCCAGCGGCGGCTACCTGATGGCGTGCGGCGCGGACCGCCTGCGGGCCGCCCCCTTCGCGGTGATCGGCTCCATCGGGGTGGTCGCCCAACTGCCCAACCTCCATCGCCTGCTCAAGCGCCACGACATCGACGTCGAGCTGCTCACGGCGGGGCGCTACAAGCGGACCCTGACGGTCTTCGGCGAGAACACCGAGGAGGGGCGCGACAAGTTCGTCGAGGATCTCGAGACCACCCACCAGCTGTTCAAGCGCCACGTGGCCGAGCGCCGTCCGGCCCTGGACATCGAAGCGGTGGCCACCGGCGAGATCTGGTATGGCAGCGATGCCCTCGAGCGGGGCCTGGTGGACGATCTGGGCACCAGCGAGGCCTATCTGGTCGAGCGCATGCGCGAGGCCCGGGTGATCAGCCTCAAGCTGGAGCAGAAGCCGACGCTATCCCATCGGCTGGGGCTGGGAGTCTCGAAAGGCGTGGAGCGGGGCGTCGAGCGGGGGCTGGAGATGCTCGACGCCGGTCGCTGGCAGAAGCGCTGACGGTCTTACGATCTGCCGTCGAGGGCCAGGCTGCCGAGCGCCTCGATAAGCGTCCTGGCGCGCTCGCCCTGCAGCGAGTAGTAAATGGTCTGCGACTCGCGGCGGGTCGTGACGAGGCTTTCGCGGCGCAGGATCGCCAGGTGCTGCGACAGCGCCGACTGGCTGAGCACCAGCCGCTGATTCAGCTCGGTCACCGACAGCTCGGTGCCGTCCAGCAGGCAGAGAATCCGCAACCGGTTGTCGTTGGCCATCGCCTTGAGTAGGGAGCTGGCCTCGTTGATGACCGCCTCTCCGCCTTCGAGGAGGCGTGCTGACGCACCTCTGGTGGTAGTGCCCATGATCTGTGCCCTGCGTTGCAGGCGCCGCCCATGGTCGGTCGCCTGCGCGGTGGAAAGGTTCCCCTGAGTCCACGCCTGGGGGGTGTGATCGGTCGTTCGTTGACCTTCTGATTCAGCTTATTCGCAATAATAGCGCAGCCTGGACGCCAACGCCGGATCAACGCTGTCGACGCGCGGGCGCATCCGTTGGTGGTGGCGGGGTCGTTGTTGACAATAGTGGGCGAGGCTCTCGTTCTTTTGTCGAATGTTAGCCGATGGTATGAGGTTTGACGGAGAAGCATGCTCTAGAGTGTCAACAATCAAGCCCTTTCCTCGATTGCTGACAGGATGCTGACGCGCATGTATCACGACGAGTTTCGACGCTCCATCGATCAACCTGAGGCCTTCTGGGCCGAACAGGCCAAGCGTATCCCCTGGTTCACCCCGCCCACCACGATCCTCGAATACGACGAGGCGAATCACGCCCGCTGGTTCGTGGACGGTGAGCTCAACATCTGCCACGCCGCGCTGGATCATCACGTCGAGCAGGGGCGGGGCGACCAGCCGGCCATCTACTGGGACTCACCGGTCACCGACAGCAAGCGCACCATCACCTTCGCCGAGATGCGCGACCAGGTGGCGCGCTTCGCCGGGGCCTTGAGAGACCTGGGAGTAGAGAAGGGCGACCGGGTGGTGATCTACATGCCCATGGTGCCCGAGGCCCTGGTCGCCATGTATGCCTGTGCCCGTCTCGGGGCCATTCACTCGGTGGTGTTCGGCGGCTTCGCGCCCCACGAGCTGGCGGTCCGCATCGAGGATGCCGAGCCGAAGGTCGTGATCGCCGCCTCCTGCGGCGTCGAGGGCGATCGGGTGCTTCCCTACAAGCCGATCATCGATGCCGCCATCGAGCAGAGCAGCTACAAGCCCGAGGCCTGTGTGATCCTGCAGCGCGAGCAGCACACCGCCGAGCTGGGCACGGCCATCGACCATGACTGGTCGGCGCTGGTCGAGCGGGCCACGCCGGCTGACTGCGTGCCGGTCAAGGGCAGCGATCCGCTCTACATCCTCTACACCTCCGGCACCACCGGCAAACCCAAGGGGGTGGTGCGCGATACCGGCGGCTATGCCGTGGCCCTGGCCTACTCCATGGAGACCATCTACGACGTGGCGCCGGGCGAGGTCTTCTTCTCGGCCTCCGACGTCGGTTGGGTGGTCGGCCACTCCTACATCGTCTATGCGCCGCTGCTGCGCGGCGCCACCACCCTGGTCTACGAGGGCAAGCCGGTGAAGACCCCGGATGCCGGGGCCTTCTGGCGTCTGATCAGCGAGTATCGGGTGAAGAGCTTCTTCACCGCGCCCACCGCCTTTCGCGCCATCAAGAAGGAGGATCCGGACGCCAAGCTGATGGCAAAGTACGACATCAGCTGCCTCAAGGCGCTGTTCCTGGCCGGCGAACGTCTGGATCCGCCGACCTTTCACTGGCTCGACGACCTGCTGACGGTGCCGGTGATCGATCACTGGTGGCAGACCGAGACCGGCTGGCCCATCGCCGCCAACCTGCACGGCCTCGAGCCGATGCCCACCAAGGCCGGCAGTGCCACGGTGCCGGTGCCCGGTTTCGACGTGCAGATCCTCGACCGAGAGGGCGAGCCGTCCGACGCCATGGAGCAGGGCAGCGTGGTGATCAAGCAGCCGCTGCCGCCGGGGTGCCTGACCGGGGTGTGGCGCGATCCGCAGCGCTTTCACAGCGCCTACATGGCCGCGTTCCCCGGTTACTACCTCACCGGCGACGGCGGCTACTTCGACGAGGATGGCTACCTCTTCATCATGGGGCGCACCGACGACGTCATCAATATCGCCGGCCATCGCCTCTCCACCGGTGAAATGGAGGAGGTCGTCGGCGCCCACCCCGCGGTGGCCGAGTGCGCGGTGATCGGCATCCACGACGCCCTGAAGGGGCAGCTGCCGGTGGGGCTGGTGATCCCCAAGGATGGCTTCGAGGGGGACGAGGTGGCGCTCGAGAACGAGCTGATCGGCCTGGTGCGCGAGAAGATCGGCCCGATCGCCTGCTTCAAGCAGGTACTGGTGGTCGATCGCTTGCCCAAGACCCGCTCCGGGAAGATCCTGCGCAAGCTGCTGCGAAACATCGCCGACGGCCAGGAATTCGGCGTGCCCTCGACCATCGACGACCCGGCGAGTCTCCAGGACGTGCATGAGGCGATGAAGGAGCGCTCGGTGGGTGCCGCCGAGCAGGCCCGCCAGGTCTGATTCCGCGCGACCCTGCCGTGAGACCACGACGCCGCCCTCTTGGGCGGCGTCGTCATGTGGGGCAGGGCCTTCCATGGCCAGGGTGATGGCCAGGCCGTATAATGCCGGCCCATTCTCGCCATGCGCGAGGGCCGATCCACGAGGGTTCCCTCACCCCTCCTCAAAAAAGGATGCCGTGATGTTCGTGCTGTCCGAGGTCCAGACCCGGCGCTGCCTGGCGCTGCTGGTCGCCTTCCATATCCTGGTCATTGCCGCCAGCAACTACCTGGTGCAGCTGCCGTTCACCCTGTGGGGCTTCCATACCACCTGGGGCGCGTTCAGCTTTCCCTTCATCTTCCTGGCCACCGATCTCACCGTGCGCCTGTTCGGCAAGGAGCCGGCCCGGGCGATCATCCTGCGCGTGATGCTGCCGGCGCTGGTCATCTCCTACGTCGTCTCCGTGGTCTTTCCCCGCGGCGGTTTCGCCGGCCTCGAGGCGCTGGGCGAGTGGAACCTCTTCGTCGCCCGCATCGCCCTGGCGAGCTTCATGGCGTACGTGCTGGGCCAGCTACTGGACGTGCAGGTCTTCGACCGGCTGCGCGCCCTCAAGGCCTGGTGGGTGGCGCCGGCCGTTTCCACGGTGCTTGGCAACCTCGCCGATACCTTCGCGTTCTTCTCCATCGCCTTCCACCGCAGTCCAGACCCCTTCATGGCCGCCAACTGGCCCGAGATCGCCTGGGTCGACTACGCGATCAAGCTCGCCATCAGCCTGGCCTTCTTCCTGCCGCTCTATGGCGTGCTGCTGGCCTGGCTGAGCCGTCGACTGGTGGCGGCGACGGGGCGCGATGACGTGATGCCTGAAGAGGCGCGTGCGTCTTCCTGATACGCCACGCACGATGCCCAGCACCCGAACCCCTGACGCCAAGGAGGCTTGCATGCCCACCGATCTTCACTTCCTCGATACCGGCGGCGACGAGACGCCGCTGGTGGTCGTCCACGGCCTGCTGGGCAGCGCCGACAACTGGCGCTCCCACGCCAAGCAGTGGCAGCGGCGCCGTCGGGTGATCACCGTGGACCTGCGCAACCACGGGCGTTCGCCCCACGTGGCGGGGATGGGCTACGACGCCATGGCCGAGGACCTGCTGGCCCTGCTCGATCGTCTCGATGTCGAGCGTGCCCACCTGCTGGGGCACTCCATGGGCGGCAAGGTGGTGATCAGCCTGGCCCGGCTGGCGCCTGAGCGGGTGGCCTCACTGATCGTCGCCGATATCGCCCCGGTGGCCTACGGGCACGACCACGACAGCGTCTTCGCCGCGCTGCGCCGCGTCGAGGCGGGCTCGCCGACCAACCGGCGCGAGGCCGATGCGCTGCTCGCCGAGCACGTCGACGAGGACGCGGTGCGCCTCTTTCTCGCCACCAACCTCGAGCGCGACGAGGCGGGCATCCTGCGGCCCCGCATCGGTCTCGACGAGATCCAGGGCGACTACGAGACGATCATGGGCGTGCCAGCGGGCGAGGGGGCCTATGAGGGGCCAACGCTGGTGCTGCGCGGCGCGCAGTCGCGCTACGTGACCGACGAGATGCTGCCGGCGCTTCACGAGGTGCTGCCAAACGCCGAGATCCAGACCCTGGAGGCCGGCCACTGGCTGCATGCCGAGCAGCCGGCGGCCTTCCAGGCGGCGGTCAACGCCTTCCTGGACGCGTTGGGCGACTAGCGGGAATGCCGGCCGCTTGGCGGGCCACTCAGCGCGAGAGCGCGCCGGGATCGACCGCCAGTCGGGAGACCGGGTGGCGATCGTCCAGGACGCCGGCCTCGAGCAAATACGCCTCGAAGCGACGATAGCGGCCCTGGTCCAGGGCCGCGGGGCTCAGGCTCAGCCGCGGCCGAATCTGCTGCCAGGCCTCACGGTTGACCGGCGTGTCGATCCCGGGCTCGGCGCGGGCGACCAGCGTCCACGCCTCCTGCGGATGGTTGGCGATCCACACCGAGGCCTCCTCCAGCGCCTCGACCAGGCGGCGGATGGCGTCGCGCTGCGCGCCCAGGTGATCGCGGTTGGCCAGCATGACCAGGCCGTCGTGCAGCGGGATGCCGAGGGCCTCGCTGGTCAGCACGCGGGTCGCGAGCCCTTCGTCGGCCAGCTGGCGCGGCAGCAGGTGGCGCATGGCGCCGATCACCCCCTCCACGCGCCCCTCGCGCAGCGCATCGCCGAGCCGGAAATGCAGCTCCTGGGTCTCGACCTCGTCATCACGCACGCTGGCCTGGCGCAGCAGGGCCGTCAGCAGCACGTCCCGGCTATCGGTATCGGCATGGCCGATTCGCGCACCCGCCAGGTCGACCGCCGCGGTGATATCGCTGTCCTCGCGCACCACCAGGGCGCTCAGCGGCATGGCGACCAGGGTGGCGACCCGCACCACCGGCAGTCCGCGATCCACGCCGAGATGCAGCAGCGGCTGGCGCGCCAGGGCGAGATCGATGCGCGAGGCCGCCAGCAGCTTGATGGGCACATCCGGATCGGCGGGGGTCGACAGGGTCACGTCCAGCCCGCGGCTGGCGAACAGACCGCGCTCTCGGGCGACGATCAGCGCGGCATGCCGCGGGCTGGGCGTCCAGTCCAGCATCACGCTGAGCGGCGTGACGGGGGGCGGCTCGATGGGCTCCGCCGGGCGCAGGGCGATGGCCGGCACGCTGGGGCGAGAGGGCGTATCGACCGCCGGCCCCCGTGGCGCCTCCCGGTAGCGTTGGCGGATCGCCCGCTGCTTGGCGATCTCGCGCGCCGCCTCTTCGGCCAGGGCCTCGAGATCCAGCACCATCACCTCGGTGCCCAGCGGCGGATAGCCCGCCCGCGCGTCGGGCTCGGCCGGTGCGGCGACGAGCGCTGACGGCAGCAGGCCGGCGATCGCCAGCAGGGCGATCGGCCAGCGCCGCCGCCGAGCGACGGGGGAGATCTGAGAAAGGACTGCTGCCATGCGCGCTACCCGGTCAACGATGCCGCGCAAGCTTAACCGCTGGTGGTCCGCCACGGCCAGTCGCGGGCACCAACGAAAATCGCCGCGCTCGTCGCGGCATGCGATACTTTGCGTTTTCAAAGCCAAGGCAGGCGGTCATGGATTCGATCAACAGTCTGTTTCTGCTCAGCGGCTTTCTGCTGGCCCTGAGCATCCTCGCCAGCCGTCTCTCCTCGATGGCCGGCGTGCCGCTGCTGTTGATCTTCCTGGGTCTGGGGATGCTGGCCGGCGAGGAGGGGCTGCTCGGCATCCAGTTCGACGACTACTCCCTGGCCTTCTCCATCGGCCACCTGGCGCTGGCCATGATCCTGCTCGACGGGGGGCTGCGTACCCGTCTCAAGACCTTTCGCGTCGGCTTCCGTCCGGCGCTCTCCCTGGCGACCTTCGGGGTCTTCATCACCGGCGGCCTGGTGGGGCTCTTCGCCATGTGGGTCTTCGAGCTGAGCCTGGTGCAGGGCCTGCTGGTGGGCGCCATCGTCGGCTCCACCGATGCCGCCGCGGTGTTCTCGATGCTCAGCGGGCGAGGGGTCAACCTCAATGAGCGAGTCGGCGCCACCCTGGAGATCGAGTCGGGCACCAACGACCCGATGGCGATCTTCCTGACCCTGATGCTGGTGGAGGTGCTGGTCGGCGACATCGGTGGGGTGGGCGAGACCCTGCTGTTCCTGGTGCAGCAGTTCGGGTTGGGCATCCTGATCGGGCTCGGCGTCGGCTGGCTGAGTGCGCGGCTCTTGAGCTGGCTGGACCTGGCGCCGGGGCTCTATTCGCTGCTGGCCCTGGGGCTCGGCTTCTGCGTCTTCGGACTGACCAGCGCCCTGGGCGGCAGCGGCTTCCTGGCCATCTACCTGGCCGGGCTGATGATCGGCAACCGACCCGGTCGTCACCTCAACTTCATCCTGCCGGTGCACGACGGCCTGGCCTGGCTCTCCCAGATCGGCCTGTTCCTAGTGCTGGGCCTGCTGGTCACGCCTAGCGAGATGATGGACTATGCGCTGCCGGCGCTGCTGGTGGCTCTGGCGCTGATCTTCGTCGCCAGGCCCCTGGCGGTGCTGATCGTCGTCAAGCCCTTCTTCAAGTTTCGCTGGCGCGAGATCGGCTTCATTGCCTGGGTGGGCCTGCGTGGGGCGGTGCCGATCGTGCTGGCGATCTTCCCGGTGATCGGCGGGGTGGAGAACGCCTCGCTCTACTTCAACGTCGCCTTCGCGGTGGTGCTGCTGTCGCTGCTGATCCAGGGCGGCTCGCTGCCGTGGATGGCGCGTCGCATGAAGGTCGAGCTGCCGCCCACCGTCACCCCCAACCGCCGCGGTCCGCTGGGTATCCTGCCCGAGAACGACTACGAGATGTTCGTCTACGAGGTGGAGAACGCCGACCTCGAGGACGTGCCGATCCGGCTCTTGCGCTTCCCCTCGGGGGCCCTGATCTCGGCGCTCTTCCGCGAGCATGCCATGCTGCACCCCAAGGGCAGCACGCGGCTAAGGCTGGGGGACGTGATCTGCGTGATTGGCCGCACCGATGACCTGCCGGCGCTGAACCGCCTGTTCAATGGGGATGCCAAGCTCAAACGCGAGCGCGCCTTCTTCGGCACCTTCACCTTCGACGGCGACGCCTTCATGCGCGACATCGCCGACGCTTACGGCCTCACCCTGAGTCCCGGCGAGCAGGACATGACCCTGGCCGAGTTCGTCTCGCTGCGGGTGGGCGGGCATCCGGTGGTCGGCGACGACGTGGACTGGCACGGTATCCACTGGGTCGTCAGCGCGATGGAGGGCAATCGCGTGACCCGGGTGGGGCTGCGTCTCTATTGAGGGTGGCGCTGCCTGGCGGTCGGCAGCAGCTCCCTGTAGCGCAACCATGAAGCAGGGTGGCGACGCGTCAGGTGGGCAGGGGCGTAGGCCTGGCCGCTCACGCCTGCCGGGTCGCCGCCTTCAGCCTCTCGAGGGTGATCTCGACGGCCTGCTCGCCGTCGGCGAGCCATACCGTGTCATCCTGGAGGGTGGCGCTCAGGTTCATGCTCTTCGCCGCCATGCCGGAAAGCGCCTGCACCGTCTCCGGCGCGATGGCGAACACCGTCAAGTTCTCGAGGGTCGCCAGCTTGCCGGCCAGCGACTCCCACCAGAGCGCGGCGCCATGGCCGCTGTAGGTGTAGATGACGACGTCGCCGGCGCGGCCGCAGGCGCGACGAATGCTCTTCTCGTCGGGCTGGCCGAGCTGGATCCACTGCTCGATCTCGCCGGTGAGGTCCCGGCGCCACAGGTCGGGCTCGTCCTCGGTACTCACGCCCCGCCCGAAGGCCAGCGCCTCGTCGGCGTTCAGTGCGAAGGCGAGCAGCCTGACCATCATGCGCTCGTCGGTTTCCGACGGGTGTTGCGCCACGGTCAGGGCGTGATCGGCATAATAGTGCCGGTCCATGTCGGCGACCTGCAGCTGTACTCGATGAATCGTTGCCTTCAGTGCCATGGCGAAATGGGCCTTTTCTGGATGGCGGCCTCGCGGTGCAAGGGCGCGGAGTGGTGCCGTCGGACATTGCCGGTGGCGTCTCTCGGGTGTGGACAGCAGGGAAGGGGCCCATGTTTCGCGCCCGGACACGGCGGGCGCGTTGCGTGACGAGCCCGTACGCCGCCATGAGTGTGGCCCATGCGCTGAAACAAGAAAACCAGCCTCGGTGGGCTGGTTTTCATCGAATGGTGGCGGAGGGACAGGGATTCGAACCCTGGGTAGGCTATTAACCTACGCCGGTTTTCAAGACCGGTGCATTCAACCGCTCTGCCATCCCTCCGGCTTACGGATGCGTACTCTACCAGTTTTCATCCGCAGGTCAAGAGCCCCTTGGGATCAGGATGTTAGCCCCTGGTTCAGGGCTAAGGCACAATGGGGCACGATGATCGCAGGAGACCCCTATGCCCGAGCGCTCGACAGTTTCCCCAGTGCACCCCGTTCCCGCGGTGTCGGCCGCGGTGGTCAGGGGGGATCGTATCCTGATGGTCCGGCGGCGCAATCCTCCCAACGCGGGCAAGCTGGCCTTGCCCGGTGGCAAGGTCGAGGCAGGAGAGAGCCTCCAGCAGGCCGCGGTCCGCGAGCTGCTGGAAGAGACCGGTGTGCTGGCCGACCCGCGGCGCATCCTGACCGCCATCGACGTCTTCGACCATGACGCGGAGGGTGCGCTGAGCATGCACTTCGTCATCGTGGTGGTGCAGCTGGAGTGGCGGGGGGGCATCGAGGCGGCCGCGGACGATGCCACGGCGCTCTGCTGGATGGACCTGGCGGCTCTCGAGCAGGCTGGCGCGGAGGTCTGTGACACCGCGGCGCGGGTGGCGCGCCGGGTGCTGGAAGAGGCCGCCGCCGCGGAAAAGGCGTTGAACCCTGACTAGCCGGGCGCTTGCGTCGGGAACATTCTGACTGCATCCTTAGTCTAGTGCCTAGACCAACCATACAGGGAGCTTCGGATCCATGGCTTATCAAGAGACGCAGTCGACACGTCATCAGACGCGGTCGCAGTCGGTCGGTACCAGCAAGGTCCTGCGCAACACCTACGGCCTACTGGCGATGACCCTGTTGTTCTCCGCCATCACGGCGGGCGCCGCCATGAGCATGGGCGTCGAGCGCATGAACATCTTCGTGTTCTTCATCGGCGCCTACGGTCTCATGTTCCTGGTGCACAAGACCGCCAACTCCGCGATGGGGCTGCTCGCCACCTTCGCCTTCACCGGATTCATGGGCTTCACGCTAGGGCCGGTCCTGAGTGCCTACCTCACTCTGCCCAACGGCGCTCAGCTGATCATGACCGCGCTGGGCATGACCGGCATGACCTTCGTGGGGCTCTCGGCGGTGGCGCTGATCACCCGCAAGGATTTCAGCTTCCTGGCCAATTTCCTGATGGCCGGCGCTATCGTGCTGATCCTGGCCATGCTGGCGGGCATCTTCCTGCAGATCCCGGCCCTGTCGCTGATGGTCTCCGCCGGCTTCGTGCTGTTCTCCTCGGCGGCCATCCTCTACCAGACCAGTGAGATCGTGCATCGTAGCGGCGAGACCAACTACATCCTCGCCACCATCACCCTCTACGTGTCGATCTACAACCTGTTCATCAGCCTGCTGTCGATCCTGGGCATCATGAGCCAGGACTGACCCCCAACGCTGTATCAGGATCACCTGGCCCCGCCAACCGGCGGGGCCAGGTTGTTTCAGGAGGACCTTCATGCGCTACGCCATCCTGCTGATGGGCGCTCCCTACAGTCACCAGGCCAGCCATTCGGCCCTGCGCTTCGCCCGCGCCCTGGTGGCGAGGGGCCACCGCCTCGAGGCGGTATTCTTCTATCATGACGGGGTGAACAATGCCTCCCGGCTGGCGGCCCCCCCGCAAGACGAACCGCACCTGGTGGATGCCTGGGCGGACCTGTCCCGCGAACACGACGTCTCGCTGCAGGTCTGCATCGCCGCGGCACTGCGCCGTGGCCTGCTCGACGAGCGCGAGGCCGCCCGGCACGGCAAGGACGGGAGCAGCGTGACAGCGCCCTTCGAACTGACGGGGCTGGGGCAGCTGATCGATCTGGGCACGCGCAGCGACCGGCTGGTGACCTTCGGCCCCTGAATCCCTGGCATGCGATGGAGCGATGATGCACGAACATGAGGACCCACTCCGTGACCTGCTGGTCATCCTGCGCCATGCGCCTCACGGCAGTAGCTGGCTCAAGGAGGGGCTGGATGCCGCCCTGGTTGCCGCCGCCTTCGGGCAGAGCGTTTCCCTGCTGTTCATGGGGGAGGGCGTCACGGCGCTGATGCCGGGACAAGGACCCGGTCCGCTCGCGCAGAAGGGGACGGCCGCGACGCTGGAGATGCTGGAGATGTATGATATCGAGACCCTGCTGGTGGATGCCCAGGCGCTCTCGGCGTTTGGCCTCTCGGCCGACGAGCTGATGCTCGACGTGACCCCCGTGTCGGCCGAGGCCCTCGCCGAGGCACTATCCGCCCACCGCCTGGTGTTGACCTTCTAGCCCGAGTCGCGAGGAGAACCTGGATGCTGTTGCATGTGGTGAACCGTTCCCCGGCGAGCAGTCGGGTCTTTGAACAGGCCCTGACCGGCATGGGGCCAGACGATGTCCTGCTGCTGATCGAGGACGGCGTTCAAGGGGCGCTGCCCCAGCTGGTGCGGTATTACGCGCCGATCGAGGGCCGACTGTTCGCCCTCAGGGAAGACCTGGAGGCTCGTGGGCTGCTGGGACGCTGCGCGGAGAGCGTGCAGGTGGTCGATGTGGATGGCTTCGTGACCCTGACCGAGGAAGCCGAACGGACAGTGAGCTGGTACTGATGGCCTCGACAGAAATATACCGTTATCTATCGGTAGGCGAGCATACTTATGCCCTGGATCCCGAAGACTATCTCGTCGATATGACGCAGTGGTCGCCACGAATCGCCGAGGCCCTGGCACGCGAGGAGGGCATCGAGCTGACCGAGGAGCACTGGGAAGTGCTCAGGGTGCTGCGCGACTTCTATGCGCGCTATGAGATGGCCCCGGCCATGCGCCCCCTGGTCAAGGCGGTGGGCAAGGCCCTGGGGCCCGAGAAGGGCCGTTCGATCCATCTGATGCGGCTCTTTCCCGGCAGTCCCGCCAAGGTGGCGGCTCGCCTGGCCGGCCTGCCCAAGCCCACCCACTGCCTGTGATCGGTCCAGCGTGAACTTCCTCGCCCACGGCTGGCTCGCCCGCGGCGGCGGTGACGACTTCCTGTATGGCAACCTGATCGCCGACGGGGTCAAGGGCATCGACCTCTCGGCCTGGCCGCCGGAGACGGCGGCCGGCATCCGTCACCACCGTCGGGTCGACGCCTACGTCGATGGCCACCCGGTGGTCGCCGACATCCTCGCACGCACGCCCTGGCCGCAGCGTCGCTTCGCCGGCATCGCCCTGGATCTGCTCTGGGACCACTTCGCGGCTCGCACCCTCGAGGTAGAGGCGCGGCGTCGGCTGACCGCGCGCTGCTATCGGCTGCTGGTGACCGCTCCCGCCCCGGGTCGGCTGGCGGGGATGGTGCCCGTGCTGGTGGAGCAGGACTGGCTCAACCGCTACGCGGACTTCACCTTCACCTGTCGCGCCATCGAGGGCATCGGGAGACGCCTTTCCGGTCCGAATCGCCTGGCCGAGCTGGTGCCCTGGCTGGAAGCGGATTACGGCTACCTCGCGCGCGACTTCGAGCGGCTCTGGTCGGCCGTCAATGCCGATCTTGGCGTACCGGCCTGAGGCCGGCGGGCTCATCTCGGTCCCGATCCTCGATCCCATCGAGCCTCAATCGACCCTGAGCCACAGGCAGTCGAGGCGATCACCCGGCTCGATACGGGTCTCGGCGGGGATCTCCGCCAGGGCATCGGCGCCGATGCACGACGACAGCACGCCCGAGTTCTGGTCGCGAAACGCCCGGGCCACGATGCCGTCCTCCCCGAAGGCCAGGGTCACCCGCATGTAGTGGCGTCGCGGACCGGTTTGCGTGGCGAAGTCGGCCCGCGCCGTGAGACGCGGCAGCTCGGCCAGGGCGGGGCAGCCCTGCAGGGCGCCCATCAACGGGCGCAGGAAGAGCCAGGCGCCGACGAAGCAGGAGACCGGGTTGCCGGGCAGGCCGACGAAGCGCACGTCCTGGCCATCAGCCCCTGGCAGGCGTCCCAGCGCCAGAGGCTTGCCCGGGCGGATCGCCAGGCGCCACAGGTCCAGCTGGCCCAGCGACTCCAGCGCCGCCTTGACGTGATCCTCCTCGCCGACGCTCACCCCCCCGGTACTGATCACGAGGTCCGCCTCCAGCGCCGCCGCGGCGAGGGTCTCGCGGGTGCCCGCGGCATCGTCCGGCACCGAGGCGACCCGGACCAGCTCGGCGCCGAAGCGCTCGAGCAGGCGTTTGAGCATCGGCCGGTTGGAGTTGTAGATCTGTCCGTCAGATAGCGGCGTGCCCGGATCGACGATCTCGTCGCCGGTGGAGAGCAGCGCCACCCGCGGGCGGCGGCGCACCACCACCTCGGTGATACCCTGGCCGGCGAGATGCCCCAGGGCCGCCGCCTCCAGCCGCTCACCGGCGGGCAGCAGGGGCGCTCCCGCCGCCACGTCGCGGCCGCGACGGCGGACGTTGTCGCCCGCCGGGAGATCCGCCGGGATAGCCGCGACGTCATCCTCGCGCGTTACACGCTCCTGCATCACCACGCAGTCGGCACCCGGGGGGAGCGCGCCGCCGGTGAAGATGCGCGCGCAGGTGCCCCGCGCCAGCGGCGTCGTCGGTGCGCCGGCGGCGATGCGCTGGGCGACGGGCAGTCGCTGGCCCGCGTCGTCGTGGTGCAGGGCGTAGCCGTCCATGGCGCTGTTGTCGAAGGCGGGCACGTCGAGGCGCGCCTCGATCGCCTCGGCGAGCACGCGCCCGGCCGCCCGGTCGCAGGGCACGGTCTCGGCGGACGTGGGCGTGACGTCGGCCAGCAGGGCGTTCAGCGCGGCCTCGACCGGTTTCAGCTCATCCATGCTGGCCTCTCCAGGTTGGCCCGCACCGGTGGAACGTCGCACGGCTTGTCGCAGCGATGGGTCGTGTCACGCATGTTGGCCTCGCTCGGGAATGACCAGGTTGGCGAAGTTGCACGGCTTGTGACGACTGTCGAGCTGCTCGGCGAGGATGCCGTCCCAGCCGGTGCGACAGGCGCCGGTGGAGCCGGGCAGACTGAACACCACGGTGGCGTTGGCCAGCCCGCCGAGGCAGCGGCTCTGCACGGTGGAGCTGCCGATCTCCTGCCAGGAGAGGTGGCGAAACAGCTCCCCGAAGCCCTCGATCTGCTTGTCGAGCAGCACCGAGACCGCCTCGGGGGTGGAGTCGCGTCCGGTAAAGCCGGTGCCGCCGGTGGTCAGGATCACCTGGACCGCGTCGTCGGCGATCCAGCCCGCCACCACGGCGCGGATGCGATAGACGTCATCGGGCACGATGCGCTTCTCGTGCAGGCGGTGGCCGGCGGCGGTCAGTCGCTCGACCAGGGCCTGGCCGCTGCGATCGGTCTGCTCGTTACGCGTATCGGAGATGGTCAGCACCGCCACGGAGAGGGGGATCATCGGTTCGCTCATTCGCCTTGCGTCTCCTGCTTGGCCGCCTGACGCGCCGCGAAGGCCGCCTGCTGTTCGGGGGTGGCCTCCTGCTGGTACTTCTCCTTCCACTCGCCGTAGGGCATCCCGTAGACGTGCTCCCGGGCGCTGTCGTAGTCCAGCTCCACGCCGCGCTCATCGGCGGCGGCCACGAGCCACTTGGAGAGGCAGTTGCGGCAGAAATCGGCGAGGATCATCAGGTCGATGTTCTGGACCTCCTTGTGCTCGTCCAGATGGCGCAGCAGGCGGCGGAATGCGGCCGCCTCGAGTTCGGTGCGGGTGGCGTCGTCGAGTTGTGACATCGTCGCTCTCCGGTGGTCAGGGTGTCTGTCGGCTCAGCTTAACAAAAAAGACACCGCCCGCAGGCGGTGTCGGAAGACGCGTCGAGGGGTGGCACTCAGCCGGAGCGCGGCGCCGGCTCGTCGCCCTCGGGAGTCGGGCGGCTATCGGCCAGCTGCTCCTCGGGGATCGCCTGATCCTTGACCTCGTCGTACCAGAGGTTGTGGTGCTCCTTGGCCCAGCTCTCGTCCACGTAGCCGGTGGTCATGCCCTCCAGCGACCCCTCGGTGCCGACGGTGCCGATGTAGATATGGCCCAGGGCCACGGCCGTTAGGCCCAGGGAGCCCACCGCATGGATGATGTTGGCCCACTGCATGGTGTCGCGTGCCTGGCCGTAGTTGGGAAAGTCCAGCACGAACCCGCTGGCGATCACGGCGAGCCCGGCGGTGGCCAGCAGCCAGTACCAGACCTTCTCGCCGCCGTTGGCGAAACCGGCATCGGGGTGCCCCTTGCCGACCAGGCCGCCGCCCTTGGCGAACCACTGCAGGTCATGGGCCTTCGGGATGTTGTGGCTGAGCAGGCGCAGCAGCAGGATCACCAGCAGGATGCCGAACAGCGGGCCCAGGTAGTTATGGATCAGCTTGGTGCCCGACATCATCGCCGCCCAGGCGCCATCGCCGAACAGCGGGCGGAAGAGTGCCTTGCCGTAGGCGAGGTTGAGACCGGTGAGGGCCAGCAGGATGAACAGCGTCGCCACCGTCCAGTGCAGGGAGCGGACGACCAGCGACCAGCGCAGCAGCTTGCGCCCGGTGCGCGGCTCATCGAGCTTCTTGCGCCCCACCAGCAGGTAGAACAGCGCGATCACCGCGATCATGCCCAGCACCGCGATCGCTCCGAACGGGGAGACCCAGCGGTCGCGGATCTGTCGCCAGGTCTCGCCACTTGCGTTGACCAGGTTATAGGTGCTCTCGGCTCGAGAATCCCGGTAGTTGGGCCCCGTCTCGCCTCCCTTGACCTGCCGCCACAGCTCGGCATCCACGGCGGGGACGGCGAAGGCCGCCTCCCGGCCGGGATCGGCCTGCTGTGCCAGGGCCAGTGAGGAGAGTACCAGGCCGGCCAGCAGTACCAGCAGCGTCAGGAGCCGCCGCGCGGCCCCCGCGTGCGTCATCGACATGCTCATGGTCGCCTCCTTACCCCTGCTGGGTGGCATCGTAGGCCAGGGAGTCGGCCTCGGCGCGCGGGTTGCCCGACCAGCCGCCGTCCTTGTGGCCGCGCTGGACCACGCGCTGACGGAAGATGTCGGCGACCTCCTGGGCATCCCCGGCCAGCAGCGCCTTGGTCGAGCACATCTCGGCACACAGCGGCAGCTTTCCTTCGGCGATGCGGTTGGCACCGTATTTCTGGTACTCCTCCTCCTTGGTTTCCGCCGGCCCGCCGGCGCAGAAGGTGCACTTGTCCATCTTGCCGCGCTCGCCGAAGGCGTTCTGCTTCGGGAACTGCGGCGCGCCGAAGGGGCAGGCATAGAGGCAGTAGCCGCAGCCGATGCACAGGTCCTTGTCGTGCAGCACGATGCCGTCATCGCGCTGGTAGAGGGTCTCGGTGGGACAGACGGCGATGCAGGGCGCATCGTCGCAGTGCATGCAGGCCACCGAGATCGAGACCTCGCTGGGCTCGCCGTCGTTGAGGGTCACCACGCGGCGGCGCTGCACGCCCCATTCGACTTCGTTGGCGTTCTTGCAGGCGGTGACGCAGCCGTTGCACTCGATGCAGCGCTCGGCGTCGCACATGAATTTCATTGTGGCCATGGGGATCTCCTCAGCTTGCCTTCTCGATGCGACACAGGGTGCACTTGGTTTCCTGCATCTGGGTCACCGAGTCATAGCCGTAGGTGGTGGCGGTGTTGGCCGCCTCGCCGAGCACATAGGGGGCCGAGCCTTCCGGGTAGCGATCGTGCAGGCTCTCGCCCTGGAACATGCCGCCGAAGTGGAAGGGCATGAAGACCACCTCGGGAGCCACCCGCGGGGTGACCAGGGCCTTGACCCTGACGCGTCCGCCCTCGGCGCCTTCGACCCACACCATGTCGCCCTCGGCGATGGCCAGGTCGTTGGCGAGGGCCGGGTTGATCTCGACGAACATCTCCTGCTGCAGTTCGGCCAGCCAGGACATGGAGCGCGTCTCCTCGCCGCCGCCTTCGTACTCCACCAGGCGCCCGGAGGTGAGGATGATCGGATACTTCCCGGTGACGTCCTGTTCCTGGATGCTCCGATAGAGCGTCGGCAAACGGTAGTGGGAAGTCACGTCCGGCCAGGTCGGATAGTCCTTCACCAGGTCGCGGCGGCTGGTATAGAGCGGCTCGCGGTGCTTGGGAATCGGATCCGGGAAGGTCCAGACGTTGCAGCGCGCCTTGGCGTTGCCGAAGGGGGCACACTCATGGGCGATGGCCACGCGCTGGATGCCGCCCGAGAGGTCGGTCTTCCAGTTCTTGCCCTCGGCCGCGGCCTTCTCTTCCTCGGTCAGGTCATCCCACCAGCCCAGGTCCTTGAGCATGGCATCCGTGAACTCGGGGTAGCCGTCCTCGAGCTCGGAGCCGTCGCTGAAGACGCCGTCGGCCAGCAGGTTCTCGCCGTCGCGCTCGATGCCGAAGCGGGCGCGGAAGGTGAGGCCCCCCTCGGAGACCTTCTTGCTGGTGTCGTAGAGGATCGGCGTGCCGGGATGGCCCATCTCGGCCGTGCCCCAGCAGGGCCACGGCAGCCCGTAGTAGTCGCCGTCGGCGGGGCCGCCCTCGGCCTTGAGGTTGCGGAAGCTGAAGGTGTGCCAGTTCTGCTGGTGGGCCTTCAGGCGTTCGGGGCTCTGGCCGGTATAGCCGACGGTCCACATGCCGGCGTTGAACTCCCGGGTGATGTCCTCGATGACCGGCTCGGTGCCCTCGACCCGGATGTTCTTGAACAGCTCGTCGCCGAAGCCGAGCTTGTGCGAGAGCAGGTACATGATCTCGTGGTCGGGCTTGGACTCGAACAGCGGCTCGATCACCCGGTCGCGCCACTGGATGGAGCGGTTGGTGGCCGTGACGCTGCCGGTGGTCTCGAACTGGGTGGCCGCCGGCAGCAGGTAGACGCCGTCCTGACGGTCGTGCATGACCCCGGCCACGGTGGGGTAGGGGTCGACGATGACCATCATCTCGAGCTGCTGCATGGCCTTCTGCATCTCGGTGCCGCGGGTCTGGGAGTTGACCGCATGGCCCCAGTAGAACATCGCCTTGAGGCGGGTTCGCTGGGAGATATCCTCCTCCTGCTCGAGCACGCCATCGATCCAGCGCGATACCGTGATGCCGCTGGCGTTCATCGGCTTGCCGTCGGCGTACTCGGTCTGGTCGAAGCGACTCTTGAGCCATTCGTAGTCGAGGTCCCAGACCCGTGCCCAGTGCTGCCAGGCGCCCTCGGAGAGGCCGTAGTAGCCGGGCAGCGAGTGGGACATCAGGCCGAGATCGGTGGCGCCCTGGACGTTGTCGTGGCCGCGGAAGATGTTGGCGCCGCCGCCGGATTTGCCGATGTTCCCGAGCGCCAGCTCCAGGATGCAGTAGGCGCGGGTGTTGTTGTTGCCGGTGGTGTGCTGGGTACCGCCCATGCACCAGACGATGCAGCCCGGACGGTTCTCGGCCAGCTGACGGGCGGTCTCGCGCATGGTCGCTTCCGGCACCCCGGTGATGTTCTCCACCACCTCGGGCGAGAAGGTCGCGACCTCCTCGCGGACCTGGTCCATGGCGTAGACCCGCTGCTCGATGTACTGGCTATCCTCCCAGCCGTTCTCGAAGATGTGCCACAGCAGGCCCCAGATGAAGGCCACGTCGGAGCCCGGGCGGATCCGCACGTAGCTGTCGGCCTTGGCGGCGGTGCGGGTGAAGCGCGGGTCGACGACGATGATCCTCGCCTGGCTGCGCTCCTTGGCCAGCAGGATGTGCTGCATGGCGACCGGGTGCGCTTCGCTCGGGTTCGAGCCGATGAACATGATCGACCGGCTGTGCTGGATGTCGTTGAGCGAGTTGGTCATCGCCCCGTAACCCCAGGTGTTGGCCACCCCGGCCACGGTGGTGGAGTGACAGATGCGCGCCTGGTGGTCGGTGTTGTTGGTGCCGGCCAGGGCGGCGAACTTGCGCATCAGGTAGGCTTGCTCGTTGTTGAACTTGGCCGAGCCCAGCCAGTAGATGCTGTCGGGGCCGTGCTGCTCCGTCAGCGCCAGCACCTTGTTGCCGATCTCCTCGATGGCCTCGTCCCAGCTCAGGCGCTGCCACTCGCCGCCGACCAGCTTCATGGGGTACTTGAGGCGGCGACTGGAGTGGCCGTGCTGGCGCAGCGAGGCGCCCTTGGCGCAGTGGGCGCCACGGTTGATCGGGTGGTCGAAGGCCGGTTCCTGCTTGGTCCAGACGCCTTCCTGCACCTCGGCATAGACGCCGCAGCCCACCGAACAGTGGGAGCAGACGGTCCGTTTCGTCTCGACCGGGGCGTCGGACCAGGCGGTCTTCTCGGCCGCCTCGGCACGCTGCATCATCGGTGCGCCCATGAAGCCGGCGGCGGCGAGCCCCCCGGTGGTGGCGCCGCTGCGCTTGAGGAACTGGCGACGGGAAATGCCCAGCCCGCCGGCCCTCGGCGTATCGGTTTTCGGTGTCAAACGCATGGCATTGCTCTCCTGGCCCGGGGCCGTCAGTCACGCAGGGTGTCGTAAAAGGCTCGAATATGGGGCGTTTCCCGATACTCGCGGGAAGGCTCGGCCTGCGGGGCCTCGGGTTTGGCATCGGCCTGGGCCAGGGTGACATGGCCGACCGCGGCTGCCGCGCCGGCGGCCGCGGTGCCGGCGCCGAGGGTCTTGAGAAAACGCCGCCGTTGCGGGTTACGTGTGCTGGGCATGGGGATCTCTCCTGTGTCTCGCTGTCGCTGTCGCTGTCGCTGTCGCTGTCGCTGGCCCTGACGGGCTCTGTTCTGGTGCTGTCACGGTGTATCGAGCGGCGTCAGGGTTCGACGATCCGCACCGGATGCTGCTGTGCCTCGGCCTCGAGGCGCCGACCCTCCTGTTCCATGAAGGCCGCGCCGAGCCGGCCCAGGCGTGCCTGGAAAGGCGTGTCGACCCGGCCGAGATCGGCGAGGCAGTCCGCCGCCCAGGGGGCGAGGTGGGCCATGAAGAAGCGCGCCTCGTCCTTTGATCGCGCCTCGATCAGCATCGCCATCACCTCCGCCAGCGCGGCGAGGTGGTCCTCGGGGTCGCGGCACTGCTCGGCACGCTGGAACCCCAGCGCCTTGAGGTCCCGTCGCAGCGCGACGAGTGCCGCATCCATCAGCTCGCCATTGCGGTACCAGGAGGCATAGGGCGTGACGTCGCCCTGGACCACCCCGACCAGGTGGCGAAAATGGGCGCGGGCCTGCGCTTCGGCGGTGGTCTCGCGCGCCGCCTCGATCAGCGCCGTCCAGCGCTCGGCCAGCAGGGTGCCGTCGGCCTCGACCTCGAGCCCGGCCAGCCAGTCGAGCAGGGCAGCATCGGGGGCCTCGCGCAGCAGCCTGGCCAGCAGCCGATAGACATCGGCCCGCAGCGCATCGCTCTCGTTCAGCTCGTTCATGCGGTCACACCTTCAGCTGCGATTCGGGGTTGCGGGCCATGTCCTGCCAGACGTCCTTCACCCGGCAGTCCTCGCACATCTCCAGGCGGGCCAGGGCATCGCCGGCGAAGTAGGGGTGGTCGGCGAGCTTGGCCTTGAGGGTCTCAACGGTGCTGACGGTGGCGAAGGGCTTGCCACAGCGGATGCACGCGAAGGCGTCCTCCTCGTGGCGAACCTGGCGCTCCTGGCGTTGGGGATCGGCCAGGAAGCCCGGCAGCAGGGTGATCGCCTGCTCCGGGCAGGCCTCGGCACAGAGCCCGCACTGCACGCAGTCGGCCTCGCGAAAGCTCAGCAGCGGGCTCGCGTCGCCGGCGGCCAGCGCCGGGGTCGGGCAGTTGGAGACGCAGGCCATGCACAGCGTGCAGGCGTCGCGGTCGACCGCGATATCGCCATAGGCGGCGCCAGCCGGCAGGCGGTGGCGCTGGCCGTCCGGGGCGCCCAGGTTCGCCAGGTGCTCGAGCACGGTGTTGAGCCGCTGCCGTTTGTCATGGCCGTCCAATACCGGCGGCGTCTGCGTCAGCGGCGGCTCGAGCGGCAGGGCATCGCGGGCCGCCGCGTCATTGGGCGCGAGGCGAGCGATCCGCGCCGGCGAGTGACCGAGGGCGGTGAGCAGGGCGTGCGCCTGGGCGAGCTGATCGTCGATGAAGGCCGACAGGCGCTCTGGCATGCGGGCGTGGCACTGGATACGCACCTCGGCGGCGCCGGCGGCCAGCGCCGTCAGCCACTGGTCGTGACCGGCGGCTCCAAGCTCCTCGAGGGGCACGTCGAGCACGTGGCCCGCCGCCTCGCCTTCGTCCTCCAGGTCGCTCGTCTCGGCGAAGCGCACCACCGGTGCCGTGCCGCCGGCCTCGCGATAGGCGGCGAGCCAGCCGATCAGGGTGTCCTGTTGGCGGGCGGTCTCCGGCAGGCGGAACTGAATGGCCCCCGTGGGGCAGGCGCTGCTGCAGCTGCCGACGCCGTGACAGCGGAAGGGGTCGATCTCGATCCACGCCTCGATGCGGCCCTGGTGGCTTTCGACGGCATCGGCGGGACAGACGTCCAGGCAGCGGGTGCAGCCGGTGTTGCCGCTGCTTGAGTGGGCGCAGAGGTCGTTGTCGATCTGGAAGTAACGCGGTTTGTCGAACTCGCCGATCAATCCGGCCAGGGCCTCGAGTCGCTCATCGCGATCCGCGTCCTGCCAGTTCAAGGCGACGTAGCCCGGCGGGGGAAGCTCGAGGGCGAGGGTGGGCGTTTCGCCGAGATCGAGGATCAGGTCGAAATGGGCGCGCCGGGCGAGCGCCCGGGCGATATCCAGCGAGCCGTCTCCGTCGGGCACGCTGACACTGAATTGTCCCAGGTAGCCCTCGATGGTCATGGCCCGTGCCTGGGCGCGCGATAGTGTCTGGCAGGAGAGATCGGCGGTCTCGGCGAGAAGCGCCTCGTGCTCGGTATCGCTGCCGGCCTCGTCCTGCAGCGGCTCGGTGATGACCAGGGTGGGAGGCGGGAGCCCCCTGGCGAGAAGGGCGCGGGCGGCACGCCGACCATCGCGCTCGTTACCGAGTATCAGGGCGTGGCCGTCACTCTGATAGCTGACGCGCGCGGGGCTGAGATTGACGGGCCAGGAGACGCGACGTCGGGCGGCCTCCCTGGCGTGCCGGTTGCGGTCGTCGTCGACCGGCATCAGTTCGATGTGCTGGTTCATGCAGTCTCACGGTTGCGTACGAGCGGTGGGCGCGTTGTTATTTTTTTCTGCGCTTATTTTCAAGTCTTGGTCGGATTCGCGGCGCGCGCAAACGCTGCCTTGGTCTAATACATAGGACTGATGCATGACCCCGATAGTCCGGCCCAATGGGTCGGTCGGTGACGCCGGACGGCCGCTTTGCCGCGCGCAGTCATCCCGGGCGCTCATCGGAACGCGCCTCGGCTTCCTCGACGATATCGGTGTCCGAGGCGGGGTCGGACGCCTGCGGCGGACTCTCATGGGCGTCGTGCTCGTCGCTCTCCATGCCCTGTGACGTCACCTCCTCCGGTGCCTCGTCCTCGCCCTCGATGTCACGTCGGGTCCACTGGCGCAGCCGTTCGGCCACATCCTCGGCCAGCGGCTTCAGCTTTTCTCGGAAGTCATCGTCGTAGTCGTCGAGGCCGTCACGGACGCCGTAATGGCTGGCGGCAAAGAGGCGACGCAAGGCGCGCTTGCGAAGCCCCGCGCTGACGCCCGAGACCAGGTAGGCCTTGATGTCGCTGCCCGGGGGCAGGGTCTCGGGATCCGGCAGGGTATGGTCGAGGCTGCCCGGCTCGGGCGCCTGGGCGGCGTCCTCCTCGCCGATGTCCTGACGGCTGTCGGCCTCGAGGTTCGAGGCGTGCCGGTCGCCCTCGGTGGCGGCGGGTGTCGCCGGGGAGTTCGGGGGCTGCTGTGCCTCGCCCCGCTTGAGGCGCGACCAGCGTTCCCAGCGGCTCATGACTCGGCCTCCCGGGCGCGCCCGGCGCCCTTGCGCTTCTTCTTGCGGCCCTCCTCGGGCGCCTCGCCGTGATGGGCGAGATAGGCCTCGAGCCAGGCCTGAATGGCCAGCGGCATGTCGACCTCGAGCACCCGATGCTCGCCGTCGAGCCAGCCGGCGGCGACGTCCTGGCTCGCCGTGATGGCGTCGGGACGTGGCACTTCGCCCGCCTCGCCGGCCCGCACGAACAGCCGCGGCGTGTGGCTCGTCAGGTTGAAGCGGTAGGCGGCACGCTCGGTCATGTAGAGCTGCAGGTTCAGCCGGCAGGGGCCAACGTCGCCGGGCGCGAGGTCCGCGATGCGCCAGCGGGTCGTGGCAAAACCCTTGATGGTGAGCGGCTCGCCGACGATGTCGAAGCTCAAGGGGCGAGTGCTGCTGATCGACGCCATGGGTCTGTCTCTCCGAAGCCGGGCGGGGTGTGGATGCCTGTCGCGATGCGTCTGTGACGGTCGCCTTCTCGTGACGGAAGGCGAGGGCCGGCGGGGTCAATAATATAGAAAATGCTCATGTAAAAGACATTGCCGAGTGTCAACGAACCTTTACACAGTAAAGACAGCGCCGGTCGAGAGTGCCATCATCGGGAATCAACGTTCTGTCGAGGAGCCGTGGATGCACGACATCAGCCTGAGCCGGGCGCGCCTGCCCGCCACCCTGGAAATCGAGGTGCTCGACGAGTTCGGCGAGGCGAAGCGCCAGGCGATCGCCGCGGAACGGGCCCTCACCGTCTACCTGAACAAGCGCGAGATCGTCACGCTGATGACCCTCGGGGCCGATCCGGAGGCGCTGGTGGTGGGCTACCTGCGCAATCAGGGTCTGCTCGGGGAATTCCGGGACCTGCAGGCGGTGCAGGTGGACTGGGAGGTCGAGGCGGCGGCGGTCGTGACCCGTCGCCTGCCGGAGGATCTGGAGGAGCGCCTGGGGCAGCGCACCGTTACCACCGGGTGCGGCCAGGGCACGGTCTTCGGCCGTCTGCTGGAGTCGACGGCCCTGCGCCCGCTGCCGGCCACGGTGATGCGCCAGTCGGTGCTCTACCGGTTGCTGGACAACCTGGGGGCCTACAACGAGACCTATCGCAGCGCCGGCGCGGTGCATGGCTGTGCGCTGTGCCGTCAGGAGGCGGTGCTCGACTTCGTCGAGGACGTGGGGCGCCACAACGCCGTGGATACCCTGGCGGGACGCCAGTGGCTCGCCGAGGCCGATAGCCATGACGCCGACATCTTCTATACCACCGGGCGACTCACTTCGGAGATGGTCCTCAAGGTCGCGCAGATGGGCATCGGCGTGCTGGTCTCGCGCTCAGGCGTCACCCAGAAGGGCGTGGAGCTGGCCGAGCGCTTCGGGGTGCTGTTGATCGCCCGGGCCAAGGGGCGACACTTCCAGGCCATCCACGGCCAAGGACGGCTCGAGCTCGACGCCGTGCCGACGCGCCGTCCGGGCGACCGGGCGCGGGCGTGAGTCACGGGGGCAAGGGGCCTCAGTCATGGTGGGGGTGAGGTTACGGGGCGAGCCTCAGGGCGTGCCGTCGCCGCGGGTGCAGACCGATAGCACGACGGCGTCCGTGTCGCTCGTCGACACCAGGGCGTGCCCCATGGCGCTGTCGAAGTAGATGCTGTCGCCGTCGCTCAGGGAGAGCGGCTCGTAGAACTCGGTATAGAGCCGGATCTCGCCCTCGAGCACCATCAGGAACTCCTCGCCGTCGTGGCGCACCCACTCGGTGAACTCATCGAAGGCGCGGGCTCGCACGATGGTCTTGAAGGGGATCATGCGCTTCTGGGCGAGCTCGCAGCTGAGCAGCTCATGCTCATAGGTCGGGGTAGGGTGACGCTCGCCATGACCGCGGCGCGTCAGGTCACGACGCCCCATGGTGCGGGCCTGGACCTTGGGCGGCGAGAGCAGCTGGGGCAGGTCGATGCCCAGGCCGTCGATCAGCTTCTGCACCGCGGAGAAGGTCGGCGAGATCTGGTCGTTCTCGATCTTGGAGAGCGTCGAGCGGGCGAGCCCGGTGCGCTGGCTGACGTCCTCCAGGGTCCACTGGTTGGACAGTCGGATCTCCTTCACTCGCTCGCCCAGGCGCAGCGGTTCGACGAAGGGCTTGCGGCCGGAGGCGATACGCAGGGCGGCGCCCTGATCGGTGGTGGCGGTCATGCGCGGATCACTGTCCTTGTTCACTATCGGAAACGAGGTTTCCCGCAAGCGTACCACACCCGCCGGGGCCGACGCCTACCCGTTCGGCGCTCGGCCAGGCCTTGTCGCTCTCAGGCGCCTTCTCGCCTGTTTCCCGTCGGCGAGAAACGCCGGTCAGCCGCTGAACGGGAGACCGAGCAGGGCGGTGAGGTGGGCCTCGGCGCTGCGTCCCAGCGAGTCCAGGTCGTAGCCGCCCTCCAGTACCGAGACCAGGCGGCCGTCGGCGTACAGGGCGGCGATCTCCAGCGCCAGGTGGGTGACCCAGTAGAAGTCCTCGTCCTCCAGGCAGAGCTCCGCCATGGGGTCCTCGCGGTGGGCGTCGAAGCCCGCCGAGACCAGCACGAGATCGGGCTTGAAGGCGTGCAGGGCGGGTAGCCAGTCGTCCTCGATGGCGCGGCGGAAGGCGGCACTGTCGGTGCCGCCCGAAAGCGGCGTGTTGACCACGTTCTGCCATTCGCTGCGCAGGTAGCGCCAGGGATAGAAGGGGTACTGGAAGCTGGTGCAGACCAGCACGTCGGGGTCATCCTTGAAGATGTCGATGGTGCCGTTGCACTGGTGCACGTCGAAGTCGAGGATGGCGATCCGCCGCGCCCCGTACTTCGCCCGGGCGTGGGCGGCGCCCACCGCCACGTTGTTGTAGAAGCAGAAGCCCATGGCGTCCGTCGCCTCGGCATGGTGGCCGGGCGGGCGCACCGCGCAGAAGACGTTGTCGGCCTGGCGGCGAAAGACCTGGTCGACACCGCGCACCACCGCGCCGGCGGCCACCTTCGCCGCCGTGAGGCTGTCGGGGTTCATCATGGTATCGCTGTCCAGGGTGACGATGCCGTGGTCCGGCACGCACTTGTCCAGGGCGCGCAGGTGGCGCAGGGGATGCACCCGCGCCAGCTGCTCCTCGGTCGCCTCCTTGGCATCCGACTGCATGGTCTGCTGCAGGAGGCCCGAACGCATCAGGCGCGCGCGGATGGCATCCAGTCGCAGGGGACTCTCGGGATGTTCGGGCCCCATGTGGTGCAACTGACAGTCTGGGTGGGTAATGTAGGCGGTGATCATGCGCTGGCTCCGGGAAGGCTGAAGTCACCTTAATCGTGACGCCCGCTTGCCGGACAGTGTCCATAAGTCGTAAACGCGAGGGGGCGAGCCCCTGCGCAGGGAGGTCCTGGCTTGAGCACGCGCTTTCTTCGCCACTTCTTCGAGCCCGGCACCATCGCGGTGATCGGAGCGTCCGAGAAGCCCCACTCCATGGGTGGCCTGGTGATCCGCAACCTCCGTGAGGGCGGTTTTCCCGGCAGCGTCTGGGCGGTCAATCCCAAGGGCTACGACGCGGTCTTCGAGGCGCCCTGCGTCACCCGGGTGTCGTACCTCCCCGAGGTGCCGGATCTCGCGGTGATCTGCTCGCCGGTGCAGACGGTGCCCAAGTTGATCGACACCCTGGGCCGCTTCGGCGTCAAGGCCGCGCTGGTTCTCTCCGGCGGGGCTCACCTCGACCGCGACCATGGCGACAAGGGCTCGATTCGCAGCCGCATGCTCGGCGCGGCGCGCGCCTCGGGCATCCGCGTGCTCGGCCCCGAGTGCATGGGGTTGATCGTCCCCGGGCGCAAGCTCAACGCCTCCTACGCCAGTCAGCCGGTGAAGGCCGGCCGCGTGGCCTATCTCGGCCAGTCGGGCATGCTCGGCAACGCCATGATCGACTGGGCCGCCGGGCGCGGCATCGGCTTCTCCCACCTGCTCACGGTGGGCGACAGCGTCGACGTGCTGCTGCCCGACCTGATGGACTACATCAACCAGTTCTCGCCGGCCCAGGCGATCCTGCTCCATCTCGAACGCATCATGGATGCCCAGCACTTCATGACCGCGCTGCGCGATGCCTCGCGCAACCGCCTGGTGCTGGCCATCAAGAGCGGGCGCACCGCCGAGTCCGATATCTCCGGCCTGCCGCCGACGCCCGGCGTGGCCAATCGCGACCAGATCTTCGACGCGGCCTTCGCCCGCGCGGGGGTGGTACGGGTCAACGACTCTGACGAGCTGTTCGATGCCCTGGAGACGCTGTCGCGCATGAAGCCGCTGAAGGGCGATCGCCTGGCCATCGTCTCCAACGGCCTGGGGCCGGCGATGCTCGCCATCGACAAGCTGATCAACGCCGGCGGTCGGCTGGCGAGCTTCAGCGAGGAGACCCGCGACGCCCTGCGACGCGACGACTTCGACATGAGCAAGCCCGGCGAGAATCCGGTGGATCTGGGCGGCAACGCCTCCCCGGAACGGCTCGTGGAGGCACTCGAGATCGTGGCGGCCGATCGCGGCGTCGATGCGGTGCTGGTGGTGCATGCCCCGACGCGGCTGGCGCCCTCCAAGATCACCGCCCAGGCGATCATCGCCGCGCGCAAGCGCTTTCGGCGCAACCTGCTGACCAGCTGGATGGGCCTCGAGGAGGCGCTGTCGGCTCGCCACGAGTGTAACCTGGCGGGCATTCCCACCTATCTCTCTCCGGAGAAGGCGGTCAAGGCCTTCATGCACATGGTGGACTACCAGCGCGTGCAGGCCCTGCTCCAGGAGATTCCGCCGAGCCTGCCCTTCGCCACGACGCCGGAGATTCGCCGGCGCTGCCGGCAGCTGATCGAGGACGCCCGCGAGGCGGGGCGTGAGACCCTCGCGCATTCCGAGACGGCGCAGGTGCTCGCGGCCTACGGGCTGCCGGTGGCGCCGAGCCGCTATCCGCAGACGCCCGAGGAGGCCGCCGAGGCGGCGGCGACCTTCGACGGGCCGATGGCCCTGAAGGTCGTTCACGAGGGCAACTGCCGGCCCTTTCGCTACCGCCAGCATCCCCACAAGATCTCCGCCGGCCTGCTCCAGGACCTGGCGACCCCGGAGCAGGTCGCCGAGGCGGTCGTTCGCCTGGGCGACCGGGTGCAGGAGAAGTTTCCGGATTTCGCGATCCGCGAGTACTGTCTGCAGGCCATGCAGCGCGGCAAGCACTCCATGCAGCTGTGTGCCGGCATCACCCGCGACCCGGTGTTCGGGCCGGTGATCGTGTTCGGCATCGGCGGCTACAAGGTCAATATCCTGGCCGACCGACAGGTGGCGCTGCCGCCGCTCAACATGAGCCTGGCGGCCGATGTGGTGGGCCGCACCCACGCGGCGCGCCTGATCCGCGAGCACTCCAGTCATCCCGAGCGCGACCTCGAGCGGCTCTGTGAGCTGCTGGTGACCCTCTCGCAGATGGCCAGCGACCTGCCCCAGCTGCGCGGGCTGGAACTCAACCCGCTGGTGCTCAACCGCGATGGCCTGCTGGCCGTCGACTTCGCCATGGATCTCGGCACGCCCGCCCGCTTCGCGATCATGCCCTATCCCGAGGAGCTGCGGGAGTGGTTCACGCTGAAGAACGGCTGGGAGGTCGAGGTGCGCCCGATCCGTGCCGAGGATGCGCCGCTGATCACGCGTTTCCATGAACAGCTCTCCGAGGAGAGCATCCGCTTTCGCTACTTCCACAACAAGGCCGATCTCACCCAGCGCGACCTGTCGATCCTCTCGCACATCAACTACGACCGGCAGATGGCCTTCATCGCCGAGCATCGTGACGCGCAGGGCGCCAAGGAGATGCTCGGCGTGGTGCGGGTCTGGAACGACCCGGACAACATCCGCACCGAGTTCTCGGTGATCATCCGTGACGACCTGCAGGGGCTCGGCATCGGCAGCCTGCTGATGAAGAAGATGATCGGCTACTGCCGGAGCGTCGGCACCCTGGAGATGATCGGCAAGATCATGGTCGACAACCATCCGATGCGCTCGCTGATGAAGCACCTGGGCTTTCGCCTGCGCTACAACATGGAGGAGCAGGTGGTGGATGCCGTGCTGCGCCTCAACGAGCCGGAGAGCGAGTGGCAGCGCCATCGCCTGGAGAGCCAGCCGGACTGACGCCGGTGCTCGCCGGCCTGCAACAGAACGCGGCCCCCGCCATGGCGGGGGCCGCGTCGTCGTCTTGCCTATGTGGCGGCTCAGGCGCCGCCTCGGGATCAGGGGGCCAGGCGGAAGCGGTGCCAGCTGCCGTCGCGGCGCTCATAGCGCAGGCGATCGTGGAGCCGGCTCGGCTGGCCCTGCCAGAACTCGATCATGTCGGGGATCACCCGGTAGCCGCCCCAGTGGATCGGGCGGGGAATCTCCTGCCCCTCGTAGGCATGCTCGAAGCGCTGCTCGCGCTCGGCGAGCCAGGTGCGATCGGGGATCACCACGCTCTGGGTGGCGACCCAGGCGCCCAGCTGGCTGCCGCGGGGGCGGCTGGCGAAGTAGGTATCCGACTCCTCCGGGCTGACCTGCTCGACCCGACCTTCGACGCGCACCTGGCGGGAGAGGCTGGGCCACCAGAAGACCAGCGAGGCGTGGGGCACGTTGGCGAGCTCGCTGCCCTTGTGGCTGTGGTAGTTGGTGAAGAACACCATGCCCTTCTCGTCGGTGCCCTTGAGCAGCACGATTCGGGCGTGGGGGCGTCCCTGGCTGTCGGCCGTGGCCAGGGTCATGGCGTTGCCGTCGCTGCCCTCGGTGTCGAGCGCCAGGGTCAGCCACTCGTCGAACAGCGTCATGGGCTCGTCGGGCGAGTCGGCCTCGTCCAGCTGGCCGCCCTCATAGTCGCGCCGAATATCGGCAATGTTGCGTGTCATGACCGTCTCCTTGAAGTTTGCGTCATGGTCGCCGGTCGCCGGGCCGAGCTCAATGCCCTGGATCAACGCGCCATGGAAAAATCTCTCCCCAGCTTACGGCGTCCAGCCCAGCTGCACCATGGCCATGTAGGCGCCGGTCCCCCCGGCGATCGACAGCAGGGCATGGCGTCGCCACAGGTGCAGCACGACCACGGTCAGCGAGGCGAGGATCAGCGGCCAGCCGTCGGGGGCGACGTTGAGACGACCGTCGGTCAGGGGGCGGAAGTCGCGCAGCGCGTAGATCACCAGGATCATCATCACCGCCGGCGGCAGGTAGCGCCCCAGGTGAAGGATCAGCGGGTGCTCCGCCTGGCGGGCCAGGGCCACGAAGGGCAGCACGCGGGTGGCGAAGGTCGCCGCGGCGCAGACGGCGATGAAGACCAGCAGCTCGACGGTATTCATGGGCACGGGGCCTCGCGGTGTGGCTGACGGAGGCGGTGGTCGGCCAGCAGGATCAGTGTGGTCGCGCCGATGGCGCCCAGCAGCAGGTGGCGGTCGGGCAGCAGCGCCACGGCGCCGAGGCCGGTGGCCAGCGCGATCGCGAAGGGCAGCCATTGGCGCAGCCGCCGGGCCTGCTCCAGGGTCAGCACGATGAACAGCGCCGTCAGGGCGAACTCGATGCCGCGGCTGTCGAAGGTCAGGGTGGTGCCGATCAGCACGCCCGCCATGCTGCCCAGCACCCACCAGAACTGGTTGAGCAGGCTGAGGCGAAAGGCCTGGGCGTGCTCCAGCTCGCGCTCCCCGCCGTGGGTGGTCAACAGCGAGTAGGTCTCGTCGGTCAGCGCGAAGATGAGATAGGGCTTGCGCCAGCCGGCGCCCTGGAACCGCTTGAGCAGCGAGAGGCCGTAGAAGAGGTGGCGGGAGTTGAGCATCAGGGTAGCCACGGCCACCTCCACCAGGCCCGCCCCGGCGGCGAGCAGCGCCACGGCGAGAAACTGTCCGGCTCCGGCATAGATCACCAGCGACATCAAAAGCGCCCCCCAGGCCGGGATGCCGACCTCGATGGCGAGGATGCCGAAGGCCGCCCCCAGCGGCAGATAGCCGAACATCACCGGCAGGGTCGTGATGCTGGCGTCATGCCAGGCGTGGCGCTTTGGCACCGTGGACCTCCTTGTCGTCGTGTGCGGGTGCGGAAAGAGCGCATCAGGCGAGCTATCATGGGCCTGCTCGACCCGTGTCTCCCCCAGAGACAAGGATATACTATTGCAGGAAGGCAAGGAGCCAGCAATATGCACCGCATTAGAGTCTGGGATCTTCCGATTCGTCTGTTTCACTGGATCCTGGTGGGCGCCGTGGCGCTCTCCTACTACACCATGAAGACACCGGGCGTGCCCTTCGTCTTTCCCGTCGAGATCCATGCCCGGGCCGGCCTGGTGGTGCTGGGCCTGCTGCTCTTTCGCTGGGGCTGGGCGCTGGCGGGGAGCCACCACGCCCGAGTGTGGCACTTCCTGCACGGGCCGCGCGCCGTGCTGGGCTATCTCCGGGCCCTGTGGCGTGGCGCGCTGCCGCCCTATGCCGGCCATAATCCTCTCGGCGGCCTGGCGGTGCTGGTCATGCTGCTGTCGCTGAGCGTGCAGGCGATCAGCGGGCTCTTCTTGAGCGACGATGTCTTCTTCCAGGCGCCGCTCCACGAGCGGGTAACGGCGGCCACCAGCGATGCGCTGCGCACCCTGCACCACTGGAACGGCCAGCTGCTGATCGTGCTGATCGGCCTTCACCTGGTGGCGCTGCTGATCCATCGCCTGAAGGGAGAGCGGCTGGTCGGTGCCATGATCCACGGCGACAAGCGTCTGGATGATACCCCCCTGGATGCCGCCGGCGAGAACGCGTCCCGCGACGCGGGCAGGCCATGGCGAGCGGTCGGGCTGCTGCTGGCGGCGGTCGGCATGGTGGCCTGGCTTTGGCGGCTGTGACGCTCTGTCAGCGGTGATATCAAGTCAGTGATGTCCCAACGCAAGGAGGCGGCCCCTGGGCCGCCTCCTCGTTGGTGCCTGATGCCGGCTCACTCGGCCTTGTAGTTGTCGTGACACCCCTTGCAGGTATCGGCGACCGCCGCGACCTGGCGGCGCATGGCGGTGAAGTCATCTCCCTGGGCGAGCTCGGCCAGGGTGGCGGTCTCCTCGATCAGGGCCTGCTGGCGAGACTCGAAGTCCTCCCAGTCGTCGGCGATATCGGCCAGGGCGGCGGTCTCGATGCCGTGACCATCGCCCTGCAGCGAGCCTTCGATGAAGCCTTCCCAGGGCAGGGGAGCCACGGCGGCGAGGTTCTCGGCGCGGCGAGCGAACTCCTCGGCGTCGTAGTCGACCTTGCCCTGGGCCATGTCACCCAGCGGGCCGATCTGCCAGCCGATCACGCCCAGGGCGTCCTGGCGATACTCGATAGCCTTGTCGACGTCGGCGTGGCTGGTGGCCGCGGCCATCAGCGAGGCGGTCAGGGTGGCGGCGGCGATGAGCGGTCTGCGCATCAGGGGCATCACGATCTCCTTTTCGTGTCGGGGTAGGCCCGGTCGTCGAGCGACCGGACACGCCCAGCCTAACAGTTTTTGCCTTCGCCGCTAGCCGGCCCGCAGCTGGCGGCTGCGAAACCGCGCGTAGCCCATGCACCCGGTGAACAGCGCCAGGGAAACCAGCGCTTCGGCCGTGCCGCGCAGCCCTTGCCCGGGCAGGGTGGCGACCATCACCCCCTGGGTGAAGTAGAGCAGGCTGACGAAGGAGAGCCAGGCGTGGCCGCGCGGGCGACGGGCGATGATCGACGGCAGGAAGAGCACCAGCGGCAGCACGAAGGCGACCAATGGCACCAGAGGATTGCCGTCGGTACTGACGATCGCCCCGCGATAGATCATCAGCGCCAGCAGCACGGCGTAGCTGCCGAGCACCAGCCGGCGCGAGGCGTCGGTCAGGTGGTCGAGTCCCTTGCGGGCCTCCAGGCCCTCCAGCCACTGTCTCATTTGGCCTCCTGGCGTGCCGCCGCGAGGGCCAGGGCGAGATGCGCGACGCGCTTGCCCTGGGCGAAGGCCAGGGTGCGCTCATGCTCGTCCAGCGGCCGGTCGCTGCGCGTGCCGGCCAGGTGACTGGCGCCGTAGGGCGTGCCGCCGGCCGATGTCTCCATCAGCTCGATCTCGCTGTAGGGCAGGCCGGCATACACCATGCCGTGGTGCAGCAGCGGCAGCAGCATCGAGATCAGCGTGGTCTCCTGGCCGCCGTGCAGGCTGGAGGTGGAGGTGAAGGCGGTGGCCGGCTTGTCGATCAGGGCGCCGCCCAGCCACAGCTCGCTGGTGCCGTCGATGAAGTACTTGAGCGGAGCGGCCATGTTGCCGAAGCGGGTCGGGCTGCCGATGGCCAGGCCCGCGCAGTGACGCAGGTCGTCGAGGGTCGCATAGACGGCGCCTGCCTCGGGAATCTCGGGCGCTACCGCCTCGCAGGTGGCCGAGACGGCGGGCACCGTGCGCAGGCGCGCGTCGATGCCCGGGCACGCCTCGACGCCGGCGGCGAGGCGCTCGGCCATGGCGCGGGTGGCGCCATGGCGAGAGTAGAAGAGGATCAGCACGTACGGACGCTTTGCGGTCATGGGGATTCCTGGGTGACCTGGAAGATCGGGCGGGCGAGGCTCAGTCGAGCAGGGCGCGGATGGCCTCGGGCGGGCGGCCGATGATGGCGCGACGCCCGTCATCGGCGATAGGGCGCTGCAGGATCCGCGGGTGGGCGAGCAGGGCCTCGACGACCTGGTGCGGCTCGTCGGCATCGGCCCCGAGGGCCTTCCACTCGGGCTCGTTCTGGCGCACCAGGCTGGAGAGCTCGCCCTCCAGCCGCTGGATCAGGGCCTCGAGCTCGGCGGCATCGAGGGGGTCGTCCAGGTAGCGGCGCACCTGCACGTCGGCGCCGGCCTCCTCGAGCAGGGCAAGGGCCTCGCGCGACTTGGAGCAACGCGGGTTGTGGAGGAGGGTGATCATGAACGTATCCTTTTGCCACTCAAGGTGAAAGCGGCATTGTAGGCCGTGGCTCAATCCCGCCACAACCAGACAGGGTCACTCCTCGTCTCGATGGCTGGGCAGGGTTCGCTCGATGGCCCCCAGGACGGTCATGATCAACAGCGCCATGAGGGTGACCATGGCGGCCAGGGGGAAGTTGTTGACCCCGGCGGCGATGCCGATGGCGCCGGCCAGCCAGATCGTGGCGCCGGTGGTGATGCCGTGGACGCTGGTGCCGCTGCGAATGATACTGCCGGCCCCCAGGAAGCCGATGCCCCCGATGACCCCCTCGACGATACGGGTGGGATCAATGCGCGCCGAGGGATCTCCCTCGGCGGTGGCAAACAGGATCTCCATCCCCACGATCAGGAAGGCCGCGGCCCCCAGGGAGACCAGCATGTGCGAACGCAGACCCGCCGGCTTGCCGCGCAGCTCGCGCTCCAGACCCAGCACCAGCGCCAGGCCGGCGGCGACGCCCAGCCGGGTGAACATGTCGAGCAGCGAGATCTCGGTTTCCATGGCACCTCCGATCGCCGCACATACCGCCCCGGGGCATGGTGGGCAGAGTGTCGGGTTCTGTATCGTCACGACGAACTCCTTGCGCCTTACCCAGCGTAGCCGGGCTGTCGCCTATTCGCGTCGACGGTAGACCCAGGCTTCGCGGCCATCGCGCAGTGTGACGCGAACGCGTTCATAGCGGATGCCCAGCCGCTCGTAGCGATCGAGGCGCGAAAGCTCCTCGCCATCGACCCGCAGCAGCAGGCCCTCCACCCGGGCCGACGGGGCCGGCGCCAGATCCAGCCCCGTGCGCCGGAAGCCCTCCAGCACCACCGGCTCGGGATCGCCGGCGCGGCCATACACCAGCCAGCGGACCGGGGCGTAGGTGAGGGTGCCATAGACGAAGACCCGGTGGGGCCCCTCGGCGACCGGCGCCAGGTGCGCCGGGCGCTCGTAGGTGAAAGGACTGAGCATGGTCAGCCACAGCCAGCCGGCCAGGGCGAGGGGCGAGGCGATGGCCAGGGCGGCGAGCCCGTGTCGCAGGCGCATGGCGCTTCCTTTCGCTTGAGTGGAAGAGTGGAGGCCGGGGGCGTTGCCCCGGGTGCAGCGCCATCCTGCCACGATCGGGGCGAGCGCTTAAGCGACCCGCGCGCCTCTGCTAGGATGAACGCTTCCCCCTTGACGTCCTGGAGGTGCCCCGTGAGCCAGAGCCATCGTAACGACGAGGATTTCCAGGCGCTGGTGGGGGACGTGCGCCCCCTGCCGAAGCGCGCCCATCGTGCCGACCCTGGCCGTCGCCGCGGCGACCCCAGCGAGGCCCAGCTGGCCCGCCGCGAGAGCGCGGCGGCCGAGTCGCCGGGCCGCGACCTGCTCTCGACCGACTTCATCGACCTGCTCCCGCCCTTCGACCCGCTGCTCTTCTACCGGGACGGCATCCAGGTCGGCGTGGTGGATCGCCTGCGCCATGGCGGCTATCCGGTCCAGGCCAGCCTGCACCTGCTGCGTCGGCCGCTGGAGGAGTGCCGCCAATCCCTGGCCCCCTTCATTCGCGAGGCCTACGCCCACGACCTGCGCTCGGTGATGATCATCCACGGTCGCGGCCGCGAAATCGATAGCCCCGCCAACGTGTTGCGCTCCTGCCTGGCGAAATGGCTCGAGAGCCTCGACGAGGTCCAGGCCTTCGCCTCGGCGAGCCAGGCGGACGGCGGCCTGGGGGCGACCTGGGTGATGCTGCGCAAGAGCGAGCGGGCGAAGGCCAACAACCGGGAGCGCCAGCAGAAGCGCCGCGGCTGAGCCCTCGCTGCTCATCAATGACCACAGACGACGCCGCCGGCCCTCGGGCCGGCGGCGTGCGTTGGGGCGGGCGGCTGGTGCCGTCGCCGTCAGGCCAGGGCGGGCTCGCGGAGGCGGCCGGCGAGCTCGCGCAGGCGATGACGGAACAGCGGCTGCGGGTCGTCGGTGCCCGGCTGGTAGCCGCGGCTGAAGGTGGTCAGGGCGTTCAGCGCATCGGCGACGAGCTGATCCTCGCGCAGCGAGAAGGCGTTGACGCCGCAACGCGACAGGTAGAAGAGCTGGTCGATCAGCACGTCGCCGACGGCGCGAATCTGGCCCGGGTAACCGTACCGCTCGCGCAGGAGCCGCGCGATGGAGTAGCCGCGGCCGTCGGTGAACTTCGGGAAGTCGACGCCGATCAGCGGCGCCTGCTTGAGCTCATCGGCGAGCGCCGGCGTGAGCTCGGTGTCGCTCGGCAGCCACGGGGCCAGGTCGGCGCGACGCCCGGCGGCCTGCCAGACATCCAGGCGCACCAGGGCCGGACCCTCGGCCGGGGCGGTGTCGTCGTCGTGGCGGATCCAGTCGGCCTCGACGGGACGGCCGTCGACGATCAGCGGGCGGGTGACGGTCTGCTCAGTCATAGACACGCTCCTTGAAGGGTTTGAGGCCGATGCGGCGATAGGTGTCGAGGAAGGTCTCGTCGGGCTGGCGGCTGCCGACATAGACCTGCAGCAGGGTGTCGATCACGCTCGGTACGTCCTCGCGGAAGAAGGAGGGGCCGAGGATCTTGCCGAGCGAGGCGCCGTTGCCCTGGCTGCCGCCCAGCGAGATCTGGTAGTACTCCTCGCCCTTCTTGTCGACGCCGAGGATGCCGATGTGGCCGACGTGGTGATGGCCGCAGGCGTTCATGCAGCCGGAGATGTTGAGCTCCAGCGGGCCCAGGTCGTAGAGGAAGTCGAGGTCCTCGAAGCGCTCCTGGATGGCGTGGGCGACCGGGATCGACTTGGCGTTGGCCAGGCCGCAGTAGTCGCCGCCGGGACAGCAGATCAGGTCGGCCAGGGTGCCCACGGTGGGGTTGGCCATGCCGAGCGCCTCGAGGCGCTGCCAGAGCTCCTCGATGCGATCCACCGGCACGTCGGTGAGCACCAGGTTCTGCTCGTGGGTGACCCGCAGCTCGCCATAGCCGAACTCGTCGGCGAGATCCGCCACCGCGGCCATCTGCTCGGAGGTGACGTCCCCCGGCGAGTGCTCGCGGCGCTTCAGCGACAGGGTCACCGCCTTGTAGCCGGCGACCTTGTGGTCGGTGACGTTGTTGGTGACGAAGCGGGCGAAGGCGCGGTTCTCGCCGCGCAGCCGCTCATAGGCCTCGATCGCCTCGGCAGGCACGGCGCGGCGCTCCGGCTCGACGAAGTGGCCGGCCACGGCCTCGAGGGCCTCGGCGGTGAGGGTCTGGGGACCATCCTTGAGGTGGGCCCACTCCTCCTCGACGCGGCGGCGGAATTCGTCGACGCCCAGCGCCTTGACCAGGATCTTGATGCGCGCCTTGAACTTGTTGTCGCGGCGGCCGAACTGGTTATAGACGCGCACCAGGGCCTCGAGGTAGGTCAGCAGGTGCTGCCAGGGCAGGTCCTCGCGCACCACCTCGGCGATCATCGGCGTGCGCCCGAGGCCGCCGCCGGCCAGTACCTTGATCCGCACCTCGCCGTCGCGGTCGCGCCACAGGCGCAGCCCGACGTCGTGCACCTGGATGGCGGCGCGGTCCTCGGCGGCGCCGGTCACGGCGATCTTGAACTTGCGCGGCAGGAAGGCGAACTCCGGGTGGAAGGTCGACCACTGGCGGATCAGCTCGCACCAGGGGCGCGGATCGACCTCCTCGTCGGCGGCGATTCCCGAGAACTGGTCGGTGGTGGTGTTGCGGATATCGTTGCCGCTGGTCTGGATGGCGTGCATCTGCACGCTGGCGAGCTCGGCGAGAATGTCCGGCACGTCCTCGAGCTTAGGCCAGTTCAGCTGCAGGTTGGTGCGGGTGGTGAAGTGGCCGTAGCCGCGATCGTAGCGGGCGGCGATCTCGCCGAGCTTGCGCAGCTGATTGGAGGCCAGCATGCCGTAGGGAATGGCGATACGCAGCATGGGGGCGTAGCGCTGGATATAGAGGCCGTTCTGCAGGCGTAGCGGCAGAAACTCCTCTTCGCCGAGCTGACCGGCGAGGTAGCGGCGCATCTGGTCGCGGAACTGGGCGACGCGTTCATCGACCAGGGTCTGGTCGTGGGAGTCGTAGCGGTACATGCAGCGCGATCCTGAATCGAGAAAAGGGACGTTGGCGCTACCTTACCCGCTCCCATATATTCTATAAAAGAATAAATCTGCATAGTTTATATGCGAAATGGAATGAGGCGGCATCCCGGCTAGAGTGCCAGGGACTGCCAGCGTCGCCGCTGCCAGATCAGCACGAACCAGGCCGAATTGAGGCAGCGATAGCCCAGCTGCACCCACCAGATGCCGAGCAGCCCCTGCTCGAGCACCACGCCCACCCACCACGCCAGTGGCAGGAACACCAGCCACTGCAGGGAGAGGGTCGCGGTCATCACGGTGCGGTTCGCCCCGGCGCCCAGCAGGGCCTGGGCGAAGACCAGGGCGGCGGCATCCAGCACGATCATCACCGCGGTCAGCTGCAGCGGCAGCCGGCCCAGCTCGACCAGCGCCGGGTCGTGGAGGAAGAGGCGCAGCACCTCCTCGGGGAAGAGCAGCATCGGCAGGGCCAGCACCGCCAGGCCGCACCAGGCCAGGCGCACCACGTCCCAGCCCCAGCGGTGGGCCTCACCGTGGGCCTGGCGCCCCAGCGCCTGGCCGACCAGGCTCATCGCCGCCATGCCGAGCCCCACGCCGGGCAGGATCAGCAGCAGCGACAGGTTCACCAGCACGTGGCCCACCGCGACGCTTTCCGTGTCGATGCGACCGAGGATCCAGAACAGCACGGCGTAGCCCGCCGCGAACCACAGCTGCTGGAAGGAGTGGGGGGTGGCCAGGCGCAGGGTGGTGGTGAGCACGGCGCCGCGGGGACGCTCGGCCAGAAAGCCGCTGCCGGTGGCGTGGCGCAGGCTGAGCGCAGCCCAGATGGCGAGCCCCGCGAAGAGCGAGAGGCTGGTACCGGCGCCGGCACCGGCCGCGCCCATGGCCGGCAGCCCGGCCAGCCCGAAGATCAGTCCCAGGCTCGCGACCACGTTGATGGCATGCATCACCAGGATGATGCGCAGGTAGAGGCCGGTCTGCTGGATGCCGTTCCAGTAGCCGCGAAAGCAGAAGATCATCGCCACCGGGGCGAGCGACACCACCCGCCAGCGGAAGTATTCCACCGCCACTTCGTTGACCGCGGGGTCCTGATTGATCAGCGCCAGCAGGCGCGGCGCCTGCCACAGGCAGAGCAAGGTGAGCGGGACGGCCACGGCCAGCGCGATGGCAAGCCCGGCATTGAGTGCCAGGGCGCGTCGCCCCCAGTCCTCCTCGCCGTGGCGTCGCGCCGTCTGGGCCTGCACCCCCGAGGAGAGCCCGAAGACCATGGCGGTGATCAGGAACATGGCGTAGCCGCCGATGCCGACCCCGGCCAGGGGCACCGAGCCGAGCGAGCCGACCAGGGCGGCATCGATCAGGTTGAGCAGGCTCTGGGTGAGCATGCCCGCGATGATCGGCAGGGAGAGGCGCAGGATCGTCTGGCGGCGGGTGGATTCTGGCAGCATCCGTCTTCCGGGAAGGTGGGGCAAGGGCACAAAGACATGGCCCGCCGAGGCGGGCCAGTGGGGTCAGGCGGGGTCGTAGGAGAGCACCGGCGCGAGCCAGCGTTCGAGTTCCTCGAGGCGCATGGCCTTGCGGCTGGCCAGCGCCTCGACCTGGTCGCGGGTGATCTTGCCGGTGGAGAAGTACTTCGAGCGGGGGTGCGAGAAGTACCAGCCGGCGACGGCGGCCGCGGGCCACATGGCGAAGTTCTCGGTGAGCTCGAGGCCAGCGTTCTCGGTGGCGTCGAGCAGGCGGAACAGGGTCGCCTTCTCGGTGTGGTCGGGGCAGGCCGGGTAGCCCGGTGCCGGGCGAATGCCCTGATACTTCTCTGCGATCAGCGCCTCGTTATCCAGGGTCTCGTCGGGCACATAGCCCCAGAACTCCTTGCGCACCCGCTCATGGAGCCGCTCGGCGAAGGCCTCGGCCAGGCGGTCGGTCAGCGACTGCACCAGGATGGCGTTGTAGTCGTCACCGGCGGCCTTGTACTGCTCGGCGAGGGCCTCGACGCCGTGGCCGGTGGTCACGGCGAAACCGCCGATCCAGTCCGGCTGGCCGCTTTCCTCGCCGCTGGCGTCATAACGGGGCGCCACGAAGTCGGCGAGGCTCTGGCAGACGCCGTCTCGGTTCTTGGTGGTCTGCTGGCGGATGTGGTGCAGCCGCTCGATCACCTCGCGGCGCGACTCGTCGGCGTACACCTCGATGACGTCGTCGTCGACGCTGTTGGCCGGCCACAGGCCGATCACCCCGCGGGCGTGGACCAGCTTCTCGTCGATCAGCTTGGCCAGCATCGCCTGGGCGTCGGCGAAGAGGTGGCGCGCGGCCTCGCCGACCACCTTGTCCTCGAGGATCTTCGGGTACTTGCCGGCCAGCTGCCAGCTCATGAAGAAGGGGGTCCAGTCGATGCGCTCGACCAGCTCCTGGATGTCGTAGTCGTCGAACACCTGGAGGCCGGTAACGGCCGGGCGCGGCGGCGTGTAGCCCTGCCACGCCATGTCGGGCTTGCGGCGTCGCGCCTCGTCGTAGCTGAGGTCGGCGGCCTTGGGGCGGCGCTTGGCATTGCGCTCGCGCACCGTCTCGTATTCGTCGCGAATCTCGGCGATGTAGCTCGGCTTCAGGGCCGGCGAGAGCAGCTTCCCGGCCACGCCCACGGCGCGGGAGGCATCCGAGACGTAGATCACCGGCTGATCGTAGCCCGGTTCGATCTTGACCGCCGTGTGGGCCTTGGAGGTGGTGGCGCCGCCGATCAGCAGCGGCAGGCTGAAGCCCTGGCGCTGCATCTCCTTGGCGACGTGGACCATCTCGTCGAGCGACGGGGTGATCAGCCCGGAGAGGCCGATGATGTCGGCGTTCACTTCCCGGGCGGTCTGCAGGATCTTCTCCGCGGGCACCATCACGCCGAGGTCGATCACCTCGTAGTTGTTGCACTGGAGGACGACGCCGACGATGTTCTTGCCGATGTCGTGGACGTCGCCCTTGACCGTGGCCATCACGATCTTGCCCTTGGCCTGGGTCTCGGCACTCTTCTCGGCCTCGATGTAGGGGATCAGGTAGGCCACCGCCTGCTTCATGACCCGCGCCGACTTGACCACCTGGGGCAGGAACATCTTGCCGGCCCCGAACAGGTCGCCGACCACGTTCATGCCGTCCATCAGCGGCCCCTCGATCACCTCGATGGGGCGCTCGGCACGCTGTCGGGCGAGCTCGGTGTCCTCCTCGATATAGGCGGTGATGCCCTTGACCAGGGCGTGGGAGATGCGCTGCTCGACCTCCCAGGTGCGCCACTCGAGGTCCTCCTTCTTGGCCGGACCGCTGCCGTCGCCCTTGTACTTGTCGGCGAGCTCGAGCAGGCGCTCGGTGGAGTCGCTGCGGCGGTTGAGGACCACGTCTTCCACGGCCTCGCGAAGCTCCGTCGGCAGGTCGTCGTAGACCGCCAGCTGGCCGGCATTGACGATGCCCATGGTCAGGCCGGCGCGCACGGCATGGTAGAGGAACACCGAGTGGATCGCCTCGCGCACCGGGTTGTTGCCGCGAAACGAGAAGGAGACGTTGGAGACGCCGCCGGAGACCATGGCGTGAGGCAGGTGCTCGCGGATCCACTGGGTCGCCTCGATGAAGTCCACGGCGTAGTTGTCGTGCTCCTCGATACCGGTGGCGATGGCGAAGATGTTGGGGTCGAAGATGATGTCTTCCGCCGGGAAGTCCAGCTCGTCGACCAGGATCCGGTAGGCGCGCTCGCAGATCTCGCTCTTGCGGGCGAAGGTGTCCGCCTGACCCGCCTCGTCGAAGGCCATCACCACCACGGCGGCGCCGAAGCGCCGGCAGGCGGTGGCCTGCTCGCGAAAGGCGTCCTCGCCCTCCTTCATGGAGATGGAGTTGACCACCGCCTTGCCCTGCACGCACTTGAGGCCCGCCTCGATGATCGCCCACTTGGAGGAGTCGATCATTATCGGCACCCGGGCGATGTCGGGCTCGCCAGCGATCAGGTTGAGGAAGCGCACCATCGCCTCCTCGGACTCGAGCATCCCCTCGTCCATGTTGATGTCGATGACCTGGGCGCCGTTCTCCACCTGCTCCAGGGCCACCTCCAGGGCCGTGGTGTAGTCTTCCTCGACGATCAGCCGCTTGAAGCGTGCCGAGCCGGTGACGTTGGTGCGCTCGCCGACGTTGACGAACAGCGAGTCGGCCTCGATGTTGAAGGGCTCGAGCCCGGAGAGGCGACAGGCCCGCGAGCGCTCGGGCACCCGGCGCGGGGGCAGGTCCTTGATGGCGGCATGGATCGCCGCGATGTGCTCCGGCGTGGAGCCGCAGCAGCCGCCGATGACGTTGACCAGGCCACTCCGGGCGAACTCGGCGACGATCGCCGCCATCTCCTCGGGGGTCTGGTCGTACTCGCCGAACTCGTTGGGCAGGCCGGCGTTGGGGTGGGCCGAGACGAAGGTGTCGGCCTTGGTCGAGAGCTCCTCGACGTAGGGGCGCAGCTCCTCGGCGCCCAGGGCACAGTTCAGCCCGATGGTGAGCGGTCGGGCGTGGCGTACCGAGTTCCAGAAGGCCTCGGTGGTCTGCCCCGAGAGCGTGCGCCCGGAGGCGTCGGTGATGGTGCCGGAGATCATCACCGGCAGCCGCTCGCCGCGGGCCTCGAAGAGCTCCTCCAGGGCGAAGATCGCCGCCTTGGCGTTGAGGGTGTCGAAGACCGTCTCGATCATGATCAGGTCGGCGCCGCCCTCGATCAGCGACTCGGCGGCCTCACGGTAGTTCTCGCGCAGGGCGTCGAAGGTGACGTTGCGCTTGGCGGGGTCGTTGACGTCCGGCGACAGCGAGGCGGTGCGTGAGGTCGGCCCCAGCACCCCCGCCACGTAGCGCGGCACGCCGCTCTCCTCGGCCACGGCATCGCATACCTGGCGGGCCAGGCGCGCCGACTCGCGATTGAGCTCCGGCACCAGCGCTTCCATGCCGTAGTCCGACTGGGAGAGGCGCGTGCTGTTGAAGGTGTTGGTCTCGATGATATCGGCGCCGGCCTCGAGGTAGTCGCGATGAATGCGCGCCACCAGGTCGGGACAGGTCAGGGCCAGCAGGTCGTTGTTGCCCTTCAGGTCGCTGGGCCAGTCGGTGAAGCGTTCGCCGCGGAACTCCTGCTCGGACAGCTCGGCGTTCTGCAGCATGGTCCCCATGCCGCCATCGAGCATCAGGATGCGACGCGAAAGGCTGTCATGAAGCGAGGCGGTCTGGGCAGTGGGAACGGCGGCCATGGGCGGGTCAATCTCCAGCGAAGAGGCATCAGGGTTCTGGCCGGCAGCGGTGCGCCTGTGGCGTCTTGTCTCGTTGATACGCTGCGGGCCGTGGGCGGCCTGCCGGGATGCGGCACGTCGGCGGGTCGCCGGGGAGCCGGTTATCCTAGCAAAAGCCGGCGCGCCGCGGCAGGGGCGCGACGCGAGCGTCTTTCATGTCGTGCGTGACCGGGCTTCATGCAGCCGGTGGATATAAAACCCAGCAAATCAGTCGGGATTGTGTCGGCCGCGCGGGTCGCTTACCATTGACGCCATCACCCTTTCTGCCTCCGTTGCGACAGTCATCGATGCGACGGGTCACGATAGCGAGAGCACCATGAGCGACAGCATCCAGATCACCGATAGCGCCCAGGAGTACCTCGCCGAGCTGCTCGAGAAGCAGAACGTTGAGGGCATCGCGGTGCGCATCTTCATCACCCAGCCCGGCACGCCCTACGCCGAGACCTGCCTGGCCTACTGCCGTCCCGGCGAGGAGGAGCCCAGCGACGAGCTGCTGGAGCTTCCGAAGCTGCGCGTCTACCTGGACAAGAACAGCCTGGCCTTCCTCGAGGAGGCCGTGGTCGACTTCAATGCCGATCGCATGGGCGGCCAGCTGACCATCAAGGCGCCCAACGCCAAGATGCCCAAGGTCAATGCCGACAGCCCGCTGGAGGATCGCGTCAACTATATCCTCTACAGCGAGATCAACCCCGGCCTGGCCTCCCACGGCGGCGAGATCAAGCTGGTCGAGCTGACCGAGGACCAGGTGGCGATCCTGGCCTTCGGCGGCGGCTGCCAGGGCTGTGCGGCGGTCGACCTGACCCTCAAGGACGGCGTCGAGAAGACCCTGCTCGAGCGCATTCCGGAACTCGCCGGCATTCGCGACGTGACCGATCACTCGGACACCACCAACGCCTACTACCGCTAGGCGCGGCGACCGGCGCCAGGCGCCGGGGAGGCCATCGACCTCCCGGCGTCGCGCTCACTCCTCCCTGGAAGGCCCCGCATTCGCGGGGCCTTCGTCGTTTCCGGCGGGCCGTTCGGTCTCGCTTTCTTGATCGTTCCCGTTACGGTCGCGCTGCGGCGTCACCGGCGCCTGCCACAGGCAGTGATGCAGCTGGGTCTCCAGTTCGCGCAGGCGGCGCGACTGCTCGGCCAGCAGCTGCTTCTGCTCGTCGATGCGCCCCTGCAGCAGGGCCTGCTCGTGCTGCTGGGTGTGCGTGCGTTCCTCGGCCTGCCGGCGCGCCCAGTCGGTCTCGCGATGGCGCTTCTCCTCCTCGGCCAGCGCGCCTCGCGCCTCCTGCACCAGTCGCTCCGTGCGCTCGAGTCGCGTCTCGAGCTGCTGGTGGCGCTGCGCGTGGGTCTTCTCGGCGGCCTGTCGCTCCTGGCGCGCCTCGTCGAGCAGGGCCATCAGCCGCGATTCGCTGCTCTCGTGACGCTTCTCCTCCTGAGCCAGCCGCTCCTGGTGGCGTGACGCCTGGTCGGCCAGCGCCTGCTGATGCTCCTGGGCCTTCTGCTCCTGCGCTTGCTGCAGGTCGGCGAGCTGCTGCTCGAGCCGCGCCTGGTGGCGGGAAAGCTTCGCCTCGCGCTCGGCCAGGGCGTCGCGCTCGGCCTCCCGGCGGGCGAGCTCCCCGCTCTGTTCGCCCAGTCGCTGCTCGATGCTCGCCAGGTGGGTGGAGAGCGCCGACTCCCGCTGCTCGGCGTCCTCGGCGCGTCGTGACGCCTCGCCGGCCTCGTCGCGGGCCGTCTCCACCCGGCCGTCCGCCTCCTGGCGATAGTGGGCGAGCGCCTCGTTGGCGGCGGCCTGGGCCTTCTCCCACAGAGCCTCGGCGAGCTCCTGCAGGGCCGCGGGCATGCCGCGGGGCGGTGGCTGGTCGCGATTATCTTCGCGCTGGGTGCGCCACTCCCGCAGGTGCTCGCTGATGGTGGTGAAGCTGCCGGTGCCGAGCACCTCGCGCACCTTGTGCACGCTCGGGGCTTCGCCTTTCGAGAGCAGGGCGTCGATGGCCCGCTGTACATCCTCGTACCGCACGCCGCTGCGCGCCATGGTCGTGTCCTCGTGGTGGTCTGCCGGCCGTCTGCTGGGCCGTGTCCGGGTTCTCGGCGCCAGTCTACTAGGGAGCGAGCGATTATTGAAGCTAATTACGTAATACGTAAAGCGTAATTATATTTACAGAAGGTGAGATAAAATCAAGATTACGCGGCTTATCTTGATTAAGTGATGGCGTAAGGGCGACACTACACCCTCAGGCAGGAGGGGCGGGGCTATAACGTGGTGCGACGGTCGGCCAGAGGCGGGGAGTACCGCGGCACGCATCGACACGGCGAGCGCGACAGGAAGGAACCGAGACGTTATGAAAGACAAGGAAAATCAGAGGCTTGGTGGAATGAGCGAGAGTCTTGATTCGTCGCCGCTCCCGGATGTAGCGGTCGCGTCGAGGCGACTGTCCGTCGCGGAGCCATACCGCTTGCCGGCGGCGAGTGTGCAAATCGAGGCCGAGAGCGACGCCGAGGCGGTGGCGCGGTGGCTCGCCGAGTATCGAGCGAGCGGGCAGACCCAGCGAGCCTATCGTCGCGAGGCCGAGCGGCTGCTGCTGTGGTTGGGCGAGCAGGGCAGGGGGCTTGGCGAGCTGCGCCGTCATGACCTGGATGCCTTCGAGGCCTTCCTGGCCGATCCGCGCCCGGCCGAGCGCTGGATAGGCCCGGTGCGCCCGCGCGAGGATCCGCGCTGGCGGCCCTTCCGGGGGCCGCTGTCGGCCTCGAGCCGCCGGCAGAGTCTGGTCATCCTGCAGGGCATGTACGCCTGGCTCGTGGAGGCGGGCTGGGTCGGCCACAACCCGTTCCGGCTGATGCGCGACAAGCGCCGCCGCCTGGATAACCGCCAGGGCGGCATCGAGCGCTACCTCGAGCGGCCGCTGTGGGACTGGTTCTGGGCCTGGCTCGATCGGCCGCTACCGGCGGATGCCGCGCCGCGTCAGCGCTTCGAGCGGTCACGCCGCCGGCTGGTCTTCGGCTTCGCCTATCTGCTGGCCCCGCGCATCGGCGAGATGAGCGCGGCGCGCATGAACGATTTCGTGCGCCGCGAGGGGCGCTGGTGGTGGCGGGTGGTGGGGAAGGGCGACAAGGCGGCGCAGGTGCCGGTGCCGCCGGACATGCTGGCCCTGCTGGTGGCTTGGCGGGAGGCCCTCGACCTGCCGCCCCATCCCGCCTCAAATGACGACGGCCCACTGCTCAGGGCGCTGGACGGCGTGCGGGGATTGGGTGACAACCGGCTTTACCGGCTGATACGCGACGCCTTCGGCGAGGCGGCGGACGCCCTGGAGGCCGAGCAGGGCGATGAGGCCCGCGACGCCGCGGCGCGGCTGCGTCAGGCGACGCCCCACTGGCTGCGACATACGGCGCTGACGCACCAGGCCCAGGCCGGGGTGGAGCTTCGCTATCTGGCGGGCACCGCGCGCCATTCGCGGCTCGATACCACCGCGCGCTACCTGCACGCCGAGGACGAGGAGTGGCATCGCCAGCAGGCGCGCCATGGCCTCGGCGACGGGGGCGAAGAGGCAGGGCCTGGCGACGCTGGAGGTTCGAGATGGGGCGCCTGAGTCGGTATACTGATGCCCATTGCTTCGAGGAGAGACCATGAGCACCGAGACCACCGCCGAACAGGCCCAGCAGGAGCTTCTCGACGAGTTCGAGATGTTCGACAACTGGATGGATCGCTACCAGTACATCATCGACATGGGCAAGCAGCTGCCGGCCTTTCCCGAGGAGTGGAAGGTCGAGGAGCTGAAGATCCAGGGCTGCCAGTCCAACGTCTGGATGCACCATCGCCGCGAGGGCGAGACCCTGCACTTCGATGCGGTCTCCGACGCCGCCATCGTCTCCGGGCTGATCGCCGTGCTGATGCGCATCTACAACGATCGCCGGCCGGCGGACATCCGCGGCACCAGCCCGCACTTCCTCAAGGATCTGGGGCTCGACAAGCACTTGTCGCCGACCCGCAGCAACGGCCTCAACGCCATGCTGGAGCGGATCTATCGGGTGGCCGAACAGGAAGTTGCGTGACAGGCGCGCGCGAGACCTGAATCGACGCGCACGGGCGGTGAGGAGCCGGGGAGGGCGTGCCGCCTTCATCTGATGCCCGGTCGGATGCAGCTTCCGGGGCGTGGCGCCGCCTCACCGCGACGCGTAAACTCATCGCCCCTCCATACGGTCGATGTTGCGCTGCCATGAAGATCAGCCCCCTGCCTCCCCTGAACAGCCTCGTGGCCTTCGAGTCGGCGGCCCGACACCTCAGCTTCACGCTGGCGGCCGATGAGCTCCATGTGACCCAGGGCGCGATCAGTCGCCAGATTCGCGGTCTCGAGGACTATCTGGGCAAGCCGCTCTTCGAACGAGCCAACCGCAGCGTCAAGCTGACCGCGGTGGGTCAGCGCTATGCTCAGACTATCCACCATTCGCTGAACGACATCGCGTCGATCACCGACGAGGTGCGCAGCTGGCAGGGCATGCACCAGCTTACCGTGGCCACCACCAGCGCCATGGCCTCGCTCTGGCTGCTGCCCAAGATCTCCGAGTTCCAGCGCGAACACGAAAACATCGAGCTGCGGATCGTCGCCATCGAACAGCTCCGCGACCTGGCCCGAGTGGAGTGCGACGTCGCGCTTTTCTATTGCCGCACGCCCCCTCCCGCGATGCAGGCCACGACGCTCTTCCACGAGGAGGCCTTTCCGGTGTGCAGCCCCAGCTATCTGGAGAAGTACGGTCCCTTCTCGGGGCCCGAGGCGCTGCTCGACTGCACCTTGCTGTCGCTGGAGGATGCCGACAAGGACTGGATGAGCTGGAAGCAGTGGTTCACCGAGGTGGGCGTCGTCTCACGCCCTCCGCGCCGCCGGCTCAACATCAACAGCTACTCGATGCTGGTGCAGGCGGCGATGATGGACCAGGGGGTGGCGCTGGGCTGGAGCCAGCTGGTGGACGACTATCTGGAGCGTGGCCAGCTGGTGCGGCCGGTGGAGACGGTGCTGCGCACCCCGGCGCGCTTCTGCCTGCTCGAACGCGGCGAGACGCCGTCGCAGCGTCGGGGGGGCAAGGCCTTCCGGGAGTGGCTGCTCGAGACCGTGCCCCGGGAGGTCGGGGACCTGGGCCTGAATTAAGGTCCCGATCAGTGCCCGCAACACGACGAGGCCCGGCGTCTGCCGGGCCTCGTCGTGTTGCGTTGGGCGCGTCTCAGGCCTGCGCGACCGCCGTCTCGCGGCGCGGCGCGGCCGTCGGGGCGGCCTCGGTCTTGCCGCTGTGATGATCGAGGTCCTCCGCCGCGGGCCGGACCTGGGCCGGCAGCATGGCCGCGGCGATGGGTTCCCGGCGCAGGGTGCGGTACAGGCTCAGGGTCATCACCAGGATGAACATCGCGATGGGCAGTCCGGCGATAATCGAGGCGGTCTGGATCGTCTTGAGCCCCCCGGCGTAGAGCAGCGCGCCGGCGATGCAGCCGATCACCAGGCCCCAGATCACCCGGATCGGCTGGGGCGGCTCCGGGCTGCCCATGCTGTCCAGGGTGCAGAGTACCAGGGTGCCGGAGTCCGCCGAGGTGATGAAGTAGGTCGCCAGCAGCAACACGGCCATGATCGACAGCACACTACCCAGTAGTCCCGGGTCCAGGGTGTCGAACAGCGTGAACAACGCCAGGGTGGTGTCCTCCTTGGTTGCCTGGAGCACCGCCCCGCCGGCGAAGTCACCCTCTGCCACCGCCTCGCCGCTGGCCACCGCCTGCTCGTGTGCCTGGCGCGCCTGCTGCTCCTGGAACAGCGCGCTGCCGCCGAACACCGACATCCACACGAAGGTCACCAGGGTCGGCACCAGCAGGGCCCCGCCGATCAGCTCACGGATGGTGCGGCCCCGGGAGATGCGGGCGATGAACATGCCGACGAAGGGCGCCCAGGTCATCCACCAAGGCCAGTAGAAGGCGGTCCACCAGTTCTGCCAGCCGCTGTCGGCGTTGGCGTCGCTCCACAGGCTCAGGCCGATCAGGTTGTCGGCGTAGTCCCCGGTACTCTGCAGCAGGGTGTTAAGGATGTAGCGGGTCGGCCCGATGGCCAGCACGATCGCGACGATCGCCACCGACAGCAGCATGTTCCACTCCGAGAGCCGGCGGATGCCCCGGCCCACGCCGGACATCACCGAGGCGATGGCGAACAGCGTGATCACCGCGATCATGGCCAGCTGGATGCCGATGCCATTGGACACCCCGAAGACGTTATGCAGGCCGCTGTTCATCTGGATGACGCCCAGACCCAGCGACTGGGAGACGCCGAAGGCGGTGATCGCCACGGTGAGGATATCGACGGTGTGGCCGATGGGGCCGTAGATGCGATCGCCGATGAAGGGGTAGAGGATCGAGCGCAGGGTCAGCGGCAGGCCCTTGCGGTAGGCGAAGTAGGCCAGCGCCAGGGCCACGATGATGAAGGTCGCCCAGGGGTGCAGGCCCCAGTGGAAGAAGGTCAGGCGCATGGCCATGCTGGCCGAGGCGCCATCCATCCCATCGCTGAAGGGGTTGTCGGCGTAGTGCCACATCGGCTCGGCCACCGACCAGAAGACCAGGCCGATGCCCATGCCCCCCGAGAACAGCATGCTCACCCAGGAGACGAAGCTGAAGTCGGGGCGCTCGTCATCCTTGCCCAGCCGGATATGCCCGAAGCGGCTGACCATCAGGTAGAGCAGGAAGGCCAGTACGCCGCTGACCACGGCGAGGTAGAACCACTTGGCGTTGTTGAGGACGGTCGTCGAGATGTCCTGGAAGATGGCGCCGGCTCGTTCAGCGAGCACGGCGCAGAAGATCACGAAGCCGATGACCAGCACCTTGGAGGCGATGGTCACCGTGGGGTTGAGGCCCTTGAAGAGGCCACTTTCTGAGCGCATGGCGTCACTCTCGTTTGTTATTGATTCAGGGGACGTCGGGGAGGGAGGGGTCACGAGGACCCGCCGAGAAGGGTGGGGACTTTGCGGGGTGTCGGCAACGCATGTTTTCTCATCGAACGATGAGAAAGGCTCATCCGATGGCGCGCCGGTTGCGCCGTGTTATCGCCGGATAAACAGGCATGCAGTCTGTTTACTCAGTAATGCGCCTTTCGTCTAATGGATGAGGATGGATCATGGAATGATGCCGAATCATCGATTGTCGCCGCGCCGTGCCGCTACCAGACTCGCCTCCACCAGCCGGAACCCCCGGTAGGGCCACAACCAGATAATGACTCGCCCGTTCCCGTGAGGAGGCCAAGATGACCCTGACCCCATCCCTGATTCCCGCCCGCCAGCTCGATGACGTGCTCGCGCCCATCGAGGCGGCCACCGGCATGCCCAACGAGGCCTACGTCAGCGAGGCCTACTTCGCCGCCGAGCGCGACCGCGTGATGGCCGGCACCTGGGTGTGTGTCGGCTTCGCCAGCGACCTGATCAAGAGTGGCTACGTGAAGCCGGTCGACTTCATGGGCCTGCCGCTCTTGATGATGCGCAACAAGGAGGGCGAGACCCAAGTCTTCCATAACGTCTGCAGCCACCGCGGCATGCAGCTGGTCGCCGAGGAGGGCGAGGTGCAGGGCGTGATCCGCTGCCCCTACCACTCCTGGACCTATGATCTGGACGGCAATCTGCGCGGCACGCCGCACATCGGCGGCGTCGGTCAGCACAAGGTCGACGGCTTCAAGTGCGAGAAGCATGGCCTCAAGCCCATTCGCAGCGCCGTCTGGATGGACATGGTGTTCGTAAATCTCGACGGCCAGGCGACCGAGTTCGCCGAGCACGTGGCGCCCTTGGAGAACCGCTGGCGCGACTTCATCGGCGCGGACGGCTTCGACCTGCTGCGTCGCGTCAACATGGGCGGCAACCTCGAGATCACCGTCAACTGCAACTGGAAGCTGGCGGTGGAGAACTACTGCGAGAGCTACCACCTGCCGTGGGTGCACCCGAGCCTGAACACCTACTCGCGCCTCGAGGACCACTACAACATCCAGTTCGGCGAGCATTTCTCCGGGCAGGGCAGCCTGGCCTACCGCCTCTCCGACGTGGCCGGCACACGCCTGCCCAAGTTCCCGTCCTGGCCCAAGGACAAGATGGAGCATGCCGAGTACGTCTCCTTCTTTCCCAACGTGCTGCTCGGTATCCAGGCCGACCACGCCTTCGCCATGATGCTCGAGCCGGTCTCCGCCGGGCAGACCGTGGAGCACCTGCGCGTCTACTACGTCGGCGACGAGGCCACCCAGGACGCCTATGCGGCCTGCCGCACCTCCACCCTGGAATCCTGGCGGGTGGTCTTCGGCGAGGACATCGCGGCCGTCGAGGGCATGCAGCGCGGCCGCCAGTCGCCGGGCTTTCAGGGCGGGGTCTTCTCGCCGGTGCTGGATCACCCGACCCACTTCTTCCACCAGTGGGTGGCACGCCGCGTGCGCGGCGACGCCGAGGCCGCCTGATCGCCCCATCCCCCTGACTGGAGTCCCCTGATGAGCAAGTTCGACCGTTACTACAACTATATCGACGGCGCCTGGACGGGCGCCGAGACCTGGCTGATGGTCGCCGACCCGGCCACCGACGAGCCCTACGCCGAGATCGCCGAGGCCGGCCTAGAGGATGCCGACGCCGCCATGGCCGCGGCGCGACGCTGCGTGGCGTCGGGCGCGCTGAGCGCGGTGCGCCCGGCCCAGCGGGTGACCTGGCTGCTGGCCATCGCCGATGAGCTCAAGGCGCTGACCGAGGAGGCGGCCCTGGTGCTGTGCCGCGAGAACGGCAAGTCCCTGGACGTGGCCCGCGGCGAGTTCGAGGAGGCCGCCCGCTACTTCGAATACTACGCCGGCATGGCCGACAAGATCGAAGGTACCTCGATCCCGCTGGGCGACGACTACGTCGACTTCACGAGCTTCGAGCCCATGGGCGTGTCGGTGCAGATCGTGCCCTGGAACTTCCCGCCCTCGATTTGCGCCCGTTCCCTGGCGCCGGCGCTGGCCGCCGGCAACGCCGTGGTGATCAAGTCGCCGGAGATCTCCCCGCTGGCGATGACCTTCCTGATGACCGCCTGCGAGCGCGCCGGCCTGCCGAAGGGCGCGGTCAACCTGCTGTGCGGCAAGGGCTCGGTGGTCGGCGCCCACCTGGTCAAGCATCGCGACGCCAACCAGATCGTCTTCACCGGCTCGGTGCCCACCGGCCAGCGCATCCTGCGTGACGCCGCCGAGCGGGCCACGCCGAGTGTCATGGAACTGGGCGGCAAGTCCGCGGCCATCGTGCACGCCGATGCCGACATCGAGCAGCTCGTCGACAGCGTCGAGGCGGGCATCTTCTTCAATGCCGGCCAGGTCTGCTCCGCCATGTCCCGGCTGCTGGTGCATCGCTCGCGCTTCGATGAGGTGGTCGAGCGGCTGCGGGCGCTGGCCGAGGGGCTATCCATCGGGCCCGGCATCGACAACCCGGACCTGACCCCGCTGGTCTCGCGGGCCCAGCTCGAGCAGGTCGAGGCCATGTGCCGTCGTGCCATCGAGGCCGGGGCGACCTGCCTCACGGGCGGTGAACGCGTGGCGGGAGTGAAGGGCTACTTTATGCAGCCGACGCTGTTCACCGATGTGGCTGTGGACAGCGAGATCTTCCAGGCGGAGGTCTTCGGCCCGGTGCTGGTGATCCATCCCTTCGACACCGAGGACGAGGCCGTCGAACTCGCCAACGGCACCGAATTCGGCCTGGTGGCCGGCGTGTTCGACACTCGCCTCGACCGGGCCCTGCGCACCGCGCGGCGCCTGCGCGGCGGCCAGGTGTTCATCAACGAGTGGTTCGCCGGCGGCGTGGAGACCCCCTTCGGCGGCGTGGGCCTTTCGGGCTTCGGCCGCGAGAAGGGCCAGGAGGCGCTCTACAGCTACGTCCAGACCCGCAACATCGCCGTGCGCATCAAGGGCGCGTGAAGGAGGTCCCGATGAAGAAATGGCTCTGCATCATCTGCGGCCTGATCTACGACGAGGCCGAAGGCTGGCCGAGCGACGGCATCGCCCCCGGCACTCGCTGGGAGGACGTGCCGGAGGACTGGCTGTGCCCGGATTGCGGCGTGGGCAAGGCGGATTTCGAGATGCTCGAGATCACCGATGACGCGCCGGCCGCGTCGGCGCCGGTGGCGCCGACGCCCCTGGCCGATGGCGTGGCCGCCCCGGCGGCGACCGTCGCCGCGCCGCGGTCCGCGACCCCGGCCGGCCCGCTGGTGATCATCGGCAGCGGCCATGCCGGCTACGGGCTGGCCGAGGCGGTGCGTGCCCGGGACCCGGAGCGCGAGATCCACGTGGTCACCGCCGACGACGGCGGCCTCTACGCCAAGCCGGCGCTCTCCAACGCCTTCGCGCTGGGCAAGGACGCCGAGGCCCTGCTCGACGAGCCGGCGCTGGCCATCGAGAAACGCCTGAACATCCGTGTGCACGCCTTCTGCCCGGTGGAGCGCCTCGACGCCGAGGCCAAGCGCCTGCATACCCGGCTGGGCGCGCTGGACTACGGCCAGCTGGTGCTGGCCACCGGGGCGAGCCCGATCCGTATCCCGGTGGAAGGCGAGCCCGGTGCGCTGCTCTCGGTCAACGACCGCGGCGACTATGGCGAGCTGCGCCGGCGCCTCGACGCCCTCGGTCGCCCGGCACGGGTCATCATCGTCGGCGACGGCCTGATCGGCTGTGAATTCGCCAACGACCTGGCGCTGGCCGGCCACGCGGTCGAGGTAGTGGGCCTGGCCGAACGGCCGCTGCCGCGGCTGCTCCCCGAGGTGGGAAGCGAGGTGCTGCGCGAGGCACTCGCGGCCCTGGGCGTAGGCTGGCACCTGTCCCGCTCGGTGGTCAGCGTCGCCGCCGAGGAGGGCGGCTACCGGCTGACCCTGACCGACGGCAGCACGCTCGAGGCGGATCTCGTGGTCAGCGCCGTGGGCCTCGCCCCCAATGTCGAGCTGGCCCGGGCGGCCGGCGTCGACTGCGGGCGCGGCATCCGGGTGGACGACTACCTGGCCACCTCGCTGCCGGACGTCCATGCCCTGGGCGATGCCGTGGAGCTCGACGGCCAGCTGCTGCCCTATCTGGCGCCGATCAACGCCGGGCTGCGCGCCCTGTCGGAGACGCTGACGGGCACGCCGACGGCGGTCAGCTATCCGGTGATGCCGGTGATGGTCAAGACGCCGGCGGCCCCGGTCTGCGCGGTGGTGCCCCCGGCCGAGGTGGCGGTCACGTGGCACGTCACCGCCACCGTCGATGGCATCGAGGCCGGCGCCTACGATGCCGGCGGCCGGCTGCTGGGCGTCGCCCTGGTGGGCGAGGCGGCCATGGCCCGACGCAGCGACTGGATCAAGGCCTGCGGCCACGCTCAGGCGGCCTGAGAAATCATTATCCAAATCACGCATGCGGCGCCCGACGGGCGCCGCCTTCTTCCGAGCCGCCGGCCTGGCCGGCGATGACGTCGCGCCCCGGCGCGGCGGAGGTCCAGGATGTCACAAGCAACCCTTCCCCGTGACGACAAGTGCAACGGCTGGTACCAGATGCTCGACGCCCCGGCCCCGGCGCGTCGCCTCAACTCGAACGAGACCGCCGACTGGCTGGTGATCGGCGCCGGCTTCACCGGCCTGGCCGCGGCCCGGCGCGTCGCCGAGCTGCGCCCTGATGATCGCGTGGTGCTGCTGGAGGCCCTGCGGATCGGCCAGGGCGCCTCGGGGCGCAACACCGGCTTCGTCATCGACCTGCCCCACAAGCGTGATCTCGAGGGCGACGACCTGGCCCACAAGCAGAAGCTGCTGTCGCTCAACCGCGCCGCGGTGGACGACCTGGAGGCCCTGGTGCGGCACCACGGCATCGACTGCGGCTGGTCCCGGGCCGGCAAGTACCAGGGCGCGGTGGGCGAGCGTGGCCTGAAGTACCTCGACCACTTCGAGACCCTGCTCAAGGAGTTCGACTATCCCTACCGGCGCCTGGAGCGCGACGCACTGGCGCCGATTCTCGGCACCCGCCACTACGCGGGAGCTATCTACACGGCCAATACCGCGCTGATGCAGCCCGCCGCCCTGGTGCGGGGCCTCGGCGAGACGCTGCCGGCCAATGTCGCGCTCTTCGAGCACTCCCCGGTGGTCAGCCTGACCCGCAGCGGCGGCAAGTGGTGCGCCACCACGCCGGAAGGCGAGGTGCGGGCGACCAACCTGCTGCTGGGCTCGAACATCTATGCCCGGGAGTTCGGCTTCCTCAAGCATCGCATGCTGCCGGTGATGACCTTCGCCAGCATGACCCGGGCGCTCGGCGACGAGGAGATGGCGCTGTTCTCCTCGGCACCCCATCATTTCGGCCTGACGCCCGCCGACCATGCCGGCACCACGGTCAGACTGACCCCGGACCGGCGACTGATCATCCGTAACCAGTACCGTTTCGTGCCCCGCTACCACGACGACCTGGCCGAGCGGGCCCGGATCCGGCAGGGGCATCGCGACTCCTTCGAGGCCCGCTACCCCGAGCTGGCCCATGTCCCCTTCGAGGCCACCTGGGGCGGGGCCTGCGGGCTGTCGCGCAATTACGCGGCCTTCTTCGGCAAGGTGGGCGACGCTGCCTGGATGTCCGGCGTCCACCAGAGCGTCGGCGCGGCGCGGGGCACCATCTCCGGCAAGCTGCTGGCGGAGCTGGCCACCGGCGAGGACTCCTCGCAGCTGGCCGACATGCTGGCGGTCTCCGGCACGCCGGCGCTCAATCCGCCGGAGCCCCTGCTGAGCCTCGGGGTGAAGGCGCGCATGAAGCAGGCGGCCTGGGCCAGTCGCAGTGAACTCTAGGGAAACGCTGATTGATTGCTGCGCTCGGCGACGTGTCAGTCGTCATGCGAGATAACGATGGCCGACTTTCTTGCGGCCTCTCCACCTTCTCCTCGGCGAGAGGCGCCGGGGCAGGGTGCAGCGAAGGTCATTCGCCATGGATAGCGAACGTAGCGCCCAGGGAAGGGTTCACAGCGCCTTCGCGGAGACCTGCCTCCGCGCCATCCTCCCTATCCCGACACCTCCTATCGACTGGATATTAGTTATGAACGAGTCCCCCAGCCGCGCCCTCAAGTTCGACCACCGCGACACGACCTTCCGCCATCGCGGCGGGCCGCCCGGCCATGCCGAGATCGGCCGCACCGTGGACACCACTCTGAGCACCACCATGGGCGCTGGGTTCGCCCGCTGGGAAGGGGCCGAGGTGGCCTGGACGGTCCTCTACGACGAGGTGATCTTCGTGATCGAGGGCGAACTTCGCGTCACCGCCGCCGGGGAGACCCATCGCGTCACCCCCGGCCAGATGCTGTGGATCCCCGAGGGCACCGAGCTGATCTACGCCGGCCAGGCGCTGTTCGGCTATGCGCTCTATCCGGGCAACTGGAAGGAGAGCCTGCAGGCGGGCAGGGGGCAGGCTGCAGTGTAGCGGGTCAGCGGGGATCCTGCGGCCTGTGGGGCGGGCGGCAATAGAAGTTCTCGTCGAGCTCCGGGTCCTCGCGGCACAGCTGCTCGCTCGGGCCGCCGGGTACCGGGTCGATGCCGCCGGCGCCGCCGGGGTGGCAGCGCGCGATGCGCTTGATGCCCAGCCAGGCGCCGCGCAGCGGGCCATGCACCCGCAGGGCCTCCGCCGTGTAGGCCGAGCAGCTCGGCCAGTAGCGGCAGCGCGGCCCGAGAAGTGGGCTCAGCGTCACCTGGTAGAGTCTCACCAGGGCGATCATCAGCCCGCCCAGGGCGCGTGACAGCAGGGCCAGGAGGCGCCTCACGGATCAGCCCTTTTCATTTCGGCCCTTTCCATCTCAGCCCTTCTTATCTCAGGCCTTGGCATAGAGCGTGTCGGGGTCGATCAGCGGGTCGCTGCTGATGCGCGCCTCGTCGCCCTCCAGCGCCACATAGAAGCAGCTGCGCCGTCCGCTGTGGCAGGCCGGCCCGGTCTGGTCCACCTGCAGCAGCAGGGTGTCGCCATCGCAGTCCAGGGCGGCGGCCTTGAGATGCTGCTGCTGGCCCGAGGATTCCCCCTTGCGCCACAGCTTGCCGCGGGAGCGCGACCAGTAGCAGACCCGGCCGGTGCGCAGGGTCTCGTCCACGGCGTCGCGATTCATCCACGCCATCATCAGCACCTCGCCGCTGTCGTGCTGCTGGGCGATGGCGGGAATCAGCCCGTCGGCATTGAAGCCCACGGCATCGAGGATCTCGGCCAGGGGCCGGCGGGTGTCGCGGGGGGCCCGCTCGAGGGCCTTGAAGGATGTGCTCATGGGGACTCCGCGGAAACGGCGGGGGGAAGGCTCTGCCGGCAGGCGTCGCACTGGCCCAGCAGTTCGATGGTCTGGCGCTGGACCTCGAAGCCCAGCTCCCTGGCGCGTCGTGTCAGGTGATCGTTGACCTCATCCAGGTGCAGCTCCTCGACGCGGCCGCAGTGGCGGCAGATCAGCAGCTGGAAGCCGTGGGCGTGCTCCGGGCAGGGGCAGGCCACGTAGGCATTGAGCGACTCGATGCGATGCACCAGCCCTTGGTCGATGAGGAACTCGAGGGCCCGGTAGACGGTGGGCGGACGCGCCGCGGCGTGTTCGGCCGCCAGGCGGTCGAGCAGCTCGTAGGCCTTCAGGCCGCCGCGGGTCGTGGCGATCAGCTCCAGCACGCGGCGGCGGATCGGCGTGAAGCGCGCGCCGCGCTGCTGGCACTGCTGCTCGGCCTGGCGGATCATGTCACGGGGGTCGGTCATGGCACCCGAAGCGGTGGCTGGAGGAAGCGCATATTCTACGCGGCCGCCCGGTGAGGAGCCAGCCGGCGCCTCAGGCCGTCTCGCGCAGCTCGCTCGAGCGGGCGAAGTGGTGCTGCGAGAAGACGACGCGCTCCTCGGCGGATACGCCGTCGGGCTGGCGTTCGATCAGGTCGAGCCGTGAGCGCAGCCCCTCGCCGTTGGCCATCTGGATCGCCAGGCCCGGACGGGCATTGAGCTCGAGCAGCATGGGACCGTGGGCGCGATCGAGCACCATGTCGGTGCCGAGATACCCCAGGCCCGTCATCTCGTAGCAGCCGGCGGCGAGCATCAGCAGGGTCTCCCAGCCGGGGATGTGCAGGCTGGCGAGCTCGTGGCCGGTATCCGGATGGTCGTGACGGGTGCGGTCGAACTGCACGCCGCGAATCGCCGTGCCGCTGGCGATATCGATGCCCACGCCCACGGCGCCCTGGTGCAGGTTGGCCTTGCCGTCCGACGCCGCCGTGGAGAGGCGCATCATCGCCATCACCGGGTAGCCCTTGAAGACGATGACGCGGATATCGGGGACGCCCTCGTAGGTGTACTCGGCGAAGGAGTCGTCGAAGTTGATCAGCGCCTCGACCAGCGCCACGTCGGGCGAGCCGCCCAGCGAGTAGAGCCCCGAGAGGATGTTGGAGACGTGACGCTCCACGTCCTCGAGGCTCAGCCGGGCGCCGCTCGGCTTGATGTAGCGATCGCCCTCGACCCGTTCGATGACCAGGATGCCCTTGCCGCCGCTGCCCTTGGCCGGCTTGATCACGAAGCCCGAGTGGCCGGTGAGCATCTCGCGGATATGCTTGACGCCGAACTGGGTGGTCACGGTGCCGATCAGGGCCGGCGTGGTGATGCCGTACTCCTGGGCCAGCAGCTTGGTCTTGAGCTTGTCATCCACCAGCGGATAGAGCCGCCGATTGTTGTAGCGACCGATGTAGCGGATGTTGCGCCGGTTCATGCCGATGATGTCCTTGGCGCGCAGGCGCGCGGGGGTCGTCCACATGCCTCAGTCCTCCGTGACCGGCTTGAAGCGGCGCAGCTCGAGCAGGCGGTAGCCCGTATAGTTGCCGAGCAGCAGGATCAGGCCCATCAACATCAGCTGCACGCCGAGGAAGTTGAAGGTGATGTGACGGATCCAGGGGTTGTTCATGGCCAGATAGGCGAGCACCGCCGTCATCAGGCTGCCGCCCCCCTGGATCAGCACCTGCTTGGGGCCTTCCTCCTCCCACAGGATCGACATCCGCTCGATGGTCCAGGAGAGGATGATCATCGGGAAGAAGGTGATGGTCAGGCCGGCGTTGAGCCCGAAGCGGTAGGAGAGCACCGAGAAGACCGAGATGATGGCGATGACCGTGATGATCACCGCCGTCACTCGCGCCACCAGCAACAGGTTCAGATACGACAGGTAGTTACGGATCACCAGGCCCACGGCGACCACCATCAGGAAACCGACCAGGCCGGTGATCAGCGTGGTCTGGATGAAGGCCAGCGCGATCAGCACGGGCATGAAGGTGCCCGAGGTCTTGATGCCTACCAGTACGCGCAGCAGCACCACCACCAAGGCGCCGATGGGAATCAGCAGGATGGTCTGGAACAGCGCCTGATCCTCGAGGGGCAGGCTGTGGATCGAGAAGTTGAGCAGGGTGTCGTCGGCCAGCTGGCTGCGCACGGCGGCCGCGGCCGGCTGATTGCGCGAGAGCATCGAGAAGTTGATGCGCGAGTTGGTGCCGCCCTGTACCTCGAGCACCGCCTGGCCAGCGGACTCCCAGAGCAGCAGGTTGTCCGGCCGGCCTTGCTCGCCGGTGCGGGGATCGAACAGCACCCACTGCTGATCCTCGAAGACCTGGATCCAGGTGGTCAGGCTCTGGCGGCGGCGGCCATGATCCAGTACCAGGCCGCTCACCTCGCGCGCCGGCACCCCGGCCTGGTTGAGCAGGCGCACCAGCAGCGGCGTGCGGTCGAACTGGGTCAGCAGCAGCCGCGCATTCTCGCCCTGACGCTCGTCGGTGAAGTCGTGGATCAACTCCCGGGAGAAGGTGAAATGATCGGCACTGCGCGCCCAGGCGCGATCGATCACCTGGCTGGCCGCGGTGTCGTAGGGCGACTCCCAGACAATGTCTCGGCGCAGGGGAGGGGACTCGACCTGCGCATTGCGCGCCTCGGGCGCGACCAGGGCCTGAACGCTGTAGTAGAGCTGCTGGTCGCCGACGGCCTCACGAGTCGACCACTCGGCGCGACGCCCGCCTTCCTCCTCGAGAAAGGCCAGGCCGTAGCCGGGGGAAGCGGTATGCTCGGTCAGGATGCGATAGCCCTGCTGGCTCGAGGGCAGTGCCATGTTGACCTTGGCCGGCCCGCCGTCGGCGGTAAAGTTGACCTGCGCTTCGATCTCCCAGACCTGGCGCTGTTCGCCCGGCGTCCACGGCACCTCGAACTGCACGTGGCGGTGGATGCTCATGGCGGCGCCGGCCACCAGCAGGAGGGCGACGATCAGGTAGAAGGGCAGTCGTGACATGGGTCTTCCTTGGGGGATGTACGAACGGCCCGGGTCAGCCCCGGGCGCGGGCGTCAGCCCTCGGGTTGTGCATCGGCATCGGTGGCTTCGTCGGCGCCGGCGTCCGCTGCCGGGCGTCCGCCCGGAAATTCGGGGCGCTCGTGGAGGTACTGCTCGGCCACGTCGATGATGGCGATGTCCATCAGGAATCGGCGCCCGAGCAGGACCGGATGGTCGAGGTGAGTGCGGTCATTGAGGGTGAATTGCACCGTCTCGCGCAGCGGACCGAGGGTCATCAGCAGGCTGATCACCGGTCGAGAATCCTCACCGGTGGCCTGGATGATGCGCACGCGTCGATCCACCGGCGCCTCGATCCATTCGTCGCGCACGCTCTCGACGACGCTGTCGTCATCGTTGAGGCCCAGCTTGAACCGTACCCAGTCCTCGCCGTCGCGTTCGAAGCGCGTGATCTCGGTGGCCGAGAGCGACGAGGTCGTGGCGCCCGAGTCGATGCGCGCCTTGAGATAGGTGCCCACGCCGGGCAGGCCGATCCATTCGCTGCGGCCCAGGACCTCCTTGTTGTTGAGGCTGGTCGGCTCGGCGTCGGTGCACTGGCGGGTCGAGGCGCGCGGCGAATCCGCCGGGTCGAGTCGTGCGACATCCCCGCGAAGGTTTCGCAGCAGGCTGCCGACCTCGCGCACGTCGGCGGTGAGCGCCTGCTGATGGCGGAACTGGCGATCCAGCCGCGCCTCCTGGCGCGCATCACAGCGGGCGATCAGCGAATGCTCCAGCTGCGCGACGCGGGCCTCGAATTCTGCGCTGGTCACCGGGGGCGGCGTAGGCGCGCGTTCGGGTAGATAGGTACAGCCGCCGAACAGCAGGGAAACGAGGGCGAAGGTGCCGGCAAGCGGCAGGCGTAGGCGCATGGACAGGGCTCGAACAGCAGATTGATGCATGATGATAAGGAGTTGCTGCCAACCTTGTCCAACGTGGACGCACGGCGACAGTATGGTGGGACTCATTATTGCCAGGGACGCAATTTAACATAATATACATTATGCGACATCATGTGGTCTTGCCGATTACCTTGGCTTTCCTTGTTCAGGATGCCGCCCAGCAGCGCGCATTACACCAATGATCTGTCTTTTTCATGCTTGGGAATGAGCTACGCTGGCGTTGGGGCATCCGGATTAGGAATGCAAGGGGATCAAGATGCACGCAAGGAATCGGCCTACAGGATTCGTCCTGCTGCCGCTGGTGCTGGCGGTATCGGCCGCCAGCCACGCCCAGGCCCAGGCGACCGCCGGTAACGGCAATTGGACGCACAATGCCGGCGTGACGGTGGGCAACGAATACGACGACAACATCTTCGCCGAGCGCGAGAACCGCCAGGACGACACGATCACCGTGGTCTCGCCCTTCGCCGAGCTGGTCGGCCAAGGTGAACGCCATGAGCTGCGCCTGTACGGCAATGCCGAGCGCGGCAAGTATCACGCGTTCCAGAGCGAGAACTATACCGACTGGCGTGTCGGCACCGAGGGTCGCTTCGCCTACAGCGACGCCGGCAGCGTCTTCGGGGGGATCAACACCGGACACGGCCACGAGTCCCGGACCTCGCCGGATGACGTCAACGGCCGGGAACCCACGGTCTACGACCGCATCGGCGCCTTTGCCGGCGTCAACCACCGCATCGGGCGACTCACCAGTCGCGTCGGTGGTACCTGGGAGTCGCTGGATTTCGACGACGTCGAGGCCGATGGCGGCTTCAGCATCGAGCAGGATGACCGGGGCCGCGATCTCACCACCTTCGGCGCACGCCTCGGCTACCAGTTCTCCGAGACGCTGGAGCCGTTCGTCCAGGCGGCTGCCGACCTGCGCGACTATGAACTGTCCCCTGAAAGCGACAGCCTCGATCGTGACTCCCGGGGCGGCAATGTGGCCGTGGGCCTGATCGCGCGTCCCACCCCGTCGCTCAAGGCCGAGGTGCTGGTCGGTTGGCTGGAGCAGGACTACGACGGCGAGGCGCTGGAGGACGTCAGTACCCATGACGTGGGGGCCGATCTCACCTGGCAACCCGCCGGGTCGGCCACCCGGGTCAGCGCACGGCTCGACCGTACCGTCGAGGAGACGACGGTGGACGGCGCCTCGTCCAGCGTGCGCACCGTTCTGGGTGGCGGCATGACGACCGCGTTGCGTCCCGACCTGACCCTCGATCTGAACGCCAGTTATGGTGACTACGATTACCAGGGGGTCGAGCGAAACGATAACCTGCTGGGCCTCGGGCTCGGTCTCCGGCACTACCTCAATCCTCACCTCTTCGTGGGCATGGAGTACGACTTCCTTCAGCGCGACTCCAGCGAGCCCGGCGAGGACTTCGATAACAACCGCCTGATGGTCAACCTCGGCACCCAGCTGGCCCGCGGCTACGAAGACGAGGCCCTGCTGGCCGCGGCCCGGGACGGGGACGCCCTCGACGGCCTCTATGTCGGGGTGCAGGGGGGCAGCGGCGAGGTCGGCACCGCCCAGTCCGGGCCGCGCGCCACCGGCCAGGACGGCAACCTGCGGGCCGATTTCCGCGATGCCGACACCACGCTCGGCCTCTTCGCCGGCTATGCCCTGGCCCTGGACGACTGGCGGCTCGGGCTGGAGCTGGAGGCCGACCGGTCCGACGCCGAATGGACGCACGCCCGCAAGGGCGGTGGCCGGGTGTTCTCGGTGGAGAAGCACCACGATCTCGGCCTCGGGCTGCGGGTGGGACGGTTGCTGGCCGGCGGCAACGATGTCTACGGCCGCGTCGGGCTGGTCCACGGGCGCTTCGAGAGCCGCTTCGCCGAGGGCGGAGAATCCGACGATCGCACCGAGTGGCTCGACGGTCGCCGCCTGGGCGGTGGCCTCGAGGTGCCCCTGGCCGCGACCCTGGGGCTGCGCATGGACTACAGCTTCACCGACTACGAGGACATCGACATCGGCCCCGAGGAGACCGATGACTTCGCCACCGAAGAGTCGCTGATGCGCCTTGGCCTGGCCTGGCACCCCTGGCGCCAGGCCAGCGACCGGGCCCCGGTTTCGCCGGAGGCCTATCGCGGCGTCTATGCCGGCCTCCAGGGGGGCTATGGCAGCCTCGCCACGGACCTCTCGGGCCCGCGCACCGCGCCCACTGAGCTGGATGCCCAGTTCGGCGATTCCGGCGCCCTCGCCGGCCTGCATGCCGGCTACGGCATGACCTTCCAGCGCTTCTACCTGGCGGCCGAGCTGGAGGCGGAGGCCAGCGATATCACCTGGAACCACGAGCGCACGCCCAATGGCCGTACCTATTCGGTGGATCGCGAGTCCAGCCTGGGGATCGCCCTTAGGGCCGGCTACGTCATCGACAGCGGCGCCCTGCTCTACCTGCGCGGCGGCTCCGCCTGGACGGATTTCGAGACCCGCTATGCGCGTGGCCAGCAGAGCGTTCGGCTCGACGACACGGAACAGGGGTGGCGTGTCGGGGGCGGCCTCGAGGTGCCGATCCAGGAGCAGCTGCGCCTGCGCATGGACTACACCCACACCCGCTACGACGAGCTGGAGGTGGACTCCGACTCCGGGTCCGGCGTGGATCGCTTCGACAACGAGGAGAACGTGACTCGCCTGGGCGTCACCTACCAGTTCTAAGGCATGGCGATGGGGTCTCTGAGCTCTTCGCCCGAGCCACTTTAATGCCTATATAGAATATTGATACAAGTCAATGATAGGTTCCTAGTCCGGACTATCTTTAGATCAACTGGCACTTCCCTGCCAGCGCAGCACGAAACGCAAGTCATCCGCGACACCCTAGGGGGTTGAACATGAGCACATCACGCAACACTTTCGGCGTCACCCGGCTGGCCACCCTGACCGCGGCGGCGGTGATTCCGCTGATGGGCGCCGCCGCGATCGACACGGCCATGTTTCCTGATGCCGGCTTCTTTATGCAGAGTGCCCAGGCCCAGCAGGGTCAGGGTAAAGGCGGCAACCGCGACAACCTGCTCAACGTCGGCCGCGGCAAGGGCCAGATGGGCGGCGGTCAGGGGCGCGGCCAGATGGGCGGCTCGGCCGAGTCCGACGTCTTCCGCGACGACGCCGGCGGCCCGCCCGAGGGCAAGGGGCAGGGTAGCGCCGACCGTGGCGGCAAGCCCGACAACGCCGGTGGCGGCGGCGGCCCGGACAGCGGCAAGGGTGGCGACTACGGCGATATCGTGATCATCCTGCGTGCGGACGATGGCACGCCCATCCTGGACGACAACGGCAACATCCAGCCCTGCCTGGTGGCGGGCTGCACCGAGGACAACCCGGACTCCTATACCCAGCTGGTGGAGGTCGATGAAGGCGATTACGAGATGCCGGAGGGCGTGATCCCGGTGGAGTTCGGCCGCCTGAACGTGGCCCGCTCGCCGGAGAGCGTCACCGACCACTCCCTGGCCGAACTACTCTCCAAGCTCGATGGCGAGACCATCACGGCCGAGACGCTCGATGCGATGACCGATGACGCCGGTCGCCTGCTGGTCACCAACGACGACGGCACCATCTCCACCATCGACTCGCCGCTGGAGAACTTCGCCCTCTATGTCGCCCTGGTCGAGGCCGCCGGCAGCGATCCGGATGCCGACAGCTATACCCTGTCGATCACCACCAGTCCCATGGGCGACGACCCCGAGGAGACCTTCACCATGACGGTGGACGCCGACGTGGTGATGACCCTGGCCGCCTCCGCCTTCTCGGCCGCCTCCGACAAGTACGGCGACGTCACCGTCGACGAGATGATGAACCTGACCGGCTTCGTCGACCTCGACGACGAGCTCTCCACGCTGGTCGAGAGTGCGGACTACGTCTATGACGACAGCGTCCGCGAGTCCCTCTACGGCGACATCTCGGTCTGGGTGCTGACCGAGGATGTCGATGCCGACGGCAACGTCATCTACCGGCCGGAGGAGGTCAACCTGCTCGACGCGGTGATCTTCAATGAGGTGCCGACCATCGACGACGATACCAACGGGATCGATGCCTTCACCCAGCAGACCGACGATGCCGTGCAGGTCCTCGAGTTCGTGCACGACTACGCCATCGAGCCACCGGCGACCCCGTGACGGGCGCCCTGGCCTGATCTTGAACCAAGCGGCCCCTCGCGGGGCCGCTGCTATCTCGACAGGAGGCCTCCATGAACGAGCAGCACCCCCCTGCCCTGCGCCGGCTCCTGATGGCTAGCCTGCTTCCCCTGGCCGTGGGCGTCGGCCTCGCCCAGGCCGACGCCTATGCCCCGGTACCGAGCGAGACACTGCTGCTGGCCCAGCACGCCGACCATGCCGACACTCATGCCGAGGGCGACGATCACGGCTCGGGGGGGAAGCACGGCGGCGGCCAGGGCCAGCGCAAGCGACTCGGCAAGGGCGCCGGTACCGGCGAGGCCCGCGGCGGCCACTCCTCGGAGTCGGACATCTTCCGCGACGAGGGCTTCGACAAGGGGCCGCCGGCCGGCAAGGGCGAGGACCATACGTCTGGCGACGACCACGACCATGAGGATGACGAGGAAGGCGGTGGCCCGCCCGAGGGGCGCGGCGAACACGAGGATGGCGAGGAGCACGATCACGAGGCGTGAGATACCCCGCCAGGAGGTTGACGCCGCCCGGAAGGCCTCGGCCCTCCGGGCGGGGTCGTGTCAATGCGCCTCTTTTCGCTGGCGCCCTCCGCGGCCATGGCGCCGGTGTCGGTAATCCGCTAGCATTTATTGTACGAAAACCTGAATTCGGAAAAGATATGTACAATATATGGCGCCATCGCCTTATCTCCTTGCTTCTTCTTCTTCCGCTGCTCGCCGGCTGCAGCAGCGTCGATGTCGACCGCTACGCCGGTACCACCCCGCGGCTGGACATTGGGGAGTACTTCGACGGTCAGACACGTGCCTGGGGCATGGTGCAGGACTACAGCGGCGAGGTGCAGCGGCGCTTCACGGTGGTGATCGACGGCAGCCTCGAGGGCGACACCCTGACCCTCGACGAGCGCTTCACCTACCAGGATGGCGAGACGGATCGTCGGGTCTGGACCTTCGAGCGCCAGGATGAGGCGACCTGGCTCGGCCGCGCCAACGATGTCGAGGGCCCCGTCCAGGCACGCCAGGCCGGCCACGCCTTCAATATGCGCTACCGCCTGCCCGTCGAGGTCTCGGGGCGCGAGCTCACCTTCACGATGGATGACTGGATGTACCTGCAGCCCGACGGACGGCTGATCAACCGCACGGCCATGAGCAAGTTCGGCGTGACGCTGGCCGAGATCACTATCGTCTTCGACCGCTCGGTGCCCTGAACGACGTGGCCCCGAACGCAAGGGTTCGGGGCCACGTGGCGGATCTGAGTCGTCGCGCTAGGGGCGATGCACGATCAGAGCGGGGTCTTGTCGTCCGGTTCGTCGGCCGGCGCGTAGGAGCCATCCTCGCGGTGGACCTCCTTGCCGGTCAGGCCCGGGGTAAAGACGCAGGCCAGATGCATGGTCTTGCTGGCCCGCAGCAGGTGCTCGTCGTGCTGGTCGAGGATGTAGATGTCGCCCGGCTTGATCGGCCAGATCTTGCCGTCGGCCAGGGTCTCCACCTCGCCTTCCCCTTCCATGCAGAACACCGCTTCGAAGTGATGCTTGTAATGGATATGAGTCTCGGTGCCCTCGTAGATCCGGGTGATGTGGAAGGAGCAGTTGCCACCATCGTCGGCCAGCGACAGGCGGGTGCTGTCCCAGTTGCCATTCTCGGCGGCGACCAGGCGGTCGGACTTGCGCGCTTCCTCGAGATTGCGAACGATCATGAATACTCTCCAGTAATGTCGATGGCGAACCGGCCGAGCCCTCGGCCGGTCGAGGACCGGGCCACCCTCCTCGCTGGCGGGCGACCCTGTCAGCGTATCAGCTCAGCGCTTCGCGTGCGCTGGTCTCGAGGATATCCAGGCCGCGGGCCAGCTCTTCATCGGTGATGGTCAGCGGGCAGAGGCACTTGACCACTTCCCCATCCTGGCCGCTGGTCTCGATGACCAGGCCGTTCTCGAAGGCCTTGTGGGTGATCTTGTCGGCGATATCGCCGCTGACCACGTCGATGCCGCGCATCAGCCCGCGGCCGCGTTCGGTGGCCTCGAAGCCCAGCTCATTGAGCATGCCGGCGATGCGCTGGAAGCGCTTGGCGACCACCTCGCCCTTGCGCGCCACTTCCTTCTCGAAGGCGTCGTCGGCCCAGTACTCGCGCAGCGCGGCGGCGGCGGTGGTGAAGGCCATCGCGAAGCCGCGGAAGGTGCCGTTGTACTGGCCCGGCTTCCAGACGTCGAGCTCCGGGCGCATCAGCACCTGGGCGAACGGCAGGCCGAGACCCGAGAGCGACTTGGAGTTGGTGACGATGTCCGGGGTGATGCCGGCGTGCTCGAAGCTGAAGAACTTGCCGGTGCGCCCGCAGCCCGCCTGGATGTCGTCGGCGATCAGCAGGATGTCATGGTCACGGCAGATCCGCTCGAGACGCTTGAGCCAGTCGAGGCCGGCGACGTTGATGCCGCCCTCGCCCTGCACGGTCTCGACGATCACCGCGGCCGGAACGTCCAGGCCGCCGGACTTGTCACCGAGCAGCTTCTCGAAGTAATCCAGGGTGTCGGCGCCCTCGCCCATGTAGCCGTCGAACGGCAGGAAGCTGCCGCCGACCGTCGGCACCCCGCCGGTGGCCTCGCGGAACTTGCGATTACCGGTGGTGGCGAGCGCCCCCATGGTCACGCCGTGGAAGCCGTTGGTGAAGGTGACGATGTTGTGGCGACCCTTGGCATTGCGGGCCAGGCGGATGGCCGCCTCGACGGCGTTGGTGCCGGTCGGTCCGGGGAACTGGACCTTGTAGTCGAGCCCGCGGGGCTTGAGGACGATCTCCTCGAGCGCCTCGAGGTAGTCACGCTTGGCGGCGGTCCAGAAATCCAGGCCGTGGATGATGTTGTCCTCGGCCAGATACTCGAGCAGCGCCTGCTTGATGCGCGGGTTGTTATGGCCGTAGTTCAGCGTGCCGGCGCCGGCCAGGAAATCGATGTACTCGCGGCCGTCTTCATCGGTCAGGCGCGCATTCTGGGCCTTGGTGAACACCACCGGAAAGGAGCGTGAATAGGTCCGAACGTCGGACTCCATGCGTTCGAGAATCTGGGTCTGCATGTGCGACCTCCTGTTGGTCTTGGGAAGTTGAAGAAAGGGGCTGGCCGCGACGCGGCCGGTAGAGACACAGGGGCCCGGGCTGCGCGCTCGGCAGCCGGTCCCTCGAGAAGCGGATGATCAGATGCGATCGGTCTGGAAGGGGCCGATGCGCACGAGGTTTTCCGGGTCATGCTCGCCGCCGAGCTGATCGGTGGAGAAGTACTCGCGGCTGTTGAGCGGTGCCTGCCAGCGATCGGCCAGACGCCGGAACAGGCCCCAGGAGGCCTGGTTGTCGGGAGTGATGGTGGTCTCGAGGTGATGCACCTCGGCCATTTCCGGGCGTGACATCACGGCTTCCACCAGGCGACGCGCCAGGCCGGTGCCGCGTGCCTTCTCACCCACCGCGACCTGCCAGAGGAAGTAGGTGTCGGGGGCATTGCTCTTCACGTAGCCGGAGACGAAGCCGACCACCTCCCCTTCCTCGTTGGTGGCCAACGCGCAGCTGTCGCGGAACTGGGTCGCCAGCAGCAGGTAGGCATAGGCGGAATTGACGTCCAGCGGCGGGCAGGACTTGACCAGCTCGTAGATGCCCCAGCCGTCGTCGGGATTGGGCTTGCGGATGAACAGCGGCGAGGCCTCGTGACCGACCACGGCATCGGCCACGGTGGGCCTGGCCAGGTCGGCGGAGGGCGTGAAGGGTTCGGTGGTTGCGGTCATGTCGGTGGTTCGCTGTAGCGAATTTGAGCGGGATTATAACAGCGCCTTATTAGCAATTCAAAGCCATGATTATCCTGGCGCCCGTTAACCATAATAGAAAATTATGCTGAGCGATCGAGGCTCCCTGCAGGGCCCCTGTGTGGCGCCGTCGCCTCGCGTCCGCTCCCTTCAAGATAGACCACAACGGCAGGCCGACGCGGCGAGTTCGAGCCCATCATGACGCCCAACGCAAACGGGCCACCCTGAGGGGTGGCCCGTGATGACGCATCGCCGTCGATTGAGCTCAGCGGCGTGTCGGGGTGCGCATGGTGACGAACTCCTCGGCGCCGGTGGGATGGATGCCCACGGTGGCGTCGAAATCCGCCTTGGTGAGTCCCGCGCGCACCGCCACGGCGATCCCCTGAATCACCTCGCCGGCCTCCTCGCCTACCATGTGGGCACCGACCACCACGTCGCTCGCCTCGTCGACGATCAGCTTCATCAGGCAACGCTCGCTGCTGCCGGAGAGGGTGTGCTTCATGGGGCGGAAGTCCGCGGTATAGACCCGGATCTCGCCGCAGGTCTCGCGGGCCTGCTCCTCGGAGAGCCCCACGGTGCCGATGTTGGGGTGGCAGAAGACCGCCGTGGCGATGTTGCGATAGTCCAGCGGGGCCGGCTCCACCGGCTCGAAGTGGTGGCGGACCAGCTGCATGGCCTCGGCGAGCGCCACCGGCGTGAGCTCCGGGCCGCCGGTCACGTCGCCCAGTGCCAGGATCGACGGCACCGAGGTCTCGAAGCGCTCGTTGACGGCGAGGTGGCCGCTCTCGGTACGGGCCACGCCCAGCGCCTCGAGCCCGAGCCCCTCCAGGTGAGGGCGACGGCCGGTGGCCGCCAGCACCGCGTCCACCTCGAGCTGCTCGCCGCTGGTCAGGGTGACCGCGAGGCCGCCATCGACCTTCTCGATCGCCTCGATGTTGGCCTCGAAGTGCAGGTTGACGCCCTTCTTGGCCATCTCGTCCCGGGTGAACTCGCGGACCTCCTGGTCGAAGCCGCGTAGGAAGAGCCCGCCGCGATAGACCAGGTGTGCCTCGCTGCCGAGGCCGTTGAAGATGCTGGCGAACTCCACCGCGATGTAGCCGCCGCCGAGCACCAGGAAGCGCTCGGGGAAGGTCTCGAGATCGAAGACCTGATTGGAGTTGACCGTGAGCTCCTTGCCCGGGAAGTCCGGCGTCCAGGGCCAGCCGCCGACGGCCACCAGGATCTTCTCGGCGCTGACGGTCTCGCCGCCGACCTCCACGTGATGGGCATCGACCACGCGGGCCCGGGCATTGATCAGGCGCACGTCGGCGGCGTCGAGCAGCCGCCCGTAGATGCCGTTGAGCCGCTTGATCTCGCCGATCTTGTTGTCGCGCAGGGTCGACCAGTCGAAGCGCGGCGCCTCGGCCAGCTGCCAGCCGAAGCCGCCGGCATCCTCGAAGGCCTCGTGGAAGTGAGCCGCGTAGGAGTAGAGCTTCTTGGGTACGCAGCCGACGTTGACGCAGGTGCCCCCCAGGTAGCGATCCTCGGCCACGGCGACCCGGGCGCCGGTCGCCGCCGCGGTGCGGGCGGCGCGCACGCCGCCGGAACCGGCGCCGATCACGAAGAGGTCGTAGTCGTACTCGGACACAGTAGTCTCCTGATGGTCGTGTCATTCTGATCGGGCGCGATCATACCAGCCACGGCCATGGCCAGGGAGGCCCGCTCCATTGACCCTGGCTATGCCGGTGATCAGAATGCGTCGCGTCCCATGGTCCGTTCTTCAGAGAATCCCGCCCCATGAAAACCGAAATGCAACAGCTGCTCGAGCGCAACCGCGACTGGGCCGAGAGCGTCCGTCGCCAGGATCCCGACTTCTTCGCTCGGCTGTCACAGCAGCAGAACCCCGACTACCTGTGGATCGGCTGCTCCGACTCCCGCGTCCCGGCCAACCAGATCATCGACCTGCCGCCCGGTGAGGTCTTCGTCCATCGCAACGTCGCCAACCTGCTGCACCACAACGACATGAACGCCCTCTCGGTGGTCCAGTTCGCCGTCGATGTGCTCAAGGTGAAGCACATCATGATCGTCGGCCACTATGGCTGCGGTGGCGTCAAGGCGGCCGTGACCGGCGACGAGTGCGGCATGGTCGACTACTGGCTGCACTCGGTCCGCGAGCTCTACAGCCGCCATCGCGGTGACCTCGAGTCACTGCCGCTCGACGAGCAGGTCGATCGCATGTGCGAGCTCAACGTCCAGGCCCAGGTCAACAACCTGTGTCGTACCAAGATCATCCAGCGGGCCTGGCAGCGCGGCCAGCCGCTCGCCGTGCACGGCTGGGTCTACGGCCTGAGCGACGGTCGTGTCACCGATCTGGAGTGCAGCGTCTCGGGGCTCGACCAGGTCGCGACCCTCTATCGCATCGGCCGCCTGACGCCGTCCAGCGAGGACTGATGCGTCGTTCGCCCGGCGGCCTCATTCGCCGGGCGCATGGCACCTGTCAAAATTTCGATTGGGCAGGGGCCACCGGGCTCTCTATGTTATTGGCTGGACCTTAGCGGTCATGACACCAATAACAAGTCACCCGGCATGGAACGACACATGACTCTCAAGAAGACCCTGCTGGCGAGCGTAATCGGCGCCGCCATGACTACCGCCGTGCTGCCCTCCGTGGCCAGCGCCGAGACCAGCCTGCGCATGGCCTATGACGCCGACCCGGTCTCGCTGGACATCCACGAGCAGCTCTCCGGCGGCATCCTCCAGCTCTCCCACATGACCTTCGACCCGCTGGTGCGCTGGAACAAGGACCTCTCCTTCGAACCGCGCCTGGCCACCGGCTGGGAGCAGGTGGATGACACCACCATGCGCATGACGCTGCGCGACGATGTGGAATTCCACAGCGGCAATGCGTTCAGCGCCGAGGACGTGGTCTGGACCGTCGAGCGCCTCAAGCGCAGCCCGGACTTCAAGGCGATCTTCGAGCCCATCGAGAGCGTCACCGCCATCGACGACACCACCGTCGAGTTCAAGACCACCAAGCCCTACCCGCTGCTGCTGAACCTGGCGACCTATGTCTTCCCGATGGACAGCGCCTTCTACAGCGGCACCGACGAGGACGGCGATCCCAAGGACGAGATCGTCAAGAACGGCAACTCCTACGCCTCGAGCCACCTCTCCGGCACCGGCCCCTACGTGGTCACCGAACGCCAGCAGGGCGTGCGCATCGCCTTCGAGCGCTTCGATGACTATTGGGACGAGGAGTCCCCGGGCAACGTCGACGAGATCGTCATGACCCCGATCAGCGAGAACGCCACCCGCGTGGCCGCGCTGCTCTCCGGCGACGTCGACTTCATCGCCCCGGTGCCGCCCAACGATCTGGAGCGGGTGCGCGAGGACGACAGCGTCCAGCTGGTGACCATGTCCGGTACCCGGATCATCCTCTTCCATATGAACCAGGAACGTGTCGAGGCCTTCCAGGACCCGAAGGTGCGCCAGGCCTTCGCCTATGCCATCAACCAGGAAGGCATCGCCGACCGCCTCATGAAGGGCTTCGCGACCCCGGCCGCCCAGTTCTCGCCGGAAGGCTACGCCGGCCATGTCGAGAGCCTCGAACCGCGCTATGACCTGGAGAAGGCCAAGCAGCTGATGGCCGAGGCCGGCTTCGAGGATGGCTTCGAGATCACCATGATGGCGCCCAACAACCGCTACGTGAACGATGCCAAGATCGCCCAGGCGGTCGCCGCGATGCTGGCGCGCATCAACGTCACCGTGGATCTCAAGACGCTGCCCAAGGCGCAGTACTGGGGCGAGTACGACGATCGCGTCGCCGACATGATGATGATCGGCTGGCACGCCGATACCGAGGACTCGGCGAACTTCCACGAGTACCTGACCGCCTGCCCGGACGCCGACAGCGGGGCCGGCCAGTACAACGCCGGCAACTACTGCAACCCGGAGCTCGACAAGCTGGTCGCCGAGGCCAACCTCGAGGTCGACCTCGAGAAGCGTGCCGAGATGCTCCAGCAGGTCGAGCAGGCGCTCTACGACGATGCCGCCTTCGTGCCACTGCACTGGCAGGACCTGGCCTGGGCCTCGGCCTCCAACGTCGACATCGAGCCGGTGCTCAACGTGATGAACTTCCCCTACCTCGGGGACCTGGTCATCACCGACGAGTAAGCCCGCCGCGCGCCGGCCCCTCGCGGGCCGGCCCTTCGAACCACCATGACCCCTGTGACGCGCTCGATGATCGAGTGCGTCACCGCGTGTTGCACACGGGACGCCAGCCATGATCGCTTTCCTGATCAAGCGCCTCTACCATGCCCTGCTGGTGATGTTCGTCATCAGCATCATCGCCTTCGCCATCCAGGACAACCTGGGCGACCCCATCCAACAGATGGTCGGCCAGTCGGTGCCCGAGAGCGAGCGCGAGGCCCTGCGCGAGGAGCTGGGGCTCAACGACCCCTTCCTGGTCCAGTACCTGCGCTTCGCCGGGAACGCCGTCCAGTTCGACTTCGGCTACTCCTACACCTTCAACCAGCCGACCACCGAGGTCATCATGCGTCACCTGCCGGCGACGCTGGAGCTGGTGGCGGCCAGTACCTTCCTGATAATCGCGCTGTCGGTACCGATCGGCGTGTACAGCGCCATCCGGCCCCGCGCCTGGCTGTCGCGCTTCTTCATGGGGGTGTCGATCGTCGGCATCTCGATACCGGTCTTCCTCACCGCCATCGTGCTCATACAGATCTTCGCCATCGGGGTGAGCATCGCGCCCTTCCCCGCCGATACCGGCTGGGGCGCCTGGCTCAATGAGGCGCTCTCCACCGACGGCGGCATGCCGGCCTACGGCCGCGGCGATCCCGTCAACGTGTTCGGCACCTGGGACAGCAACTTCGCCTCGCTGACCGGGCTGACCTACCTGGTACTGCCGGCGGTCTCGCTGGCCTCGATCATGCTGCCGCTGTTCATCCGCCTGATCCGCGCCGAGATGCTCGAGGTGCTGCAGTCCGAGTACGTGAAGTTCGCCCGCGCCAAGGGCATCTCGCTGCGCCGGATCTACTTCATCCATGCGCTGAAGAACACCATGCTGCCGGTGATCACCGTGGGCGGCGTACAGATCGGCACCCTGGTGGCCTACACCATCCTCACGGAGACGGTCTTCCAGTGGCCGGGCATGGGGCTGATGTTCCTCAACGCCATCCAGCGCTCCGACGTGCCGCTGATCGTGACCTACCTGATGATCGTGGGGCTGATCTTCGTGATCACCAACACCCTGGTCGACCTCATCTACGGCCTGGTCAATCCCACCGTCAAGCTGACAGGGAAACCCGCATGACTACCACGAACTCTTCCGTGGCCGCCGCGCCGGTGGCGAGCCGCTGGTCGCGTTTCCGCGGCTCCTACCTGCTCTACAGCTTCAAGCGCGACCCGGTCGCCCAGCTCAGCCTGCTGGTGTTCATCGTGCTGGTCGGCGTCGCGGTGCTGGCCCCGTGGCTGGCGCCGATGGACCCCTACGACCTGGCGCAGATCGACATCCTCGCCTCGGAGCTGCCGCCCTTCTGGGTCGACGGTAGTGATCCGGCCTACCTGATGGGCACCGACGCCCAGGGCCGCGACCTGCTCTCGACCATCCTCTATGGCGCCCGGGTGTCGCTGATCATCGGCTTCGGCGCCGTGGCGCTGCAGGCCCTGCTCGGCGTCAGCTTCGGGCTGCTCGCCGGCTACCTCGGCGGGCGCGTCGACGCCTTCCTGATGCGTCTGGCCGACATCCAGCTGTCGTTCTCCACCCTGATGGTGGCCATCGTGGTCGGTGCCCTGGTCAAGGCGGTCTTCGGCGGCGCCACCTACAGTGACTACGCGGTGCCGCTGCTGGTGCTGATCATCGGCCTGGCGGAGTGGCCGCAGTACGCGCGCACGGTGCGTGCCTCGGTGCTCGCCGAGCGCAGCAAGGAGTACGTCGACGCCGCCCGGGTGATGGGCTTCTCCAGCCGGCGCATCATGTTCCGCCACATCCTGCCCAACACCCTGTCGCCGATCTTCGTCATCTCCACGGTGCAGGTGGCCAACGCCATCATCTCCGAGGCGGCGCTGTCGTTCCTGGGGCTCGGCATGCCGGAAACGCACCCGTCGCTGGGCTCGCTGATCAAGTCGGGCTTCGACTACATCCAGTCGGGCTCCTGGTGGATCACCCTGATCCCCGGGGCCGTGCTGGTCATTCTCGTGCTGGTGATCAACCTGCTCGGCGACTGGCTGCGCGACGTCCTCAACCCGCGACTCTACAAGGGCTGATTCCCATGGCACTCCTCGACGTAAACAACCTCGACGTGCGCTTCGCCCTGCGCCGCGGTGACGTGCAGGCCCTGCGTGACGTCTGCTTCAGCCTGGAGCGTGGCGAGCGCCTGGGCATCGTGGGCGAGTCCGGCGCCGGCAAGTCGGTGGCGGCCTTCAGCCTGCTCAACCTGATCGCCAAGCCCGGCTACATCGCCGGCGGCAGCATCACCTTCGACGGCCAGGAACTCACCGCCATGAGCGACCGGGGCCTGCGCCACGTGCGCGGGCACCGCATGTCGATGATCTTCCAGGATCCGATGATGACCCTGAACCCGGTGCTGACCATCGGCGAGCAGATGGTCGAGTGCCTGAAGGCGCATCGGCGCATCTCCACCAAGGAGGCCCGGGCGATCTCGCTTGGCAAGCTCGAGCAGGTGCAGATCCCCTCCCCCTCGGCACGCCTGGACCAGTATCCCCACGAGCTCTCCGGCGGCATGCGCCAACGGGTGATCATCGCCATTGCGCTGCTGCTCGACCCGGACATCATCATCGCCGACGAGCCGACCACGGCGCTGGACGTGACCATCCAGGCCGAGATCATGGCGCTGCTGCTCGAGCTCTGCGAGAAGCACAACGTCGGCCTGATCCTGATCACCCACGACCTGGGCGTGGTCAGCCAGGTGACCCAGCGCATGCTGGTGATGTACGCCGGCCGGGTGATCGAGCAGGGCCCGACCCGGGAGATCATCAACGACCCGCAGCACCCCTACACCCAGGGGCTGATCAACGCCCTGCCGCAGATGGCCACGCCCGGCGCACGCCTCAACCAGATCCCCGGCAGCATGCCCTCGCTGGACAACCTGCCGAGCGGCTGTGCCTTCCATCCGCGCTGCGGCTTCGTGACCCGCGCCGACGGCTCGACCCGCCACGCCTGCACCGACGAGGTGCCCGATTTCGTGACCTCCGGCAACTGCCGGGTCGCCTGCCACATGGTCGCCGAGATGCTCGATCGCGAGCGCATTCCGGCCGAGGAGATCCGCTGATGAGTTCGACTGCCCACGCCACCGCCGCCGAGCCCGCCACCCCGCTGCTGGAAATTCGCGGCGTGGAGAAGCGCTTCTCGCTCTCCGGCGACTTCCTCGAGCAGCTCAAGTTCAAGGGCGGCAAGCTGGTCCGCGAGCAGAAGCACGTGCACGCCATCAACGGGGTCGACCTGGACATCCAGCGCGGCGAGGCGCTCTGCGTGGTCGGCGAGTCCGGCTGCGGCAAGTCCACCGTGGCGCGCACCGTGATGGGGCTGCTGCACCCGAGCGCCGGCGAGATCCGCTATGACGGGGAGCGCATCGACGATCTCTCGCACCAGGCGCTGATGCCCTATCGCCGCCGCATGCAGATGATCTTCCAGAATCCCTATGCGTCGCTGAACCCGCGCATGACCATCCAGCAGACCCTGGAGGAGCCGATCCGCCTGCACCATCCGGACTGGTCGCCGCAGCGGGTCAAGGACCAGGTCGCCGAGGTGATGGCCTCGGTGGGCATCGCCGCCGACTGGGGGGGGCGCTATGGGCACGAGTTCTCCGGCGGCCAGCGTCAGCGCATCGCCATCGCCCGGGCGCTGGCGGTGGATCCGGAATTCATCGTCGCCGACGAGCCGATCTCGGCGCTGGACGTGTCGATCCAGGCCCAGGTGCTCAACCTGCTGATGGAGGCCCAGCAGCAGCGCAACCTGACCTACCTGTTCATCACCCACGACCTCGCCGTGGTGGAGCACTTCGGCACCCGGGTGGCGGTGATGTACTTAGGAAGGGTCTGTGAGGTGGCGCCGACGGCGACACTCTTCGCCCGCCCGCGCCACCCCTACACCCAGGCGCTGATGTCGGCCATCCCGCGCCTCGAGGATGACCGGCCGCAGCACATCCGCCTGCAGGGCGAGGTGCCCACGCCGGTCAACCTGCCGTCGGGCTGCGTCTTCCACGGGCGCTGCCCCCACGCCAATGCGCGCTGTCGCAGCGAGATCCCGCAGCTGATCGCCACCGACGACGGCAGCCAGGTGGCCTGCCATGCCGTGGAGGAAGGGCGCATCGACTGACGCCCCGGCAGCTGTGGCACAATGCCGGGTGTGACACCCGGCTTCTGGCTCGAGGATCGACATGGAACTGCGCTGGCTGGAAGACTTCATCGTCCTGGCCCGGACCCAGCACTTCTCGCGCGCGGCGGAGGAGCAGAACGTCACCCAACCTACCTTCTCGCGACGCATCAAGCTGCTCGAGGAGGGCATGGGCACCACCCTGATCAATCGCCAGACCCTGCCGCTGACGCTGACGCCGGCGGGCGAGGAGTTCCTGGCACTGAGCCTGGAGGTGACACGCCGGGTCGCCGCGACCCGGCAACGCCTGTCGCAGCTGGCCGAGGAACAGGCCAGCCAGCTGCGCCTGGCCGCCCCCCAGAGCCTGCTGGCGCATTTCCTGCCGGCCTGGCTAGCCAGCTTTGCCACCCCGCCGCCGCTGACGCCCTATCTGCGGGCCACCGGCTGGCTGGCCAGCGACTTCTTCGAGGCGCTGACCCGCGACGAGTGCGACCTGGTGCTGACCTACTGGCCGCGGGTCGAGGGGCCCCAGATGCCCGAGACCGAGGGCCTCGAGCACTGCTGCCTCGACAGCGAACTCCTGGTGCCGGTGTCGCTGCCCGAGCCCGACGGACGGCCCCGCTTCGCGCTGGAGACGGGCCCGCGGGCCAGCCTGCCGCTGATCGCCTACCATCCACGGGGGCTGACGGACATGGCGCTGCGCCGCCATCTCGAGGGGGTTCCCGGCGCGCCGGACTTCCGGGTACTCCACGAGAGCATCCAGAGCGGCAATATCCGCGAGCTGGTCGGCCTGGGCTATGGGCTGGGCTGGCTGCCCGAGCGCGTGGTGCAGGAGACCCTGGCCGCGGGCACCCTGGTGCGTGCCGGCGATGCCCGCTGGGACGTGCCGCTGGAGATCCGCCTCTATCGCCGCCGGGGCGTGGACCAGCCCGCCGTCGAGGCTCTGTGGCAGGCGATCTCGATGGACGGCGAGTCGCTCCGCGCGCTCTGAGGCGCATGATCCTGATACCCTGTCTCCTCGACGCGGCGGCCGCTGACGCGGGCGGCGCCCTGGCCTCTCACCCCGCTCCTTGTCGCTGGCCCCCTGCTGGAATTCCTCATGGACGAGCCCTGGTACCCCGCCGATTTCCGCGCCCCGCCGGGGCTTTGCAATCGTCACCTCCAGACTCTGCTGCCGCGGGCCCTGCCGCGCCCCGCGCTCGAGTGGGCAGGCGAGAGACTCGAGCTGCCCGACGGCGACTTCGTCGAGCTGGCCTGGGCACGGCCGGCCCCGACTCGGTCGGATGCGCCCCTCTTCGTGCTCTTCCACGGGCTCGAGGGCTCGATCGACTCCCCCTATGCCCGGGCGCTGTTGAACACCGCCGCCGGCCTGGGCTGGCGCGCCGTGCTGATGCATTTTCGCGGCTGCGGTGAGCATCCCAACCGCCTGCCCCGCGCCTACCACAGCGGCGACACCACCGATGCGGCCGTCCTGATCGAGCGGCTGTCGCAGCGCTATCCCCGTGCCCTGAAGGTCGCCGCCGGGGTCTCGCTGGGCGGCAACATGCTGGCCAAGCTGGTCGGGGAACGGGGCGGTTCGGGGCTTGACCTGGCCGGCGCCATCGTCATCAGCGCGCCACTGGACCTCGCCGCCTGCGCCGACACCCTGAACCAGGGATTCGCCCGGCGCTACGAGCGCCACCTGCTGGCCTCGCTCAAGCGCAAGATGGCACGGCGCCTGACGCGCGAGCCCCTTCCGCTGACGATCGGGCCCGGCGAGCTTGCCGCGCTCGACAGCCTGCGCGCCTACGACGATGCCGTGACCGCCCCCCTGCACGGCTTCGACGGCGCCGCGGACTACTATCGGCGCGCCTCCGCCGGTCCGCTGCTCGCCGAGGTGACGCTGCCCATGCTGATGCTGCACGCCGACGATGATCCCTTCATGCCGCCGGCGCTCTTCTCGCGATTTCCCCGGCCATCGCCGGCGGTGCGGGTGGAACTCGCCCGTCACGGCGGCCACGTCGGCTTCGTCGAGTGGCGCGAGGGTCGCCTGGCCTCGTGGCTCGCCAGGCGCGTCGCGCGTCAGCTGACGGCCTGGCAGGCGCCGCGCGGAGGCCGCTGACACCCCCTCGCGCCATGGCGTCCGGCGATAAAAAAACAGAGACCTTAACCCATGTTATCGCCGCTTCCCGGGCGCCATGCCTAGTCTGACCCGAGGCGAGGCCCGCGATCGATGTGCAGGCGCCGGCCCCCGCCCGGACACATGACACAGGGGGTAGCTCATGGATCTATCGAACCAGAATCGGGAGTCGATCAGCCACGCCGATGAGCCCCGGCCTTGCCGGGTGCCCATGCTGCCCGCGGAGCTGTTGCAGGCGATAGACGATCATGAGCGCCGGCAGTCTCAGCGGTATCGCTGGCAGGCGCTGCGTTTCCTGACCTATCACGCCGGCCTCAGCCGGCTGATGGAGGCGCTGGCCGACGAGAGTCTCGATCGACGCGAGGTGCTGGTCGAGGCGCTGGCGGGGGGGCGTCCCGTCGCCCCCTGCCACTCGCCGGCGACCGGTGATTGCCGGGGACGCGGCGCGGCGCACTTCTTCATCGTCGATGACGAGATCGCGCGCCTGGAACTGAGCCGCAGCCTGCTTGAGGAGCGACGCACGGAGCGCTTCTACACACGGCTGCGGCACGGCGGGGCCATCCCGGAACTGGATACGCTGCTCGGCGACTGCATCGCCCAGTGTCGGGCCCATGCCCAGCTGCTCGAGGAGACCCGGCAGTCACTGCCGGCCCGCCACCGCTCGCTTGGCAGCATCGCGCGCAGCCGGCGACGTCGACGACAGATCGGCTGAGGCCATCGTCGCACGCCCGGGATCGCATCCCGGGGGGGCTCGCGACAGGGGCGCTATAGTGAACAGAGGACACCGCTTCGCGCGGGCCCGCGTGCCATCGCCCCCGTCACCCATCGAGGTTCGTGCATGACCACCGCTCCCTGCTTCCAGGCCGCCATGGGCCGCTATTTCGCCCTGAGCGACGACGATTGCCGGATGCTCGAACATCTCGAGCGGCACACCGCTCCGGCGAGCAAGGATCGGGTCCTGTGGCTGCTCGGGGCGCGGGTGCAGAACCTGTTCATCCTCCAGAGCGGCTGGGCCTGCACCGTACGCGACACCGGCGAGGGGGAGCGCCAGATCATCGAGCTGCTGCTGCCGGGCGATATCATCGGCCTGAGGGAGTTTACCTTCCGCCGACACGGCAGCGAGGCGCGGATGATCAGCGCGGGGAGCGTCAGCACCTTCACCCACCAGCACATCGTGGATCTCGTCGCGGCCTCCACCTCCCTGGCGGTCTCGCTGTTCGCCACCATCGGACGCCAGGAGGCGCTGCTCACCGAGCGCATGCTGGTGACCCTCCACCGTTCGGCCCGGGTGCAGGTCAGCCATTTCGTGCTCGAGACCTACCTCCGGCTGAGCAAGATCCAGCCCGTCGACCCCGGCCGCATGCCCTTCCCCATCTCCCAGCGCCTGCTCGGGCAGATCCTCGGGCTGTCGCCGGTACACGTCAATCGCACCCTGACGGCGCTGGAGCGCGACGGCGTGCTCGAGAAGCACCGCGCGCACATCGTCATCCATGACCCCCGGCGCCTGCACGCCGAGGCGGATTTCGACGACGACTACCTGAGCGATCGCGTGGACGGCTTGAGCGAGCGACTCGCGGAGTTGAGGGAGGGCGACGCCTCCTTCGCCGTCAGCCGATCGGGCAGCTGACCCCGGTGCCCTTCAGGCCGCAGTAGCCGTTGGGGTGCTTCGCCAGGTACTGCTGGTGGTACTCCTCGGCGTAGTAGAAGGCCTCGAGCGGCTCGATCTCGGTGGTGATGGGGCCCTGGCCACTGCGCGACAGCGCCTCGCCGTAGGCGTCGCGGCTCTGCTCGGCGGCCCTTCGCTGCTCCTCGCTCGTGGTGAGGATGATCGAGCGGTACTGGGTGCCGATGTCGTTGCCCTGGCGGTTGCCCTGGGTGGGATCATGCGCCTCCCAGAACACACGCAGCAGCGTGGTGAGATCGACCACCCGAGGGTCGAAGACCACCCGCACCACTTCGGCATGACCGGTCCGGCCGCTGCAGGTCTCCTCGTAGGTGGGATTCGGGGTCACGCCGCCGGCATAGCCCACGGCGGTGACGTGGACCCCGGGCAGCTCCCAGAAGAGCCGCTCCGCGCCCCAGAAGCAGCCCAGGCCCAGAACGATCTCCTGCATGCCCTCGGGCCAGGGGGGGCGCATGGCGTGCTCATTGACCAGGTGGCTGCCGCTGATCGGCAGCGGCGTCTCGCGCCCGGCGGGCGCATGAACGGGGTGGAGTGGCATGGGATTCGCTCCTTGTCGGTGGTCGGCCCGCTCCCGGGGGCATCGTGGGGGCAGGCGCAATGGCAGTAGTGACGGGCGCGCCGGTCAGGGTGCCGGCGGATCGCCCGGCAGGCTGAAGGTATAGATCAAGTCGACCGCCTGGGCGGCGCCGGACACCGCCTCGAGGTAGAGGTTGCGCCACAGCTGGTAGCGCAGCGAGAGCTCGGCGATGGGCGAGAAGACTCCCACGCCGTAGCCGACGCTCAACCGGTCGGTCAGGTTGCCGCTGACCACCACCTGGCTCTCCTCGCCGGTGCCGGCGGTGGAGAGGCTGAGATCCTCGATGCCGAAGGCTTCGCCGACGGCCCCGACGGCGTTGCCGGTCTTGCCGATCGTCAGGCCGATCAGCGCCGAGGTCAGCACGCCGTCTCCGCCGCCGCTGCTGTCGGGGGCGCGTCCGCGCAGCAGGTAGGAGAGCGCCCTGCCCTCGTTCATCGACGGCTCGGAGAAGATCTCCAGGCTCGGCGCCGAGGCCTCGCCGGTCACCCGGAGGCCAGCGATCACGTCGTCCTCGGTGGCGGCGGGATTGCGGATCGCCTCGAAGTCTAGCCGCGGCTGCCCCGGCGGGCCGCTGAAGAAGAGGATCCCCTCGCGGATGACCAGGTCCTGGCCGTAGGCCAGGAAGCGGCCGTCGACCAGGCTGACGTCCCCGAACAGCTGGACCGGGCCGCTCTGCTGGCGCACCTCGAGGTTGCCCTGGAGCTCCGACTCCAGGCCGTAGGCCTCCAGCTGCATGTCAGGACCCAGCGTCAGGGTGATCAGGATATCGGTGGCCATCCCCGCCTCGGCCATGGCCGCGGCGGTGGATTCGCCGGGCTGGCGTTGCGCCCTGGCCTCCGCCTCGGCTTCGGCGGCGCGGCGATCGTCTTCCTCGGTGATGATCACCTCGTCGGGGCTGGGCGCCTGGGCCGACTGGGGCACTTCGCCCACCTGGAGCCTGGCCCAGGGGATCTCGACCGTACCGCGCACCCGGAGTCGCTCGGGATCGGCGCGCACGCTCAGGTCCGGGGCCAGGCGCAGGCGACCGAAGCTCGGCAGGGCCGCCAGCAGCGGATCGTCGACGGCGTTGAGGTCGATGGCCGCCTGCCATCCGCCCGTGGCCGGCCACTGGGCGTTGCCGTCGATCGTGAGGCGGCCCTCCTCGGCGGCCAGGAAACCGTCGAGGTCGGCCCGATCGCCGGCCAGGGCGATGACGAGCTCGCCGTCCTGCACCTCCAGGGGCAGATCCAGGCCACCGGCCCTGAGTCCGGTCAGGGCGAGCCGGCCGTCCAGCCGCGGGGCCTCCTGGCTGCCGGCGATGCGAATATCGCCGTCCAGGCCGCCCTCGAGGGTCTCCAGGCCGGCGACCAGGGGGCGGTAAGGCGCCAGGCGCAGGTCATCGACGCGCAGCTGCCCGTCCAGCGCGCCGCTGCCCAGCGGATCGACGATGCCCAGGGCCAGGCGCACCTCCCCAGTGTCGGCCAGGCCCACGACCAGCTCGAGATCCGCCCGGGCCTCGCTGGCCTCCACCACCACGTTCAGGGTGGTGCCGGGCACCGACCAGGGCTGGCCATAGGCGTCCTCGCCGGTCACCTCGGCGCGGCTGTCGAGGTCGGCGTCGAGCTGCCAGCGCTCTCCGCCGCCCGACCAGCTGGCGGAGAGGGTGCCGGCGCTCTCGCCGCCGATGCGCCACCCGGGGGGCATCACGCTGTCGACCATGTCCATCGGCAGGTCGCGGATCTCGAGGGCGGCGCGTCCGGCCTCGGCCGAGGCCTCGAGCGGCTCGACGAGGCAGACGTCCCCGCCCTGGCGACGGTTCAGGCAGAACGGCGCCACCCGGGCCGAGCCCTCGGGCAGATTCGCCGCGAAGGTCAGCGCCTCGTCCAGGCGGATGTCGCCGAACTCGCTGTCGATCTCCAGCGGTGCCAGGGTGCCGCGATACTGCTCGCGGGCCGTGTCCAGGCCACCCTCGAGGGTCATGGTTAGCCGCGAGACCGGCAGTCCTTCGCCGCCGTCCATGGCCAGGCGCAGTCGATGCGCCGTCTGTTGCCCCTCGAGGTCCAGCGTCAGCGCGGTGATCTGCTGTCCGCCGGCGGCGATGTCACGGGCATCCAGCGTCACGGCGAGCTCGGGATCGTCGAGGCCGGCGACGCTCGCCTCGAGATCCAGGCGCGACAGCCGGTTGTCGTTGAAGGCCAGCTCGCGTCCGGTCAGGTCGAGATCGAGCCGAGGCGCCTCGAGGCTGCCCTGGGCGATGAACTCGCCGTCGAGGACGCCGTCGAGGCCGGGATAGAGGCTATCCATGGCCGGCAGGGCGAGCTCGCCCTGCAGGTCCAGCGATGACGGGCTGACCGTGCCCGCGGCGCTGATGCGATTGCTGCCCTGGCGGAAGTCGAGGGTCTCGAGGGACCAGTGCATCTCGCTGTCGCCGGCCAGCACCGCCTCGAGAGAGAGCGGCCGATCGTCCAGCACCCCCTGGATGTCCAGGGACGGGATCTCGACTCGCCAGCCGTCGGTGTCCTGGGCGAAGCTCACCTCGGCGCCGCCGCCCAGGCGACCCTCCAGCCCCTCGACGAAATGGCCGGGATTGATGCCGTCCAGGGAGAGCGTGGCCGTGGCGTCTAGGCCCTCCTCCCAGTCGATCCGGCCGCGGCTGACGATCACCCCGCCCTGCTGGTTGACGGACAGCGGCGACCAGGCGAAGTGGCTCAGGCTGCCGGTGCCGATCAGCGAGAGATCGGTGGGCGGCAGCGTCGGGCCCGCGGCGGAGAGAGAGAGTTCGGCCCGATAGTCGACCAGGCTGCCGGCCAGGCGTAGCGAGAGCGCCTCGGCCCGCCACGGCTCCGTCGGCTCGGCCGGCGCATCGCTCTCGGGTGTTTCCTGCTGCACCGGTGTCGGTGGGTCCTGAGTCTCGCCTTGCCCGTCGGCCTGCATCTGGGCTTCGCCGGGCAGCGGCCACTGCAGGGCCTCGCTTTCCAGCGACGCCTCGAAGGGCAGCGTGGGGTCCAGGGCGTCGAGTCGGGCCGACAGCCGCGCCGTAACGGGCCCCGCGAGGGCCAGGTCGACCTCGAGCGCGGCGAGGCTGCCGGCGACGTCGAGCTCGATGCGCTCGCCGGCGAGCGCCGGCATGCGCTCCGGCAAATAGAGGTCCGCGGCCAGGCGGGCCTGGAGGGGGTAGTCGTCACGCAGTGCCAGCCGCGCCTCGAATTCGGCGTCGGCATCGGGGCTCGCGAGGGTCAGGGTCTCGATCGCGATCTCGTGGTCCCGGGCACTCATGCGCAGGTGCAGGCGCTCCACGCCGGCCTCGACGGCGCCTCCCACGGCAACGTCCTCGACGACGAGCTCCGGTACCTCCACCGCCAGGGGCAGCGTCACCTCGGGCAGCTCGCGGCGCGGCTGTTCGGTCAGGGGCAGGTCGGCCACGCCCTCCAGGTCGGCGGCGGCCTCGGCGGGCAGCGGCGAGTGGACGGCGGTAGCGGCGTCGATGGCCTCGGCGGTGAGCCTTGGCCCCTCGTGGTCGGCCTCGCTCAGCGCGAGTCGCGTGCCCGCCGAGAGCGGCAGGGTCAGCCGCGTGCCGGCCAGGCGAGTGGGCAGCAGGGTCACGGTGCCCTGCTCGGCGCGCAGTGCGCTTTCGAAGACGTCCCAGGCGAGCCGCGTGCCGTCGGCGAGCTGCAGGGCCACATCGTTAAGCGACAACTCGCGCAGCTCGAACGGAAACGGCAGCTGGATCGGGCCGAGCGGCTCGCCGGCTGGGGCGCTCTCCTCGGGGGGCTCCGGTGCGGCGGCCGCCGTCTCGGTCAGGCGGATATCGGCGCCGTCCAGGGCGAGGCGTTCGATGCAAAGCCGCCCCCTGAGCAGGCAGTCCTCGGACCAGGCGAGCTCCAGGCGCGACAGGGCGATCCGCGCCGGTCCCGCGTCCAGGCGCAGGTCCTCGAGCACCAGGCGATCGAGTGGCGCGCCCTCATATCCGCCCAGTTCAAAGAAGCCGCGTTTGGCGCCCTGCTCGAGCAGCACGCCCGTCCCCCAGGGTGACAAGGCCAACCCCAGCAGCAGGAGTACGAGGCCGATCAGCCACAGAGGCAACAGGATCATCAGGCGGGCCAGGGCCCAGGTCACGGCGCGCTTTCTCAAGACGTTGGCTCTCAGAATTCCGGTCCGATGGAGAAATGGATGCGAAAGGTGTCGTCGATATCGAAGGGGTGCGCGACGTCGAAACGGATGGGCCCGACCGGCGAGATCCAGCGCACGCCGAGGCCCGCGCCGGTCTTCAGGTCGCTCGGCCACCAGTCGCTGAACGCATCGCCGGTGTCGACGAAGGTCGCCAACCACCATTTACCGGCCACGCGGCGCTGGGCCTCAAGGCCGACGGTCAGCAGCTGTTCGCCGCCGATCAGCTCTCCATCCTCGTCCTCGGGGGCGATGCTCTCGTAGGAGTAGCCGCGCACGCTGCGGTCACCGCCGGTGAAGAAGCGCAGCGACGGGGGAATGTCCGCGAAGTCATCGGTGGTGATGCTGCCGAACCCGACCCGGCCGACGAAGCGATTGTCATCGCCCAGCATGCGGATCCATTCGCTGTCGCCGGTGATGCGCAGGAACTCGGCCGCCGACCCCCAGGCCTCGTTGGAGTACTCGAACGCCAGGAGCTGGCGATCGCCCCAGGTGGGGAAGGCGGGATTGCGGGTCCGCGTGCGCGTCCAGCTGATGCCGGGATAGAGCAGCAGCACCTCGTTGGAGACGCCGGCCTGGGTGAAGTCCTCGTAGGTGCCCCGCAGGTAGAGCGACTGCTCCCAGTCCCTGGCGAAGGTCCAGTCATCGCCGGCCGTCCAGTCGCTGTCGAACTTCCAGCGTCGGGCGATCTCCACGGTGCTCTCGAGGGTCTGGGTGTCCTCGCTGTCCTTGTTGCGCAGGCCGTACTGGAGGCGGTAGCTGTCGCGCAGCGGATTCTCGAGGGGCATCGTATAAAGGCCCGAGAAGCGCTGCTCCGGCCCCGACAGGTAGAGGTCATGGTCGAGGCCGTGACCGTAGCGATTGATCCAGGGCTGATCCCAGGAGAGGCGGATGCGGGGGCCCACGTCGGTGGCATAGCCCAGGCCGACCTCGAACTGGTGGCGGTCCGCCGGCGTCACCGTGACATCGATCGGCGCCTCGGCGGGACGCTGGAGGGTGTTGGCCGCCAGCAGCGCCTCGGCCTCGATGCGCGCCGCCGGAGCAGCCGGCTCCCGCCCCTTCAGGTCGAGTGCCTGCCACCAGCCGGCCGCTTCGGCCGGCAGCGCCAGTCGCTCGAGGTCGCGCTCGAGGCGCGGGCGCACGCTCAAGGAGCCGAACCACTCGGTCTGGCCCAGGCGCTCGTTGAGCCTGGCCACCTGGCTCGCCAGGTAGGGGTCGCCGCGTTCGAAGGTCGCCAGGTTCTGCAGGCGCTCGACCTCGATGTGATGGCCCTGAAACGTCACCTCGCCGAAGCGGTAGCGCGGGCCGCTGTCGAGTGCCAGATAGAGCCGGGCGCTCTGGGCATAGGGTCTCACTTCCATGCGCCGGTCGGTGAAGGACCAGTCGAAGTAGCCGCGCTGCAGGGCCAGGTTGGCCAGCGTGCTGCGCAGGCTGTCGAAGGGCGCGTGGCGAAGCCGGTCACCCTGCGACAGGGGGAAGTCGTCGATGGCCTCCTCGAAGGGGGGATCATCGGCGGCGTCTCCGGTAACGGAGAGCTCAAGGACCTCGATGCGCACCGGCACCCCCGCATCGATGACGAGCGTCACCGCCTCGGGGGCCTCGGGATCGTCGAATCGCGTGCGGATGCTGGGCGAGTAGTAGCCGAAGACCCGCAGGGCCTCGCTGCTGCGCCGTAGCACCTCGCTCTTCAGGCGCTCGGGACTGTACTGCCCGGCCTCGAGCGGGTCGAGATAGAGGCGCACGTTCTCGGCCAGCTCGTCGTCGACGCCCTCGACCGTCGCCTCGAGGGCCTGGACGCCAGGCGCCAGGCCGAGGCACAGCGTGGCCGCCGTGAGGCGAGTCAACACGCGATTATGCATGGGCATCGGTCCCTGACGGGGGGATGTCACTGGCGCAGGGCCTCGAGCTGGGCGCTCAGGGCGAGCTGGGACTGGCGCAGCTCGCGCAGCCCGGAGGCCATCTCCTCAAGCCCGCTGTCCAGCGCTTCCATTCGTTGGCGAACATCATCGCGTGATCCCGCCGCGGCTTCAACTCGGCCGTCGAGTTGCGTCAGCCGCGTCTCCAGGGCCTCCAGCCGCGCCTGGAGCGTCTCCACCCCGTCGGCCAGGGTCTCGCGACGCTCGGCCTGCCTCTCGCGCGCCTGCTCGAGGGTCGCCAGTCGCTCACCCAGCGCGGCGCGGCCCTCTTCGCCGGCACGCTCCAGGGCGTCCAGGGAGGTGCGGGTCGCGGCCAGCGTGGCGTCCCGGGTCTCGGCCTCCTCATCCAGCGCGGTGAGGCGCGCCTGCTGGCGCTCCAGGCGCTCCTCGAGGGGCCCGAGCCGCTGCGCCCGCGCGGCCTCGAGGTCGTCCTTGAGCTCGCTCTCGAGCTCACCCTTGAATTCCGACAGGCGACGGTCGAGGACGGCGTCGACCTCGGCCTCCAGGTTGGAAAGCTCGTCCAGGCGCGACTGCAGCGCATCGAGCGCCTCCCCCCTGCCCTGCTCGGCATCGAAACGCGCATGCACGTTGGAGAGCTCACCGCTGACGCGGGACAGCTCGGCCTGCAGGCGCACACGCTCCTGCCAGCCGGCCCAGGCCAGGGCCGCACCGGCGGCGATCAGCAGCAGGATCAGCAGCCACAGCGGCCAGACCCGCGGGGGATCGGGATAGCGCGCTCGCGGGGCCGACAGGCTGGCATCCGGGTCCGGCACGATCGGTCGGGGGTGCCGGCGGTCATCCGGGTGCTCTGCCATGACGAACTCCTTCTCTCGGGGTGGTTGGCCGGGGCGCCGCTCCCGGGGGGCGCGCAATTGGCGCCCCCCGGGCCGGGTGCTATGATGCCGCGACAGCACCGACACATCGTCCTGATAGTGTAAGGTTTTTTGTCATCGGAACGCACGGTTCCCGGTCAACATCGACGGGGAGTCTTGAATCCCGGCGTCCCGATGCCCACCATGGGGTGCTGTTACGACACCGCTGACGACAAGGAGAGACTCGATGGCATTTGAACTGCCCGCACTGCCGTATGACAAGAACGCTCTGGAACCGCACATCTCGGCCGAGACCCTCGAGTATCACTACGGCAAGCATCATCAGACCTACGTGAACAAGCTCAACGAGCTGACCGACGGCACCGCCGATGCGGACAAGTCCCTGGAAGAGATCATCCAGTCCTCCTCCGGCGGCCTGTTCAACCAGGCGGCGCAGGTCTGGAACCACACCTTCTACTGGCACTGCCTCTCTCCCAATGGCGGCGGCGAGCCGACCGGTGCACTGGCCGAGGCCATCAACGCCAAGTTCGGCTCCTTCGAGAAGTTCAAGGAGACCTTCAACGCCCAGGCGGCCGGCAACTTCGGCTCCGGCTGGACGTGGCTGATCAAGACCGATGACGGCGGCGTCGACATCGTCAACACCAGCAACGCCGACACCCCCATCGCCCATGGCCAGACCCCGCTGCTGACCATCGACGTGTGGGAGCACGCCTACTACATCGACTATCGCAACGCGCGTCCGAAGTACCTCGAGAACGTCTGGAGCGTGCTCAACTGGGACTTCGTCGCCCAGAACTTCAGCTGAGTCTGAACGTCAGTCGGGTCGGCGCCCAGGCGCCGACCGCTGAACGACAACGGCCCCGCCAACTGGCGGGGCCGTTTTGTTGCGGGGAGAGGCCTCAGCGGGACACGACGCCCGGCTCCCTCAGGGGTCGGCGCGGCGGCCGATTCCACGGTAGTGCAGCCCGCAGGCCGCGACATGGGTCGGATCATAGATGTTGCGGCCGTCGAGCAGCAGCTTCTCGCCGAGCTGCTCGGTCAGCCGCGGCCAGTCGGGGTTCCAGTAGGCCTTCCACTCGGTGACCAGCATCAGCGCATCGGCGCCGTCGCAGGCCGTCAGCGGGTCCTCCTCGAATACCTCGAGCAGCGGGTGCTCGCCGACCTCGGCGAGCACCGCGGGGATCGCCGCGGGATCGTGCAGGCGCACCCTCACCCCCTGGGCCCAGAGGGCGCGCAGCAGCGTGAGCACCGGCGCCTGGTCGATGCGCGCCGTGCCGGGCTTGAAGGCCGCGCCCCAGATGGCCACGGTGCGCCCGCCCAGGCGGCCGTGGAAGTGGGACCACAGCTTGCGAAACAGCGTCTCCTTCTTGTGCTCGTTGATGTCGAGCACCTGGGCGAGCAGCGCCGAGTGGCGCCCGCTCGCCGACTGGACATGGGCCAGGCGCATCAGGTCGCGGGAGAAGTTGGGGCCGCCGAAGCCGCAGCCGGGATAGAGGTACTCGTAGCCGATGCGCGAATCGGCGCCCATGCCCTGGCGCACGTGCTCCACGTCCACGCCCAGGCTGTCGGCGAGCCCGGCGATCTCGTTCATGTAGCTGATGCGGGTCGCGAGCATGCCGTTGATGGCGAGCTTGGTCAGCTCCGCGGCGCGCCGCGGCATGCGCTGGATCACCTCGCGCCGGCGGTTGAAGGCGCGCAGCAGCTCTCGCACCTGGCGCGCGGCCCGGTCATCGTCGCAGCCAAGCAGCCAGCGCGAGGGCCGGGTGAAGGTCTCCCAGGCGCGCCCCTCCTCGAGCAGGTCGGCCAGCGCCACCGCCCGGCAGCCGGCCAGGCGCGCTTCCAGCTGCTCGGTCTCGCCGACCGGAAAGGTGGAGTTGTTGATCAGCACGGCCCCGGGGCAGAGGCTCGCCATGCGCGTTTCCACGCAGGCGGCGGCGTCCGGGCGCTGGTCCGGCGAGACGGCGAGCCACATCACGTCGAAGGGCTCGTCGTCGAGGCCGTGCTCGTCCTGGGAGAGTATTCGCAGGCTGCCCTGGGCCAGCCCCTCCTCGAGCCGGCCCATCAGCTGCGGCTCGCTCAGCAGCCAGCGGCTCTGCGACAGGGTCGGCCAGTCGGCCGAGGCGTGAGGCAGCCAGGCCACGCGGTGGCCCACCCAGGAGAGCGCGGCCGCCGCGGTGGCCGCGGCCAGCTCGCTGCCGTGGATCAGTACCCGCATCGCTTCACTCTCCGTCTGCGTAGCGCGTCAGCAGTTCGCGAAAGCCCTGCCCGTAGCGCGGGTGGCGACGACCGTAGGCGAGAATCGCCTCCAGATACCCCAGCTGATGGCCGCAATCGTAGGTCTTGCCCTGCATGCGGAAGGCGTCGACCCCCTCCTCGCGGCGCAGGGTCTCGATGGCATCGGTCAGCTGGATCTCGTTGCCGGCGCCCGGCGGCGTGTCGGCGAGCAGCGGGAAGATACGCCCGGGCAGGATGTAGCGCCCGATCACCGCGAGATCGGAGGGCGCCTCGTCCACCGGTGGCTTCTCGACCACCCCGTCGATCGGCCGCGACTCGCCGGGCCCCGGCAGCTCGCCGCCGGTATCGACGATGCCGTACTTGTGAACCAGCTCGTGGGGCACCTCCTCGACCATCAGCTGGCTGTGCCCGGTCTTCTCGAAGGAGCCGATCATGCCTGCCAGATCGTTGCGGGCCAGGCCCTCGCCATCGACCAGCACGTCGGGCAGCAGCACGGCGAAGGGCTCGTCATCGCCCACCACCGGGCGGGCACAGAGCACCGCGTGACCAAGGCCCAGCGGCTCGGGCTGGCGCACGCTGATGATGTTGACGTCGGCCGGCACGATGGAGCGCAGCTCCTCGAGCAGGTCGGTCTTGCCCTTGGCCTCGAGGCTCGCCTCGAGTTCGAAGTGCTTGTCGAAGTGGTTCTCGATGGCGCTCTTGGTGCCGTGGGTCACCAGCACGATGTCGCGGATCCCCGCGGCCACGGCTTCCTGGACGACATACTGGATCACCGGTCGATCGACGATGGTGATCATCTCCTTGGGAATGGCCTTGGAGGCCGGGAGACAGCGCGTGCCGAACCCGGCAACGGGAAGAACGGCCTTGTTGATCATGGTGCGGTCCCTGTCACGGTGGGTGATGGCTCGCCGGAAAGCGTGGGAATGCCCTCCGGGGAGCGGGTACAATGGCCATGATACCGAACCCAGGCCGGCCTGACAGCGTGTCGGCTAGGCGACACCAGGGAGAGAGCAGAATGAGCGCAAGCCACCCGCAAGCGGGCAACGTCGACCAGGCGGAGATCGCCAAGTTCGAGGCCCTGGCCGACCGCTGGTGGGATCCGCACGGCGAGTTCAAGCCGCTTCACGACATCAACCCCCTTCGGCTGGACTTCATCGATGCCCGCTCGGGCCTTGCCGGCCGGCGCGTGCTGGACGTCGGCTGCGGCGGCGGCATCCTCGCCGAGGCCATGGCGCACCGCGGCGCCGAGGTCACCGGCATCGACCTGGGCGAGGCGCCGCTGGCCGTGGCCCGCCTGCATGCCGGGGACCAGGGCGTCGGCGTCGACTATCGCCACATCAGCGCCGAGGCGATGGCCGAGGCGCATCCCGGCGAGTTCGACGTGGTCACCTGCCTGGAGATGCTCGAGCACGTGCCCGATCCGGCCTCGGTGGTGCGCGCCTGCGTGGCCCTGGTGAAGCCCGGTGGCCAGGTGTTCTTCTCGACCCTGAACCGCACGCCCAAGGCCTACGCCCTGGTGGTGGTCGGCGCCGAGTACGTGATGCGCATGCTGCCCCGCGGCACCCACGACTACAGCCGCTTCATCCGCCCCTCGGAGCTGGCCGGCTGGTGCCGCGAGGTGGGCCTCGCGGTACGCGAGCAGAACGGCCTGGTGTATCACCCGATCACGCGCCAATTTTCGCTCTCGACCCGCGATGTCTCGGTCAACTACCTGATGCACTGTCGCCGGGAGACGACGTAATGCCCACGCCGCGCCCCGAAGCCCTGCTCTTCGATCTGGACGGCACCCTGGTGGACACCGCGCCGGACCTGGCCCGGGCGACCAATGCCCTGCGCGAGCACCACGGCCTGCCCGCCCTGCCCTATGCGCCGATCCGCGCCCAGGTCTCCAACGGCGGCAGCGCCCTGGTGACCCTGGCGCTGGGCCTGGAGAAGCAGGCCCCGGGCCATGACGCGGCGCGCACCTTCCTGCTCGAGGCCTATGGCCAGTCGGTGGCCGAGGAGAGTCGGGTCTTCCCCCCGCTGGACCGCCTGCTGGACGCCTGGGCCGCGCGTGAGGGCCGCTGGGGCATCGTCACCAACAAGCCCCGCGCCTATGCCGCTCCCCTGGTCGAGGCGCTCGGTCTCGCGCCCGGGGTGTTGCTCTGCGCCGACGATCTGCCGGTCAAGAAGCCCGACCCCGCCCCGCTCGTCGAGGCGGCGCGCCGTCTGGCGGCCTCGCCCGCCGAGTGCTGGTACATCGGCGATCACCTGCGCGACATGCAGGCGGCTCGGGCGGCCGGCATGGCCGCCGTGGCGGTGGGCTATGGCTACATCGAGGAGGAGGACGACTACCGGCGCTGGCCGGCCGACCTCTGGTTCGAGACCGCCGAGGCGCTGGTCGCCGCGGTGCTCGAGGAAGAGATGGCGGGCTAGAACGTCGCATCGGCCCCAGACGCAACGAAGCCCTCACGCCGTTCAAGGCGTGAGGGCTTCTTGTTGGTCTCGCCGTTCGGTTGACTCGGAGGCCTTTCCGAGCAGGCGAGCCTCTCAGGCAGCCCCTTTGGGCGGCTGGGCGTCGAAGGGCTCGCCGTTGTGGCCGCGGCTCTCCGGACCCATCAGCCACAGGTAGGTGGGCATGATCGCCTCCGGCGTGCGCAGGGACTGGGCGTCCTCGCCCGGGTAGGCGGCCTTGCGCATGGCGGTGCGCGTGGCGCCGGGGTTGAGGCTGTTGACGCGCAGCGAACCCAGGTGCTCGACCTCGTCGGCCAGCACCTGCACGAAGCCCTCGGTGGCAAACTTGGAGACCGAGTAGGCCCCCCAGTAGGCGCGTCCGCGGCGCCCCACGCCCGACGAGGTGAACACCACCGAGGCGTCCGGGGAGCTCTTGAGCAGCGGCAACAGCGCCTGGGTCATCCAGATCGGCCCGTTGATGTTGACCTGCATCACCTGCTCCCAGAGCTCGGGATTGTACTGCTCGAAGGGGGTGATGCGGCCGAGGATGCCGGCGTTGTGCAGGATGCCATCGAGGCGGCCGAACTCCTTGTCCAGGGTCTCGGCCATGTCGTGGTAGTCCTTGAGCGCGGCACCCTCGAGGTTGAGGGGGAAGATCGCCGGCTGGGGGCCGCCGGCGGCTTCGATCTCGTCGTACACCTTCTCCAGCTTGGCGATGGTGCGCCCGAGCAGGATCACGGTGGCGCCATGGCCGGCGAAGGCCAGCGCCGCGGCGCGACCGATGCCGTCGCCGGCACCGGTGACCAGGATGATGCGGCCGTCGAGCAGGTCGGCCGGGGGCTGGTAGTCGATATTGCAGGTCATCTCGGTTCCTCGATCCTCAGTTGCCCGTCTGGCGCAGGAAGTCATCGGCCAGGCCGGCGGCGCTGCTGTCGGGGTGCTCCTCGCGCACTCGCTCGAGCAGGGCGCGGCTCTCTTCCGGCTTCCCGCGGCGCGCCTCGAGCAGGCCCAGCTTGTAGAGGGCGTCCGGCACCTTGCTGCTCTCCGGGAAGTCCTCGAGGACGCGCTGGAAGGCCGCCTCGGCCTCTTCCAGGTTGGACTCGGCCGAGTGCAGCTCGCCCAGCCAGTAGTAGGCGTTGGCGGTCAGCCGGCTGTCGGGATGCTGGCCGACGAAGGCCTCGAAGGCGCTGATCGCCTCGCCGAACTCGCGGGCCTGGACGTGGCCGAAGGCCGCCTGATAGGCCTGCTGGGTGTCGGCATCGTCGCCGCTCGGCGAGGGGGTCTCGGCCACCTCGCGGGCGCGCTGCTCATCCACGGGCGGCGCGGCCCGATCGGCGCCGCTGCTCGCCGCCATCAGGCGATCCTCGATGTCCAGGTACTGCTGGCGCGTCTGGCGACGCAGCTGCTCGAGCTGATGGCGAAGCTCCTCCACCTGCCCGCGCAGCTGGCGGATCTCATCCTGGTGCTTCTGCACCTGGTTGAAGATCACCAGGCTGCCGCCGGCCTCCTCGCGGGTCGCCGTCTGGCTGTAGAAGCCTCCTCCCCGATTGCTCTCGGTGAGGTCCTCGATCATCGGTTGCTGCGCTGCAACGGTGAGCGGGAGCACCAGGGCTCCCGCACCGCACAGTCTCTTCAGACCGTGTCTCATGGCTATCTCCCTCGTCGTTTGGGCCCGCCTCAGTAAGCGAAGACCACCCGACGGTTCTGGGCGTAGGCCTGCTCGTTCGAGCCGCGCGCGGCGGGCCGCTCCTCGCCGTAGCTGACCACCTCGACCTGAGAGGGTGAGACGCCCTGCACGTTGAGGTAGCGCTCGACGGAGCCGGCACGACGCTCGCCCAGTGCCAGGTTGTACTCGCGTGTACCGCGCTCGTCGGTGTGGCCCTGCAGGATCACCGTGGCGCTGGGGTTGGCGCGCAGAAAGCGGGCGTGGGCGGTCAGCACGGGCTCGAACTCGCTGCGGATGGCGTCGCTGTCGAATTCGAAGTAGATGGTGCGCGTCGCCGGGATACGGCCGTCGGCGTCGGTCATCTGACCGGACTGGTTGCCGTTGACGCCGCTGCCGCCGGTGGTACCGGTGGTGACGCCACCGCGATCGCCGCCGGCGAGGCCGCCGTCCATGTCGCCATCCTGACTGCCACCCGTGCTGGAACAACCGGCCACGACGGCCAGGGAAACGGCGATGGCCAGGGTCTTGGCGTGGGACTTGAGCTGCATCGTGAAACTCCTTTTTGGTGACATCAGTTCAGAAATGGGGACCACGCGGGTTCGCGTACATCACCCTGTGCCGCCGGCAGTCGGAAGGAAGCGCGTCCGTCGGCGGACACGCCGCCCAGCACGCCGTTGCCGCCCTGCTGGGTGGCGAAGATTACCATGGTGCCGTTGGGCGCGACACTGGGGGATTCGTCCTGACGCGAGTCGGTCAGGGCCACCAGGCGTCCGCTCTCCAGGTCCTGGCGAGCGACCTGATAGCCGTTGCTGCCGCGGTGGATCAGGAAGATCGCCTCGCCGTCGGGCGCGAAGCGGGCCCGGGCATTGTAGTTGCCGGTGAAGGTGATGCGCTCTGCCTGGCCGCTGCCGAGCTCGAGATGATAGATCTGGGGGCCGCCGCTGCGATCGGAGGTGAACACCAGGCTCTGGCCATCCGGCGACCAGGCGGGCTCGGTCTCGATGCTGGAGTCCTTGGTGATCCGCTCGATGTTGCGCGAGCCGATGTCCATCACGTAGATGTCCGGCTGGCCATCCTTGGAGAGCGACATCGCCAGGCGCCGGCCGTCCGGGGACCAGGTCGGGGCGCTGTTCAGGCCCTCGAAGGAGGTGGCCCGTGCGCGACGACCGGAGGCGATCTCCTGAATGTAGATGGCCGGGCGTCCGGTCTCGAAGGAGACGTAGGCCAGCTTGGCGCCGTCCGGGGACCAGGAGGGCGACATGATCGGCTCGTCGGAGGCCAGGACCTGCTGGCTGTTGCGTCCGTCGGCGTCGGCCACGTGCAGCGCATACTGGGTGTTATCGCCCAGGCCCGTGGAGGTCACGTAGGCGATACGGGTCGAGAAGGCCCCGCGGATGTCGGTGATCTCCTCGAAGATCTGGTCGCTGATGTAGTGGGCGGCGTCGCGAAGCCCCTGGCGCCCGGCGGTCACGCTCTCGCCGAGCATGCGGCTGCCGCCGCTGACGTCCATCAGCTCATAGTCGATGCGGAAGTCCTCGCCCTCGCGGCTGACCCGGCCCACCACCAGGTAGCGGACGTCCAGGGCGCTCCACTCGCCGTAGCTGACCTCCTCGCTCGAGGCGGGACGGGCGAACATGGCGTCTCGCTCGAGGGGCTCGAAGTAGCCGCTGCGCTCCAGGTCATCGGCGACGATCTGCGAGATGTCCTGGGGCAGGTTCTCCCCGCCGGCCAGCGGCACCACGGCGATGGGCGTGGCCCGGTCACTGCCACGGGTGATCTCGATGGTCAGGTCGGCCTGGGCCAGGCTGGTGAACAGCATCAGCATGGCGGCCAGCCAGGTACTCTTCAGAATCTTCATCAGCGGATATCCCCCGGTCTGAATCGCAGATTGAATTGACGGTAGTCGCGTTGTACCGCTGCCGGCAACTGGCGAAGCTCGGCGAAGGGCGCGGCGGCCTCCACGGCCTGCACCGCGGAGCGGTCGAAGGCCCCGTTACCACTGCTCTGACCGATGGAGGCGGCAAACAGCTCCCCCGACGGCCCCAGCCGCACCGTGACCTGGGCCGCGGCGCCGTCCGGGACGTTGGGCGGAATCACCCAGGCCTGCTCCACCGCGCGACGCACCAGGTTGATGAAACTGTTGGCGGCCTCGTTCGCCTGGCGGGCATTGGCGACGCTCTCGCTCTCGCCTTCGATGGCGCGATCGAGCCCTTGGCTGGCCGCCTCGGCGGCGCGTCGGGCGGCCTCCTCGGCCTGGCGCTTGCGCTCGGCCTCCGCCTCGGCCTGACGCTTCCGTTCGGCTTCCGCCTCGGCCTGGCGCTGGCGTTCGGCTTCCGCCTCGGCCTGACGCTTTCGTTCGGCTTCCGCCTCGGCCTGACGCTTTCGTTCGGCTTCCGCCTCGGCCTGACGCTTGCGTTCGGCTTCCGCCTCGGCCTGGCGCTTTCGTTCGGCTTCCGCCTCGGCCTGGCGCTGGCGTTCGGCTTCCGCCTCGCGGCGCCGCTCGGCCTGGGCCTCGCGTTCACGGGCCTGCGCTTCCGCCTCGGCGGCGCGGCGAGCGGCTTCCTCCTCCGCCTCGCGACGAGTCGCCTCTCGGGCCTCTGCTTCTGACTCAGCTTCTGCTTCTGCCTCCGCCTGGCGCTGTGCTTCGGCTTCGGCCTCCGCTTCTGCCTCCGCCTGGCGCGCGGCTTCCTCTTCCTCGGCCTGGCGCGCCGCCTCCTCCGCTTCGGCGCGCGCGGCCTCTTCTTCGGCCTGGCGCGCCTCCGCCCGAGCCCGGGCCTCCTCGGCGCGCTGGGCCTGATCGGTGGTGGTCTCGGTGCTCACCAGGGTCGCCTGGACGATCGTGCTGCTCGGCGGTGCGACCTCCTCGTCGGGAAAGCGCAGTACGCTGGCCACCAGTATCGCCAGGTGCAGCCCAATGGCGAGCAGCAGCGGCAGGCCATAGCCCACGCGTCGGTCTTGTCTGGCCATGGGCGCTCCTCAACGGTCCCCGGGGGGCGGTTCCGAGATCAGCCCGACGTTGCTCACTCCGGCGGTCTGCAGGGTGCTCATCAGGGTGACCACCTGGCCGTAGGGCACGTTGCGATCGCCACGCACCATCACCGGGGTGCCCGGCTGGCGGTCGAGCAGGATGATCACCCGCTCGCTGACCTCGTCCAGGCTGACCGGCGATTCGTCACCGCCGAGGGTGATGTAGTACTGGCCGTCCTTGTCCACCGAAACGACGATGGGGTCGCGATCCTCGGTCTCCTCAATGGGCTCGGAGGTGACCTGGGGGAGGTCGACCTGCACGCCCTGGGTGAGCATCGGCGCGGTGATCATGAAGATCACCAGCAGCACCAGCATGACGTCGATGAACGGCACGACGTTGATCTCGCCCATGGGGCGGCGGCGTCCGGCGCGATTGAAGGGTCCCAGCATGATGGCCTCTCCCTCAGTCGGCGCCGGCGTCGGTCCGGCCCTGCAGGTTGCGGTGCAGGATGGAGTGGAACTCCTCGGCGAAGTCCTCGTACTTGCCCAGCAGCCGGCCGGACTCGGCCGAGAGCCGGTTGTAGAAGATCACCGCGGGAATGGCGGCGAACAGGCCCATGGCGGTGGCGATCAGCGCCTCGGCGATCCAGGGGGCCACGGTGGCCAGCGTCGCCTGCTGGGCCAGGGAGAGCGACTGGAAGGAGCCCATGATGCCCCAGACGGTGCCGAACAGCCCGATGTAGGGGCTCGCCGAGGCGACCGTGGCCAGGAACACCAGATGCAGGTTCAGGCGGTCCTCCTCGCGGGACCAGGCCACGCGCATGCTGCGCTGGACACCCTCGAGGATCGCCTGGGGGCTGCGGGTCTTGGCCAGCAGGCGGTTGAATTCGCGAAAGCCCGAGCGGAAGACATGCTCGGCGCCCTGGGTCTCCTGCTCGGCCGGCGTCTCGCGGTAGAGCTCGTTGAGGTCGACGCCGGACCAGAAGCGGTCCTCGAAGCGGCGATGCGCCTTGCGGGCACGACGCATCACGAAGGTGCGCTGGAAGATCACCACCCAGGAGAGCAGCGAGCCGATCATCAGGATCAGCATCACCGCCTGCACCACGCCGCTGGCGTTCATGATCAGGTGGGGTATGGACAGGGAGTCGTTCACGGGCATCCTCGTCGGTCTTGGTCGGTCGGGAAAGGGAAGGAAAGGTGCGCTACTCGGGCGACCGCTCGTGGGGCGCCAGATCGAAATGGGCCCAGGCCTGGCGGGTCACCACCCGCCCCCGGGCGGTGCGCATCATCAGACCCTGCTGGATCAGGTAGGGTTCGATCACGTCCTCGATGGTGTCGCGCTCCTCGCCGATGGCCGCGGCCAGGGAGTCGATGCCCACCGGGCCACCGTCGAACTTCTCGATCATCGCCAGCAGCAGGCGGCGGTCCATGTGGTCGAGGCCATGGTGGTCGACGTGCAGCATGTTCAGTGCCAGGTCGGCGATCTCGGCATCGACGCGCCCCTCGGCACGCACCTGAGCGAAGTCGCGCACGCGACGCAGCAGCCGGTTGGCGATACGGGGGGTACCGCGGGAGCGGCGTGCGACTTCCTGGGCGCCCTCACGATCGCTCTCGACGCCCAGCAGGCCCGCCGAGCGGGCGACGATCTCGGTCAGCTCGTCGATGCTGTAGAACTCCAGGCGCTGCACGATGCCGAAGCGGTCGCGCAGCGGCGAGGTCAGCAGGCCCGCCCGGGTGGTCGCCCCGACCAGGGTGAAGGGCGGCAGGTCGAGCTTGATCGAGCGCGCCGCCGGCCCCTCGCCGATCACGATGTCGAGCTGGAAGTCCTCCATGGCGGGATAGAGGATCTCCTCGACCACCGGCGAGAGGCGGTGAATCTCGTCGATGAACAGCACGTCGCCGGGTTGCAGGTTGGTAAGCATGGCGGCGAGATCGCCCGCCCGCTCGAGCACCGGCCCCGAGGTCGACTTGAGGCCGACCCCCATCTCGGCGGCGATGATGTTGGCCAGCGTCGTCTTGCCGAGCCCCGGCGGGCCGAACACCAGGGTGTGGTCCAGGCTCTCCTCGCGGCCGCGGGCGGCGCTGATGAAGATGTCAAGCTGCTCACGCACCCGGGGCTGGCCGATGTAGTCGGCCAGGCGCTTGGGACGGATGGCATGGTCGACACTGCCCTCGCCTTCGCCCTCCCGGGCGTCGGCGGCGATCAGACGGTCACTCTCGAGCATGGCGGCCATCCGGTGTCAGGTGAAGAAACGGCGACGGCATCGGCTCACCCCGCCAGGCGGCGACTCAGCGCCGCCTTGATCATGGCCTCGGTGGACTCGGCCTCCTCGAGGCCGACCAGCATGCGGGCGGCCTCGGCGGGCTTGTAGCCCAGGCTGACCAGCGCCGCCTCGGCGTCGGCGACGGGATCCGCCGCGGCGGCCGGCGCGCTGCCCGGCGAGCCCTCCAGGCCCACGGCCAGCTCGCCGGGCTGCTGCCAGTGGGGGAAGCGGTCGCGCATCTCGATGATCAACCGCTCGGCGGTCTTCTTGCCGACGCCGGGCAGGCGCGTCAGCGCCTTGGCGTCGTCGTCCATCACGCAGCGGATGAACGCCTCTTCGTCCATGCCGGAGAGGATGCCGAGGGCGAGCTTGGGCCCGATGCCGTTGACCTTAATCAGGGCGCGGAACAGGGCACGTTCCTGCTCGCGGGCGAAGCCGTAGAGCAGGTGGGCGTCGTCGCGGATGGTCAGGTGGGTATAGAGCGATACCGGCTCGCCGGTGCCGGGCATGGCCACCAGGGTGGTCATGGAGGCTTCCAGTTCGTAGCCGACGCCGGCCACGTCCACCACCATCCAGGGTGGCTGTTTCTCGAGCAGGGTGCCTCGCAGGCGTCCGATCATGGAAATGTGCTGTCCCTTGGGGTTGGAGTCCTGGACGGCCCGGGGCCGTCACCGGGCCACTATACTGTTCGCCCGGGTGGCTTGCCAGCCCGCGAGAACAGCGTTCGACAGGGCCCGGGCGTCGCTGCCTGGCGACTCGCTCAGGGGCGAAAATCCCGCCAGGTGCTGGTCTTGCGGCGGCTGCGGTGGCCGCCGAAGCTGCCCTTGTTGAGCAGCCCCAGTCGCGCATGGGCATGGGTCAGGGCGATGGCCAGGGCATCGGCGGCGTCGGCCTGGGGGGTGGCCGAGAGCCCCAGGATCGCCGTCACCATGTGCTGCACCTGAGCCTTGTCGGCGGCGCCGCCGCCGGTGACCGCCTGCTTGATCTGCCGTGGGCCGTACTCACTGACCGGCAGGCCGTGGTTGGCGGCGCAGACGATCGCCGAGCCGCGCGCCTGGCCGAGCTTCAGGGCGGAGTCGGCGTTCTTCGACATGAACACCTGCTCGATGGCGAACTCCCCCGGAGCGTGCACGGCGATCAGCTCGCTGACCCCGGCGTAGACCTGGGCCAGCCGCTGGGCCAGGTCGTCGGCCTGGATGCGGATGCACCCGCTGGCCACGTAGCGCGGCGTGGGGGTGGTGACGTCCAGCACCCCGTAGCCGGTGATCCGCGACCCGGGATCGATGCCGAGGATCAGCATGACGCGCCCGCTGCACGAGATCGGTGCGCCATATCTGCTAGGACGAGCGTCGGTGGCAAGGCGAAGCGAGGGTCTTTTGCCCATGGATGGCAAAAGTAGCGCCCATGGATGGGTTCACAGCGCCCTCGCGATGGTACGGCACTCCGGGGCTTGTCGCCGAAAAAGCTCATCATTCTCCTCGATCTCTCAATAGCGTGCCGCTCGACCGTGATGGCCTCGTCGCCGGGGCGAGAGCGCGCTGGTGCCCTTCCCTACAGCTCGTCCATGATGGCATCACTGAAGTCCGCGTTGGTGTAAACATTCTGCACATCGTCCAGATCCTCGAGCCAGTCGACCAGCTGGAGGATGCGTCGCCCGAGGTCGACATCCTCGATGCGCGTATAGGTGTCGGGGAAGAGCCCGACGTCGCTGGCCTCGGGGGCGATATCTGCCTCGACCAGGGCGTCCTTGACCGCGCCGAAGCGCTCCGGGGTGGTCACCACCTCGAGCCGGCCGTCCTCGAGAGTCTCGATCTCTTCGGGCTCGGCGGCGAGCGTGGCTTCCATGGCGGTCTCCTCCGCCACGCCTTCCGGCAGCGTCAGTCGCCCCTGCTTGTGGAACAGGAAGGCCACCGAGCCGGAGGTGCCGAGGTTGCCGCCGTGCTTGTTGAAGGCGTGTCGCACCTCGGAGACAGTCCGGTTGCGATTATCGGTCATCGCCTCGACCAGCACCGCGACGCCCTCGGGGCCGTAGCCCTCGTAGACGACCTCCTCCATGTCGTCGCCGTCGGTGTTGCCGGCGCCGCGATCCACCGCCCGCTGGACGGTGTCCTTGGGCATGTTGCTGGCCAGCGCCTTGTCGATGGCGGCGCGCAGGCGCGGGTTGTCCTCGGGCTCGCCCCCGCCCTGGCGGGCGGCGACCGTGAGCTCGCGGATCAGCTTGTTGAAGATCTTGCCCCGCTTGGCGTCCTGGGCCGCCTTGCGGTGCTTGATGTTGGACCATTTGCTATGGCCGGCCATGTTACCTCCGGTTTATCCAGAAAACGCTGACAGGCATGGTGGCCCATCTTGGCGAGAGGCGCTGGGGGCAGGCTAAAGAGGAGGTCCGACGCCAGGGATGGCGTCGGTAGCGCCCAAGGAAGGGTTCACAGCGCCTCCTCGATGGTCCGACACTTCGGGGCCTGCCGCCGGTCAGCCCCGTGGGAAGGGCCACAACATAAGCGTCTGAGTGAACACAGGATACGCCACCGGCGCCCTGGGGCGCCGGTGGGATGGTACGTGTAAGTCGACGAGGTTTACTCGCCGGCCCCCTCCGCCTTGGCCTTCTGGCGCAGGCGGATGTTGAGCTCCTTGAGCTGCTCGCCGCTCACCTCGCCCGGCGCCTCGGTCAGCAGGCAGGAGGCGCTCTGGGTCTTCGGGAAGGCGATCACCTCGCGGATGGTCTTGGCGCCGCTCATCAGCATCACCAGGCGGTCGAGGCCGAAGGCCAGGCCGCCGTGGGGCGGTGCGCCGTACTGCAGGGCGTCGAGCAGGAAGCCGAACTTCTCGCGGGCCTCCTCCTGATCGATGCCCAGCACCTCGAGCACGGTCTGCTGCATCGCCTGGTCGTGGATACGGATCGAGCCGCCGCCGAGCTCGGTGCCGTTGAGCACCATGTCGTAGGCGCGCGAGAGCGCCCCTGCCGGGTGAGACTTGAGCGTCTCGACGTCGCAGGACGGCGCGGTGAACGGGTGGTGCAGCGCCTGCAGGCGCGCGTTGCCGTCCTCCTCGAACATCGGGAAGTCGACCACCCACAACGGGGACCACTCGGCGGTATAGAGGTCCAGGTCCTCGCCGAGGCGAACGCGCAGCGCGCCCAGGGCCTCGTTGACGATGCGCGCCTTGTCCGCGCCGAAGAAGATGATGTCGCCATCCTCGGCACCGACCCGGTCGAGCAGCGTCTCGACCACGCCTTCCATGAACTTGACGATCGGCGACTGCAGCCCCTCGATGCCCTTGGCACGCTCGTTGACCTTGATCCAGGCCAGGCCGCGGGCGCCGTAGATGCCGACGAACTTGGTGTACTCGTCGATCTCCTTGCGCGACAGCTTGGCGCCGCCGGTCACCTTGAGGGCGGCCACGCGGCCGTCATCGGCGTTGGCCGGGCCGGAGAAGACCTTGAAGTCGACGCCCTTCATCAGGTCGTCGACGTCGGTCAGCTCCAGCGGGATGCGCAGGTCCGGCTTGTCGGAACCGAAGCGGCTCATGGCCTCGGCGTAGGGCATGCGCGGGAACTCGGGCAGCTCGACGCTCAGCACCTGCTGGAACAGCTGGCGGATCATCGACTCGGTGATCCCCATGATGTCCTCCTCCTCGACGAAGGAGGCCTCGATGTCGATCTGGGTGAACTCCGGCTGGCGATCGGCGCGCAGGTCCTCGTCGCGGAAGCACTTGGCGATCTGATAGTAGCGATCGAAGCCGGATACCATCAGCAGCTGCTTGAAGAGCTGCGGCGACTGCGGCAGGGCGAAGAAGCTGCCCGGGTGCGTGCGGCTCGGCACCAGGTAGTCGCGGGCGCCCTCGGGGGTGGCGCGGGTCAGGATCGGGGTCTCGATGTCCAGGAAGCCCTGTTCCTCGAGGAAGGCGCGCACGCTGTGGGAGATCTTAGAGCGCAGGCGTAGCTTGTCGATCATCTCCGGGCGGCGCAGGTCGATGTAGCGGTGCTTGAGGCGCACCTCCTCGCCCACCTTGCCGTGCTCGTCGAGCTGGAACGGCGGCGTGGCGGCGGTGTTGAGGACCTCGACCTCCTTGGCCAGCACCTCGATCAGCCCGGTGGGCATGTTCGGGTTCTGGGTGCCTTCCGGGCGCAGCCGGATCCGGCCCTGGATGCGCAGCACGTACTCGCTGCGGGCGCGGTCGGCGTTGGCGAAGGCCTCGGCGGTATCGGGGTCCACCACGACCTGGGCGATGCCGTCGCGATCGCGCATGTCGAGGAAGATGACGCCCCCGTGGTCACGGCGGCGATGGACCCAGCCGCACAGGGTGACCGTCTGGTCCACCAGGGTCTCGTTGAGCTGGCCGCAATAATGGCTGCGCATGTCGTATCCTGTTCTGTTGCGTGAAGTGGTGAAAAGGCAGCGCGGGCGGCTCAGGCGACCGCTCCGTCCTTGCCGGGTGCCGCGGCGGTCTGGCCGCCCTCGCTGCCACCGGCCAGGTTCTTCTTGCTGCCGGTCTTGAAATCGGTCTCGTACCAGCCGCCGCCGGCCAGCCGGAAGCCCGCTGCGGAGATCAGGCGATCGAGCTCGGCCGCGTCGCAGGCCGGGCAGTCCGTCAGCGGCGCGGCGCTGATCTTCTGCAGCTTCTCCAGGCGGTGGCCGCAGGCCTTGCACTCGTATTCGTAGATGGGCATGGTTTGCTCACTCCCGATATCTGTCATGTCCCACGGGGCAAGCGCTTGCCGGGCATTCGCCGGGCCGCGCTGGCGCGGTACGATATAGGGCCGGCCCGCGGATAATCCAAGCCTGCCTCGAAAGCCGGGTATTATAGCCTGCCGCGCCCTGCCAGGCCCAGCCCCGGCAGGACGCGACCTCCGATGCGGCCGACTCGACAAGGAACCTGCCATGAAAGCCGTCATTCTCGACGCCGCCAGCCTCGGGCCAGGCATCGACCTGACCCCGATTCGCCAGCACCTCGACGCTCTGGACGTGCATGAGTCCACGGCGCGCGAGCAGCTCGCCTCGCGCCTCGCCGGTGCCGAGGTCGCCATCGTCAACAAGGTGGTGCTCGACGGGGACACCCTCGCGGCGCTGCCCGGGCTGAAGCTGATCTGCGTGCTGGCCACCGGTACCAACAACATCGACATGGCCGCCGCCGAGCGCCTGGGCATCGCCGTGCGCAACGTCACCGCCTACGGCACCGCCAGCGTGGCCCAGCACACCCTGATGCTGATGCTCGCCCTGGCCACCCGCCTGCCCCGCTACCAGCGCGACGTGGCCGAGGGCCGCTGGGGCGAGAGCCCCTTCTTCTGTCTGATGGATCACACCACCCTGCAGCTGGAGGGCAAGCGCCTGGTGATCGTCGGCCAGGGGGAGCTGGGCTCCAAGGTGGCCCGCCTCGCCCAGGCCTTCGGCATGCACGTCGACTTCGCGGCGCGTCCCGGCAACGAGGCGCACGACAGTCGGCCGAGCCTTGGCGAGCTGGCCCCCGAGGCGGACGTGATCAGCCTGCACTGCCCGCTCACCGAGGCCACCCACCACCTGGTCGACGCCGACCTGCTGGCGACCCTGAAGCCCGGCGCGCTGCTGATCAACTGCGCCCGGGGCGGCATCATCGATGAGCAGGCCGCCCTCGCGGCCCTGCGCGAGGCACGCCTCGGCGGGCTCGCGGTCGATGTGTTGCCGACGGAGCCGCCCCGCGACGGCCACCCGCTGCTCGACGCCCTGAACGAGCCGCTCAACCTGATCGTCACCCCCCACAATGCCTGGATCACCCCCGAGGCTCGCCAGCGCATCGTGACCCTGACCGCCGACCACCTGCGCCACTGGCAGGCCGACTGATTGCAAGAGGACGACATGCTGCACAATTTCGGGTCCATCAACCTCGATCACTTCTATCGCGTATCCCATCTGGTGAGACCCGGCGAGACCCTGGCCAGCCGCGACTACCGCGTCGGCCTTGGCGGCAAGGGGGCCAACCAGTCCCTGGCCATGGCCCGCGCCGGCGGACGGGTCAGCCACTGGGGGCGGCTGAACCACCGCGATGGCTGGGCCCGCGAGCTGCTCGCCGAGGCCGGCGTGGAGGTCGCCGGCATCGCGCTGGTCGACACGCCCAGCGGCCATGCCGTCATCCAGGTGGATGACCAGGGCGAGAACGCCATCATCCTGTTCCCCGGGGCCAACCACGGCTTCGATGCGGATGACCTCGCGACGCGCCTCGCGTCGACCACGCCCGGCGACTGGCTGCTGGCCCAGAACGAGACCAACGCCCTGCCCCAGGTGCTGGAGCAGGCCGCCGAGCGCGGGCTGCGGGTCGCCTTCAATCCCGCGCCCATGGGGGCCGAGGTGCTGTCGCTGCCCCTGTCCGGCTGTGCGCTGCTGTTCGTCAATCGCGGCGAGGCGGCCTGGCTGGCCGGCGTCGACGAGGGCGCCGAGCCCGAGGCGTTGCTGGAGGGCCTCGCCCGGCGCCTGCCGGACACCGATACCGTGCTGACCATGGGCGGCGACGGCGCCTGGTTCCAGGGCGGCGGAGAGCGCCACTTCCAGCCGGCACTGCCGGTGGCGCCGCGGGACACCACCGCGGCCGGCGATACCTTCATCGGCTACTATATGACGGCCCTGCAGGAAGGCCGGGGCGTGACCGAGTGCCTCAGGCTCGCCGCCACGGCCGCCGCCCTGGGCGTGCAGGTCGAGGGCGCCGCCGAGAGCATCCCCGCCCGCGACGCGGTCGAGCGCGCCCTGCGCGACGGCCCCGAGGCACGCTGATCCGTCCGCCCAACAAGGAAAGGAGCCCCACCGTGACGCATCCGATCATCTTCGATACCGACCCGGGCGTCGACGACGCCCAGGCCATCGCCATCGCCCTGCGCCATCCCGAGATCGAGCTGCTGGGCATGACAACCACCTACGGCAACGTCGATGTGGAGACCGCCACCCACAACGCCCTGCTGCTGGCCGAGCTGGCCGGGCAGGAGATCCCCGTCGCCCAGGGCGCGGCGGGGCCAATGGTCAAGGAGCGCCATCCGCCGCCGGCCCACATCCACGGCGCCAACGGCCTGGGCGACATCGCCCTGCCGCCGGTCACGGGCCGGGCCGAGGGCGTGAGCGCGGCGCAGTTCATCGTCGACACCGTGAATGCCCGGCCCGGCGAGGTCACGCTGGTCGCCGTCGGGCCGGTGGGCAACCTGGCCGCCGCCCTGCAGCTCGACCCGGGCATCATCGACCGGGTGAAGCACGTGGTGATCATGGGGGGCTCGATCCGCGAGGGTGGCAACGTCAGCCCGGTGGCCGAGGCCAACATGTTCAACGACCCGGACGCCGCGGCCCGGGTGCTGACCGCCGGCTGGCCGCTGACGCTGGTCGGCCTGGACGTCACCCACCGCTGCGTGCTGACCGATGATCACATGGCGCGCATCGAGGCGGGCCAGGGGGAGCTTGGCAAGGTACTGGCGGGCAGCTTCGCCTTCTACCGGGACTTCTACCGCGAGGCGCTGGGGATCGACGGCTGCTGCCCCCATGACAGCTGCGCCCTGGCCTGGCTGCTGCGCCCGGAGCTCTTCACCACGGCGCGGGGCCACCTGACCGTGGCGACCGACGGCGACGCCGAGGGGCAGACCATCTTCGCCCCCGAGGGGCGTGGCTTCATCGAGGCGCGCTGGTCGCGTACGCCGCTCGTGGAGGTGTGCCTGGGCGTCGACGGCGCGGGCGTCAGCGACTGGATCGCCGACACCCTGGCCTGAGCGCCGCGCCCCGGCGGCCGCCGGGGCGCCTAGTTCTGCTCCACCGGGCCCGCGCGCCCGCTATGGTCGTGAGGGAATGGCCGGCCTAGCCGGTGCGAAAGTCATCCGGGGCGTGGGTCTCGATCACCTCGAACTCCACGTGGGTGACCCGCGCCCCCTCCGGCCCCTTCCAGAGCCACTCGGCCAGGCGCTTGACCGCCTCGCGCTCACCGCACATCAGCACCTCCACCCGGCCGTCCGGCAGGTTGATCGCATGGCCGGTGATCCTGGCCCTGAGGGCCTGCTCCTGGGTCGCCCGGCGGTACCACACTCCCTGCACCTTGCCGGTCACCAGCGCCTTCGCGCAGCACGTGTCCATGGTCGTCTCCTGATGATCGCGATGGGATGCCCTCCTTTCTACCAGTCCGGCCGTCGTCGCCGCCAGTGCGGGGCGCCTTCTCGCTAACCGCGCCTGGCCACTTCCCGTCCCGAGGCCGATGCCCTAGGCTTAGCGGTATCCCCGGACGCCTTTCGGCCACAAGCCGACCGCGGCCGAGGATCGCCCTACCCGGGCAACCATCACCACAACAATCATCCTCACGAGGGAGTCACGTCATGCCGGTCTTCGACCACCCCGAGTTCGATCATCACCAGCAGATCGTCTTCGGCAGCGACGAGGCGAGCGGCCTGCGCGCCATCATCGCCATCCACGACACCACCCGCGGCCCCGCCCTGGGCGGCCTGCGCATCTTCCCCTATGCAAGCGACGCCGAGGCCCTCACCGACGTGCTGCGCCTCTCCCGCGGCATGAGCTACAAGTCGGCGCTGGCGGACCTGCCGCTGGGCGGCGGCAAGGCGGTGATCATCGCCGATCCTCGCCGACACAAGACTCCCGAGCTGCTGCGCGCCATGGGGCGCCTGGTCGACTCCCTCGGCGGGGCCTACATCACCGCCGAGGACTCGGGCTCCAGCGAGGACGACATGCGCCTGATCGCCGAGGCCACCGAGCACGTGGGCGGCCTGCCCCGCCACGGTCAGGCCTCCGGCGATCCCTCGCCCTTCACGGCCTGGGGCGTTTACTGCGCGCTGAGAAGCGCCGTGCGTCACCGCCTGGGGCGTGACGACCTGACCGGCCTGCGCGTCGCGGTGCAGGGCGTCGGTCACGTCGGTGCCCACCTGGCCCGTCACCTGCACGCGGCGGGCGCCCGGCTGGTGCTGACCGACGTCGACGCCGCGGCGCTGGCCCATCTCGCCGAGGAGCTCGGCGCCGAGACCGTGGCGCCGGAGGCGATCGTCGATGCCGAGGTCGACGTCTTCGCCCCCTGCGCCCTGGGGGCCGCCCTGTCGGCCGGGGTGGTGGCGCGCCTGACGGCCACGGTCGTCTGCGGCGCCGCCAACAACCAGCTCGCCACCCCCGAGATGGCCCAGCGCCTGCAGGAGCGCGGCATCCTCTACACCCCGGACTACGTGGCCAACGCCGGCGGCGTGATCGAGATCGCCTGGCAGCGGCGCGACGACTACTCGCGCGAGGCGGTGATGGCGCATATCGAGGGCATCGGCACGACCCTCGACGAGATCTTCGCGCGGGCCGAGCGCGAGGGCCAGAGCCCGGCCATCGTCGCCGACGACCTGGCCCGGGAGCGCTTCCGCCCCGCCGGCTGAGTCTCGAGGAACGCACCCGGACAGGGCCAGTCAGTGGCCCGACGCAAGAAGGCCGGCAATCGCCGGCCTTCCTGTGTCTGCTGTGCGCGTGGGCCTGGAGCCCGGCTCCCTCAGGGCTCGACGATCTCGTGTCGCTCGAGCAGCTCATGGCGGACCAGCACCGCGGTATTGCGCGGCACCACGGGCCGCCCCCGAGCCAGCAGATGGCACTTGGTGAAGGCGGCCCCGAACAGCAGGATCAGCGAGCTGTAGTAGACCCACAGCAGGATCATCACCACCGAGCCCGCCGCGCCGTAGGTGGAGGCCGTGGCCGTGTAGGCCAGATAGATGGCGATGCCCAGACGGCCGATGGCGAACAGCACGGCAGTGACCACGGCGCCGACCAGCACGTCCTGCCAGCGCAGCACCACGTCCGGCAGCACCTTGAAGATGGTGGCGAAGAGCGCGGCGATCACCGCCAGCGACACCAGGAACTCGGCGGCGCGGGTCAGCATGCCCACATAGGGCAAGAGGTCGTCTCCCGCCTGCAGCACGGCGCGCACCACCACGCCGAGGACCAGCGAGACCAGCAGGATGAAGCCGATGGCGAGCACCACGGCCAGTGACAGCAGGCGGTTCTGGAGGAACTTGAGCGCGCTGTTGCTGCTGGGCCGCGCCGTGACGCCCCAGAGAGTATTGAGCGAGAACTGCATCTGGGCGAAGACGGTGGTCGCACCGACCAGCAGCGCCCCGACCCCGAGCAGCGTCGGCAGGAGGCCGGACTCCTGGATGCGCGACTGGGCGACCGCCTGCTCGATGGCGGCGGCGGCATCGTGGCCCATGGTATTCTGGAGCTGGGCGACGATCTGGCCCTGGGCGGCCTCCTCGCCGAGCACCACGCCGATCACCGTGACCGCGATGATCATCGTGGGGGCCAGGGAGAAGAGCGTGTAGAAGGCCAGCGAACCGGCGTAGCTGAAGGCGTTGCGTTCCAGCCAGAGCCGCACGGCGTCCTGCATCACGTTCCACCAGAAGCGTATCGCCTGGCGGATCCTCGTCACGTTTGGCTTGATCACTGTGTTCCCCGTGCCTGCGTCTTTTGCTTCAGCATACCCGAATGGACACCGCCACGCCGAGGCGCGGGGCGATTGCAGCGATCCGCGGGGCTGACCATAATGACCCGCCGCCCCCTTTCGCCCCTCCCGCCAGGAGCCTTCATGACCGCACGACCGGACGACAGCCCTGCCGACTTCGACTGTCTGGTGTTCATTGGCCGCTTCCAGCCGCCCCACCTGGGGCACCTGGCGGTGATTCGCGAGGCGCTGCGCCAGGCGAATCAGGTCATTGTACTGGTGGGGTCCGCCTGGCAGGCGCGCTCGCTGCGCAATCCCTGGCGCTACGAGGAGCGGCTGCGCATGCTGCGCAGCGCCTTCGAGGAGGAGGAGAACGCGCGCCTGAAGGTCGTGCCGCTGCTCGACGCCCTCTACAACAACGACGTCTGGGTGCGTGACGTGCAGCGCAAGGTACGCGATATCGCCAGCCCCGAACACGCGCGCCTGCCGCGCATCGGCCTGATCGGCGCCAGTCGCGGCCAGTCCAGCTACTATCTGTCGCTGTTTCCGCAGTGGGAGTCGGTGAGCGTGCCGCTGGTGGAGGGCATCTCGGCGAGCCGGATTCGCGAGCGGCTGTTCCGTTCGGCCGGCTCGGCGGAGGACTACCTGAGCACCCACGCGGCCCACGACCTGCCCCCCGGCGTGGTGGCGCGGGTCCGTACCTTCCTGGAGGAGACGACCTACGGCCAGCTGGTCGAGGAGCAGCACCTGCTCGACCAGTATCGCCAGGCCTGGGCCCAGGCCCCCTACCCGCCCATCTTCGTCACCGTCAACGCCGTGGTCGTGCAGTCCGGTCACGTGCTGCTGGTAAGACGCACCGCCGCGCCGGGCAAGGGCCTCTATGCGCTGCCCGGCGGCTTCATCAGCCCCCATGAGCGGCTGATGGACGCCTGCCTGAGAGAGCTTCGCGAGCGCGTGCGCCTCAAGGTGCCGGAGGCGGTGCTCAAGGGCTCGCTACGCGGCCAGCGCCTGTTCGACGAGCCGCACCGCAGCTGGCGCGGTCGGACCCTGGCCGAGGCCTTCTACTTCGCCCTGCGCCCCGAGCAGCAGCTGCCCCAGCTCAAGCCGGTCAAGGGCGGCGACCATGCCCGCTGGGTGCCGCTCGCCGACCTCGATCCCGAGAGCCTGTTCGAGGATCACTTCTTCATCATCCAGGATTTCCTGGGGCTGCCCGCCGACTTCGGCGGGCGTTGACCGTCACCGGCGAGCCAGTTGTCTTATAAATAAGGTCGGAATTTCCTGAGCGAGCGAAGAGTAGGTGGGGACGCCGAGTCCGGCCAACGCCGCAGCGCAACGACCGGAGTGCAGCCTGCTACATGAGGATCGTGACGATCCGACGCCTCGGCAGCGCCGGTGGTCGACATATCGAGCGCAGCTGGAAATCACACCGTTTTCAGGCCTGCAGGAAGTCCCGGGGCAGCTTCATCATCTGCCGCCACAGCTTCTCGACGCCGGGCTTGTGCACCAGCGAGCAGCGATAGAGGCGGATCTCCAGCGGCACGTCCCACTGCTCGTCGCCGGCGCGCACCAGGCGACCATCCTTGAGCTCCTGACGAATGCAGAAGTCGGGAATCCAGGCCATGCCCATGCCCTGCATCACCATGCCCTTGAGGCCCTCGGCCATGGCGGTCTCGTAGACGGTGCGCAGGCGCATCCGGACCGGGTCGTTCTTGAGCAGCATGCGTACGGTGCGGCCCAGGAAGGCGCCCTGGGTATAGGCCAGGTAGGGAATCGATTCCTGGCCCTCGAGGGGGAAGCGCGGCGTGCCCTGCTCGTCGGGCAGGCAGACCGGCAACATCTTCACCTGGCCGATGGAGAAGGAGGGAAAGACCTCGGCGTCCAGCTGCATGCTGGCGTAAGGGTCATAGTAGGCCAGCATCAGGTCGCAGTTGCCCTCGCGCAGCACGTGGATCGCATCGCCCACGTTCATGGCGACCAGTCGTGTGGGCAGCTCGCCGAGGCCCTGCTGCAGGCGGGAGATCCACTGCGGGTAGAAGCTCAGGGCCAGGGAGTGAGCGGCGACGATGTCCAGCGCCTCGTTGGCCATGGCCAGGCCACGCAGGTGGCCGAGGCTCTCGTTGAGCTGCTCGACGATGTTGCGCGCGGTGACCAGGAACAGCTGCCCTTCCGGGGTCAGGTCCACCGGCGTCGTGGAGCGGTCGACCAGGGTCACGCCCACCGCCTGCTCCAGGGAACGGATGCGTCGACTGAAGGCCGGCTGGGTGACGTGCCGCTGACGGGCCGAGCCCGAGAAGCTGCGCGTGCTGGCCAGGGCGACGAAGTCTTCCAGCCATTTGGTCTCGAGGTTCACCAGGACTCCCCAGGATATCGGAATGCCTGCCCCCCGACGGGGAGCTTTTGAAGCACGCTAATGTACCCCAGCCGGGAGCGCGACCCAAGCCGCGTCACTGGATCGGCGAGAGCAGGTAGGCCGCCCGGGAGAGCAGCTTGCGCCACAGCGGCCGACGGGTGAGCTCCTCCAGGGTGACGCGTCGGCAGTCGCTGAAGTCGCGCTCGAGCATCTGGCAGACCTCGGCGGCGAAGCGCCGGTCGGGCACCACGGCGGTGATCTCGAAGTTGAGGCGAAACGAGCGGTTGTCGAGGTTCACCGTGCCGACACAGGCGGCGACGTCATCGATCAGCATCACCTTCTGGTGCAGGAAGCCCGGCTGGTAGCGGTAGACCTTGACCCCGGTACGCAGCATGTCGGGCAGGAAGGAGAACGCCGAGAGGAAGACCAGCAGGTGGTCGGGGCGCTCGGGCATCATGATCCTCACGTCCACCCCGCGCATGGCGGCCAGGCGCAGGGCGTCCTGCACGCCCTGGTCGGGCACGAAGTAGGGGCTGGTCAGCCAGAGCCGCTCATGGGCGCTGTGGATCGCGTGCTGCACCAGCAGGCTCGCCGTTTCCAGGTGATCCGCCGGGCCCGAGGGCACGATCACCACGCTCTGGCTCTCGTCCTCGCCGTCGTCCCGGTCGGCGGCGGCATGGGGCACGGGGGTCCAGGTGAGCGAGATCATCTCGCCGGTGGCCCAGTGCCAGTCCTCCCAGAAGGCCTCCTGCAGGCCCAGCACGCTGGGGCCGCTGAGCTTCAGGTGGGTGTCGCGCCAGTGGCCGAGTCGCGGGTTCTCGCCCAGGTACTCCGTGCCGACGTTGAAGCCGCCGATCCAGCCCTCGCGCCCGTCCACCACCAGCACCTTGCGGTGATTGCGGAAGTTGAGCTGGAAGCGATGCTTCAGTCCCCGGGAGGAGCGGAAGGCACTCACCTCCACGCCGGCCTGGCGCAGGTCGCGCAGGTAGCGCTCGGGAAGGCTGTGGGAGCCGATCTCATCGAAGAGGAAGCAGACCCGCACTCCCCGCTCGGCGGCGCGCTGCAGGCGCTGCTTGAGGTCCACGCCCAGGGCGTCATCGCGGACGATGAAGAACTGGATGAGGATGTACTCCTCGGCGGCGTCGATGCCGGCGAACAGGCTCTCGAAGGTGGCCTCGCCGTCGACCAGCAGCTGTGCCCAATTGCCCCTGGTGAGCGGCATCAGGGCGAGCTGCTCCACGGCGCGGATGTCGGCATTGCTGGCGGATGAGAGGTAGGGTTCGAAGCGGTCCCGGTAGCGGTGCAGCTGGCGGCGCAGCACGCTGTCCCGCTCGCCTCGGGCCAGCACGTAGCCATAGAAGCGCGGACGGCCGAAGATCCAGTAGGCCGGCACAGCCAGGTAGGGCATGGTCAAAAGCGAGATGATCCAGGCGATGGCGCCCTGAGAGGTGCGTGCCGACATCAGGGCCAGCACGGCCGATAGGATGCCCAGCACATACGTCAGGAAGATGGCCAGGCCGATCAGCCAGGAAGTCATGGTCGGATCCCCGTTCCGTGGGACGACGGCGTGGCCGTCCGAAAACACAAAGTCCTGATGCCTACCCTCCCAGCATACCCCCAACGGCGACGGCCCCACCAGATGGCGGGGCCGTCGATAAGAGGCAAAGGAAGATCAGGCGCGTTCGGCGATGATCTCCTTCCACTTGGCCGGGCCGGTCTGGTGCACCGAGGTGCCCTGGCTGTCGACCGCCACGGTCACCGGCATGTCCTCGACCTCGAACTCATAGATCGCCTCCATGCCGAGGTCCTCGAAGCCCACCACGCGGGCCTGCTTGATCGCCTGGGCGACCAGGTAGGCGGAGCCGCCCACGGCCATCAGGTAGACCGCCTGGTTGTCGCGGATAGCCTCGATGGCCGCCTCGCCCCGCTCGGCCTTGCCGACCATGCCCAAGAGGCCGGTCTCCTCGAGCATGGTGCGAGTGAACTTGTCCATGCGCGTGGCGGTGGTCGGACCGGCCGGCCCGACCACCTCGTCGCGCACCGGATCCACCGGGCCCACGTAGTAGATGAAGCGGCCCTGCATGTCCACGGGCAGCGGCTCGCCCTTGCCGATCATGTCGACCATGCGCTTGTGGGCGGCATCGCGGCCGGTGAGCAGCTTGCCGTTGAGCAGCAGGGTGTCGCCGGGCTGCCAGGTCTTGACCTCCTCCGGCGTCACGCGGTCCAGATCGACGCGCTTGACGTTGTCGCCCGCCTCGCGGGTGATCTCCGGCCAGTCCTCGAGCTTCGGTGCGGGCAGTGCCGCGGGGCCGGAGCCGTCCAGGGTGAAGTGCGCGTGGCGGGTGGCGGCGCAGTTGGGGATGATCGCCACCGGCTTGTTGGCGGCGTGGGTCGGATAGTCCTTGACCTTGATGTCGAGCACCGTGGTCAGCCCGCCCAGCCCCTGGGCGCCGATGCCGCTCTTGTTGACCTTGTCGAACAGCTCCAGGCGCAGCTCCTCGGCCCGATTGGCGGGGCCGCGCGCCTGCAGGTCCTGGATGTCGATGGGATCGAGCAGCGCCTCCTTGGCGATCTCCATGGCCTTCTCGGCGGTGCCGCCGATGCCGATGCCCAGCATGCCCGGCGGACACCAGCCGGCGCCCATCTTGGGCAGCTGCTCCATCACCCAGTCGACCACGCTGTCCGACGGGTTGAGCATGGCGAACTTGGACTTGGCCTCGCTGCCGCCGCCCTTGGCCGCCACGTGCACCTCGACGGTGTCGCCGGGCACCAGCTTGTGGTGGATCACCGCGGGGGTGTTGTCCTTGGTGTTGGCGCGCTTGCCGTCGGGGTCAGCCAGCACCGAGGCGCGCAGCACGTTATCCGGCAGCTGATAGGCGCGACGCACGCCCTCGTTGATCATGTCGTCGAGGCTCATGTCGGCCTCGAAGCGGACGTTCATGCCGACATGCACGAAGACCGTGACGATGCCGGTGTCCTGGCAGATCGGACGCTTGCCGAAGGCACACATCCGCGAGTTGATCAGAATCTGGGCGATCGCGTCCTTGGCTGCCGGGTTCTCCTCCCGATCGTAGGCCGCGGCCATGGCGTCGATGAAGTCCTTCGGATGGTAATAGGAGATGTACTGCAGGGCATCGGCGACGCTCTGGATCAGATCGTCCTGGCGAATCACGGTCATGGGCAAGGAGCTCCTTGGCGTTGTCGGCATGCCTACCTGCGCTCTGAGATGGCGCTTCGGTGGGCCTGAACGGCGGGCATTATACTCTACCGTCGCGGCTGTCGACATTCTCGCCAAAGGTAGGAGCTGAGCTTAGTCACGAAAATAGATAACGGTATAAAGATGGGTATGTACCTATGCATCATGGAGCTGGCTGACATAGGGGGCAGAAGTAGAGTCGCCGCGAGGCCACCGCGGTGCGCACGATCGTCGCCCCGCAGGCGTGACACGCCAGGCCGTCGCGCTCGAACACGGCGAAGCGCCTGCGACGTCGGGAGGCGCCTCGGGCGCGATCGGCACTCGCCCACTCGGCTCGATTGGTCACCCCGGCCTCGTCGTAGGCCTGGCGGGTTACCGCGAGGATGCACTGCGCCAGGCGCGACAGCCCCTCCTCCGCCAGCGCCTGGGGACGCGACCGGTGATGGAGCCCGGCGAAGAACAGGATCTCGGAGCGCAGGTAGTTGCCGATGCCGGCGAACAGCGACTGGTCGAGCAGCAGTCCGCCCAGGCCCCGGCGGCGAAACCGTGGCTCGAGCAGGCGCGCCGTGGCCTGCCCTTCCGTCACCCCGTGGGTGAGCAGATCCGGGCCGAGACGCGACAGGAACGGGTGCTCGTCGAGCCGCTCGGCGTCCCACAGCGAGACATCCGAGGCGCTGTAGAGGCTCGCCGCCCTGCCCTCGGCCACCAGCCGCACCCGCAGCGAGCGGTTGGTATCCGGCTCGCGCTCGGCATCGTGCAGCTTCCAGACGCCGTAGAGCTGGTTGTGGGAATAGAGCACGCGGCCGTCGTCGAAGCGGGTCAGCAGCGCCTTGCCCCAGCTGTCGACGGCGCTCACTTGGCGTCCGACCAGCGAGGCGGCCTGCCCCGCCAGCTCCGGAAACGCGAACCAGGCGTCCTCGAGGCTCCGGCCGGCGAGCTGGCGATGCACGCGGTCGGCGGCGCGCCGGATCTCGGGGCCTTCAGGCATGCGGAAACCTCGATAAGGGTGAGCGAGAAGCGCCGGTCACCGGGAAAGCCTGGAGCCTATCAGGCGGAACCCAGCATCAGCTGACGCTCCTTGAGGGCGTGAAGGCGATCGCGCAGGCGGGCCGCCTCCTCGAACTCCAGGTTCTGCGCCGCCTCGTGCATGCCATCCTCAACCCGGGCGACCTCCTTGAGCAGCTCCGTGGGCGACAGCTCGGCGGGATCGTAGACCGCTTCGCGCTCGGCAACCTTGCGCTCGCCGCGGCGCCCCTTGCCCTTCTTGCCGGGGGCCTGGGCGGCCTCCATGATGTCGGCGACCGAACGGGTCACGGTGGTCGGCGTGATGCCGTGGGCCTCGTTATGGGCGATCTGCTTGGCGCGACGCCGCTCCGTCTCCTCCATGGCCCGGCGCATGGAGTCGGTGACCCGGTCACCGTAGAGGATCGCCTTGCCGTGGGCGTTGCGCGCGGCACGACCCATGGTCTGGATCAGCGAGCGCTCGTTGCGCAGGAAGCCCTCCTTGTCGGCATCGAGGATCGCCACCAGCGATACCTCAGGAATATCGAGCCCCTCGCGCAGCAGGTTGATCCCCACCAGCACGTCGAACTTGCCCAGGCGCAGGTCGCGGATGATCTCCACGCGCTCCACGGTGTCGATGTCCGAGTGCAGGTAGCGCACCCGCACGTCGTGCTCGTCCAGGTACTCGGTCAGGTCCTCGGCCATGCGCTTTGTCAGGGTGGTCACCAGTACCCGCTCGCCCACCTCGGTGCGCATGCGGATCTCGGAGAGCAGGTCGTCGACCTGGGTGGTGGCCGGGCGCACCTCGATCTCCGGATCGAGCAGGCCGGTCGGCCGCACCACCTGCTCGACCACCTGGCCGGCGTGCTGGGCCTCGTAGGGGCCGGGGGTGGCGGAGACAAAGATCGTCTGCGGACAGATGCGCTCCCACTCCTCGAACTTCATCGGGCGGTTATCGAGCGCCGAGGGCAGTCGGAAGCCGTACTCCACCAGGGTCTCCTTGCGCGAGCGGTCGCCCTTGTACATGCCCCCCACCTGGGGAACGCTGACGTGGGACTCGTCGATGAACAGCAGCGCGTCGGCCGGCAGGTAGTCGAAGAAGGTGGGCGGCGGCGCGCCCGGGTCGCGCCCGGAGAGATAGCGCGAGTAGTTCTCGATGCCGTTGCAGTAGCCGAGCTCCAGCATCATCTCGATGTCGTAGAGGGTGCGCTGCTCCAGGCGCTGGGCCTCGACCAGCTTGTCCTGCTTGCGCAGCTGATCGAGGCGCGTGGAAAGCTCGGCCTTGATCTCGTCGATGGCGCCGAGGATGGTCTCCCGCGGCGTCACATAGTGCGACTTGGGGTAGATGGTCATGCGCGGCACCTTGCCTCGCACCTCGCCGGTGAGCGGGTCGAACAGGCTGATGGTGTCGATCTCGTCGTCGAAGAGCTCGACGCGCACCGCCTCGTCCTCGGCGTCGGCCGGGAAGATGTCGATCACGTCGCCGCGCACCCGGTAGGTGCCGCGCTTGAAGTCCATGTCGTTGCGGGTGTACTGCAGCTCCGCCAGGCGACGCAGGAGGGCGCGCTGATCGATCTGCTCGCCGCGGGTGAAGTGCAGGCGCATCTTCAGGTACTGGTCGGGATCACCCAGGCCGTAGATCGCCGAGACCGAGACCACGATGATCGCGTCGCGCCGCTCCAGCAGCGCCTTGGTGGCGGAGAGGCGCATCTGCTCGATATGGTCGTTGATCGAGGCATCCTTCTCGATGAAGGTGTCCGACGATGGCACGTAGGCCTCGGGCTGGTAGTAGTCGTAGTAGGAGACGAAGTACTCGACGGCGTTGTCGGGGAAGAACGACTTGAACTCCCCGTAGAGCTGCGCCGCCAGGGTCTTGTTGGGCGCCATCACGATGGTCGGGCGCTGCAGGCGCTCGACCACGTTGGCCATGGTGAAGGTCTTGCCCGAGCCGGTCACACCCAGCAGCGTCTGGTGGGCCAGCCCCGACTCGAGCCCGCCGATCAGGCCCTGGATGGCCGTGGGCTGATCTCCGGCCGGCTGGAACTTGGACTGCAGGCGAAAGGGCTTGCTCATGGCGGCTCCGATGGCGAACCGGACGCCGGCATGGCGCCCGGGAAGAAAGCGACGCCGGGCGCGGGTCAGGCGTCGGCGCGGATGGCGGTGCGCTGGTCAGCGAGGCGGGTCGAGACCTCCACGGTGGAGGTGGTCATCAGCCGGTGGATCGGGCACTTGTGGCTGATCTCCTCGAGTCGCGCCTGTTGCTCGGCGTCCTCGATGCCGTGGAAGGCCATCGCCACTTCGAGGCGATAGGTTCCATGGCGCTCCTGGCTGTCGTCGCGGTTGACCGTGACGCTCACTCCCTGAAGCGGCCACTGCTTGCGCCGGGCGTACATCATGGCGGTGATCGCCTTGCAGGCGCCCAGAGAGAGATCGAAGTAGTCGTGGGGGTCCGGGGCGCTGCTCTCGCCACCGTAGGCCTCGGGCACGTCGACGAAGAGATCCTCGAACCCGTCCAGCTCGACCCGCTGACGGTAGATATGGTTGCGCTCGCTGACGACTTCAATGGTCTTCTTCATGCCACCTCCGGATCACATGCCCTGGAACAGTCCCTCGCGCGACGACCGACAGGGCCGGTCGTCGCCGCTCACTTCACCTCGATGCCGAGCTTCAGTGCCTGGATCGCCTTGATCAGCGCCTCGCGGCGGGCCTTGCCTTCGACTTCGGCCCCGTGGCGACCGACCTCGACACTGTCGACGCCGTCGAGCATCATCAGGGCGGTGGTGATGCGGTTGACCTGGTCGGCGTTCTCGACACCCTGAAAGCTCAGTGACTGCTGGGCCATGGTCGGCTCCTGAGAGAAGTGAAAGGTGAATGGGAGCGGGCCCCGAGTCTAGCACGCCACCCAGGCACCCGGCAGCGCTTGCATTGCCGCCCCATCGCCCGCATCTAGCGCAGCATCATGCCCGACACCGAATCACGAGGAGCCCCGCAGATGAAGGATTGGATCGCTGCCACCGGCGCCCGGCAGGAAGCCGGCGATCGCGTGACGTTCGAGACGCCCGCGGCGCCCCGGCTCGCCCTGGAGGCCAGGGTGATGACGCCGCTCGCCCACCTCGGGGTGCTCGACATCGAGGGCGCCGATGCCGAGCGTTTCCTGCAGGGCCAGACCAGCGCCCAGGTATCGCTGGCCGACGGCGCCTTCGCCCCGCTGACCTGCTTCTGCACCCCCAAGGGACGCGTGCTGGCCAACGCCCAGCTGCTGCGCATCGGTCCTACGCATTTCCGCCTGATCATGCATGCGAGCCTGGTGGCGTCGCTCGCCGAACACCTGGCGAAGTTCGCCGCCTTCTACCAGGCCGAGCTGCGCGTTCGCGACGACCTGGCCCTGCTCGGCCTGATCGGCCGCGAGGCCCCGGCGCTGGCCGAGGTACGTTTCGATGCCGCAGCCCCCCGCGCCTGGCATCAGGCCGGCGACGAGACGGTCCAGCTGCTGGCCCATCCCGGGCCGCGCCCTCGCCTGCTGGTCTGCCTGCCGGCCGAGCGCGTCGCCACGGAGTGGCAGTGGCTCGAGGAGCACGCCACGCCGGTCGACAACGCTGTCTGGCGGCTGCACGACATCCAGGCCGGGCTCGCCTGGCTCGACGCCGAGCAGCGCGACACCTACCTGCCGCAGATGATCAACTGGGAGGCGCTGGGCGGCATCAGCTTCAAGAAGGGCTGCTATACCGGCCAGGAGGTGGTCGCCCGGGCCCACTTCCGCGGTCAGGTCAAGAAGCGTCTGGTGCGGGCCCAGCTCGACGGCGGCCTGCTGCCGGAACCCGGCAGCGCCATCGAGGACACCAACGACAAGCGGCTCGGCGAGGTGCTGGGTGCCGAACTGGATGCTTACGGCGAGGCGGAAGTGCTGGCGGTGATGAGCATCAAGGAGCCCGCCCTGCCCCTGCGCTGCGCCGGCCAGAAGCTCAAGCTGCTGAAGTTGCCCTATGCGGTCGAACGGCTGGATCCGGAGGAGCTGGCGGCTCGCTAGGCCCTCCAACCCCGGCCATCCGCGCTGCGAGAGCCGGCTAGGACGGCAGGTCGAAGAGCCGTCGGGCGGTGGCGGTACTCGCCGCCTCCACCCGCTCCTCCGACTGGCCGCGCAGCTCGGCCACCGTACGGCACACCTCGGTGACCCGCGCCGGCTCGTTGCGCTCGCCCTGATGGCCGGCCAGCGGCATGTCGGGGCTGTCGGTCTCCAGCACGTAGCCGTCGTCCGGCAGCGAGGCCACGGCGCGATGCACGCGCCGGGCACGCTCATAGGTCGTCGCCCCGCCGAGGCCCAGGGTGAAGCCGAGATCGAGAAACCTGTGGGCCTGCTCGGGCGAGCCGGCGAAGGCGTGGATCAGCCCACCCGCGGGAAGCGCCAGCTGACGCAGCCGTTTGGCGACCCGGTCGTTGGCCTGAACACAGTGGATCACCACGGGAAGCGCCCGCGCCCTGGCCAGACGCAGCTGGGCGTCGAAGAACGTCCATTGGGCGTCCCAGCTGTCGGTAAAGCGCGCATCGATGCCGCACTCCCCGATCGCCACGATCTCTGGATGACGATCCAGCGCCGCGTCCAGCGCCTCGAGGTCATTCTCCCGGTGCTCCGCCATGAAATAGGGATGCAGCCCCAGGCAGACGCCGACGTCCTCGCGCTTGCCCAGCGCCAGCACCCGCCCCCAGTGCGACCGGGTCGTTCCCGGCACCACGAAACGCGTGACGCCCACTGACCTGGCCCGCTCGAACACCGCCTCGCGGTCGGCATCGAAGTCGGGGAAGTCCAGGTGGCAATGGGCGTCGATGAGCATGGGGACAAGCTACAAGGAGCAAGGAGCAAGGAGCAAGATACCTTTGCTGCCTTGCTCAATGCGAGGGGCGCCGGGGGCGGGCCAAAGAGGAGGTCCTATGCCAAGGATGGCATAGGTAGCGCCCATGGAGGGGTTCACAGCGCCTCCTCGGTGGCCCGCCGCCGGACCAGCCCCGAGCGATCCGGCTAAGCGAAATTCGAAAATCTCAATGTTCGCGCGTCGGCTGGAAGCGGATCTCCGGCCAGCGCTCCTGGGTCATCTGCAGGTTGACCCGGGTCGGCGCGATATAGGTCAGGTAGCCGCCGCCGTCGATGGCCAGGTTGGTGCTGGCCTTGCGCTTGAACTCCTCGAGCTTCTTGGCATCGTCGGAGTAGACCCAGCGCGCGGTGTTGACGTTCACGCCCTCATAGACGGCCTCGACCTTGTACTCCTCCTTGAGGCGATGGGCGACCACGTCGAACTGCAGGGTACCCACGGCGCCGAGGATCAGGTCGTTGTTGTCCATCGGCATGAAGACCTGGGTCGCGCCCTCCTCGGAGAGCTGCTGGAGGCCCTTCTGCAGCGCCTTCATCTTCAGCGGGTCCTTGAGGCGCACGCGCTTGAAGAGCTCGGGGGCGAAGTGCGGGATGCCGGTGAAGCGCATGTCCTCGCCCTGGGTGAAGGTGTCGCCGATCTGGATGGTGCCGTGGTTGTGCAGGCCGATGATGTCGCCGGGCCACGCCTCCTCTACCTGGGAGCGATCCGAGGCCATGAAGGTCAGGGCGTCGGCGATCTTGACGTCCTTGCCGATGCGCACGTGGCGCATCTTCATGTTCTTCTCGTACTTGCCCGAGCAAACCCGCAGGAAGGCGATGCGGTCGCGATGGTTCGGGTCCATGTTCGCCTGGATCTTGAAGACGAAGCCGGTAAAGCGTCCGTCGTCGGCCTCCACCGTACGGGTATCGGTCTCCCGCGGCTGGGGCGGCGGCGCATACTCCACGAAGCCATCGAGCATCTCGCGCACGCCGAAATTGCCCATGGCGGTACCGAAGTAGACCGGCGTCAGCTCACCGCGGCGATAGGCCTCCAGGTCGAACTCGTGGGAGGCCCCGCGCACCAGCTCGACCTCCATGCGCAGTTCCTCGGCCTGGTCCTCGCCGAGCACCTCGTCCACCTCGGGATTGTCGAGCCCCTCGATGCGCCGGTCCTCCGGGATGCGGTTGCCCTGCCCCTGGGTGTAGAGGTGAATGGTGTCGTTGTAGAGGTGGTAGACGCCCCTGAAGTGACGCCCCATGCCGATCGGCCAGGTCATGGGCGCGCACTGGATGTTGAGCACCTCCTCGACCTCGTCCATCACCTCGACGGGGTCGCGGATGTCGCGGTCCATCTTGTTGACGAAGGTGAGGATCGGTGTGGTGCGCAGGCGACAGACCTCCATCAGCTTGATGGTGCGGGCCTCGACGCCCTTGGCGCCGTCGATCACCATCAGCGCCGAATCCACCGCGGTCAGGGTGCGGTAGGTGTCCTCGGAGAAGTCCTCGTGGCCCGGCGTGTCGAGCAGGTTGACGATGCGTCCGCCATAGGGGAACTGCATCACCGAGGTGGTCACCGAGATGCCCCGCTCCTGCTCCATCTTCATCCAGTCGGAGGTCGCATGGCGGTCGTCGCGCTTGCTCTTGACGGAGCCGGCCAGCTGGATGGCGTTTCCGAACAGCAGCATCTTCTCGGTGATGGTGGTCTTGCCGGCGTCGGGGTGCGAGATGATCGCGAAGGTGCGGCGCAGCGCGGTTTCGTGGGCGAGGGTCGAGTTGGACATTGCGTCTCGTCGCTGATTGATGCACATCCGGCCGGGGTTCGGGTGCCGGCCGGCGCGTGTCGGTGTCTATCGATGTCGTGTGGGGCGAGATTGTACCGTCAGGCACGGAGTCTGTCGCCGGTGGTGGCCCAGGCGACTCCACGATCGGCCGCAGAACACCGCCTAGCGCCGCCCCCATGGCAAATGAGCACTATACTGCTCTTAAATTGTCACTCGGCTTAAATATGAGTCATTTGCTGCGCAAAAAACACCACTTCCGCTAGACTGTGCGCAATACACTGCGCAAACACGTCACCATGCAAGGGCCTCTCATGCAGTTGACCATCCAGATCCATCACCGGGGAGAGTGGCACGACGCGGCCCTGCTGGAACTCCCGCATCCGGAGCGCGGCACGGCCGGCCCCGCCCGGCTGGGCTACCTGCAGGAGCATGCCCTGGCCTGGATGACCCGCGACGACGAGCACGCCTGCAGCCTGACCCTGCCGGTCGAGCTGATGATGCGCCACCACGGCGAGCGCTGGTTCGGCTTCCTCGAGGACATCATGCCGGCCGGGGCGAGCCGACGTTACTGGATCGCTCACCTCGGCATCCAGGACCTGACGTCGGGCGAGCAGGACACCGAACTGCTGCGGCGGGGCACCATCGCCCCGGTCGGCAACCTGCGCATCCGCGAGGCCGTGCCGCCGCGCCCTCCGGGCGGCACGCTGGAGACGCTGCGCTTCCCGCTGAGCGATGTCATCGAGCGCCACACCGACTTCCTGGAATACGCCCAGCAGATGGGCGCCGCCAGCGGTGGAGCCACCGGCGCCGGCGGCGAGGCCCCCAAGCTGCTGGTGCGACGCACGCCGGAGGACGAGGTCTGGATCGATACCTGGCAGGACGACCCGACGAACCTGGACCCGCACTTTTTGGTCAAGTTTCCCCGCGGCCAGCGCGGGGCCGATGACTGCGACATCCTGCGCACCGAGTATCACTACTACCGTGAGCTGGCCGACCTGGGCATCGCGACCGTCTCGCACGAGGGCCTGGCCCTGAGCGAAGGCGAGCGCTACCCCTCGCTATGGCTGCCACGCTTCGACGTGGAGGTGCGCGACGGCCGACTGTGTCGCTTCGGCCTGGAATCCGCCTATGCACTGCTCGGCGTGGCGCCGGGCACGCACCTGCGCCATGGGGCGGTCATCGAGCGGCTGGTCACCCTGCTCGAGGGCCAATACCGGGTCCGGGAGCTGGGCGAGCCCTTCGACCGGGAGGCGTTCGTGATCGAGTGGGTCAAGCGCGACCTGCTCAACGTGGCCTTCGGCAACTCCGACAACCACGGGCGCAACGCAGCCCTGCTCAAGCGCCCGGAGGGCATCTGGCACGCCCCGGTCTATGACTTCGCGCCCATGAAGGCCGACCCGGAGGGCGTGACGCGCACCACCCAGTGGGGCGCGCCGCTGGAACAGGGTGGAGAGTTCGACTGGCCCGCCGTCGCCCGCTCGCTGGGCGCGCTGGTCGCGCCGGAGCGACTTATGGCGGAGCTGGAGGCGCTGGCCGGCCGCTTGAAGGGCCTGGACCAGCGCCTGGCGGCGCGCGGCGTGCCGTCGGGGATCCTCACCCGGCCGGCGGTGGGGCTCGGTCATCTCGATCAACGACTCAAGCGCTGGGGACTGATCTCATGAAACGTGACGCCATGACCCCGGAGGCCCGCGAGGCCGCCCTGCTGGAGCAACTGCACCGGTTAATGCGCGGCGAGCTCAGCGAGGGCCAGGTGCTGCGCCACCTGCGCCGTGAGGTGCTGGGCATGTCCCAGGGCGACTATGCGGCGCTCGTCGGCATCAGCCGCCGCACCCTGTCCGACATCGAGCGCGACGCCGGCAACGCCTCCATGGCCAGCATGGAGCGCGTCTTTCGCCCCCTGGGCCTGAAAGTCGGCCTGCTGCCGCGTCACCCCGCCCTGCTGGCTAGGCTCGTCGAGGACGACGTCCAGGCTTGACGGCCAAGCTCGCGCCCGGCTATCCGGCTAGCGCGGGCTGCGCTCGATGATCTGCAGGGTCTTCTCGTCGAGGCCGAGGGCCTCGAGCGGATCAGGCACGCCGACGTGCTCGAGCCAGCGCAGCTGCAGGCGATAGGCCTGCGCCTCCAGGCGCCCTCGTGAACGGGACTCGGCGCTGGCCGAAGGAACGTCGGGCCGAGCGTCGTGAGGCCGCGCATCATCGGATGGCGCATGGAGTGGCGGCGCGTCGTGGGGATCGGCCGGCCGGAACCGGACCCGATGCACCTGGAAGTGGTGGACGAGTTCATGGAGCAGATAGCTCTGGTCGAGCCGGTCCGTGAGATCCAGGGCGACATCCAGGTAGATACGGCCCTCGGCGGGGTCATAGGCGCCCTTGATGCGAACGCCGAGGGGCTCCGGGAAATCGGGGAAGCAGCGCTGCTGCAGCGCGGCCTGGCGCTCGAACCCCAGCCCGGGCAGCTCGGGGGCCCGATCATCGGTCTGCTCGGCCAGCCAGGTGCTCTGCTCACGGAGGAGCCCCGCGATCGCCCGGGCCGAGACGTCGCCGGCCAGGGCGGACGTGGTGGCCATCGGCAGGACCAGCGCCAGCAGCAGGACGAGCCTGCGCATCCGGCACCCGCGGGCCCTCGACGTCCTTACCGACAGGGCAGCCGGGCGCGTCACTGAAGCGTGGGGGGTAAGGGACATCGACATGGCCTGGCTCCCGGGGAAGGCGGCGGCAGGCCGCGGCGTGCTCGACGATTCGCGGCCGCCACCTGGCCAGTCTAGCCGCCGGGCGCCGACGCCGCCTCGCCACAGGCATGGCCAGCGGCCGTCGAGAGCGTCATCCTGTCGGGGCAAGCAGACGATCCTGACCCATGGGACGAGGAGAGAGCATGTCGGCACGCGACGAGGCGCGCATCACCTTTCAGGACGCCGACGAGGCGGGACGCTGGCACGCCGTCAACGACGGCGTGATGGGCGGCGTCTCAGCAGGCGGCCTGCGGGCCGAAGGGGAGATTGGCGTCTTCACGGGGCGGCTGTCGCTGGATCACGGCGGCGGCTTCGCCTCGATACGTCGTGCGCCGCGCGCCGGAGCACGGGATGGGACACCGGGTCGGCCTCGGGAAGCCTCCCTGGAACAGGCCCTGGGCGATGCCCGCGGCGTTCGCCTGCGGGTGCGCGGCGACGGCCGCACCTACCAGCTGCGGCTGCGCAGTGATCGCCTGGGTGAAGGCTCGGCCTATCGCGCCCGGTTCGCCACCACGGGGGAGTGGCAGACCATCGACCTGCCCTGGGGCGCGTTCGAGGCCGTGCGTCGCGGCCGGCGGCTGGAGGATGCTCCGCCGCTTGCGCCAGACGAGATCCGCCAGGTGGGCTTGCTGATCGCCGACCGACGCGAAGGGGCGTTTCGCCTGGAGATCGCTGCCCTCGAGGCGCTGGCATGAGTTCACAAAGCACGCCTCGTCCCACCATGACGCTGGTCTACGACGGCCAGTGCCCGATGTGCCGGCAGTTCGTGCGCCTGCAGCGACTGAGCCGCGACGTCGGTGAACTGACGCTGATCGATGCCCGCCAGGAGAGCGCCGCCCGACGGGAGCTCTCCGAGCGCGGCATCGACCTGGACGAGGGCTTCGCCCTGCGCATCGGCGAGCAGTGGGTCCACGGCAGCGAGGCCCTGCATCGCCTGGCCCTGATGAGCACCGGCAGCGGCCTCTTCAACCGCCTGATGGCGAGGCTCTTCGCCTCTCCGCGCCGCACCGCCCGCCTCTACCCCTGGCTCTGCCGCGGCCGGTCCATCCTGCTGCGCCTGCTGGGACGCGGGCCCATCGACAACCTGCGGCACCGATGACCCGGCGGCGTTACCAGGCAGGCCCTACCACGGCAGAGTCTCGCCGTTGCTATGCCAGAAGCCGCCGCTGGTCGCAAGCGTCAGTGCCTCGATGCGCGCGGCGATGCCATCGGCGGCCTCCTCCGGGCTGATCAGGCCGCCGAAGTTCACCATGCGCGTCTGCACGTAGCCCGGGTGGAGCTGGGCCACGGCGATGCCGCGCGGCGCCAGGTCCACCGCCAGCGACTTGCCGAAGGCGTTCAGCGCCGCCTTGGAGGCGCGATAACCGTAGCGCCCGCCGGAGTCGTTGTCGGCGATCGAGCCCATGCGGCTGGTGATGTTGGCAATCTTGGCGCCCTCGCCCAGCCTCGGCAGCAGGGCCTCGGTGACCCGCAGCGGGGCGTAGGCGTTGATCTCCATCTGCGCGCGGATGGCGTCGAAGTCGAGCTCGCCCAGCGACTCGTCGTGGAGCCTGCCAGCGTTGTTGATCAGAAGATCCAGCGGCTGGTCCCCGAGGGCCTCGGCGAGGCGCGCCACGTCCGCCTCGCGGGTCACGTCGATGCCGTCGATGACCCGATCGGCCACCTCGCCAAGTTCGTCGGAGCCGGCACGGCAGGCGCCGATCACCTGCCAGCCTGCCCGGTGGTAGTGGCGCGCCAGCGCCAGGCCGACGCCGCGATTGGCGCCCGTGATCAGTACGGTGGAAGCCATGTTCTCTCCTTCGATGAGCCGTTCGTCGGGTTCGCGTTGTTCTCGCGCGCCCCTGGGGGGCCGAGCGGGATCAATCCCAGTCGGGGGCGAAGTCGGGATCGGCGATCCGCTCGCCGCGATCCAGGCCGGCAATGGCCTCGAGCTCCTCCTCGCTCAGGGTGAGGTCGAAGGCGGCCAGGTTGCTCGCCAGGTGATCGCGCTTGGTGGAGGACGGAATGGTCACCACGCCGCGGGCGCGGGTCCAGGCCAGGGCGACCTGGGCCGGCGTGGCGTCGTGGGCCTCGGCGATGCGCGCCAGGGTCGCATCCTCCATCACCTTGCCCACGGCCAGCGGCATGTAGCCGGTCACCGTCAGGCCGCGGGACTGGCAGTGCGCCACCAGGTCGCGATTGTGCAGGAAGGGATGCACCTCGACCTGGTTGGTCAGCAGGGCGTTCGGCCCGAGGATCTCCAGGGCCTGATCGACCTGGGCGATGGTGAAGTTGGAGACGCCGATATGGCGCGCCTGGCCGGCCTCGCGCACCTCGCGCAGGGCGTTGAGGTAATCGGCCATGGGCACTTCATCCTCGGGTGACGGCCAATGGATCAGCAGCAGATCGACGTAGTCGGTGCCGAGCTTCTCGAGGCTATCGTCCACGCTTTTCTTGAGCGACGCGGGCGCGAGCCGGTCGTGCCACACCTTGGTGGTCAGGAAGAGCGACTCACGCGGCACCTCGCTCTCGGCGAGGGCCGCGCCCACGTCCTGCTCGTTCTCGTACATCTGGGCGGTATCGATATGGCGATAGCCCAGCGCCAGGGCGTCGTGGATCACCTGCTTGAGGGTGTCGCCCTTCAGGCGGAAGGTGCCGAGGCCGGGATTGGGCAGCGGGGTCGTGCTCATGGGCTCTGCTCCTCGTGTCGCGCGGTGCATGTCGGGCGCGTCGCGCCGGTCCTGTCTAGGTGCGGGACCTTGCGTCGATTTCAAGGGGCGAGGTCTCGCCTACACTGGAGGCCAACGGCCCCGCTGGGGCGCGGCCGCGCTGCGAGGAGTCGGCATGGACCCCAATCATCGCTTCAACGTGATCTACGTGCTGATCGCCGTGATGCTCTTCCTGACGTTCCAGAACGTCTATCGCAACTGGCAGACCACCGACCCCATCCCCTACTCGGAATTCACCCGGCTCTTGGAGGAGGGCCGCATCGCCGACGTGCAGGTCGGCGACGATCGGCTCACCGGCACCTTCACCTCGCCCCAGCCCGACGGACAGACCGCCTTCACCACCAACCGGGTCGACCCTGACCTGGCCGAGCGGCTGGCGCAGTACGACATCACCTTCGACGGCCGTCCGACGAGCCCCTTCCTGACCGTACTGCTGTCGTGGTTCTTCCCGCTAGTGCTGCTGTTTCTCATCTGGTCCTTCCTGATCCGCCGCATGACCGGCGGGGGCGGCATCGGCGGCATGATGTCGATCGGCAAGTCCAAGGCCAGGGTCTACGTGGAGACCTCGACCAAGGTGACCTTCGAGGATGTCGCCGGGGTGGACGAGGCCAAGAACGAGCTCCAGGAAGTGGTGGCCTTCCTGCGCGACCCCGAACGCTACGGCCGGCTCGGCGCGCATATCCCCAAGGGCATCCTGCTGGTCGGCCCCCCCGGCACCGGCAAGACGCTGCTGGCCCGGGCCGTGGCCGGCGAGGCCGACGTGCCCTTCTTCTCGATCTCCGGCTCGGAGTTCGTCGAGATGTTCGTCGGGGTCGGCGCCGCCCGGGTGCGCGACCTCTTCGAGCAGGCCGCCAAGGCCAAGCCCTGCATCATCTTCATCGACGAGCTGGATGCCCTGGGTCGCGCCCGCGGGCCGGGCGCCATGGGCGGCCAGGACGAGAAGGAGCAGACGCTCAACCAGCTGCTCTCCGAGCTCGACGGCTTCGATCCCTCCACCGGCATCGTGCTGCTGGCCGCGACCAATCGGCCGGAGATCCTCGACCCCGCCCTGCTGCGCGCGGGCCGCTTCGACCGCCAGGTGCTGGTGGATCGCCCCGAGCGCCAGGGTCGGCTGCAGATCCTGCGCGTGCACATCGGCAAGATCCACGCCCTCGCGGCCGACGTGGACCTCGACCACCTCGCCGCGCTGACGCCGGGCTTCACCGGGGCCGATCTCGCCAACCTGGTCAACGAGGCGGCGCTGCTGGCCACCCGCCGCAACAGCGAGACGGTGGCCATGGCAGACTTCACCAACGCCATCGAGCGCCTCGTCGCCGGCCTCGAGAAGAAGAGCCGGCTGCTCAATGCCCACGAGCGAACGGTGGTCGCCCATCACGAGATGGGCCATGCCCTGGTGGCCGCCTCCCTGCCGGGGATGGATCCGGTGCACAAGGTCTCTATCATCCCTCGTGGCGTCGGGGCGCTGGGCTATACCATCCAGCGCCCCACCGAGGACCGCTTCCTGCAGACGACCAGCGACCTGAAATACCGCATGGCGGTGCTGATGGGCGGCCGCGCCGCCGAGCAGCTGATCTTCGCGGAGGTCTCCACCGGCGCCGCCGACGACCTCGCCAAGGCCAGCGAGATCGCCCGGGACATGGCGACCCGCTTCGGGATGGCCGACGAGACCGGCCAGGTGGTCTACGAGAAGGATCGCCACGCCTTTCTCGGGGAGCAGTACACCGTCAGCCAACCCCACGACTACGCCGAGGCCACCGCCCGGGAGATCGATCTCTCGGTGCGCCAGCTGGTCGAGGAGGCCTATGCCCTCGCTCACACGACACTGACCGAGCGGCGCGGCGACCTCGAGGCCGGCGCCGCCCTGTTGCTCGAGCGCGAGACGCTCACCGCCTCGGAATTCCCGCCGATGGCGCCGTCGCCTCCTGATGCTCCGTCGAGCCACTCTTGAGCCTCTGTCGAGAGCCCTCGTGGCCAACTCTCAAGCGGGTCGTGAGGCGCGCTTGAACCCCCCTTAAGACATCCTTAAGAAAGTGCCGCGATACTCCGCCTCCGCGCGCCAGGGCCTGGCCCGCCGGCCGGCGGCGCGACCGCCGATGCCCTGGCGCCGTCGGTGCTCGCGCGACGCGGCTTCCGGTTGCGAGCTGACTATTCGCACCCTATCATTCGCGCTCCGCTCTCCCCGCTCACCCCTCCTCCCGGGAACCTCCACTCCGATGTCGATGCTACCCCGACCGCACCACAGGCCCCGGCACCCCGCCCGGCTGCCTGGTCTTCTCGTGCTCGTGACGCTGGGCCTGCTGGCCGCCCCGCTGGTCCAGGCCGCCGCCGGCCCCCTCGCGCTCACCCACTCGCTTTCCGGCTTCACCGCCGTGACGCTGTTCCTGCTCGCCTACGTGCTGGTAATGGCCGAGGAGCAGCTGCACATGCGCAAGTCCAAGCCGGTGCTGATCGCCGCCGGCCTGATCTGGACGCTGATCGGCTGGGTCTACGTGCAGGCGGGCCTGCCCGACGCGGCCGAGGAGGCCTTCCGGGAGACCCTGCTGGAGTACAGCGAGCTGCTGCTCTTCCTGCTGGTGGCGATGACCTACATCAACGCCATGGAGGAGCGTCGCGTCTTCGATGCGCTGCGCTCCTGGATGGTGCGACGGGGCTTCAGCTATCGCTCGCTGTTCTGGATCACCGGGGTGCTGGCCTTCGCCATCTCGGCCATCGCCAACAACCTGACCACGGCGATGCTGATGTGCGCCGTGGTGCTCAAGGTGGCCGAGGGCGACAAGCGCTTCATCGGCCTGTGCTGCGTCAACATCGTCATCGCCTCCAACGCCGGTGGCACCTTCAGCCCCTTCGGCGACATCACCACCCTGATGGTCTGGCAGGCCGGCATGGTGGAGTTCGACCAGTTCTTCGCCCTGCTGGTGCCGGCGCTGGTCAACTACCTGCTCCCGGCCGGGATCATGAGCCTGTTCATCAAGAACCGGAAGCCCGACGCCCTGGAAGAGAACGTCTGGCTCAAGCGCGGCGCCCGACGCATCATCGCCCTGTTCCTGTTCACCGTGGCCAACGCCGTGGCCTGCCATACCCTGCTCAACCTGCCGCCGGTGCTCGGCATGATGACGGGCCTGGGGCTGCTGCAGTTCTTCGGCTACTACCTGCGGCGCAGCCTGCCGATGTCGCTGGAGCGCAAGCGCACCCGCTACACCCAGCGCGGCGACTGGAAGAAGCTCGAGCAGCTCGGCAGCGTGGTGCCCTTCGACGTCTTCACCCGCATCGCCCGCTCCGAGTGGGATACTCTGCTGTTCTTCTACGGCGTGGTGATGTGCGTCGGCGGCCTCGGTTTCATGGGCTACCTGGCGCTGCTCTCCGAGATCCTCTACACCGGCTGGGACCCGGTCTGGGCCAACATCGTGCTGGGCGTGGTCTCGGCGGTGGTCGACAACATCCCGGTGATGTTCGCCGTGCTCTCGATGGAGCCGGACATGTCGCTCGGCAACTGGCTGCTGATCACCCTCACCGCCGGCGTCGGCGGCAGCCTGCTCTCGGTCGGCTCAGCCGCCGGGGTGGCCCTGATGGGCCAGGCGCGGGGCAACTACACCTTCGCCACCCACCTGCGCTGGGCGCCGGTCATCGCCCTGGGCTACGCGGCCAGCATCGCCGTGCATCTCTGGATGAACGCCGAGGGCTTCTCGCTGCTCGGGTGAGGTGGCGACGCATCGTCTCTCCGGCGCCCCACCAAGCCGGAGAGACGCACTATGCTGAAGGGGTCCTCCGCGGAGAGCCCCGATGATGTATCCCAACCTTCCTTCCTGGCGCATCGTCTTGGGGATGCTGACCCTGCTGCCCTGGCTGACGGGCTGCAATCAGCACGCGACGCTCGACCTGATGCCCACCCCGATCATCTACCTCGATACGCAGCTTGACCCCTTCACCCACCTGACGGACGCTCACCGGAGCACCGTCGCCCCGGTCTTCTACGCCACGAATCGGTCCCCGCAGCCCGGCAGGGTGGCCCCCTACGGCAATCGGATCGACGCCGGTCTGCATCTGGGTCAGGCCGACGTGCGCATGGGGGAAGAGGCGATGACATGGAACGAGCTGCACCATGCCTCCCTCAACAACGGCCCGGTCACGCTGAGCCTGGAGGGCGTCGAGGAGCTGGGCTATCAGCCCCTCGACCAGCCGCTGGCCGGGGCGCAACTCAGCGCGGGACAGCAGCGTTTCATCGACGCCATCAACGCCCAGCTGGCGATGGCCTTCGACAAGGAGATCATGCTGTACGTGCACGGCACCAAGGTCGACTTCTTCAACAGCGTGGCCATGACCGCGGAGATCGATCATTTCGCCGGGCGCGACTTCGTCGGCGTTGCCTTCGCCTGGCCGTCCCATCAGAACATCCTCGCCTACCTGCTGGGCATCGACGTCTCACGAGCCCGGGCGTCCGCGCCCGCGCTGGTGGCGCTGATCGAGCTGCTCGCCGCACATACGGATGCCGAACACATCAACCTGCTGTCGTACAGCGCCGGCGGACGCGTCGCCTCCCGCGCCCTGGCCGACCTCCAGCGCCAGCATGCCAGCCTGTCCCCCCAGGCGCTGCGCGACCGGTTCCGGCTGGGCGCCGTGGTGTTCGCCGCCGCGGACGTCGAGGTCGATGCCTTCCTGCCGCGTCTCGCCGCTATCAGCCAACTGGCCAACCAGGTGGTGATCACGGTGTCCGACGACGACACGGCCCTCAAGGCCGCCGAACGCTACATGGGAGGCGGCGCCCGCACGGGGGCCCTGGTCGCCGAAGCCCGGGAGCAGGCCTTCATCGAGCGCGAGCACCTGGATAATGTCGAGATCATCGATGTCTCCCGGGGCAAGCAGGCACGCGGCTTCGACATCTCGGGACACCACTACTGGTATCGACATCCCTGGGCGAGCAGCGATGTCATCTTCCTCTTGAGGACCGACCTGCCGCCCATGCATCGCGGGCTGGAAGAGGCCGAGCACGAGACCCTGTGGTTCCTCTCTGCCGACTACCCGTCGCGAAGCCTCGATGCCGTATCGTCGGCCCTGGCACCGATCTGGCAGCCGCGCTGAGGTCGCCGCATCAAGGCCGTAGCGAGACGGGCGCGCTCATGGCGAGATCGGCCAGATCATCGAGGATCACGGTGCCTTCATAGCCTCGCACGCCGGTCAGGAGCTCGGCGCCGACGACCCTGCCGCGGATCCGTTCCGCTTCGATGGTATCGCCCAACTGGGGCAGCTGATCCGCTTCCAGGCAGTGGAGCAGGTAACTGCCTGGGGTGTAGCTGACGACGAGAAGTTGCATGGGGGTGCCTCCCTCGATGAGTCATCGGCATGAGTCTTGACCATGGAGAGAGGCCTGTCACTGACGAAACGCTGTGCGCGAATGCCCTCGACCCAAGCCATTGATCGTGCAGGCCCGGCCGGCGGTGTCGCCGATCGCGGCAAGGGGGGCTCGGTCGCCGGGGTGGCCCTGATGGACAAGGCGCTCGGCAACTGCACCTTCGCCACCCAACTGCGCTGGGCGCCGGGCATCGCCCTGGGCACGCGGCCAGCATCGCCGTGCACCTCTGGATGAACGCCGAGGGCTTCTCGCTGATCGGGTGAGTCGCCCGCCACGGGCCTAGCCTGGCGTCTTAAGAAAGCCATAAGGAACTCATGAAACGGTGAGTTCAGCAGGGGCCGCGCAAGGTGGCGCCTGCTGACCATCACGACACGGAGTTCCCCATGACGACCCTCTCCCCCTCTCCGATCCAGCCGGTCGCGCTCCACGCGCGCCCGACCATCGCCACGCCCGAATCGCTGATCCTGGACGCCCAGAGTCCGGCCATGATGGTGCTCACCGACTTCGCGCGAACCTCCCCGCAGACCATCCATGCCGACCGGCCCGTCGACGAGGCCCATCAGAAGATGATCAGCAGCGGCGTGCGCCTGCTGCTGGTGATCGACGACCAGGGGCACTGCAGCGGCGTGCTGCCCGCCCGCGAAGTGATCGGCGGACGGCTGATCACCCTGGCCATGCAGCAGCACCGCATCGACCGCGACGACGTCACCGTCGGGATGATCCAGACCCCGCTCCACAAGACCCCGACGCTCACCCTGGAGACGCTGGCCGAGCTGACCCTGGATGATCTGGTGCAGTCGCTCCGGAGTTTCGGTGACCAGCACCTGCTGGTCACCGAACCGACCCCACGCCACGGAGTGCGCATCCGCGGGGTGATCTCGGCGGCTGACATCGCCCGGGTACTCGGCTACCGCCCGGGTGGACTGGCCGAGGCGAGAAGCTTCGCCGACATCTGCAAGGTGGTGCTCGGCCGGGAGCTGTGAGGCCGGGCTTAATTCACACCCCGAAGGGATAGGTGTCGGGGATGGCCTTGCGCTGCCAGCTCGCGCCCGGCGCCAGCGGCTCGACGGCCGTGGTCTCGTCCAGGTGGTAGACGGCATCGAACTGGTCGGCCAGGCCGACCTGGAAGTAGTGGCTGGCGCGCTCGGTCTCGGGGCGATAGATCACCCCGATCGCCCGCTCCAGCCAGTGAGCCTTCAGGGGCTCGGCCCGGCCCGGCAAGAGCGGCAGGTAGAAGCGGTCGAGCCCGCTCTGGTGGAAGAGGCGCTCGACGCTGCCCTCGAGTGAAGGGCGCACCCAACGGTGCTCGGCCGGGCCATCCCAGTCCCGGGCGGCGGTGACATGGCCGGTGTGCGTGGTGAACCCCACCAGCAGCACCCGCTCGGCACCGAAGCGCTGGCGCGCCAGCTGGCCGACGTTGTGCTGCTCCTGGTGCCAGCCCATCTCGGTGGCCCGGGCGTCGCCCAGATGGGAATTGTGGGCCCACACCACCACCCTGCCCGCGCCTCCCTGGCGGCGCAGGTGATCGTGCAGCTCGGCGAGGGTCTCGGTCATGTGGTCGTCGCGCAGGTTCCAGGTATCCACCCGGCTTCCGAACATGGCGCGATAGTAGGCCTCGGCATTGACCACCACCCGGGCGTTCTGCTCGGCGAAGAACTGCGCGTCCACCGCCCGGCGCCCATCCGCCGCCAGGTAGGCCGAGGCCCGCTCCATCAGCCGAACCTGCAGCCCCACGGCCGCCCGCTCGCAGGAAGGGCTCAGGCCGAAGGCCACGTTGCGCCCGTAGTGGAAGGGGTCGCCGCGATGATCGAGGCAGGCATAGCCCCGGCGGGCGACCTCGGCCTGCTCGGGGTCGACGCCCTCCAGGTACTCGATCACCGCCTCCGCCGAGCGGTGCAGGCTGTAAAGGTCCATGCCGTGGAAGCCCGCCTTCTTCGCCAGGGGCTGGCGGGCATTGTACTGGCGCAGCCAGGCGATAAAGTCGCGCACCTCATGGTTGCACCACATCCAGTGGGGAAAGCGCTGGAAGTCCTCGAAGGCCTCGGCGAGGGAGTCCTCGACGCCGCCCCGGACGTAGCGGTCCAGGCGCAGGGCATCGGGCCAGTCCGCCTCCACCAGCACCGCCTCGAAGCCCTGCTCCTCGATCAGCCGCCGGGTGATCGCGGCGCGCAGGCGATAGAACTCGGCGGTGCCGTGGGAGGCCTCGCCGAGCAGCACGAAGGGCCGGTCGCCGACCTGCGCCAGAAGCGCATCATGGTCGCTCTCGCGGCCGTCCAGCCGGGTGGCCAGATCCCGCACGCAGGCAAGGGGGGTGGTCATGACGGGCACCTCCGGAAAACGCGTCGAAGCCTACAAGGGAAGTTTAGCCCCGCTCCACGCGGGCGGCGCGACCGGTCGTGGCGACGCTTCCCTCTTTGCGCCAAGGTAAACGGCAAGGACCGTCCCGATTCTCACGGCCTGCCGGCGCTCGGCTATGCTGGAGGCTCTTCCCTCGGGCGAGGACGCCCCATGCGCATCACCCACCTGGCGGCCTACACCGGCGAGCTTCACTACGACGGCACGGCCTATGCCTTCGCCGACGCGCGCAAGCTGGACGAGTGCCTGACCAGCCTCGCGGACGTGCAGCGGGCGCTTGCCGACGATGCCATGGACGCCATGGCGCTGAAGGTCAGCAAGTTCGGCGGCCTGACGCCCTCCCGGGTCATCCGCGACCTGTGCGTCGCGGCCGGCTTCCCGATGACCATCGAGGACGCCTGGGGCAGCGGCATCGCCACCGCCGCCTATGCCCAGCTGGCCGCCAGTACCCCCGCCCACTGCCTGCTCAACACCACCGACCTGCACCGCTACAACACCACCCAGCTGGCCCACGGTGCCCCGACCGTCGCGGGCGGCACCATGACCGTGAGCGACCGGCCCGGGCTCGGCGTCACACCTGACTTCGACCGGCTGGAAGGTCCGATCCTGACACGCGGCTGAACCGCCCGGGTGCTGCCCTATCAAGGCAGGCGGGATCACGCCCGTCAGCCGCTCGCCGGAGCCTCCTCGCCGGCGCGGCCAAAGCGCTCGCGCAGCCGCTCGAGGTAGCTCAGCAGCACCGGGATCACGGCCAGCACCAGCAGGGTCGAGAACGCCAGGCCGAAGGCGATGGAGACGGCCATGGGGATCAGGAACTGCGCCTGCAGCGAGGTCTCGAAGAGCAGCGGCAGGAGCCCGCCGATGGTGGTCAGCGAGGTCAGCAGTACGGCGCGAACCCGCTGCACCACCGCCTCGTTGAGCGCGGCGTCGATGGCCAGCCCCCTGTGGCGCTGGTGACGGTAGAAGGCCACCAGGATGATGGCATTATTGACCACGATGCCGGAGAGCCCGAAGAGCCCGAACAGCGACAGCATGGTCAGGTTCAGGCCCAGGGCCCAGTGGCCCAGCAGCGCCCCGACCAGCGCCAGCGGGATGATCGTCATGACGATCAGCGGCAGGCTCCAGGAGGCGAAGACCCAGGCCAGCACCACGTACATCAGCCCCAGGCCGATGAACAGCCCAGTGCGCATGTCGGCGAAGGTCTCGCGCTGATCCGCGGCGCGCCCCTCGAAGCTGTAGCGCAGCCGGTGGGTGCTGACGAGGGTCGGCAGCACCTCCTCGGAGACGGCGTCGAGCACCCGCTCGGCGTTGGTGATCTCGCCGTCGAGCTCGGCGGTCACCTCCACGGCCAGGCGACCGTCGGCATGGCGCAGCGCCTCGAAGCCCTGGCGGTGATCGAGCGCCATGACCTGATCCAGCGGCACGAAGCGCCCCTCCGGGGTGCGCACCGTCAGCCGCGACAGGGTCGAGAGGCGCTCACGCTGCTCGCGGGGCAGCAGCACCCGCACCTCGATCTCGTCGGCACCGTCCTGATAGATCTGCACCAGCCGGCCGTCGAAGGCCGCCCGGAGCTGGCGGCCCAGCTCCAGGGTGGTCAGCCCCAGGGCCTCGCCATGGGCATTCACCCGGTAGATGAGCTGCTCGCGCCCCCAGGGCATGTCGTCCTCGGTATCCAGCACGCCGGGCAGCTCGCGCAGCGAGCGGGAGAGCGACTCCGCGGCGGCCTTGAGGTCGTCGGCCGACTCCCCGGTCAGGCGGATGTTGACGTCCTTGCCGGGCGGGCCCGCCGCGCGCTCGTTGATGGTCAGGTTCTCGAGACCCGCTGGCTCGGCCATCCGCGCGCGCCAGGCGCGGATGAACTCGGCGTTGCGCACGTCGCGATCGTCCGAGGGGGTGAGCTCGATCATCATCGAGCCGACGTTGTCACCGTTGCGCCCCTGCTGGCCGCTGGAGATCGTGGCCCCGTGGCGCGTCACCGCATGCTGGACGAGCCCCCCGCCGAGCGCCTCCTCGGTCTCGTCCAGGGCGGTCTGCATCTGGGTCAGCAGCGCATCCACCGTGCCGCTATCGGTGCCGGCCACGAAGCTGGCGTTGGCATAGAGGATGTTGGGTTCCGGCGTGGGGAAGAAGTTGAACTCCAGGCGTCCCCCAGCCAGCAAGCCGACGGTGAAGAGCACCACGGCGAGCGCCGAGGCGAGCGTCGATCCGCGGTGGCGCAGGGTCAGCGCCGAGAAGCGCCGGAACGGCCCCTCGCGGAAGCGCTCGAAGGCCGCCTCGAAGCGCTCGCGAGGCCGCGACAACGGGTGGCGCCGTGACGCCTTGCCCGGCACGAAGGCGTTGCGCAGGTGGGCCGGCAGCACCACGAAGCACTCGAGCAGCGAGGCGATCAGCACGCAGATCATCACCACCGGGATATCGCCGAGGATGTTCCCTATCACCCCGCCCACCAGCAGCAGCGGCATGAAGGCGGCCACCGTGGTCAGCGATGAGGCGATGACCGGCCACAGCATGCGCCGGGCGGCGCCCTCGGAGGCGTGGCGGGCAGGCTCGCCTCCGCGGAAGTGGGCATCGGCGTCCTCGCCGACCACGATGGCGTCGTCGACGATCACCCCGAGCGCCATGATCAGCGCGAACAGCGAGATCATGTTGATCGACCCGCCGATCACCCAGAACACCGCCATGGCGGCCAGGAAGGCGGTGGGAATGCCGATGGCCACCCACAGCGCCACCCGGGCGGGCAGGAAGAAGTAGAGCAGCAGCAGCACCAGGGCCAGGCCGCCGAGGCCGTTGCTGATCAGCAGCCAGATGCGCTCGGCGATCAGCTGCCAGGTCTCGTCATGCACCTCGAGCTCCACCGAGGGCGGCAGCTGGGGGCGGGTCTCGTCGAGCCAGCGATTGAGCACGTCGGCGGCGGCCAGCGAGTTGCCGTTCTCGCTACGCTGCAGCATCAGTTCCACCGCCGGGTGACCATCGCTGCTCAGGGTCACCGAGTGCTCGCGCGCCTCCTGACGGATGACGGCGATGTCGCCCAGGCGCAGCTGGACCCGCTCGCCGCTGAGCACCGGCAGGTCGGCGAAGGCCAGGGCATCGCGGCGCTGCTCCACGGCGCGCAGCTCGCGGGTGCTGTCCTGCTGGCCGAGCAGCCCCGCCGGCAGGTCGCGAGACATCGCCTCGATGCGCTCGGCGATCTCTCCGAGGCCGAGCTGCAGCCCCTGCAGGCGCTCGGCCGGGACCTCGATGCTGATCTGCTGGTCGGGCAGGCCGCTGATCTCCACCCGGTCGATGCCCGCCTGCAGCAGCTGGTCCTCATAGCGGTTGGCCAGGTGGCGAAGCTCCTGCGGGGTGACCTCGCCATGCACCAGCAGCCGGGCCACCGGCTCGTAGCGCGCCGCCCTTGCGACCTGGGGCTCCTCGGCCTCCGAGGGCAGGTTGGTGAACTCGTCGACCTGCTGGCGAACGTCGTCCAGCGCCAGGATGGGGTCGGTGCCCTCGTTGAACTCCAAGGTGATGCTCGAGACGCCCTGGGCCGAGGTGGAAGTCATCCGCTTCAGGCCGTCGATGCTGCGCAGGCGCTGCTCGAAGGGAATGGTGATGCCCTGCTCGATGTCCTCCGCCGAGGCGCCGCTCCAGATCGTGCGCACGCTGACCACGTCCAGGGCGAAGGAGGGGAAGAACTGGATGTTCATGCGCGAGATGCCGAGCGCCCCGCCGAGCAGCATCACCAGCATCACCAGGTTGGCGGCGACCCGGTGGTGGACGAAGAAGCCGATCACGCCGCGCCGACGACTCACGGGGCGGCCTCGTCGTGGCCTTCGTCGTCCTCGACGCCTTCTTGCGCTCCGCTGGCGCCCTGGACCAGCAGCCCCTGCATGGCGTTGGGCAGGTGGGTGACGATCACCCGATCCCCGTCGGCCAGCCCCTCGCTGCTGACCAGCGCCCAGCGTTCGCCGTCACGCACCACGTCGCCATGGTGGGTCACGGAAAGGCGCTGCATGCGATTCGCCTCGTCCATGAGGTAGAGGGCGTCGTTGCCGTAGAGCGCGCTATAGGGCACCGCGAGGCTCTCCGGCACCCGCGGGCGCTCGAGCGACACGGCCGCGAGGCTGCCGGGGCGCAGCCGCTCGCCGCCGTCGGCGAGGCGAAAGATCGCCTCGGTGCCGGCCGGGTCGCCCTCGCCGGCGAGTCCGGTCAGTACCAGGCGGGCGCCCTGCCCGTCCGTGGCCACCAGGCGCTCCCCCCGCGACAGGGCATCCAGCAGCTCGCCCTGGTGGCGCTGGGGGATACGCGCGCGCAGCTCCAGGCCGCGCTCGGGATAGACGCTGAGCAGCTCACTGCGCGCCGCGACCTGATCGCCCGGGGCGACCCTGATGCGCGTGACGATGCCGTCGAAGGGCGCATCGACCCGGCTGCGCTCGGCATCGCGGCGCGCCGCGGTAAGAGTGGCCTGGGCCCGGGTCAGGCTGGCCTCGAGCGCGCGCAGGCGTGCCGGGTGCTCGGCGATCGCCCGCTCGCGCGCCGCCACCGTCACCCGGGCGCGGGCCAGCTCGTTGCGCGCCGTGTCGAGATCGGACTGGGAGGCCAGGTTGCGGGCCCGGAGTGACCGGGTGCGCTCCAGCTGACGACGGGCGTTGTCGACCAGCTCGCGCTCGCGCGCCAACGCCTCGCGATCGCTCTCGTGACGCACCCGCTCGTTGTCGACCTGGGCTTCCCGATCCGCCACCTCGGCCTCGGCCTGCCGAAGCGGGGGGGTCACGTCGGCATCATCCAGGGCCACCAGCCGCTCGCCGCGCGCCACCCGTTGCCCCTCGCGGACCGGCCGTTCGGCGATCCGCCCGGCCAGGGGCGCGGTGACGGTGAGCATGTCGGGGGCGGTGATCTCGCCGTACAGCGGCAGCACGGGCGCCCGGGGCTCGAGCGTCGCCACGAGGGTCTCGACGCGCCAGCGGCGCTCCTCGGGGGTCACGCTGGGGCTCTCGGGGCGGGTCGCGCGCAGCCACAGGAAGGCCGCCACGCCGAGGGCCAGGATCAACAGGGGGAGCAGGCGTCTGAGCATCGGGCTGGGTTCCACCGGGCATATCAACAGCCCACAATATACAGTCATCGACCGGGGATTGTCGGCACAGTCCTCTACCGGGACGAGGCGACACTCGACCGCAGCCGGGCACGGCGGCGGCTCGCCCCGCCGGCCCCGGGATCGGGTATCATCGGCCCTCATTGCCTTGCGGAGTCGCCATGCCAGCCGCCCTTCCCCTGCCGCTCTCCACCCCCAACCGCAACCTGGTGCGGCTGACCATCGTGCGCGGCATCACCTGGACCGGCTTTCTCGCCGCCATCATCATCGGCATCGAGCTGCTGGGCTTCTCGCTGCAGGTGCCCGCGGTGATCGCGGTGATCGTCACCATGGGCATCATCAATATCGCCACCTGGTGGCGACTGGGGCGTCCCCGGGCGGTCACCCACCACGAGTACCTCGGCCACCTGATGATCGACGTGACGGGACTGACGCTGCTCTTCTACTTCACCGGCGGCGCCCACAACCCCTTCATCAACTACTACCTGGTACCGGTGACCATCGCCGCGGCGACCCTCCCCTGGCGTCATGCCTGGCTGATCGCTGCCGCCTCCATGGCTGCCTACACCTTCCTGATGGTGGTCTACCAACCGCTGCCGCAGCTCGCCCAGGGCGGTGGCGCCACCACCTTCGGCCTGCACACCCTGGGCATGTGGCTGAACTTCGGGCTCTCGGCGGGGCTCGTGACCTTCTTCATCTTCAAGATGGCGCATGCCCTGCGCCGCCGGGACCAGGCGCTGTCGCGCACCCGCGAGGCGGCGCTGCGCAGCGAGCAGGTGCTGGCGGTGGCTACCCAGGCCGCGGGCACCGCCCATGAGCTCGGCACGCCGCTCTCCACCATGGCGGTGCTGCTCGCCGAGATGCGCGAGGATGCGAGGGACGACCCCGAGCTGACCCGCGACCTGGAGTTGCTGCGCCAGCAGGTCGATACCTGCAAGTCACGGCTTCGCCACCTGGTGCAGAGCGCCGATCGCCGGCGCATGGCCGAGCCCGAGGTATGCGATGCCCAGGCGTGGCTCGCCGGGGTGGTGCAGCGCTGGCTGGTGCTGCGTCCCGACGTCAGCCATCGCCTGGAGGTCGCCGAGCGGCGCGACCCGCCGCGGCTGGCGGTGGACGCCACCCTCGACCAGGCGCTGACCAACCTGCTCAACAACGCCGCCGATGCCAACCCGGACGACATCGTCATCCGCCTGGAGTGGAACAGCGAGGAGGTCATCATCGACATCCGCGACCACGGCCCGGGCGTGGCGATGTCTATCGCCGACCAGCTGGGCGAGACCTTCGTCTCCACCAAGAGCAAGGGGCTCGGCATCGGCCTGTTCCTGACTCATGCCACCATTAACCGCTTCGGCGGTGGGGTGAGCCTGTACAATCACCCCGACGGCGGCACCCTCACCGAAGTGACCCTGCCGCGCAGCCAGACGACGACCTGACGGCTCCGGGAGCCCCCGACCCTGCGAGGACGACATGCAAGAGACCGCCGAACGCCTGCTGATCATCGATGACGACGAGATGTTCTGCCACGTGCTCGACCGGGCGCTGACGCGCCGTGGCTTCGAGGTGATGGTGGCCCACGACGCCGCCCAGGCGCTCTCCCTGGCGCGTCGTCACCAGCCTCAGCTGGCGACCCTGGACCTCAAGCTGGAGAACGAATCGGGCCTCAAGCTGCTGCCCGAGCTGCTGGAGCTCGTGCCATCGTGTCGGGTGATCGTGCTGACGGGCTATTCGAGCATCGCCACCGCGGTGGAGGCGATCAAGCTCGGCGCGGTGAACTACCTGTGCAAACCGGCCGATGCCGACGAGGTGCTCTCCGCGCTGTCACGGGAGGAAGGCGATCCGGAGATGGAAGTGGCGGACAACCCGCCGTCGATCAACCGCATCACCTGGGAGCACATCCAGAAGGTACTCCAGGAGCATGACGGCAACATCTCCGCCACCGCGCGGGCGCTGGGCATGCACCGTCGCACCCTGCAGCGCAAGCTGCAGAAGCGCCCGGTCAGGCGCTGAAGCGAGTCGCTCCGCCCCGCCATCAACGACAGGCCCCGGCGGGTGCATCACCCGCCAGGGCCTGAGTGTCTCAAGGGCCAGACCCTCGCGCTCGAGGCCAGCGCGAGGGCCTTCCTGAGCGCCTTACTGCGCGGTCCAGCCCAGGTCGATGTTCCAGCTCGCCCCGGTCACGGCGCCGGCCTGGTCGGAGGTCAGGTAGGCGACCAGCGACGCCACTTCGCTCGGCTCGATCAGCCGCTTCACGGCGGCGTTCTTGAGCATGATGTTCTCGATCACCTCCTGCTCCTCCATGCCGTGCATCCGCGCCTGGTCGGCGATCTGGTTGTCGACCAGCGGCGTCTTCACGTAGGCCGGACAGATGGCGTTGGCGGTGATGCCCTGGCTGCCGCCCTCCAGCGCCGCGGTCTTGGTCAGGCCGATCATGCCGTGCTTGGCGCTGATGTAGGCGGCCTTGCCCGGCGAGGCCACCTGGGCGTGCACCGAGGCGATGTTGACGACGCGGCCCCAGCCGCTCTCGCGCATGCTCGGCCACACCGCCTGGGTGAGCAGGAAGGGCGCGGTCAGCATCAGGTCGATGATCTGGCGCCACTTCTCCTCGGGGAAGGTCTCGATGGGCGAGACGTGCTGGATCCCCGCATTGTTGACCAGGATGTCCACGCGACCGAAGCGCTTGATCGCCTCTGCCGCCGCCGCCTTGCAGGCCTCGCCATCGGTCAGGTCGGCCTGGAAGAAGGCCGCGCCGGCCTGCTCGGCGACCTCCTTGCCGGCCGGATTGAAGTCCACGGCCAGCACCTGATGACCCTGCTCGCAGAAGTGGCGGACCACGGCCTCGCCGATGCCGCTGCTGGTGCCGGTGACCAGGGCGACGCGGGGGGTGGAAGCGTTGGCGGTCATGCGTGACTCCTCTTGATCGGCTCGTCCCGGGGCGACGGGGCGCGCCCCGCGAAAGCCCCTGTTGGGCCCGGTGATGGTGATGTTGTGGTGGTCATGGCGCTCATGGGGTGGCGCTGCACCACCAGCATAAGGCGAATGACGCACTGCGTCATCCATCAGGAGGCGGGGGTCGCAGGCGCCATGACGCGCTCCATCAGCTGCTGCGCGAGGCGGCTGGCCGCCTGGCGAGAGTCGAGATCGGAGAGATCCTCCAGAAGCTCGCAGCGCCAGCAGCCCGCCAGCTCTCCCTGGTCACCATCGCTGCCGTCATTCACGGCGGGACGCCCCTCGTCACCTTCCCCCAGGGGCTCCCAGGCGAAGGGGTAGCGACCCGAGGGCAGCGCCAGGGTCAGGCGCGACTCATCGGATGACGGCGCGGCCTCGTCGTCGATCACCAGCGCCAGCGACAGCGAGACGGGCGTGACCAATGCCCCGAGCAGGCCGCGACGCCCATCGGGCAGTGGATGGGGCTGAAAGCAGAGCGCATCCACGGCGAGCCGCGGGTTGAAGTGGGGCTCGGTCTTGGCGGCCTTCAGGTAGCGGCGCGTCCAGGCCTCGGCCAGGCGCCCCAGCCGCGCATACTGCGCGGCACTCAATGCCTGCATGGTGTCCTCCGGTTCGGCGAGGCCGCCAGTATAATCGCCGGGCTCGGGTTCACACACCGGGTTCATGGAACCGGTGATCACACCGGGGCATCACCCTCCTGACGGCCTCATCCGGGCATTCGGCAGCGACACGGCGAGCTGCTAGCATGAAGAGCGTTTGACCCCGCCAAGGAAAGGAGCCGCCATGACCCCCGCCCAGCGCCTGGAGATCGCCGTCGATATCGCCCGCGAAGCCGGTCAGATGATCATCGAAGCCCGCCAGGGTCAGGCCTTCGGCCATCGCTACAAGCACGGCCATGAGCTGGTCACCGACACCGACGTCGAGGTCGACACACGGATCAGCGAGCGCCTCCAGGAGTACTTCGCCGACGAGGCCCGCCTCAGCGAGGAGCTGGCCCCCGACCGCGAGGCCCTCTCGACGCCCCAGGCGCTGTGGGTAGTTGACCCCATCGATGGCACGGTCAACTTCGCCCACGGCCTGCATCACGTGGCGGTCTCGATCGGCTGGGCCAGCGAAGGCAGGACGCGCCTGGGGGTCGTGCATGCGCCCTTCCTGGGCGAGACCTTCACCGCCCTCGACGGCCAGGGCGCCTGGTGCAACGGCGAGCCGATCCGCGCCAGCCGCACCGGCAGCCTGACCCACTGCCTGGTGGGCACCGGCTTTCCCTACCGCCGCGACAGTCGTCCGCCGCTGATGCGCCGCCTCACCGCGGTCCTCGGCCACTGCCAGGACGTCCGGCGCAACGGCTCGGCCGCCCTGGACCTGTGCGACGTGGCCTGCGGTCGGCTGGACGCCTACTACGAGAGCGTCTCACCCTGGGACTGCGCCGCGGGCTGGCTGATCGCCCGCGAAGCCGGTGCACGCACCGGGCACCTCTATCCCGCCCCGGCGGGGATCCCGGAGGATCTCTACGGCGAGAACCTGCTGGTGACCGCTCCCGAGGTGCATGTGGCGCTCGGCGACCTGCTGCGCCGCGCCGATGCCGGCGAGGTCGATCTCTAGGACGATCGCAAAACCGCCGCCCCCAGCGAGGACCGATAGCGCGCTCCCATCGCCGCCCAAGGCGGCGACTATTGGCGAAAGGAGGCGCGCTCCTTCACAATAGCGACCCTCTTTCCCCACCATCCATTGCCACGCACCCCGTCGTGCCAGGAGCCGCTTCATGTTCGTCGTCATCTTCGGCCGCCCCGCCTGCCCCTTCTGCGTCCGCGCCAAGTCGCTGGCCGAGCGGCTCGAGAACGCCGGCGCCATCGAGGGTCACCGCTACGTCGACATCCAGGCCGAGGGCATCACCAAGGCCGACCTGGAGAAGACCATCGGCCAGCCGGTGCACACCGTGCCGCAGATCTTCGTCGACCAGACCCACGTCGGCGGTTTCACCGAGTTCGATCAGTACGTGCGCGACAACGCCCTGATGGCCGCCAGCGTCTGACACGCGCCGTGCGCCGTCCTCGACGCCGTCACCCTTCGGGTGGCGGCGTTTTCGTTGCGGGCGCATGCCCGCGAGAGCCTGCGTCTTTGCCGCGTTGAATATGCTCGCGACCGCGCTGCCTATACTGGCGCTGCGGGCGCACATGACACGAAGAACGGGCCACACGCACGGGGCATCACGGACGGGGGAAACGGCACGATGCAACGGGAAGAGTTCGTCCAGCAGCTGTGGCTGGACTACGTCCATCACCATCCTGACGTCGCCGGGCTGAGGCTGTGGCCGGTGGAGGCGCCGGCGGAATACCTGGCGATCCTGACCCTCAATCACGGCCCCTGGGCCATGGAGTCGCTGATCCCGACGCTGGTGCGCTTCGGCTATCGCCCCCAGCAGCGCTACGGCATGGCCGATCGCGGCCTGCTCGCCACCCTGCTCAGCGCCCCGGACCAGGGCGGCTGGGTGCTGCTCGCCGAGCTACAGCTGGGCACCCTGTCGCGCCAGCCCCGGGAGCGCCTGAAGGCGCTGGTCGCCGACGCCGACCCAAAGGAGGCGCGCAGCCAGGCACTGCTCTGCCACGGCCGCGCCTGGCCGATGCCCGACTGGGACACCTACCAGGCACTGCAGCGTGCCCATCCCCTGGCCGGATGGCTCTCGGTGATGGGCCCCCGCGTCCACCACGTCGGCTTCGACTGCCAACGGCTGGGCCACGACATCCAGACCCTCGACGGGCAGCTGCAGCAGGCCGGGCTCAAAGGCAGCGACGATCGCCATCACGGCCTCTTCCCCGTGTCGCCGCTACTCGACTACCGCTTCTATGCCACCCGGTCGCAGCGCCTGGTCTTCGCCGAGGGCGACGAACACCGCATCGGCCTGGGCGGCCTGGCGCTGGTGCAGAAGCAGGTCAGCGCCAATCAGGAACGCGCCGCCGAGCTGCTGCTGCCGCACCACACCCGCTGCGAACTCACCTGAGCCGGATCATCCACAGAATCTGTGGATAACGCTGTGCATCACCCCGGGGAAAGCCTCGGCGGCCCGGATGACGGGGGCTCCAGCCCGCTGTGATCAGTTTTTCGGCAGTCTACGGGCTCCACCACACTGCCAAGCGACCACTGCGCCCTCGACGTCCCCTTACGAGCCCCGCTATCGGGGCCCCAACGACGACGGCCCGGACGCAGGGTCCGGGCCGTCGTTGGGCGAGCGCCTCATTCGAGGGCGCCGTGCGGAATCACGCCTCGAAGGTCATCTCCGGCACGTGATCGGGCACCACCAGCTTGCCCGCGGTCAGCTCCTTGATCTCCTCGACGGAGACGCCCGGCGCACGCTCCTTCAAGTGGAAGGCACCGTCCTTGATCTCGAGATAGGCCAGGTCGGTGAGCACGCGGTTGATGCAGCCGGCGCCGGTCAACGGCAGGTTGCAGGACTCCAGCAGCTTGGACTCGCCGTGCTTGGAGGCGTGGGTCATGGTGCAGATGATGTTCTCGGCGCCGGCGACCAGGTCCATGGCGCCGCCCATGCCCTTGATCAGCTTGCCCGGGATCATCCAGGAGGCGATGTTACCGTTCTGGTCGACCTCGAAGGCGCCGAGCACGGTCAGGTCGACGTGGCCACCGCGGATCATCGCGAAGGACTCCGCGGAGGAGAAGATCGCCGCGCCCGGGCGGGCGGTGACGGTCTGCTTGCCGGCGTTGATCATGTCCGGGTCGACCTCCTCCTCGGTGGGGAAGCGCCCCATGCCGAGCAGGCCGTTCTCCGACTGCAGCATCACGTCGATGCCGTCGGGGATGTAGTTGGCCACCAGGGTCGGGATGCCGATGCCCAGGTTGACGTAGAAACCGTCTTCGAGTTCGCGCGCCACGCGCTGTGCCATCTGTTCGCGGGTGAGTGCCATCGTGTTGCCTCTTGTTGGTCGGTGGAGAAGCAGGAAGAGCGCCGGCGGATCGCCGGAGGTCACATGCAGCGCGCGTCAGCCCTCGCGCACGGTGCGCTTCTCGATGCGCTTCTCGAAGGAGCCCTGGATGATGCGGTCGACGTAGATGCCCGGGGTGTGGATCTGATCCGGCGTGAGCTCGCCCGGCTCGACGATCTCCTCGACCTCGACCACGGTGATCTTGCCCGCGGTGGCGGCCATCGGGTTGAAGTTCTGGGCGGTATCGCGGTAGACGACGTTGCCGTAGCGGTCGGCCTTCCAGCCCTTGATGATGGCGAAGTCGCCGACCACCGACTCCTCGAGGATGTAGTGGCGGCCGTTGAACTCGCGCACCTCCTTGCCCTCGCCGATCGGCGTGCCGTAGCCGGTGGCGGTATAGAAGGCGGGGATGCCGGCGCCGCCGGCGCGCATCTTCTCGGCCAGGGTGCCCTGGGGCGTCAGCACCACCTCGATCTCCTCGTTGAGCATCTGCTGCTCGAACAGGGCGTTCTCGCCGACGTAGGAGGCATGGATCTTGCGGATCTGCTTGTCTTCCAGCAGCAGGCCCAGGCCGAAGCCGTCCACGCCGCAGTTGTTGGACCACACCGTCAGGTCCTTCACGCCGCGACGCTTGATCTCGCTGATCAGGTTCTCGGGGATGCCGCAGAGACCGAAACCGCCGGCGATCACGGTCATGCCGCTCTCGATGCCGTCCATTGCCTCTTCGTAGGAAGTCACTCGCTTGTCGAATCCGGCCATCGTGGCGCCTCGCGTTGTTGTGGAGAGTGGGATGAGTGGATAAATGTATGTCGGGACATCATGGGTAGAGTCTCAAGCCAGTGTTGCCCCTGCCAATATATTTGTTAAGTTTGTTTTATTTATCGATTGATATAATGGCCTCATAAATTGGACCTTGGTAGCACGCCATGACCGTCAAGCAACTGCGCGCCTTCCTCGCCGTGGCGCGAACCCTGAGCTTCACCCAGGCCTGCGAGCACATGCACCTCTCCCAGCCGGCGCTGAGCCTGGCGATCAAGGGGCTCGAGGAGAGCCTCGGCGGGCGCCTGCTGATCCGCAGCACCCGCAGCGTGCGCCTCACCCCGGAGGGCGAGTCGCTGGTGCCGCTGGCCAAGCGCCTGATCGCCGAGTGGGACAACACCGAGGAGCTGTTGCGCCAGCGCTTCACCCTGCAGCTCGGGCGCCTGGCGGTGGCCACCATGCCCTCCTTCGCCAGCACCCTGCTGCCGCCCGCGCTGCGCGTCTTCCGCCAGCGCCACCCCAAGGTCAACGTCACGGTCCACGACGTGATCAACGAGCAGGTGATCGAGATGGTGCGCGCCCGCCAGGTCGAGCTGGGGCTGGCGTTCGAACCCGAGGCCACCGGCAGCCTCTCCTTCGCGCCGCTGTTTCGCGACCGCTTCGTCGCCGTGGTGCCGGCCGATTCGCGCCTGGCCGACCGGCCGAGCCTCGACTGGGCGACGCTGATGACCCGAGACTTCATCGCGCTGCAGCGCCCCTCCATGGTGCGCCGCCTGCTCGAGCAGGCGCTGGAGGGGCGTGGGCTGGTGCTGCCGGCGACCTTCGAGTGCCATCACTTGGCCACCGTGGGGCGGATGGTCGCCAGCGGCCTGGGCGTCAGCGCCGTGCCGTCGCTGTGCATCGACCAGATGCAGGAGCTCGGCGCGGTCTGCGTGCCGCTGGAGGATCCGATCGTCGAGCGCGACGTCGGCGTGCTGACCTGGAACCGTCACGAGCTCTCGGTCGCCGCCCTGGCCCTGCAGCGGGTGCTGGCCGAGACCATCCACCCCCCGGGGCCTCCGCCGCGTCGTTGAGCCCTTCAGCTGGGCAGCTCGCGGCCGATCCATTAGCATGAACGCCTCGTGAAATCCGTCAAGGAGACAGGCATGTCGACCCTAAAGGGGTTCGTGAGCCTCCTGCTGCTGAGCCTGACCACCCTGACCTGGGGCATTCCGCTGATCCTGCTGACCCTGGTCAAGCTGGTGACACCGGGGCGTCGCTGGCGCCGCCGGGTGCTGACGGGGCTCAACTGGGTCGCGCTCAACTGGATGGGCAGCAATCTGTGGTGGATGCGCCGCTGGCTGCGCCCGCCCCTGGAGCTCAAGCTGCCCGAGGGCCTGTCCCGGGACCGCTGGTGGCTGGTGCTCTCCAACCACCGCAGCTGGACGGACATCTTCCTGCTGTTCTTCGCCTTCCACCGGCGCATTCCCATGCCGCACTTCTTCGTCAAGCGCCAGCTGATCTGGATCCCCATCGTCGGGCTGGCGTTCTGGGCCATGGAGTTTCCGATGCTGCGCCGCCTGACCCGCGAGCAGCGCGAGCGCCATCCCCACCTGGCGCGGCGCGACCGCGAGGCCACCGAGCGCATGTGCCGCCACGCCCGGGAGCGGCCCATCGCGATCTACAACTTCGTCGAGGGCACCCGCTTCACCCCCGCCAAGCACGGGGCCCAGGGCGCCCCCTATCGCCACCTGCTGCGGCCTCGCGCCGGGGGCATCGCCCAGGTAGTGGGCCTGCTCGGCGACCGGCTCGGCGGCATCCTCGACGTCACCCTGCACTACGACGATCCCGCGCCGAGCTTCTGGGGCTTTCTCTGCGGCCGCGAGGAGCGCGTGGTGCTCGAGGCGCGGCGGCTGGAGGTGCCCGCCTGGATGCTCGAGGGCGACTATCACGACAACACGGACTACAAGGAACGCTTCCAGACATGGCTCAACGCCCTGTGGCAGGACAAGGATCGCCGACTCGACGCCCACCGCTGACCTGGCTGCTGATCGCCCTGACGGTGCTGCTGGCCGGCTGTGCCGGCCACGGCCGCGATGGCGGTCAGGGCATCGCCGGCGAGTGGATCACCATTCAGCGTGGCGACACCCTGGGACAGATCGCCCGGCGCGCCGGAGTCCCGCTGGTGCGCCTGGAGCGCTTCAACCCCGGCGTCGACGCCCGGCACCTGGCGGTGGGCCAGCGCCTGATGGTGCCCGCCCGCGATGAGCGGGCGCCCTCCGGCGGCCCGTATCGCTACCGGGTGCGGCCCGGCGACACCTACAGCGCCATCGCCCGGCGCTTCGGCGCCAACGCCCAGCGCATCCGGGCGGCCAACCCCGGCATCGTGCCGACCGAGCTCAGGGTCGGTCAGCTGATTCAGGTGCCGCTCAGCGGCGGCCCGACGCGCTCGGCCGCCTCGAGCACCGCCAGCAAGCGGCCGGCCGCCCGGCCGGCGCCCAAGCAGCTGCCGGATCCCGGCAACCTGCCCGCCTCGGCGCGCCGCTGGCCCTGGCCGCTGGACGACTACCGGGTAGCCCGCCCCTTCGGTACCGACCAGCGCGGTGCCCTGCAGCCGATGCTGCTGGCCACCGCATCGGGCAGCCGTGCCAAGGCGGTGGCCGATGGCGAGGTGCGCTTCGCCGACAGCATGCGCCAGCTCGGCCAGGTGGTGATCGTGCACCACGCCGACAACCTGCAGAGCGTCTATGCCCTGTGCAAGCGTCCGCTGGTGGAGAGCGGCGAGCGGGTCACGCGCGGCACCCCCGTCTGCGAGGTCGGCCGCCACGACGGCGGGCCGCGCCTGCTCTTCGACATGCGCCATGGCGGCAAGCCCATCGATCCCGCACGGGTCCTGCGCTGAGCGCGGGGGCGCGACGATCGCCGCGGGCGTCACGCCATCGTCACTGCGGCGTCGCGGCGCTGTCATGAGCGATGGCCATCCTCGGCGGTGTCAGGCCCGGTCGGGCCCGCCACCGTACGAGGAGCGCCATGCGCATCTGCCTGGTCAGCGATACCTGGTCACCCGATATCAACGGCGTCGCCCACACCCTCGGCCGGCTGAGCGCCGAGATGGCGCGACGCGGGGTCGCACTGCAGCTGGTCCGCCCGCGCCCGGCCGGGGCCGACACGCCACGCGCCGAGGGCATCGAGGCGGAGCTTCGCGTTCGTGGCCTGGCCCTGCCGGGCTATCGCGAGGTGCGCATCGGCCTGCCGGCCGGGCGGGCCATCCAGCGCCTGTGGCTCCAGCAGCGTCCGGCGGCGATCTACCTCGCCACCCAGGGCCCGCTGGGCTGGTCGGCGCTGCGCATCGCCCGCCGGCTGGGCATCCCGGTGATCAGCGGCTGGCACACCAACTTCGATCACTACTGTCGCGACTACGGCCTGCCCTGGCTGGCCCCGCTGGTGCTGCGCCGCCTGCGGCACTTCCATAATCGCACCGCGGCGACCCTGGTGCCGACCCATGCCCAGGCCCGCGAGCTCTTCGAGGAGGGCTTCGCCAACGTGCGCGTGATGGCGCGCGGCATCGACGGCGAGCGCTTCTCTCCCGCGCACCGTGACCCGGCGCTGCGCGCCACCTGGGGCAGCGATGCGCACCGTCCGGTGGCCCTCTACGTCGGGCGCCTGGCGCCGGAGAAGAACCTGGCCCTGTTGCGCGACACCTTCGCCGCGATGCTCGCCGCGCGCCCCGACCTCAGCCTGGTGGTGGTCGGCGACGGTCCGGGGCGCGGGGCCCTCGAGCGCGCGCTGCCCCAGGCCCACTTCACCGGTTTCATCGATCGCGAGAGCCTGATCCGCCACTACGCCAGCGCCGACCTCTTCGTCTTCCCCTCGGTCTCCGAGACCTGGGGCAATGTGGTGCTCGAGGCCATGGCCAGCGGCCTGGCCGTGGTGGCCTTTCGCCACGCCGCCGGCGCCGAGCTGATCGATCACGACCACAACGGCCTCAGCCTGGCGACAGACGACCCGGCCGGCTTCCAGGCGGCGGCCGTCGCCCTGTGCCAGCAGCCGGCCCGCTATGCCCGGCTGGGGCGTGCGGCACGCGAACGCGCCCTGGCGTATCGCTGGCCGGCGATCGCCGACACCTTCCTCTCCACCCTCACCCAGCCGCTGGAGGTCGACGATGAAGCCGCTCCCCCCTGCCGTGTTTGATCGCCTGGACCTGATCGAGTGGCAGCTCTGCCGCCGCCTGGTCGGCTGCAACGTCCACCGGCCCTGGCTGATGCTGCTGCGTCTGGCCAGCCGGCTCGGCGACTGGCCGCTGTGGGTCGGGCTGATCCTGGCCCAGCCGCTGCTCGACCCGGTGAACGGCGGCCAGCGGGTGGTCGAATACACCGCCACTGCCCTGGTGGCCATCGCCTGCTATCGGGTGCTGAAGACGCGCCTGTGTCGTGAGCGTCCCTTCATCACCTTCACCGGGATCATCCGCTGCGGGGAACCCGCCCGGGATCGCTACAGCTTCCCCAGCGGCCACACCATGCATGCGGTGATGTTCTGCCTGCTGACCGCCGTGCACGCCGCCTGGCTGCTGCCGTGGCTCATGCCCATCGCGCTGCTGATCGCCGTCTCCCGGGTGGGCCTGGGGCTGCACTACCTCAGCGACGTGCTGGCCGGCGCCCTGTTCGGGACGGCCTTCGCGATGCTCAGCCTGGCGCTCTTCGGCTGAGCCTCTCGTCGGACCGGCGAGCCGCGTCTCGCTGGTCCGCGACCCGTCGGGATGGCATCCTTGAGCGATGTTCCGATTGTCGCCCTCTTCCTGTGAGCCCCTGCTCGAGTCGCCGCCCCTGATGCGGTTCGCCGGGCTGCTGGGCGAGCCCGAGGCCACCCAGGCGCTGACGCGGCTCGATCGCGAGCTCGCCTGGCAGCGGCCGACGCTGCGCCTCTATGGCCGCGAGCACCCGATCCCCCGTCACCAGGTCTGGATGGGCAGCGATGAGGCGCACTATCGCTACTCGGGGCGCGACTTCTGCCCCGAGCCCTGGCATCCCGCCGTCGCGATGATCCGCGATGCCGTGATCGAGCGTCTGGCCGCCGCGGGCCAGCCGGCGCGGTTCAACAGCGTGCTGCTCAACCGCTACGCCGACGGCGAGGAGCGCATGGGCTGGCACAGCGATGACGAGCCCGAGCTCGGCGATGACCCGCTGATCGCGGCGGTCAGCCTCGGCGCCGAGCGCCCGCTGCGCTTTCACTGGAAGCGGCGCGAAGCCGACGCCTTCAACGCCTGGCTGCCCCATGACAGCCTGCTGGTGATGGGGCCCGGGGTGCAGCGCCGCCTGCAGCATGCACTGCTGCCGCGTCGCATCGAGGGCCTGCGCATCAGCCTGACCTTTCGCTGGGTGCAGCCGTCGTCAGTCCCCCACGCCTCCTGATCCCTGCTCGCGAGCGCCCATGCAAAACGGCCACCCCTTTCGGGATGACCGCATGCTGTTGCCGATGTTAGATAACGGTATAACCGTCGGTGAACGCTCAGCCCCGATGGTAGCCGGGGGGGACGAAAGGCATCTTGCTGACCGTCATCGGCAGGCGCTTGCCGCGCACCTCGGCGTAGACGGTGGTGCCGATCTCGGCCGCCTCGATGGCCACGTAGCCCATGGCCACCGGCTTACCGACGCTGGGGCCGAAGCCGCCGGAGGTCACCCGTCCCAGGTGGCCGCCTTCGTCGTCATAGAGCTCGGTGCCCTCGCGCACCGGCGCGCGGCCCTCGCCGAGCAGCCCCACGCGCTTGCGGCGGTGATCCTTCTCGGCCACCTGGTGCAGGATCAGGTCCGCCCCGGGGAAGCCGCCGGCCCGCTCGCCGCCGCGCCGACGCGGCTTGCCGATGGCCCAGATCAGGCCACCCTCGACCGGCGTGGTCTCGGTGTCGATGTCGTGGCCGTAGAGGCAGAGCCCGGCCTCGAGGCGCAGCGAGTCCCGCGCGCCCAGGCCGATCGCCTCGACCTCCTCCTCGGCCAGCAGGCGACGCGCCAGGGCCTCGGTATCCTCGGCCGCTACCGAGATCTCGAAGCCATCCTCGCCGGTGTAGCCGCTGCGGCTGGCCCAGACGTCGATGCCATCGATGGTGAAGTGGCCGTGCTGCATGAAGACCATCTCGCAGGCCTCGGGACACAGGCGCTGCATCACGCTGGCGGCCTTGGGGCCCTGCAGGGCCAGCAGGCCGCGATCGACCACCTCTACCTCGTGATCCGGCAGGCCCCGACGCAGGTGAGCGATGTCCTGCTCGCGACAGGCGGCGTTGACCACCAGATAGAGATGATCGCCGGCATTGACCACCATCAGGTCGTCGAGGATGCCCCCCTCCTCCGAGGTGAACAGCGCATAGCGCTGCGTGCCCTCGGCGAGGCCGACGATATCGGCCGGCACCAGGGTCTCCAGCGCCTCGGCCGGGTTGGGGCCGCGCAGCAGGACCTGTCCCATGTGGGAGACATCGAAGAGTCCGGCGGCCTGGCGGGTATGCTCGTGCTCGCGTTTCACCCCCAGCGGGTACTGCACCGGCATGTCGTAGCCGGCGAAGGGCACCATCTTGGCGCCCAGCTCCACGTGCAGAGCATGCAGGGGGGTATGCTTGAGTTCACTCATGTCGTCGTCTCTCGTGACGAGGGGGCCAACGCAAGAGAGGTGCCCCGAGGGGCACCTCTCCGGCCTGACTCACCCCTCAGGATTTGTCGTGGTCCAGCTCCTCGCCCGGCAGGATATCCTTGCCGTCGAAGTAGTCACGGGCCAGCTTGAACACCACCGGCGACAGCAGCGCCAGGGCGATCAGGTTGGGGATGGCCATCATGGCGTTGAAGGTATCTGCCATCAGCCAGATGAAGCCCAGCTGCGCCATGGCGCCCAGAGGGATCGCCAGCACGAACAGCACCCGGTAGAGCATGATCGAGCGCGTACCGAACAGGAACTGGAAGCACTTCTCACCGTAGAAGGACCAGCCGAGAATGGTGGTGAAGGCGAACACCGCCAGTGCCAGCGACACGATCTGGTTGCCCATGCCCGGCAGGGCCGCATCGAAGGAGAGCGCGGTCAGCGACGCCCCGGCCTCACCCGTCTCCCAGACACCGGCGGTCAGGATGACCAGGGCGGTGATGGAACAGACGATGATGGTATCGATGAAGGTCCCCAGCATGGCGATCAGGCCCTGACGCACCGGGTTCTTGGTCTGCGCCGCGGCGTGGGCAATGGGCGCGCTGCCCAGGCCCGCCTCGTTGGAGAAGATGCCGCGCGCCACGCCGAAGCGGATGGCCGCCATCACCGCCGCGCCGGCGAAGCCACCCACCGCCGCATGCGGGTTGAAGGCATAGGTGAAGATCATGCCGAAGGCGCTACCGATCTGGTCGGCGTTGACCACCAGCACGCTCAGGCCGGCGAGCACGTAGAGGATGCCCATGATCGGCACCAGCTTGCCCGCCACCTTGGCGATGCGCTTGATGCCGCCGAGGATCACCGCACCGGCCAGCACCATGATCACCACGCCGGTGATCCAGTGCGGCAGGCCGAAGGTGGAATCCAGGGCGTCGGCCACCGAGTTGGACTGCACGGTGTTGCCGATGCCGAAGGCCGCCACCGCGCCGAAGAAGGCGAAGGCGCCGCCGAGCCACAGCCACTTCTTGCCGAGACCGTTCTTGATGTAGAACATCGGTCCGCCGATGTGGTAGCCGGTGCTGTCGGTTTCCCGATAGCGCACGGCCAGCACCGCCTCGGCGAACTTCGTGGCCATGCCCACCAGGGCCGTGATCCACATCCAGAAGACCGCCCCGGGACCGCCCAGGGCGATGGCCGTGGCCACGCCGGCGATGTTGCCGGTGCCGATGGTGGCCGACAGCGCGGTCATCAGGGCGTTGAAGGGCGAGATCTCGCCATCGTCATGCTTCTCGGCCGCCTTGCCGGGAGCCGGCTTCTTGTCGCGACCGGCCCACATCAGTTTGAAGCCGGTCCCGAGCTTGCGGATCGGCATCAGCTTGAGGCCCAGCTGCAGATAGAGGCCCACCCCCAACAGCAGGATGAGCATCAAGGGCCCCCACACCACGCCATTGATGGCGCCAAAGATACTGTTCAAGGTTTCCACGCGAATCTCCCTATTGTCTTCTTCACACTTGTTGTTGTGATCTGCCGCTAGTGGTGACCTGCCAGGCGTTTCCGACGCTCGCCTTCCCCCTGTTGTCAGACGCGCGATCCGAAAAGACGAAAAAGCATGGTCAGGTCGCTCTTCGACGAAAGATCGACAGGACGAACGCCTTCACGATAGCGGATCATGCCGATACTGCACCAGCCCGTCGGCCCGGGGACGTCCCCTTTCGCTCGTCGCCGGCCAGCGCCCGGTCGCCACGCACCAGGTTTCCGATCGGAAACGCGAAAAGCCTACTGTCGGTGTCGCCGTGAGGCAAGGGCATGTCGATCACTGGACGAACCCGACTCGGCCGGCCACCCTGTGAACGGGTCGAGGCGCGGATGACCGCTCGCCTCATCCTCCCGGGGGACTCGCCAAACGCCGCCAATGGCGTTAGCATTCGCGAATCCGAAAACCTTTTTCGTATAGGAAATCATGATGAGCTCTATCCCCGCCAACCTGCGCTACGCCGAAAGCCACGAATGGGTCCTGGACAACGGCGATGGCAGCGTGACCATCGGCATCACCGACCATGCCCAGGAGGCCCTGGGTGACGTGGTCTTC
>NZ_JBIEKG010000008.1:0-164111 GCF_043496965.1 Halomonas sp. B23F22_3
AGTGTGGGGCCTCCCCATGCGAGAGTAGGTCATCGTCAGGCACCTATTCCGAGAAAACCCCGAGCTCAACGAGCTCGGGGTTTTTTCATGCGCGCTCGCTTGATGATCGAGCCGGCTCGCCCGGCCGTCTGATCTGGCGCCCCAACGAAAACGCCCCCGTCTCGATTGAGGCGGGGGCGTTTTGGTTTGGAGGGGGATGGGGAGTCTCGGGCCAGCTGCTGCCAGGTGGTGTGGGGCAGGGCGACTGGGACGGCCTCGTCACGGGGCGCTGGGAAGGAAGAGGGGAGGAGGGCGCCCCTTCATGGGGCATCGGCGCACGCATGGCTCCAGGGTGCTGTCGGGGGAGTAAGGAAGGGTGTCGCGTCGACGACCTGGCGTCTTGGACGGGTGAGAGCCTCCCTGGCGGCGATCACGAGGCGCTCTCACCGGTATGTCGAATGCGTGATCGTCGTGCCGTGATTTCCGGGGCCTGCCCCCATCCGCTAGAATGGCTCATTTCCCGTCTGGGGCATGAGCATGACCATCGGTGACCTGATCCGCCTGTTGAGCGACGGCGAGTTCCACTCTGGCGAGCAGCTGGGAGTGCAGCTCGGCGTCTCGCGGGCGGCGGTATGGAAACAGCTGCAGAAACTGGAGTCTCTGGGGATCCCCATGGAGGCGGTGAAGGGGCAGGGGTATCGCCTGACGGAGCGCCTGGAGCTGCTCGACGGGCGCACCGTGGTGGCTGGCCTCTCCCGGGAGGCGCGCCCGTATCTGACGCGGCTGTTCGTGGAAGAGACCCTGCCCTCCAGCAATGCCTACCTGCGCGAACGATTCGCCCAGGGCGCTGGGCATGGCGAGGTCTGTCTGGTCGAGCAGCAGAGCGAAGGACGCGGGCGTCGGGGACGCACCTGGGTGACGCCCTGGGGGCGTACCCTGATGCTCTCGATCGGCTGGCGGGTCGACGCCGGCGTGGCGGCCCTGGAGGGGCTGAGCCTGGCCCTCGGCGTGGTGCTGGCCCGGGTGCTCGAGCGTCACGGTGCCACGCCTCGGCTCAAGTGGCCCAACGACGTGCTGCTGAAGCAGGAGGGCGGGGATCTGGGCAAGCTCGCGGGCATCCTGGTCGAGATCAGCGGCGACGCCGCCGGGCCCTGCGAGGTGGTGGTCGGCATGGGCATCAACGTCGACCTGCCCCAGGCGTTTCGCGAGCGCATCGACCAGCCCGTGGCCGCGGTGCACGACCAGGCGCCGCAACTGTCGCGCAATGCCCTGGCCGCGGCACTGCTCGATGAGCTGCTGCCGCTGCTGGCGGGCTTCGAGCAGCAGGGCTTCGCCGCCTGGCAGGAGGAGTGGAACGCCCGGCACGCCTACGCCGGCTGTGAGGTGGAGGTCCTGCAGCGCGGCGAGCGTGAAGCGGCGATTGCCGGCGACGTGGATGCGGCCGGCAATCTCTGGGTGCGCCAGGGCGAGCGGCAGTGGCGGCTGGCTGGCGGTGAAATCAGCGTGCGGAGACGGGCATGATCCTGGACCTGGATATCGGCAATACCCTGTCGAAGTGGCGACTCAAGGATGGCGACAGCAGCGAGATCCGTTCGCGCGGGGCGGTCTGGACTCGCGAGGAGTGGCGTCCCGGCGCCGATATCCCGGACCTCGACGTGGTCGAGGCGGTGCGCATCTCCAGCGTGGCGCGCCGGGCGGTTCTGGAGGAGACGGTGGCGCTGCTGCGCCGCCGCGTTGGCACCGTCCACGTGGCGCGCTCCACCCACGAGGCCCTGGGCGTCGCCAACGGCTATGAGGAGCCCGGCAAGCTGGGGGTCGATCGCTGGATGGGGGCCCTGGCCGGCTATCAGTTGGCGGGCGGCTGCTGCGCGGTGGACTGTGGCAGCGCCATCACCGTCGACTTCGTGCTGCCCGGCGGGCGACACCTCGGCGGCTATATCCTGCCGGGGCTGCGCCTGATGAAGGAGAGCCTCAAGCTCGGGACCCGCAACGTGGCCATCGACCCGGACAGCGAGGCGGAAGAGCTGCTCGAGCCGGGCCGGCGCACGGTCGAGGCGGTCAATCACGGCATCTACATGGCCGCGGTCAGCGCGGTCAACCGCATCTACAGCGAGGTCTGTGACCAGCAGGACGTCGCGCTGCCGATGCTGTTGACCGGGGGCGACGCGCGGGTGGTGTCGCGCGGCATCCAGGTCCCCCATGCGGTGTGGCCGGACATGGTCTATGGCGGACTCGAGGCCAGCTTTCCGCTGACGGCGGCGGAGCGCGCCGGCCGGCTCTCCGGGGCGCCGCAGGTGCCTGCGCCGGTGGCGATGGAAAAGATCCGTGCGGCGCTTGCATTCTCGATGCTGCTTTGACAGAATGCGTCGCGTTCCGGGAAGACGGGTCGGCTCGTTCGGCACGAAGTATCAAGATCCTGATAAATCAGAGGCTTGACACCGGAAGCAAAGGCGGTAGAATACATCGCCAGTTGGAGGGGTTCCCGAGTGGCCAAAGGGAGCAGACTGTAAATCTGCCGCGAAAGCTTCGAAGGTTCGAATCCTTCCCCCTCCACCAAGTTTGGCCGCATGCGATGCGTCGGGTGCTGGCAGCAAGAGTGGGTAGGCGGGCATAGTTCAATGGTAGAACCTCAGCCTTCCAAGCTGATGATGCGGGTTCGATCCCCGCTGCCCGCTCCAGGTATCGAGTGTTGATGCCGCAAGTTGTGCTCATGTAGCTCAGGGGTAGAGCACACCCTTGGTAAGGGTGAGGTCGACGGTTCAAATCCGTCCATGAGCTCCATATTGAGAAGGCGAGCCGCGGCTCGCCTTTTCTTTTTCTCCCTCGGGGCAACAATGTGTCGGGGGAGGGGTTGCCAGGCGAAGTGCCTTTCGCTATCATGGCGCCCGCTGTCGTGCAGGCCGCCTGCAAAGGGCGGTCGCGGAAGCAGATACAGGCCAGTAGCTCAATTGGCAGAGCAGCGGTCTCCAAAACCGCAGGTTGGGGGTTCGATTCCCTCCTGGCCTGCCAGTCTTCCCCAGGCTGGCGATATCTCATATACTTTCATGTTTCGATTGCCGCGCCCTGAGGAGTCTCGTTTTCATGAAGCATAACGCCGAGGTGCAGGAGTCGCGCCACGACGGGCTCAAGTGGGCGGTTGTCGTCACTCTGCTGGTCCTTGCCGTGGTCGGCAATACCTATTTTGCCGATCAGGCACTTCTCTATCGTGTGCTCGGTGTCGTCGTGCTCAGCGTGGCGGCGGCACTGGTGGCGCTGACCACGACCAAGGGTCGTGATCTGCTCGAGCTCGCCAGGAGTGCGAAGAAGGAAATTCAGCGCGTCGTCTGGCCGACACGGCCCGAGACCATCCAGACCACCGCCATCGTGCTGGTGGCCGTGCTGGTGGTCGGGCTGATGCTCTGGCTGATCGATACCCTTCTTGGCTGGGCGATGTCCGGCGTCATCGGTTAGGAGTTTTCATGTCCAAGCGTTGGTATGTCGTCCACGCCTATTCCGGCTTCGAAAAGCATGTCATGCGCTCGCTCACCGAGCGCGTGAAGATGTATGGCATGGAAGATCGCTTCGGCGAGATTCTGGTGCCCACCGAAGAAGTCGTCGAGGTGCGTGACGGCAAGCGTCGCAAGAGCGAGCGCAAGTTCTATCCCGGCTACGTGCTGGTCGAGATGGAGATGGACGACGAGACCTGGCACCTGGTCAACGAGACCCCGCGCGTCATGGGGTTCATCGGCGGTACCAAGGAGAAGCCGGCACCCATCACCCAGCGTGAGGCCGATGCGATCCTCAGCCGGGTGAAGGATGGCACCGACAAGCCGCGGCCCAAGACGCTGTTCGAGCCGGGCCAGTCGGTTCGCGTCATCGACGGCCCCTTCGCCGACTTCAATGGCGTCGTCGAAGAGGTCAACTACGACAAGAGCCGCGTGCAGGTCAGCGTGCTGATCTTCGGTCGCTCCACGCCCGTCGAGCTGGAGTTTGCCCAAGTCGAGAAGGAATAACCTTCCGGCCGCATCGTTTTTCGTGGCGGCCACCCGAGGGTGGTCGTCTAACCCGGGGAGCCGCAAGGCGCTACTACCCAACTGGAGTCCATCATGGCCAAGAAAGTACAGGCTTACATCAAGCTGCAGGTGGCAGCTGGCAAGGCCAACCCGAGCCCCCCCGTGGGTCCGGCACTGGGTCAGCACGGTGTCAACATCATGGAGTTCTGCAAGGCGTTCAACGCCGCGACGCAGGACATCGAAGTCGGCCTGCCGACTCCCGTGGTCATCACCGTCTACTCCGACCGCAGCTTCACCTTCGTCACCAAGACCCCGCCCGCCGCGGTCCTGCTGAAGAAGGCCGCTGGCATCAAGTCCGGCTCCGGTGAGCCGAACAAGACCAAGGTCGGCACCGTGACCCGCGAGCAGCTCGAAGAGATCGCCAAGACCAAGGAGCCCGATCTGACGGCTGCCGATCTCGACGCCGCTGTGCGTACCATTGCCGGTAGTGCCCGCAGCATGGGCCTGAACGTGGAGGGTCTCTGATCATGGCTAAACTGTCCAAGCGCGCCCAGCAGATTCGCGAGAAGGTCGACGCCAACAAGGCCTACTCCCTCGACGACGCCGTGGCCCTGCTCTCCGAGCTCTCCACCGTCAAGTTCAAGGAGTCCCTGGACGTCGCCATCAACCTCGGCGTCGATCCGCGGAAATCCGACCAGGTCGTGCGTGGCGCCACCGTCATGCCCAACGGTACCGGCAAGGACGTGCGTGTCGCCGTCTTCACCCAGGGTGCCAATGCCGATGCCGCGAAAGAAGCCGGCGCCGACATCATCGGCATGGACGACCTGGCCGAGCAGGTCAAGAAGGGCCAGCTCGACTTCGACGTGGTCATCGCCTCGCCGGACGCCATGCGCGTCGTCGGCCAGCTGGGTCAGATCCTCGGTCCGCGCGGCCTGATGCCGAACCCGAAGGTCGGTACCGTGACGCCGGACGTCGCCACCGCGGTCAAGAACGCCAAGGCCGGCCAGGTGCGCTTCCGTACCGACAAGAACGGCATCATCCATACCACTCTGGGCAAGGTCGACTTCGACGCTGCTGCCATCCGGGGCAACCTGGAGGCGCTGGTCGCCGACCTGAAGCGGCTCAAGCCGAGCACGTCCAAGGGTATCTATTTCAAGAAGTTCACCCTGTCCACCACCATGGGCCCGGGTCTGACCATCGATCATTCCGCCCTGGTCTGACCGGGCGTCGATCGAGACGAATGCAGGAACTTTGCGGTCCCCGTGCCGGGCTATCCTCGCCGGCGGGGCACCGTCAAAGACCGCAGGTGCCGCTCCTCTCCGGAAGAGCGGCTTAATCTTCCCTCGGGAAGGCCTGCGCAGATGGTGTGGCCGCCAGATCTCTGGTGAGCACCATCACCCAGGACTCCCGACCTCCGGTCGGGAGAGATGGTAACCACCGGAATCCTCTCGCGAGGTTCCGGCACGAAGGAGTGATCACTGTGCCACTAGCACTCGAAGGCAAGAAGGCAATCGTTGCCGAGGTCAGTGAAGCGGCCAAGGATGCGCTCTCCGTCGTAGTTGCCGACTCTCGTGGCGTCGCGGTCAGCGCGATGACCGACCTGCGCAAGCAGGCCCGCGAGAATGGCGTGCAGATCCGTGTTGTCCGCAACACCCTGGCACGCCGCGCCCTGTCCGGAACTCCCTGGGAGATTCTGGACGAGACCTTCTCCGGTCCGACCATGCTGGCTTTCTCCTACGAGCACCCGGGCGCCGCTGCCCGTCTGTTCAAGGAGTTCGCCAAGGGTCAGAAGGAGTTTGAGGTCAAGGCGCTGGCCTACGAAGGTGAGCTGATCCCGGCAAGCGACATCGACCGTCTGGCAACCCTGCCGACCTACGATGAGGCGATCGCCAAGCTGATGTCCGTCATGAAGGAAGCTTCTGCCGGCAAGCTGGTCCGTACCCTCGCTGCGCTGCGCGACCAGAAGCAGGAAGAGGCCGCCTGAACGGCGAACTCTTGCGCTCAGCCTGAATCGAACATTGAATCCCCGAGCCATCGCGATGCCGAGGCTCCCGCAAAGTTAGGAATCTAGACAATGGCACTGACCAAAGAAGACATCATCAACGCCGTCGCCGACATGTCCGTGATGGAAGTGGCCGAGCTGATCGAGGCCATGGAAGAGAAGTTCGGTGTCTCCGCTGCCGCTGCCGTCGTGGCCGGCCCGGGTGGCGGTGAAGCCGCTGCCGAGGAAGAGCAGACCGAATTCGACCTGGTGCTGACCGGCGCCGGCGACAAGAAGGTCAACGTCATCAAGGCCGTCCGTGAGATCACTGGCCTGGGCCTGAAGGAAGCCAAGGGTGCCGTCGACGGCGCACCGGCGACCATCAAGGAAGCCATGTCCAAGGACGACGCCGAAGAGGCGAAGAAGAAGCTGGAAGAAGCCGGCGCGAGCGTGGAGCTCAAGTAACCCTTGTGCCCATGGCTTCACGCGCTGCGTAAGCTTCCACGGCTGGTGGCGGGTCACCCGCTGCCGGCCTTTTTCTGTTGTCACTAGACGGTCGCCCTCGGGCCACCGCTAGCCGAATTCCGACGGCGAGCCTCCTGGTGGAGGCTTGCCGTCAGCGCCTGACGGAGCCGTACCCGTCGGGTGACGCCGACACGCATCGGTCACCCATGGTGAACAAGCTGGGGAATACAGATGGCTTACTCATACACTGAGAAAAAACGCATCCGCAAGGATTTCGGCAAACTGCCCCAAGTGATGGATGTGCCTTACCTGCTGGCCATCCAGCTTGATTCCTACTACGAGTTTCTCCAGCAGGATCGCTCACCCGAAGAACGCATGGAGATCGGCCTGCACGCCGCCTTCAAGTCGGTCTTCCCGATCGCGAGCTTCTCCGGCAACGCGGCCCTCGAGTATGTCAGCTACCGTTTCGGCACCCCGGCCTTCGACGTCAAGGAGTGCCAGCTGCGTGGCGTCACCTATTCGGCCCCCCTGCGCGTCAAGGTTCGCCTGATCATCTACGACAAGGATTCGTCGAACAAGGCGATCAAGGACATCAAGGAGCAGGAAGTCTACATGGGGGAGATCCCCCTGATGACCGAGAACGGTACCTTCGTGATCAACGGTACCGAGCGGGTCATCGTCTCCCAGCTGCACCGCTCGCCCGGCGTGTTCTTCGACCATGACAAGGGCAAGAGCCACTCCTCCGGCAAGCTGCTCTACTCGGCCCGCGTGATTCCCTACCGCGGCTCCTGGCTCGACTTCGAGTTCGATCCCAAGGACAGCGTCTTCGTGCGCATCGACCGTCGCCGCAAGCTGCCGGCCACGGTGCTGCTGCACGCCCTGGGCATGAGCGCCGAGGACATCCTCGCCGAGTTCTTCGAGTTCAGCACCTTCCACATCGAGAAGTCCGGCTTCTCCGTGGAGCTGGTGCCGTCGCGCCTGCGCGGCGAGACCGCGACCTTCGACATCAAGGACGGCGACGGCAACGTCATCGTCGAGGAGGGTCGCCGAGTCACCCAGAAGCACATCCGCCAGCTGGAGAAGGCCGGTCTCGAGCGCCTCGACGTGCCGATGGACTACCTCTTCGGCAAGACCCTGGCCAAGGATCAGGTCGATCCCGCCACCGGCGAGCTGATCTGCTCCTGCAACAGCGAGATCACCCCGGAGCTGCTCGAGAAGCTCGGCCAGGCCGGCGTCACCACCCTCGAGACCCTCTACACCAACGATCTCGACTGTGGTCCCTTCATCTCCGACACCCTCAAGCTGGACACCACCGGGTCCCGCCTCGAGGCGCTGGTCGAGATCTACCGCATGATGCGCCCCGGCGAGCCGCCCACCAAGGAAGCCGCCGAGACGCTGTTCACCAACCTGTTCTTCAGCGAGGATCGCTACGACCTGTCGGGCGTGGGCCGCATGAAGTTCAACCGTCGCCTGCGTCGCGACAGCGACACCGGCTCCGGCGTCCTCGACCAGCGCGACATCCTCGACGTGCTGCGCGAGATGATCGCCATCCGTAACGGCTTCGGCGACGTCGACGACATCGACCACCTGGGCAACCGCCGCATCCGCTGCGTCGGCGAGATGGCCGAGAACCAGTTCCGCGTGGGCCTGGTGCGCGTCGAGCGCGCGGTCAAGGAGCGTCTCTCCATGGCCGAGAGCGAAGGCCTGATGCCCCAGGACCTGATCAACGCCAAGCCGGTCGCGGCGGCGGTGAAGGAGTTCTTCGGTTCCAGCCAGCTCTCCCAGTTCATGGACCAGAACAACCCGCTCTCCGAGGTCACCCACAAGCGCCGTGTCTCCGCGCTCGGGCCGGGCGGCCTGACCCGCGAGCGGGCCGGCTTCGAGGTGCGTGACGTTCACGCCACCCACTACGGCCGCCTGTGCCCGATCGAGACGCCGGAAGGCCCGAACATCGGCCTGATCAACTCGCTGGCCACCTACAGCCACACCAACAGCTACGGCTTCCTCGAGACGCCGTACCGCAAGGTCGTGGACAGCCAGGTGACCGACGACGTGGTGCACCTCTCGGCGATCGAGGAGGGCGACTTCGTCATCGCCCAGGCCTCCGCCACCGTGGACGAGGGCGGCAAGCTGGTCGACGACCTGGTGCAGGTCCGTCACCGCGGCGAGACCACCTTCATGCGTCCCGAGCAGGTGACGCTGATGGACGTGTCGCCGCGCCAGGTGGTCTCCGTGGCCGCGGCCCTGATCCCCTTCCTCGAGCACGATGACGCCAACCGCGCCCTGATGGGGGCGAACATGCAGCGTCAGGCGGTGCCGACCCTGCGTGCCGACAAGCCCCTGGTGGGCACCGGCATGGAGCGCTTCGTGGCCCGTGACTCCGGCGTCTGCGAAGTGGCACGGCGTGGCGGCGTGATCGACTCGGTCGATGCCAAGCGCATCGTGGTGCGCGTCAGCGAGGACGAGATCATCGGCGGCGAAGCCGGCGTCGATATCTACAACCTGACCAAGTACCTGCGTTCGAACCAGAACACCTGCCAGAACCAGCGTCCGATCGTGCGCCCCGGCGACCGGGTGAGCCGCGGCGACATCCTGGCCGACGGTCCCTCCGTGGACATGGGCGACCTGGCCCTGGGCCAGAACATGCGCATCGCCTTCATGCCGTGGAACGGCTACAACTTCGAGGACTCCATCCTGCTCTCCGAGCGGGCGGTCCAGGAAGACCGTTTCACCACCATCCACATCCAGGAACTGACCTGCGTCTCTCGCGACACCAAGCTGGGGCCGGAGGAGATTACCTCCGACATCCCCAACGTCGGCGAATCGGCACTGGGCAAGCTGGATGAGGCCGGCGTGGTCTACATCGGCGCCGAGGTCGGCGCGGGCGACATCCTGGTCGGCAAGGTCACGCCCAAGGGCGAGACCCAGCTGACGCCGGAAGAGAAGCTCCTGCGTGCGATCTTCGGCGAGAAGGCCTCCGACGTGAAGGACACCTCCCTGCGTGCCCCGACCGGCATGAAGGGCACCGTCATCGACGTCCAGGTCTTCACTCGCGACGGCGTGGAGAAGGACTCCCGGGCGCTCTCCATCGAGCAGATGCAGCTCGACGAGGTCCGCAAGGACCTGCAGGAGACCTACCGCATCGCCGAGGATGCCACCTTCGAGCGCCTGCAGCGCACCCTCGTCGGCCAGGCCGTCAACGGCGGGCCGAAGCTGAAGAAGGGCGACGTGCTCTCCGACAGCTACCTCGAGGAGCTGCCGCGTCAGCAGTGGTTCAAGCTGCGCATGCAGGACGAGACCCTCAACGAGCTGCTGGCCCAGGCCGACGAACAGCTCGAGAACCGTCGCAAGGAGATGGACGAGCGGTTCGAGGACAAGAAGCGCAAGCTCACCCAGGGCGACGACCTGGCGCCGGGCGTGCTCAAGATCGTCAAGGTCTACCTGGCGATCAAGCGCCGCCTGCAGCCGGGCGACAAGATGGCCGGCCGTCACGGTAACAAGGGTGTCATCTCGGCGATCATGCCGATCGAGGACATGCCCTTCGACGGCTACGGCGAGCCCATCGACGTGGTGCTGAACCCGCTGGGCGTGCCGTCGCGGATGAACGTCGGTCAGATCCTCGAGACCCACCTGGGCATGGCCGCCCGCGGCCTCGGGGTGAAGATCGAGCACATGCTGCGCGACGCCCGCGAGCAGCAGGTCGGCCAGATCCGCGAGTTCCTCGGCCAGGTCTACAACGCCAGCGAGGGCACCCGCGTCGAGAACCTCGACCTGCTCTCCGACGACGAGGTGATCGCCCTGGCGAAGAACCTCAAGGGCGGCGTGCCGATGGCCACGCCGGTGTTCGACGGCGCCCAGGAGGGCGAGATCAAGCACCTGCTGCGCCTCGCCGATCTGCCGGACTCCGGCCAGACGACCCTGTACGACGGGCGTACCGGCGACGCCTTCGACCGTCCGGTCACGGTGGGCTACATGTACATGCTGAAGCTCAACCACCTGGTGGATGACAAGATGCACGCGCGTTCCACCGGCTCCTACTCGCTGGTCACTCAGCAACCGCTGGGCGGCAAGGCGCAGTTCGGGGGCCAGCGCTTCGGGGAGATGGAGGTCTGGGCCCTGGAGGCCTACGGCGCGGCCTATACGCTCCAGGAGATGCTCACGGTCAAGTCCGACGACGTGGAGGGTCGCACCAAGATGTACAAGAGCATCGTGGACGGCGACCACACCATGCAGGCGGGCATGCCGGAATCCTTCAACGTGCTGGTGAAGGAAATCCGCTCGCTGGGTATCGATATCGAACTGGAAAGCTGAGGCTGCACCGCCTGCGCTTCACAGAATGACGGTCCGCGGGGGTGGCAACGCCCCCGCCCATGACAACTCCGCAACGGAGCCGACCCCATGAAAGATTTGGTGAAAGTCCTCAAATCGCAGTCGCAGTCCGAAGAGTTCGACGCGATCAAGATCACGCTGGCGTCGCCGGACATGATCCGCAGCTGGTCCTACGGCGAGGTCAAGAAGCCGGAGACCATCAACTACCGCACCTTCAAGCCGGAGCGAGATGGCCTGTTCTGCGCCAAGATCTTCGGCCCGGTGAAGGACTACGAGTGCCTGTGCGGCAAGTACAAGCGCATGAAGCACCGCGGGATCATCTGCGAGAAGTGCGGCGTCGAGGTGACCAAGGCCGCGGTTCGCCGCGAGCGCATGGGCCACATCGAGCTGGCGAGCCCCGTCGCGCACATCTGGTTCCTGAAGTCGCTGCCGTCGCGCATCGGCATGTTCCTCGACATGACCCTGCGCGACATCGAGCGCGTGCTCTACTTCGAGAGCTTCATGGTCATCGATCCGGGCATGACCACCCTCGAGCGCGGCCAGCTGCTCAACGACGAGCAGTACTTCGAGGCCCTCGAGGAGTTCGGTGACGACTTCGACGCCCGCATGGGCGCCGAGGCGGTCCAGGCACTGCTCAAGGACATCGATCTCGAGGAGGAGATCGGTCGCCTGCGCGAGGAGATCCCGCAGACCAACTCCGAGACCAAGATCAAGAAGCTCTCCAAGCGGCTCAAGCTGCTCGAGGCCTTCCAGGGCTCGGGCAACGACCCGGCCTGGATGGTCATGGAAGTGCTGCCGGTGCTGCCGCCGGACCTGCGTCCGCTGGTGCCGCTGGATGGCGGCCGCTTCGCGACCTCCGATCTCAACGATCTGTACCGTCGCGTGATCAACCGCAACAACCGCCTCAAGCGGCTGCTCGACCTCAATGCCCCGGACATCATCGTGCGCAACGAGAAGCGCATGCTGCAGGAGTCGGTCGACGCGCTGCTCGACAACGGCCGTCGCGGCCGGGCCATCACCGGGTCCAACAAGCGCCCGCTGAAGTCGCTCGCCGACATGATCAAGGGCAAGCAGGGCCGCTTCCGTCAGAACCTGCTGGGCAAGCGCGTGGACTACTCCGGCCGCTCGGTGATCACCGTCGGCCCGACCCTGCGCCTGCACCAGTGCGGCCTGCCGAAGAAGATGGCGCTGGAGCTGTTCAAGCCGTTCATCTACTCCAAGCTGCAGTCTCTCGGCTATGCCTCTACCATCAAGGCCGCCAAGAAGATGGTCGAGCGCGAGCTGCCGGAGGTGTGGGACATCCTCGCCGACGTCATCCGCGAGCACCCCGTGCTGCTCAACCGCGCCCCGACCCTGCACCGTCTCGGCATCCAGGCCTTCGAGCCGCTGCTGATCGAGGGCAAGGCGATCCAGCTGCACCCGCTGGTGTGTGCCGCCTACAACGCCGACTTCGACGGTGACCAGATGGCGGTGCACGTGCCGCTGACCCTGGAGGCCCAGCTCGAGGCCCGCGCGTTGATGATGGCCACCAACAACGTGCTGTCACCGGCCAACGGCGAGCCGATCATCGTGCCGTCCCAGGACGTGGTGCTGGGTCTGTACTACATGACCCGCGAGCGCATCAACGCCAACGGCGAGGGCATGGTGTTCTCTGGCCTCGACGAGGTGGAGCGCGCCTTCGGCACCCAGAACGTGTCGATGCACGCCCGCGTCAAGGTGCGCCTGGACGAGGTCGAGATCGACGAGGAGACCGGCGAGGAGCGCCATCAGCGTCGCATCTACGACACCACCGTCGGCCGTGCACTGCTGTTCCGCATCCTCCCCGACGGCGTGCCCTTCGAGCTGGTCGACCAGCCGATGAAGAAGAAGGCCATCTCCAAGCTGATCAACGAGGTGTATCGCCGCGCGGGCCTCAAGCCGGCGGTGATCTTCGCCGACCAGCTGATGTACACCGGCTTCCGCATGGCCACCTGGTCCGGCGCCTCCATCGGCGTCAACGACTTCGTCATCCCGGACGAGAAGGCCGAGATCGTCGAGGCGGCCGAGGACGAGGTGAAGGAGATCGAGGACCAGTTCTCCTCCGGTCTCGTCACCGCCGGCGAGAAGTACAACAAGGTCATCGACATCTGGGCCCGCGCCAACGACCAGGTCGCCAAGGCGATGATGACCGGCATCTCCAAGGAGACCGTGGTGGACCGCGAGGGCAAGGAGGTCGAGCAGGACTCCTTCAACAGCGTCTTCATCATGGCCGACTCCGGCGCCCGGGGTAGTGCCGCCCAGATCCGCCAGCTGGCGGGCATGCGTGGCCTGATGGCCAAGCCGGACGGCTCGATCATCGAGACGCCGATCGTCGCGAACTTCCGCGAGGGCCTGAACGTCCTGCAGTACTTCATCTCGACCCACGGCGCGCGTAAGGGCCTGGCGGATACGGCCCTCAAGACCGCCAACTCCGGTTACCTGACCCGTCGCCTGGTCGACGTGGCCCAGGACATGGTCATCACCGAGCCGGACTGCGGCACCGAGAACGGCCTGACCCTGCACCCGGTCATCGAGGGCGGCGACATCATCGTCTCCCTGGCCCAGCGTGTGCTCGGCCGCGTGGTCGCCCAGGACGTGGTCGATCCGGCCACCGACGAGGTGCTGATCCCGCGCGACACCCTGCTCGACGAGGCCTGGTGTGCCGAGCTCGACACCATGGGCGTCGACGAGATCGTGGTGCGCTCGACCATCACCTGCCAGACCGCCCACGGCGTCTGCTCGGCCTGTTACGGTCGCGACCTGGCGCGTGGTCATCAGGTGAACATCGGCGAATCCGTCGGCGTCATCGCCGCCCAGTCGATCGGCGAGCCGGGTACCCAGCTGACCATGCGGACCTTCCACATCGGCGGCGCGGCCTCACGGGCCTCCGCGGTGGACAGCGTCCAGGTCAAGCACGGCGGCAAGGTGCGCCTGCACAACATCAAGCACGTCGAGCGCGGCGACGGCAAGCTGGTGGTGGTCTCCCGCTCCAGCGCCCTGGCCGTTGCCGACGACCACGGCCGCGAGCGCGAGTACTACAAGCTGCCCTACGGCGCCGAGCTGGACGTCCGCGACGGCGACCAGGTCGAGGCCGGCCAGGCCGTGGCCAAGTGGGATCCGCACACCCACCCGATCATCGCCGAGGCCGAGGGCCAGGTGCAGTACGCCGACCTCGACGAAGGCGTGACCATGCACCGCAGCGTGGACGAGATGACCGGTCTCTCCTCGATCGAGGTGATCGAGTCGGCGGCACGCCCCATGGCGGGCCGCGACAAGCGCCCGCTGATCATGCTCACCGACGCGGCGGGCAAGGCGGTCACCGTCGCGGGCTCCGACACCCCGGTCCAGTACCCGCTGCCCGGCAAGGCGATCATCACCGCCGACAACGGCGCGCGGATCGGCGTCGGTGAGGTCGTGGCGCGGATCCCGGTCGAGGCGACCGGCAACAAGGACATCACCGGTGGTCTGCCGCGCGTCGCCGACCTGTTCGAGGCGCGCAAGCCGAAGGAGCCGGCGATCCTCGCCGAGATCAGCGGCGTGATCAGCTTCGGCAAGGAGACCAAGGGCAAGCGTCGCCTGACGATCACCCCGGAAGCGGGCGATCCGTTCGAGATGCTGATCCCGAAGTGGCGCCAGATCGCGGTCTTCGAGGGCGAGTCGGTGGAGAAGGGCGAGGTCATCTCCGACGGCCCGAGCAACCCGCACGACATCCTGCGCCTGCTGGGCATCGCCGAGCTGGCCAAGTACATCACCGCCGAGGTGCAGGACGTCTACCGCCTGCAGGGCGTGGGCATCAACGACAAGCACATCGAGGTGATCGTGCGTCAGATGCTGCGCAAGGTGGAGATCACCGACGCCGGCGACAGCGACTTCATCCCGGGCGATCAGGCCGAGCTGGTGCGCGTGCTCGAGCAGAACGCTCGCCTGGAGCAGGAAGAGAAGTTCCCGGCCAAGTACCAGCGGCTGCTGCTGGGTATCACCAAGGCGAGCCTCGCCACCGAGTCGTTCATCTCCGCGGCCTCCTTCCAGGAGACCACGCGGGTGCTGACCGAGGCGGCGGTGACCGGCAAGCGTGATTACCTGCGCGGCCTGAAGGAGAACGTGGTGGTGGGTCGTCTGATCCCGGCCGGTACCGGCCTCACCCACCACGCGGAGCGCCGCCGCAAGCGTGAAGACGCCGAGCGGCTGCTCCACCCGTCGGCCTACGACGTCGAGCAGGAGCTGGGCGCCCAGCTCACCGCGCTGGACTCGGACGACGACGAGATCTGACGTTCGCATCGCGGCCTGCGCCCTCCCGGGGGGCGCAGGCTTGACGACGTGCCGCGTCAGCCATTAGAATGCGCAGCCTTTAACAGTGGGGCGGGTGCGCCCGCACCCGCTGAGTAAGGCAAGGCAACCCATTGGAGTCAGCTACACACCATGGCAACGATCAATCAGCTCGTGCGCAAGCCGCGCAAGCGTCAGGCCGCCAAGAGCGACGTGCCTGCGCTGCAGGCCTGCCCGCAACGTCGCGGTGTCTGCACCCGCGTCTACACCACCACCCCGAAGAAGCCGAACTCCGCACTGCGTAAGGTGTGCCGTGTTCGCCTGACCAACGGCTACGAGGTCTCCTCGTACATCGGTGGTGAAGGTCACAACCTCCAGGAGCACTCCGTGGTCCTGATCCGCGGCGGCCGTGTAAAGGACCTTCCCGGTGTGCGCTATCACACCGTGCGTGGCGCCCTGGACACCTCCGGCGTGCAGAACCGTAAGCAGGGCCGTTCCAAGTACGGCACCAAGCGTCCGAAGGCCTGATCGGCCTTCGCACGCAGCAGTCACCCTATTTTGACCACGGTCTGATAAGAGTAAGGTCGAGCACGGTCTGTCGCATGGCGAACGATCGCGCGTCTCGGGTTTACCTGAAGGATCCTTTGATGAGGGCTTATCATGCCTAGAAGAAGAGTTGCGGCTAAGCGCGAGATCCTGCCGGATCCCAAGTTCGGAAGTGAGCGCCTGGCGAAGTTCATGAACCACCTGATGATCAGCGGCAAGAAGTCCGTAGCTGAGCGCATCGTCTACGGTGCGCTGGACAGGGTTGCCGAGCGTAGCAAGGAAGAGCCGCTGGAGATCTTCGACAAGGCGCTGGAAACCATCCAGCCCATGGTCGAGGTCAAGTCCCGCCGCGTCGGCGGTGCGACCTATCAGGTGCCCGTGGAAGTTCGCCCCTCGCGCCGTCAGGCACTGGCCATGCGCTGGCTGGTCGACGCGGCCCGTCGCCGTGGCGAGAAGACCATGGTGCAGCGCCTCGCTGGTGAGATGCTCGATGCCGCCGAAGGCAAGGGCTCGGCCGTCAAGAAGCGTGAAGACGTGCATCGCATGGCAGAAGCCAACAAGGCCTTCTCTCACTACCGCTTCTAAGTGCGTCGTCTTCGACGCACCGCCAACCAACGGGGAGTTCCAACGTGGCTCGCAAGACTCCGCTAAATCGCTACCGCAACATCGGCATCGTTGCGCACGTAGACGCCGGCAAGACCACCACCACCGAACGCGTCCTGTTCTACACCGGCCTCTCCCATAAGGTCGGCGAGGTCCATGAGGGCGCTGCCACCATGGACTGGATGGAGCAGGAGCAGGAGCGTGGTATCACCATCACCTCCGCGGCGACCACCTGCTTCTGGCAGGGCATGAACAAGCAGTTCGATGAGCACCGCATCAACATCATCGACACCCCGGGGCACGTCGACTTCACCATCGAAGTCGAGCGTTCCCTGCGTGTGCTCGACGGCGCCGTCGTGGTGCTGTGCGGCTCCTCGGGCGTTCAGCCGCAGACCGAGACCGTCTGGCGTCAGGCCAACAAGTACGAAGTCCCGCGCATGGTGTTCGTCAACAAGATGGACCGTACCGGCGCCGACTTCTTCATGGTGGTCGACCAGCTGAAGGAGCGTCTCGGTGCCAACACCGTGCCGATCCAGATCAACTGGGGCACCGAGGACGAGTTCAAGGGCGTCATCGACCTCATCCAGATGAAGGCCATCCTGTGGGATGAGAGCAACTTCGGGATGAACTACGACCTCGTCGATATTCCGGCCGAGCTCCAGGAGACCGCCGAGAAGTTCCGCGAGGAGATGGTCGAGTCGGCCGCCGAGGCCTCCGAAGAGCTGATGGACAAGTACCTCGAAGAGGGCGAGCTGTCCGTCGAGGAGATCAAGGCCGGCCTGCGTCGTCGTACCCTCGACAACGAGATCGTCCTGGTCACCTGCGGCTCCGCCTTCAAGAACAAGGGCGTGCAGGCCGTGCTGGATGGCGTCATCGAGTACATGCCGTCGCCCACCGAGGTCAAGGCCATCGAGGGTGAGCTGGACGACAAGGATGGCACCATCGCCACCCGCGAGGCGGACGACAAGGCACCGTTCTCCGCCCTGGCGTTCAAGATCGCCACCGACCCCTTCGTCGGCACCCTGACCTTCATCCGCGTCTACTCGGGCGTGCTGAAGTCGGGTGACAGCGTCTACAACTCCGTCAAGCAGAAGAAGGAGCGCGTCGGTCGTATCGTCCAGATGCACGCCAACTCCCGCGAGGAGATCAAGGAAGTGCTGGCCGGCGACATCGCCGCCTGCATCGGCCTGAAGGACGTCACCACCGGCGACACCCTGTGCGATCTGAACGACAAGATCGTGCTCGAGCGCATGGAGTTCCCGGATCCGGTCATCTCGGTGGCCGTCGAGCCGAAGTCCAAGCCCGACCAGGAAAAGATGGGTATCGCACTGGGCAAGCTGGCCCAGGAAGATCCCTCTTTCCAGGTGCGCACCGATGAGGAGACGGGTCAGACCATCATCTCCGGCATGGGTGAGCTTCACCTGGATATCCTCGTCGACCGCATGCGTCGCGAGTTCAAGGTCGATGCCAACATCGGCAAGCCGCAAGTAGCCTACCGCGAGACCATTCGCGGCAAGGTCGAGCAGGAAGGCAAGTTCGTCCGCCAGTCCGGTGGTCGCGGTCAGTTCGGTCACGTGTACCTGCGTATCGAGCCGCTCACCGCCGAGGACAAGGGCGAGGACGAGGACATGCACTTCAAGTTCGCCTCGGAGATCGTTGGCGGCGTGGTTCCGAAGGAATACGTGCCGGCCGTCGAGAAAGGGGCCTACGAGCAGCTGCAGAACGGTGTCATCGCGGGCTACCCGATGATTGACGTCAAGGTCACGCTGTTCGACGGTTCCTACCATGACGTGGACTCGAACGAGACCGCGTTCAAGGTGGCCTCTTCCATGGCCATCAAAGAAGGTGCCAAGAAGGCGAAGGCCGTGCTCCTCGAGCCGGTGATGAAGGTCGAGGTCGTGACCCCCGAGGACTTCATGGGTGACGTCATGGGCGACCTGAATCGCCGTCGCGGCCTCGTCCAGGGCATGGATGACACCGCCATGGGCAAGGTCATCCGCGCCACGGTACCTCTGGCTGAGATGTTCGGTTACGCGACCGATCTGCGCTCTCAGACCCAGGGCCGCGCAAGCTACGTCATGGAGTTTGCGAACTACGAAGAGGCGCCGTCCAGCGTCGTTGAAGCCGTCATCAACCAGAACGGTTAACCGTTAGCTAACGTAAAGAGGTTATAGCAGTGGCTAAGGAAAAATTTGAACGTTCCAAACCGCATATCAACGTCGGTACCATTGGTCACGTCGACCACGGCAAGACCACGCTGACTGCGGCCCTGACTCGCGTTTCTGCCGAGGTGTTCGGCGGTGACTGGAGCGAGTTCGACGCCATCGATAACGCCCCGGAAGAGCGTGAGCGCGGTATCACCATCGCCACCTCTCACGTGGAGTATCAGTCCGAGACGCGTCACTACGCGCACGTCGACTGCCCGGGTCACGCCGACTACGTCAAGAACATGATCACCGGTGCCGCCCAGATGGACGGTGCGATCCTGGTCTGTTCCGCTGCCGACGGCCCCATGCCGCAGACTCGCGAGCACATCCTGCTGTCTCGCCAGGTTGGCGTGCCGTACATCGTCGTGTTCCTGAACAAGGCCGACATGGTCGACGACGAGGAGCTCCTGGAGCTGGTCGAGATGGAAGTTCGTGAACTCCTCGACGAGTACGACTTCCCGGGCGACGACACCCCGATCATCACCGGTTCCGCCCTGATGGCCCTGGAAGGCAAGGACGACAACGGCATGGGTACCACCGCCGTTGCCAACCTGATCAAGGCCCTGGACGAGTACATTCCGGAGCCGGAGCGTGCCATCGACCAGCCGTTCCTGATGCCGATCGAGGACGTCTTCTCCATCTCTGGCCGCGGCACCGTGGTCACCGGTCGCGTCGAGCGCGGCGTGGTCAAGGCGGGTGAAGAAGTCGAGATCGTCGGTATCAAGGACACCGTCAAGACCGTCGTGACCGGCGTCGAGATGTTCCGCAAGCTGCTCGACGAAGGTCGTGCCGGTGAGAACGTCGGCGCCCTGCTGCGCGGCACCAAGCGTGACGACGTCGAGCGTGGCCAGGTCCTGGCCAAGCCGGGCACCATCACCCCGCACACCAAGTTCGAGGCCGAGGTGTACGTGCTGTCCAAGGACGAGGGTGGTCGTCACACTCCGTTCTTCAAGGGCTACCGTCCGCAGTTCTACTTCCGTACCACCGACATCACCGGTACCTGTGAACTGCCGGAAGGCGTCGAGATGGTCATGCCGGGCGACAACGTCAAGATGGTCGTCAGCCTGATCGCTCCGATCGCCATGGACGACGGCCTGCGCTTCGCCATCCGCGAAGGCGGTCGTACCGTCGGCGCCGGCGTCGTGGCCAAGATCGTCGAGTAAGCGCTTCGCCGCTTGATCGATCGAAGGGGGCTCCGCCAGGAGCCCCCTTTCTGCGCACCGGAAGTGAGTGTTTGACTCTCACTGTCGGCGTGCCTATAATGCGCATCCTTTGAATGCGTGGGTTGACGGCTCGCGCCGTCAGAATCCATTGGAGTTAGGGCAAATGCAGAACCAGAAGATTCGCATTAGGTTGAAGGCCTTCGACCATCGCCTGATCGACCAGTCCGCCGCGGAGATCGTAGATACCGCCAAGCGTACCGGCGCCCAGGTCCGTGGTCCGATTCCTCTGCCGACCAATCGCGAGCGTTACACCGTGCTGGTGTCTCCGCACGTCAACAAGGACGCGCGCGATCAGTACGAGATTCGTACCCACAAGCGGGTGCTCGATATCGTCGAGCCCACCGAAAAGACCGTTGATGCCCTGATGAAGCTCGACCTCGCCGCCGGCGTTGACGTGCAGATCAAGCTCGACTGATACCACACTAGACACTCGCGGCCCAGCGTTCGCCCTCTCCTCTGAAGGTGTTCAGCAGCCGCCGCGCCGGGATGGCGCCACACAACGTGCTAGTGGAATGCTCTGGAAAGGGCAGCCATAGCGGGTGATAGCCCCGTACACTATAGGAGACTGAGAATGACTATCGGTTTAGTCGGTAGGAAGGCCGGTATGACCCGCGTCTTCACCGAAGACGGTGCATCCGTGCCCGTAACCGTGATCGAGGTTGAGCCTAACCGTGTGACTCGCGTCAAGTCCGTCGAGTCCGATGGCTACGCCGCGGTTCAGGTGACAACCGGCTCCCGCAAGGCCAAGCATCTGTCGAAAGCCCAAGCCGGGCAGTTCGCCAAGGCAGGTGTCGAGGCCGGTCGTTCGCTGATGGAGTTCCGCCTGGCAGCAGGTGACGAGGCTCCGGAAGTGGGCGGCGAACTCACCGTATCCCTCTTCGAAGCTGGTCAGATGATTGACGTGACCGGCACCTCCAAGGGCAAGGGTTTCCAGGGCGCCGTCAAGCGCTGGAACTTCCGCACCCAGGACAACAGCCACGGTAACTCCCTGGCCCACCGCGCACCGGGTTCCATCGGCATGTGTCAGACGCCGGGCCGCGTGTTCAAGGGCAAGAAGATGGCCGGTCAGATGGGCAATGCCCGTTGCACCGTGCAGAGCCTGGAAGTGGTCCGTGTCGACGCCGAACGTAACCTGCTGCTGATCAAGGGCGCCGTGCCTGGCGCTACCGGCAGTGATGTCATCGTGCGCAGCGCCGTCAAAGCAGGCTGAAGGGGAACTTACCGATGAATCTGAATCTTGCAGGTGCAGGCGCCGGTGCTGTCGAAGTATCCGATGCCACCTTTGGCAAAGAATTCAATGAGGCCCTGGTGCACCAGGTCGTCACCGCCTATCTGGCCGGTGGTCGTCAGGGTACTCGCGCCCAGAAGAATCGTTCCGACGTGCGTGGCGGTGGCAAGAAGCCGTGGCGCCAGAAGGGCACCGGTCGTGCCCGTGCCGGCACCATCCGCTCGCCGATCTGGCGCAGCGGCGGTGTGACCTTTGCGGCGCGTCCCCAGGACCATTCCCAGAAGGTCAACCGCAAGATGTACCGTGCGGCCATGCGCTCGATTCTCTCCGAGCTGGTCCGTCAGGAACGTCTGGTGGCCGTCGATGCCTTCGCCGTCGAAGCGCCCAAGACCAAGCAGCTGGTCGCCAAGCTCGAGGAGCTGGGTCTGGAGAAGGTGCTGATCGTCACCGAAGAGGTCGACGAGAACCTGTACCTCGCCGCCCGCAACATCCCGAACGTGGATGTGGTGGACGTCGCCGCCGCTGATCCGGTGAGCCTGGTCGCCTTCGACAAGGTGCTGGTCACCGTCTCCGCTCTGCGTAAATTCGAGGAGAAGCTGGCATGAACCAGGAACGTGTATTCAAGGTTCTGCTCGGTCCGCACGTGACCGAGAAGGCCGCCATGGCCGCCGAGCGCAACCAGTACGTGTTCAAGGTGGCAAGCGACGCGACCAAGCCCGAGATCAAGGCTGCCGTTCAGGAGCTGTTCGGCAAGAAGGTCGACCGTGTTCAGGTGCTGAACATGAAGGGCAAGACCAAGCGCACCGCGCAGGGTCTGGGTCAGCGCAAGGGTTATCGCAAGGCGTACGTGACACTGGCCGCCGGCGAGACGCTTGAAGACTTCTCTGGCGCCGAATAAGGGCAGGAGTACGGATCATGGCAATCGTCAAGACTAAACCCACATCCGCCGGTCGTCGCCACGTCGTCAAGATCGTTGGTGAGGAACTGCACAAGGGCCGCGCGTACGCGCCGCTGCTCGAGAAGCAGTCCAAGTCCGGTGGCCGTAACAACTACGGTCGCATCACCACCCGCCACGTGGGCGGTGGTCATCGTCATCACTATCGGATCATCGATTTCAAGCGCACCAAGGATGGCATTCCGGCCGTCGTCGAGCGCCTGGAACATGACCCGAACCGTAGCGCCCACATCGCGCTGCTGAAGTACATGGACGGCGAGCGTCGCTACATCATCGCTCCGCGTGGCGTGAGCGCTGGCGACCGTCTCGAGTCCGGCGTCAACGCGCCCATCAAGAAGGGCAACGCGCTGCCGCTGCGCAACGTCCCGCTGGGTTCCACCGTGCACTGCATCGAGCTGAAGCCCGGCAAGGGCGCACAGATCGCTCGCAGCGCCGGTACCAGCGCCCAGCTGGTGGCTCGCGAAGGCAACTACGCCACCCTGCGTCTGCGCTCCGGCGAGATGCGCAAGGTGCTGGCCGAGTGCCGCGCGACCCTGGGCGAAGTGAGCAACTCCGAGCACAGCCTGCGTCAACTTGGCAAGGCCGGTGCGAAGCGCTGGAGAGGCGTGCGTCCGACCGTTCGCGGCGTGGCCATGAACCCGGTGGATCACCCGCACGGCGGCGGCGAAGGCCGCAGCAGCGGTGGTCGTCACCCGGTGTCTCCGTGGGGCATCCCCACCAAGGGCCACAAGACCCGCAAGAACAAGCGCACCGACAAGCTGATCATCCGTCGCCGCAAGGCCCGGAAATAAGATCCAACGCCAAGACATTAAGAGGTAACGGCTGTGCCACGTTCACTGAAGAAAGGTCCTTTTATTGACCTTCATCTGTTGAAGAAGGTTGAGACTGCAGTGGAGAAGGGCGATCGCAAACCGATCAAGACCTGGTCGCGTCGCTCCATGATCCTGCCCAACATGGTCGGGCTCACCATTGCTGTCCATAACGGTCGCCAACACGTCCCGGTGCACGTCTCCGAGGAAATGGTTGGCCACAAGCTGGGCGAATTCGCTGCTACCCGCCTTTATCGCGGCCATGCGGCGGACAAGAAAGCCAAACGGTAAGCCAGAGAGGATTGAGAGATGGAAGTCACAGCAAAGCTGCGTGGCGCTCGTTTATCCGCCCAGAAGGCCCGTTTGGTGGCTGACCAGGTGCGCGATAAACCGGTCGCCGAGGCGCTCGATCTGCTGACCTTCTCCCCGAAGAAGGCCGCGAAGCTGGTCAAGAAGGTGCTGCAGTCCGCCATCGCGAATGCGGAAGAAAACAACGGCATGGATATCGACGAGCTGCGTGTCTCGACCATCTGCGTCGATGAGGGCATGACGCTCAAGCGCATCCGTCCGCGCGCCAAGGGCCGTGCGGATCGCATTCTGAAGCGCACTTGCCACATCACCGTCAAGGTAGCCGAGAAGTAGGAGTCGACCAGATGGGTCAGAAAGTCAATCCAACAGGCATTCGCCTGGGTATCGTCAAAGACCATACCTCGGTGTGGTATGCCGAGCGCGGCGCTTATGCCGACAAGCTGAACAGCGATCTCGAAGTGCGTCGCTTCCTGGAAGAGCGTCTCAAGAACGCCTCCGTGAGCAAGATCACCATCGAGCGCCCGGCCAACAACGCCCGTATCACCATTCACACCGCCCGTCCGGGCATCGTGATTGGCAAGAAGGGTGAAGATGTCGACCGCCTGCGTCGCGACGTCACTCAGATGATGGGCGTGCCCGTGCACGTCAACATCGAGGAAGTCCGCAAGCCGGAACTCGACGCCCAGCTTGTCGCGCAGAACATCGCCGGCCAGCTCGAGCGCCGCGTGATGTTCCGTCGTGCCATGAAGCGTGCCGTTCAGAACGCCATGCGTCTGGGCGCCGGCGGCATCAAGGTGCAGCTCTCCGGTCGCCTCGGCGGCGCGGAAATCGCCCGCACCGAGTGGTACCGCGAAGGTCGCGTCCCGCTGCACACGCTGCGCGCGGACATCGACTACGCCACCTACGAAGCCAAGACCACCTACGGCATCATCGGTGTCAAGGTCTGGGTCTTCAAGGGTGAAATCCTCGGGGGCATCGAGGAGGTCCGTGCCAAGGCGAAGCAGCCGCAGGCCGCACCCTCCAAGAAGAAAGGTTCCAGGTAAGGGGAGAGCGAGTCGATGTTACAACCTAAGCGTATGAAGTTCCGCAAGATGCAGAAGGGCCGCAACCGTGGCCTGGCGCATCGCGGAAGCAAGGTGAGCTTCGGCGAGTATGGCCTCAAGGCCACTGGCCGGGGTCGTGTCACCGCCCGTCAGATCGAAGCCGGCCGTCGTGCCATCACGCGTCACGTCAAACGTGGCGGCAAGATCTGGATCCGTGTCTTCCCCGACAAGCCGATTTCCAAGAAGCCGCTGGAAGTCCGCATGGGTAAGGGTAAGGGCTCCGTCGAGTACTGGGTCGCACAGATCCAGCCGGGTCGGGTCCTGTACGAGATCGAAGGCGTTTCCGAGGAGCTGGCTCGCGAGGCATTCGCCCTGGCTGCCCAGAAGTTCCCGGTCTCCACCACCTTTGTGAAACGGACGGTGATGTGATGAAAGCCCAGGAAATTCGTGAAAAGTCAGCAGAGCAGCTCCAGGAGCAGCTTTTCGAACTCCTCCGCGAGCAGTTCAACCTGCGCATGCAGAAGGCCACCGGTCAGCTGAGCCAGACTCATCTGCTCAAGCAGGTTCGTCGGGATATCGCCCGCGTGAAGACTGTGCTCAACGAGAAGGCAGGTGACTGAGATGGTCGAAGAGAAGAAAGCCCGTACGCTCACCGGCAAGGTGGTGAGCGACAAGATGGACAAGTCCATCGTTGTCATGATCGAGCGTCGTGAGCGCCACCCGATCTACGGCAAATATGTTAAGCGCTCCACCAAGCTGCACGCCCACGACGAGTCGAACCAGGCCAAGGCCGGCGACACGGTCTCCATTCAGGAGTGCCGTCCGCTGTCGAAGAACAAGTCCTGGACCCTGATCGAAGTCGTCGAACAGGCCAAGGGTTGATCGGCTTACGCCGGTCGATCCCGTGCAGTCAGATTAGGTTTGGAGAAAACCGATGATTCAGACTCAGACAATGCTGGATGTCGCCGACAACAGCGGAGCGCGCCGGGTGCAGTGCATCAAGGTGCTGGGCGGTTCGCACCGCCGCTACGCGCGCGTCGGCGACGTCATCAAGGTCACGGTGAAGGAAGCCATTCCGCGTGGCAAGGTCAAGAAGGGCCAGGTCCTCAAAGCGGTGGTGGTTCGCACCCGTAGTGGCGTCCGTCGTAACGACGGTTCGCTGATCCGCTTCGATGGAAATGCGGCTGTGTTGTTGAACAACACCAACGATCAGCCGATCGGTACCCGTATCTTCGGGCCGGTGACGCGTGAGCTTCGCAACGAGAAGTTCATGAAGATCATTTCCTTGGCGCCTGAAGTGCTGTAAGGAGCGAGGCGGATATGCAAAAGATCAAACGTGACGATGAAGTCATCGTCATCGCCGGCAAGGACAAGGGCAAGCGTGGCACCGTGAAGCGGGTTCTCGAAAACCGTTTCGTGGTGTCCGGTGTGAACATGATCAAGCGTCACACCAAGCCCAACCCGATGGCGGGCAACCAGGGCGGTATCGTCGAGCGCGAGGCATCGATTCACGCGTCCAACGTGGCCATCTTCAACCAGGAGACCGGCAAGGCGGATCGCGTCGGCATCCAGGTTCAGGAAGACGGTACCAAGGTACGTATCTACAAGTCGACGCAGTCGCAGATCGACGCCTAACGCGAGTCGGATAGCAAAATGGCGAACTTGAAAGAACGTTATCAAAACGAGGTGGTGGCTAAACTCCAAGAGCAGTTCAGCTACGCCAACGTGATGCAGGTACCCCGGGTCACCAAGGTGACCCTGAACATGGGGATCGGCGAGGCGACCAGCGACAAGAAGCTGATCGACAACGCCATCGGCGACCTGGAGAAGCTCTCCGGTCAGAAGCCGCTGGTCACCAAGGCACGCAAGTCGATCGCGGGCTTCAAGGTCCGTGAGGGCTGGCCGATCGGGATCAAGGTGACCCTGCGCTCCGAGCGCATGTGGGACTTCCTCGATCGCCTGGTGAACATCGCGATTCCCCGCGTTCGTGACTTCCGTGGTCTCAACCCGAAGTCCTTCGACGGTCGTGGCAACTACTCCATGGGGGTGCGTGAGCAGATCATCTTCCCGGAGATCGAGTATGATAAGATCGATCGGATCCGTGGTCTGGATGTCACTATCACCACCACCGCCAAAACCGATGAAGAAGGTCGTGCGCTGCTCGGCGCGCTGAACTTCCCGTTCAAGAAATAAGGGTGGGATCATGGCAAAGAAAAGCATGGTAGAGCGTGAGGCGAAGCGCACCAAGCTGGTGGAGAAGTATGCCGCCAAGCGCGCCGAGCTCAAGGCGCTCATCCAGGACGTGAACGCTTCTGACGAAGAGCGCTTCGACGCGCAGCTCAAGCTGCAGCAGCTGCCGCGTGACTCCAGTCCGGTGCGTCAGCGCAACCGCTGCCGTATTACCGGCCGTCCGCACGGCTACTACAACAAGTTCGGCCTCGGCCGCAACAAGCTGCGTGAAGCCGCCATGCGTGGCGATGTGCCCGGACTCAAGAAGTCCAGCTGGTAACGCCACGTAGAATCATCAGGAGCGCAACGTAAATGAGCATGCAAGACACTCTGGCGGATATGTTTACCCGTATCCGCAATGCGCAGATGGCCACCAAGGAGACGGTTTCCATGCCGTCCTCCAAGCTGAAGGTCGAGGTGGCCCGCGTGCTGAAAGAAGAGGGCTACATCGGCGATTTCGCCGTCAGCGAGTCCGCCAAGCCCGAACTGACCGTGACCCTCAAGTACTTCGAGGGTAAACCGGTCATCGAGCACCTGCAGCGGGTTTCCAAGCCGTCCCTGCGCCAGTACAAGGGCAAGGACGCGCTGCCGAAGGTCGCCGAAGGTCTGGGCGTCGCCATCGTCACCACCTCCAACGGTGTGATGACGGATCGCGCGGCTCGTCAGGCGGGTGTCGGTGGCGAAGTCATCTGCACCGTATTCTAGGAGTTTGGAATGTCCCGCGTAGCCAAATATCCGGTCAAATTGCCCGCAGGCGTCGAGATCAAGCTCGACGGTGACCAGCTGTCCGTCAAGGGCAGCCAGGGCACCCTGTCCATGCCCGTTCACCAGGATGTGGTGATCGGTCGGGAAGAGGGACAGCTGACCTTCCAGCCGAGCGAAAGCGCGAAGAGCTGGGCAATGGTCGGTACCACCCGTGCCCTGGTTCAGAACCTGGTCACCGGTGTCAGCGAGGGCTTCACCAAGACCCTCGAAATCATCGGCGTCGGTTATCGTGCCCAGGCCAAGGGCCAGACGCTCAATCTTACACTGGGCTTCTCGCACCCGGTCGACTACACCCTGCCTGAAGGTGTCACGGCGGAAACGCCGAAGAACACCGTCATCGTGCTGAAGAGCGCGGACAAGCAGGCGCTCGGCCAGTGTGCTGCGGAAATCCGCGCCTTCCGTCCGCCCGAGCCCTACAAGGGCAAGGGTGTCCGGTACGCCGACGAGCAGGTGCGTCGCAAAGAAGCCAAGAAGAAGTAAGGCAGGGTTATGAACGCGAAGAAAGAATCTCGTCTCCGTCGTGCCCGCCGTGCTCGCGCCAAGATCCGCGAGCTGGGCGTGTATCGCCTGTGCGTCAATCGTACCCCCCGCCACATCTACGCGCAGATCATCTCGCCGGATGGTGGCAAGGTCCTCGCCAGCGCTTCCACGCTGGACAAGGCCCTGCGCGAGGGTGCGACCGGCAACGCCGACGCCGCCTCCAAGGTGGGCGCGCTGATTGCCGAACGTGCCAAGCAGGCTGGCATCACCCAGGTGGCTTTCGATCGTGCCGGCTTCAAGTACCACGGTCGTGTGAAGGCCTTGGCTGACGCCGCTCGTGAAGGCGGCCTGGAATTCTAAAGGGTTTTACGATGGCGAAGAACGAACAGCAAAACGGCGATCTGCAGGAAAAGCTCGTGCAGATCAACCGTGTCGCCAAGGTGGTCAAGGGTGGCCGAATCTTCGGTTTCACCGCCCTGACCGTCGTGGGTGACGGTAACGGTCGTGTGGGCTTCGGCCGCGGCAAGGCACGTGAAGTGCCGGTCGCGATCCAGAAGGCCATGGACCAGGCGCGTCGCAACATGGTCAAGGTGAACCTCACCGGCGGCACTCTGCAGTACCCGGTCAAGGCCCGTCACGGCGCCTCCAAGGTGTACATGCAGCCGGCCTCCGACGGTACCGGGATCATCGCCGGCGGTGCCATGCGCTCCGTGCTCGAGCTGGCTGGCGTGCATAACGTCCTGGCCAAGTGCTACGGCTCCACCAACCCGGTGAACGTGGTGCGGGCGACCGTCAACGGTCTGGCCTCCCTGCAGTCGCCGGAAGACGTGGCCGCCAAGCGCGGTCTGCCTGTCGAAGCGATCACGGGGTAAGCACCATGTCAGCAACGATCAAGGTTACCCAGACCCGCAGCACCATCGGCGTACTGGCCAAGCACAAGGCCACCATGAAGGGCCTCGGCCTGCGTCGCATCGGTCACACGGTTGAGCTGGAAGACACCCCTGCCGTCCGCGGCATGATCCACAAGGTCAACTACCTTGTGCGTGTTGAGGGAGAGTAATCCATGAAACTCAATAGCCTGAGCCCGGCACCGGGCTCCAAGCACGCCGAGAAGCGCGTCGGTCGTGGCATCGGCTCCGGTCTGGGCAAGACCGGTGGCCGCGGCCACAAGGGCCTGAAGTCGCGCAGCGGCGGCAGCGTGAAGCCCGGTTTCGAGGGCGGTCAGATGCCGCTGCAGCGGCGCCTGCCCAAGTTCGGCTTCACCTCCGCGAAGTCGCTGGTTTCCGAGGAAGTCCGCCTGGCCGAGCTGGCCCGGGTCGCGGGTGATGACGTCACCCTGGACACCCTCAAGGAAGCCAACGTGCTCAAGGATGCCACCAAGCATGCCAAGGTGATCCTTTCCGGCGAACTGAACAAGGCGGTCACGGTCCGCGGTCTCAAGGTCACCAAGGGTGCCCGTGCCGCGATCGAAGCCGCCGGCGGCAAGGTAGAGGACTAAATGGCTAAGTCAGGAAACATGCCGGCGATGGGTAGCGGTCTGGGTGAACTCTGGGCGCGTCTGCGCTTCGTGCTCCTCGCCATCGTGGTCTACCGTATCGGTGCCCACATCCCCGTTCCCGGTATCAATCCTGACCAGCTTGCTGCCTTGTTCAGGGAGCAGCAGGGCACCATCCTGGGCATGTTCAACATGTTCTCGGGCGGTGCCCTGGAGCGCATGAGTATCATGGCGCTGGGCATCATGCCCTACATCTCGGCGTCGATCATCATGCAGCTGATGACTGCGGTCTCGCCTCAGCTCGAGCAGCTGAAGAAGGAGGGTGAGGCCGGCCGTCGCAAGATCAGCCAGTACACCCGCTACGGCACGGTACTGCTGGCTCTGGTCCAGGCCACCGGCATGTCGGTGGGTCTCGCCAGCCAGGGGATCGCCTACTCGGCCGACTTCAGCTTCTACTTCACCGCCATCGTGACCTTCGTCACCGGGGCGGTGTTCCTGATGTGGCTGGGTGAGCAGATCACCGAGAAGGGCATCGGCAACGGCATCTCGCTGCTGATCTTCTCGGGCATCGTCGCCGGCCTTCCGGGTGCCGTGGGGCAGGCCTTCGAGCTGGCCCGCAACGAAGGTGCCTGGAACGTCCTGCCGCTGCTGGCCCTGACCGTGCTGGGCATCGCCACCGTGGCCTTCGTGGTGTTCATCGAGCGCGGCCAGCGCCGCCTCACCGTGAACTATCCGCGTCGCCAGGTGGGCAACAAGATGTATGCCGGCCAGAGCAGCTACCTGCCGCTCAAGGTCAACATGGCGGGCGTGATTCCGGCGATCTTCGCCTCGAGCATCCTGCTGTTCCCGGCGTCGCTGGGTCAGTGGGTCGGGGCCGGGGATGGCATGGAATGGCTGCAGAGCGCCTCCCAGGCCCTGGGCCCGGGGCAGCCGCTCTACATCTTGCTTTTCGCCGCGGCGGTGGTATTCTTCTGCTTCTTTTACACAGCGCTGGTCTTCAACCCCAAGGATGTCGCTGACAACCTCAAGAAGTCAGGGGCCTTCCTGCCGGGCATCCGCCCCGGCGAGCAGACCGCTCGCTACATCGACAAGGTCATGACCCGCTTGACCCTGTTCGGCGCGCTTTACATCACTGCGGTTTCCCTGATGCCCCAGTTCCTGATCGTGGCCTGGAACGTGCCGTTCTTCTTCGGCGGTACCTCGCTGCTGATCGTGGTGGTGGTCATCATGGACTTCATGGCCCAGGTGCAGTCGCACCTCATGTCGCACCAGTACGAGTCGGTGATGAAGAAGTCCAACCTGAAAGGCTACGGTAGCGGCGGCATCATGCGCTGAGGCGCGCCGCTGGCGATTTGGAGAGAACGATGAAAGTTCGAGCTTCCGTGAAGAAAATGTGCCGCAACTGCAAGATCATTCGTCGCAATGGCGCCGTACGCGTCATCTGCAGCGAGCCGCGGCACAAGCAGCGTCAGGGCTAAGTCCGACGCTGCACTGAACCGGGTGCCGGCATGCCCCTTGTCCTCGAGCGAGGAAAGGGGTATGCTGTTGCGCCTTTTGTAGATGATTAATCGAGCAAGCCGCTCAAATTTCGGAGTAAGCTGATGGCCCGTATTGCAGGCGTCAATATCCCGGACAACAAGCATGCGGCGATCTCGCTGACCTATATCTTCGGGATTGGCCGTACTCGCGCGCAGGACATCTGTGCCGCGACCGGCATCGCGCCGACCACCAAGATCCAGGAGCTGTCCAGTGAAGATCTGGATACCCTGCGCTCTGAAGTCGGCAAGTACACCGTGGAAGGTGACCTTCGTCGTGATGTGACGCTGAATATCAAGCGTCTCATGGACCTGGGTTGCTATCGTGGTCTGCGTCATCGTCGTGGTCTTCCGCTGCGTGGTCAGCGTACCAAGACCAATGCGCGTACCCGTAAGGGCCCGCGCAAGCCGATCCGCAAATAACACGCACGTTCTGGCGTAAAGACAGGAATAGACATCAACATGGCTAACCCGCGTAGCAACCGTAAAAAGGTTAAAAAGCAGGTAGTGGATGCCGTCGCGCATATCCACGCCTCTTTTAACAACACGATCATTACGATCACAGACCGCCAGGGCAACGCCCTTTCCTGGGCGACTGCCGGTGGTTCGGGTTTTCGTGGTTCTCGCAAGAGCACCCCGTTCGCTGCTCAAGTGGCAAGCGAGCGTGCAGCGACCGCTGCAGCCGAGTATGGTGTGAAAAACGTCGACGTGCTGGTCAAGGGCCCCGGTCCTGGCCGTGAATCCGCCGTGCGCGCACTCAATGCCGCCGGCTTCCGCGTGCAGAGCATCACCGACGCGACGCCCATTCCGCACAATGGCTGCCGTCCGCCGAAGAAACGCCGCGTTTAAGGAGACAGATTCATGGCTCGTTACATTGGACCGAAGTGCAAACTGTCTCGTCGTGAGGGGACCGACCTCTTCCTCAAGAGCGGTGTCACTCCCTTCGAGAAGAAGTGCAAATCCGAGCAGATCCCGGGTGTGCACGGCCAGCGCCGTCAGCGTCTTTCCGACTACGGCTTGCAGCTTCGCGAGAAGCAGAAAGTACGTCGCATGTACGGCGTACTCGAGAAGCAGTTCCGCAACTACTACAAGGAAGCGGCCCGCCTGAAGGGCGCGACCGGCGAGTTGTTGCTGCAGCTTCTCGAATCCCGACTGGACAACGTCGTCTACCGCATGGGCTTCGGCTCCACGCGTTCCGAGGCGCGTCAGCTGGTCAGCCACAAGGCGATCGCCGTCAACGGCAAGACCGTCAACGTGGCGTCCTACCAGGTCAAGCCGGGTGACGTGGTCTCCGTCCGTGAGAAGGCGAAGAACCAGGCGCGCATCCAGACTTCCCTGGCCATCGCCGCCAATCGCGGCGACGTGGTGTGGGTCGAGACCGATGCCAAGAAGATGGAAGGCACTTTCAAGGCCCTGCCTGAACGCGGTGACCTGTCTGCCGACATCAACGAAAACCTGATCGTCGAGCTGTACTCCAAGTAAGCGGCGCCCGCGTCGCGCCGCCCCCGTCCGCGGGGGCGGCCTGGAGTACCGACAATCCGTTTGGCAGCCTGATAGGTGTTCATATGCAGCGTTCAGTGACAGAGTTTCTCCGTCCTCGCGACATCAAGGTCGAAGAGATCAGCGCACACCACGCCAAGATCGTGCTCGAGCCCTTCGAGCGTGGCTTCGGCCACACGCTGGGGAATGCCCTGCGTCGCATCCTGCTCTCGTCCATGCCCGGCTGTGCCGTGGTGGAAGCCGAGATCGCCGGCGTCGAGCATGAGTACAGCGCGATCGAGGGCGTCCAGGAAGATGTCATCGAAATCCTCCTGAACCTCAAGGACGTGGCGCTCCGGATGCATAGCCGCGACGAGGCAGTGCTCTCGCTGAACAAGCAGGGGCCGGCCGTCGTGACGGCAGGGGACATCGCGCTCGACCACGACGTCGAGATCGTCAACCCCGAGCATGTCATCGCCCACGTCAATGAGGGATCCGAGCTGAAGATGCAGCTCAAGGTCGCTCGCGGCCGCGGCTATGAGCCGGCGGACGCCCGTGGCGAGGCCGACGACGAGTCCCGCGCCATCGGTCGCCTGCAGCTGGATGCTACCTTCAGCCCCGTGCGCCGGGTTTCCTACTCGGTCGAGGCCGCGCGTGTCGAACAGCGCACCGACCTCGACAAGCTGATCATCAACCTGGAAACCGACGGCACCCTGGATCCGGAAGAGGCGATCCGTCGCAGCGCTACCATCCTGCAAGAGCAGCTGGCCGCGTTCGTCGACCTGGAAGCCGACAAGGAACAGGAAGTGGTGGAGGAAGAGGATCATATCGATCCGATCCTGCTGCGCCCCGTAGACGATCTCGAGTTGACCGTTCGCAGCGCCAACTGCCTGAAGGCCGAGAACATCTACTACATCGGGGATCTGATCCAGCGCACCGAAGTGGAGCTGCTGAAGACCCCCAATCTCGGCAAGAAGTCCCTGAATGAGATCAAGGACGTGTTGGCCGCCCGCGGGCTTTCTCTGGGCATGCGGCTGGAGAACTGGCCGCCCGCTAGCCTGAAGGACGACAAGGCCTCCGCGTGAGCCTCGACTCGAGTCCCAGTTTGGTAAGGAATCACAACCATGCGTCATCGTAAGAGTGGTCGTCATCTGAATCGTACCAGCACGCATCGTCAGGCCATGTTCAAGAACATGTCTGTCTCGCTGGTCGAGCACGAAGTGATCAAGACAACCCTGCCCAAGGCCAAGGAGCTGCGTCGCGTCATCGAGCCGCTGATCACCCTGGCCAAGCAGGACAGCGTCGCTAACCGTCGTCTGGCCTTCAGCCGCACCCGCTCGAAGGAAGCGGTCGGCAAGCTCTTCAACGAGCTGGGTCCGCGTTACGCCGAGCGTCCGGGCGGTTACGTCCGTATCCTCAAGTGCGGTTTCCGCACCGGCGACAACGCCCCCATGGCCTTCGTCGAACTGGTCGACCGTCCGGTCGTCGAGGAAGCCGCCGAGGAGTGATCCTCGACCGGCGACCCTCGCGTCCCGAGACCAAACCGGCTCCCCCTGGGAGCCGGTTTTTTTGTGCCTGCGGGCGGGCCAGGTGTCAGAAGCGGTAGCTGAAGGCCAGCAGCGGACCCTCGTAGATGACCTGGTCGAGGTAGTCGCCGTCGTCGAGCTTCCACTTCATGTAGCGATAGGCCGCTGTCACGCTGCTGGCCCCCCAGTCGTACGAGAGGCCGGTGAAGGCGTGCAGGGTAACCTCGGTGCTGCCGGTGCCGACGTCCAGGATGTACGGCGAGGACCAGTGCGGCGTGTAGGCATAGTGTCCGCGCACGCCGAGGGTGGCGTCGGTGAGGTTCTCCTCGGTCTCGAAGCGCCGGGCGATGCCGGTATCGGTCTCCACGGTGAGCTCGGTCTCGAACCGCGTGTAGCGAACGCCGCCGGTGGCGTAGACGGCCCATCGGGGACCACGATACCACTCGTGGCCGACATAGGCGTGGACCAGGGTCGTCTTACTGGTGAAGTCCAGCGCCGTGTCGATGCTCTCGGGGCCGTCGGGCACTGCGTTCCGTACCGGCACGTCGACGTCGCCATCCTTGCCGACGTCGGCATAGAGCGCATCGAAGCCGTACAGCCAGGGTCCGGTGCGATGCACCAGTGCGCCCATCAGGCCGAACTCCAGGTTCTCGATCAGCGTCTCGCTGCTGGTCTCCAGGCGGGTGCCGCCCTCCAGCTTCTGGTCGACGTCGTTGGCCCAGAGGAAGAGTGTGGCCGTCGTCTCGGCGGCGGCGACCTGGGTGGCCGGCAGGGCCAGGCAGAGTGCCGTACTGGCGAGCAGGCGCGAGGCTGGAGCGAAGCGGGAGGGGAAGGCGACGAGGGGCATGGGCGTTCTCCAGAGGCGCGCAGGACAGGCGATGACCGCGTCTGACCTCAAGCTAGCACATCCTGGCGGGTGCGCCGTAGGCGGGGCCTCTGGCGAGGGGCGAGGGCGCGGCTGCCCGCCCATGAGGAGGGGCAGCCGCAGCGGAGTGGGATCAGGCCGGCACGGTGTCGTCGCCGGCCTTGCTGCGCTCGAGCAGCGGCTTCAGGAAGCGGCCGGTGTGTGACGCCTCGTGGCGCGCCACCTGCTCCGGCGTGCCCTCGGCGACGATGCGCCCGCCCCCGGAGCCGCCCTCGGGGCCGAGGTCGATCAGCCAGTCCGCGGTCTTGATCACGTCCAGGTTGTGCTCGATCACCACGATGGTGTTGCCGTGGTCGCGCAGGCGGTGCAGCACCGTGAGCAGCTGACGGATGTCCTCGAAGTGCAGGCCGGTGGTCGGCTCGTCGAGGATGTAGAGCGTCTTGCCGGTATCGCGCTTGGCCAGCTCCCGGGCCAGCTTGACCCGCTGGGCCTCGCCGCCGGAGAGGGTGGTGGCGCTCTGCCCCAGGCGGATATAGGAGAGCCCGACGTCGAGCAGGGTCTGCAGGCGCCGGGCGATGGCCGGCACCGGCGAGAAGAACGCCAGCGCCTCCTCGACGGTCATCTCCAGCACCTCGTGGATGCTCTTTCCCTTGTAGGCGATCTCCAGGGTCTCGCGGTTGTAGCGCTTGCCCTTGCAGACGTCGCAGGGCACGTAGATGTCCGGCAGGAAGTGCATCTCCACCTTGATCATCCCCTCGCCCTGGCACGCCTCGCAGCGACCGCCCTTGACGTTGAAGGAGAAGCGGCCCGGCTTGTAGCCCCGGGCGCGCGCCTCCTGGGTGCCGGCGAACAGCTCGCGGATCGGCGTGAAGATGCCGGTGTAGGTGGCCGGGTTGGAGCGCGGCGTGCGCCCGATGGGGCTCTGGTCGATGTCGATCACCTTGTCGAGGTGCTCGAGGCCCTCGAGGCGATCGTGGGCGGCCGGGGTCAGGCTGGTGGCGCGGTTGAGTTCCCGGGCGGCGATCGGCATCAGGGTGGCATTGATCAGCGTCGACTTGCCGGAACCCGAGACGCCGGTGATGCAGACGAACAGCCCCAGCGGAAGCGTCAGGGTGACCTCCTGGAGGTTGTTGCCCCGCGCGCCGGAGAGGCGCACCACCTTCTCGGGGTTGCCGGGAATCCGCCACGGCGGCACCTCGATGCGCCGGCTACCGCACAGGTACTGGCCGGTGAGGGAGTCGGGGGTCGCCATGATGTCCTGGGGCGTGCCCTGGGCGACGATCTGCCCGCCGTGGACGCCGGCCCCGGGGCCGATGTCGAGCACGTGGTCGGCGGCGCGGATGGCATCCTCGTCGTGCTCGACCACGATCACGGTGTTGCCCAGGTCGCGCAGCCGCTCCAGGGTCTGCAGCAGGCGGTCGTTGTCGCGCTGGTGCAGGCCGATGGAGGGTTCGTCGAGGATGTACATCACCCCGACCAGGCCGGCGCCGATCTGGCTGGCCAGGCGGATGCGCTGGGCCTCGCCGCCGGAGAGCGTCTCGGCGCTGCGCTCCAGGTTCAGGTAGTCGAGCCCGACGTTGACCAGGAACTCCAGGCGCGCGTGGATCTCGTTGATGATCTTCACGGCGATCTCGCCGCGCCGCCCCGGCAGGCTGAGCTCGCCGAAGTAGGCCAGCGCCTCGCCGATGGGCAGCCGGACGAGCTGCGGCAGGGTGTTGTCGTCGATGTAGACGTGCCGCGACTCCCGGCGCAGTCGCGAGCCGTGGCAGGTCGGGCAGGGCTGCACGGCGATGTGCCGGGCCAGGTCCTCGCGCACCATGCTCGACTCGGTCTCGCGATAGCGGCGCTGCATGTTGGGCAGCACGCCCTCGAAGGGGTGCTCGCGAGTGACCTTGCGGCCGCGGTCGTTGACGTAGTGGAAGGCGATGTCGTCGCTGCCGCTGCCGTGGAGGATGACCTCACGTTCGTGGCGGGCCAGGTCCTGCCAGGGCGTCTCCAGGGTGAAGCGATAGTGGTCGGCGACCGCCTGCAGCTGGTTGAAGTAGTAGACGCTGCGCCGGTCCCAGCCCTTGATCACGCCCTCGGCCAGGGAGAGTTCGGGGTGGCTGATCAGCTTGTCGGGATCGAAGAACTGCTGCACGCCCAGGCCGTCGCAGGTGGAGCAGGCGCCGGCCGGGTTGTTGAAGGAGAACATGCGCGGCTCGAGCTCGGCGATGGAGTAGCCGCACACCGGGCAGGCGAAGCGCGCCGAGAAGGCGAGATCCTCCGCCTCGCCGTCCATGAAGTGGATCATGGCGGTGCCGTCGGCGAGGTTGAGCGCCGTCTCGAAGGATTCCGCCAGGCGCTGGGCCAGCCCCTCGCGGACCTTGATGCGGTCGACCACCACGCTGATGTCGTGCTTCTTGTTCTTGTCCAGCGGGGCGATGTCGTCGAGCTCCAGCACCTGGCCATCGATCATGGCGCGCACGAAGCCCTGGGCGCGCAGCTCGGCCAGCAGCTGCAGGTGTTCGCCCTTGCGTCCCTTCACCACCGGGGCCAGCAGCATCAGCTTGCTGCCCTCGGGCAGGGCCAGCACCTGGTCGACCATCTGCGACACGGTCTGCGCCTCGAGATCCTCGCCGTGCTCGGGGCAGCGCGGGGTGCCGGCGCGGGCGAACAGCAGGCGCAGGTAGTCGTAGATCTCGGTGATGGTGCCGACGGTGGAGCGCGGGTTGTGGGAGGTGGACTTCTGCTCGATGGAGATCGCCGGCGACAGCCCCTCGATGTGGTCGACGTCGGGCTTCTCCATCATCGACAGGAACTGGCGCGCGTAGGTGGAGAGCGACTCCACGTAGCGGCGCTGGCCCTCGGCATAGAGGGTATCGAAGGCCAGCGACGACTTGCCCGATCCGGAGAGCCCGGTGACCACGATCAGCTTGTCACGGGGCAGTTCGACGTCGATGTTCTTCAGGTTGTGGGTGCGCGCACCCCTGACCAGAATTGTGTCCATTCCCACCTCGCCGGACGCGGCAAAACCTCGATTATACGGGGCGGGCCGCACCGGCGGCAAAGCGCCGCCGCCCTCGGCTTTCCCTGGGGGGTGGCGAGCCGCTAGAATATGCGGTCCACCTCCGGGCCCCAGGGCCCGTCCACGGAAGTTCTAATCGCTATGCGAAAGGTCTCAGGACTGCTGTTAGCCACCGAGCGTCGTGCCATCACCGGGCTGGCCGGGCTCTATGCCACGCGCATGCTCGGGCTGTTCATGGTGCTGCCGGTGCTCGCCCTGTACGCCGACGACCTGGCGGGCGCCACGCCCCTGCTGGTCGGCCTGGCGCTGGGCATCTACGGCCTCACCCAGGCGGTGCTGCAGATCCCCTTCGGGCTGCTCTCCGACCGCCTGGGGCGCAAGCCGGTGATCGCCTTCGGCCTCGTGCTGTTCATGCTCGGCAGCCTGGTGGCCGCCCAGGCCGACTCCATCGGCGCGGTGATCCTGGGGCGCTGCCTTCAGGGCAGCGGCGCCGTGGCGGCGGCCATCATGGCGCTGCTCGCCGACCAGACCCGCGAGCAGGTGCGTACCGCCGCCATGGCCACCATCGGGCTCTCCATCGGCGTGGCCTTCGCCGTGGCCATGGTGCTGGGGCCCTGGCTCGCCGCGGATCATGGCCTCGCCGGCGTCTTCTGGTTCACCGCCGCCCTGGCGCTGCTGGGGCTCGGCGTGCTGTGGAAGCTGGTGCCGCCAGCGCCGCGCCGTGTGCGTCACCGCGACGTGGGCATGGACCGCGAGCAGCTGCGCGGCATCCTGGCGCGCAGCGACCTGTGGCGCATGGATCTCTCGATCTTCGCCCTGCACCTGGTGCTGATGGCGATCTTCGTCGCCGTGCCCTTCCGGCTGGTGGAAGCGGGGATCGCCGTCGAGCAGCACGGCCTGACCTATCTCGGCGTTATGCTGCTGGCCTTCGTGGCCATGGTGCCGCTGGTGATCGTCGCCGAGAAGCGCCGCCGCATGAAGAGCATGTGCCTCGCCGCGATCACCGGCATCACCCTGAGCCTGTTCGGGCTGGCGGGCCTCGGCGAAGGGATCTGGGCGCTGTTCGGCTGGCTGCTGCTGTTCTTCATCGCCTTCAACCTGCTCGAGGCCACACTGCCCTCGATGCTCAGCAAGCTCGCCCCGGCCGGTGCCAAGGGCACCGCCATGGGCGTCTATTCCACCAGCCAGTTCCTGGGCGCCTTCCTCGGCGGGGTGCTGGGCGGCTGGCTCGCCCAGCAGTGGGGGCTCTCCGCGGTCTTCATCGGCTGCGGCCTGCTGGGCCTCGCCTGGCTGGCGGCGATGGCCGGCATGACGCCCCCTCGCCACCTCTCCAGCGAGGTGGTGGCGCTCGATGACCACGAGCAGGACGATGCCCTGGAGACGCTGATGGCGCGCTTCGCCGACGTGGCCGGGGTGGAAGACGTGCTGGTCGTTCCCGAGGAGCGCCTGGCCTACCTTAAGGTGGACCGGCAGCGCCTCGACGAGCAGGCCCTGGCGCGCCTCACCGGCTCCGGCAATCCCCACAGCGGCGGCTGAGCCGCGTATGATCCGGAGAGGGCGCCCTGGGTGCCACTCGATCGCCGTATAACGCATTTCATGACAGCAAGGAGTTCCCCATGGCCCGTGGCATCAACAAGGTCATCCTCATCGGCAACCTCGGCCAGGATCCGGAAGTGCGTTTCACGCCCTCCGGCACCGCCGTTGCCAACCTCAACCTGGCCACCACGGACACCTGGATGGACCGCCAGAGCGGCCAGCGCCAGGAGCGCACCGAGTGGCACCGGATCGTGCTGTTCAACAAGACCGCCGAGATCGCCCAGCAGTACCTCAAGAAGGGCTCCAAGGTCTACATCGAGGGCCGCCTGCAGACCCGCAAGTGGCAGGATCAGAACGGCCAGGACAAGTACAGCACCGAGATCGTCGCCAACGACATGCAGATGCTCGACGGCCGCGGTGACGGCGGCCAGGGCGGCGGCTTCGGCGGCGGCCAGCAGGGCGGCGGTCGTCCCCCGCAGCAGGGTGGCCAGTACGGCGGCGGCCAGCCTCCGCAGCAGGGCGGCAACTTCGGCGGCGGCCAGCAGCCGCCTCAGCAGGGCGGTCAGTACGGTGGCGGTCAGCCCCAGCGTCCGGCCCCGCAGCCGGCCCCGCCTCAGCAGGGTGGCCAGCAGGGCGGCAACTACGGCGCTCCGGATCCGGGCAGCTTCGACGATTTCGACGACGAGATCCCGTTCTGATCGGGCGTTAGCCGAGGAGATGCCGTGAAGCTGCTGATTCTGGAGGCCGGCCACTGCCTGAGCCTGGCGATGGCCCGCGAGGCCAACCGGCGCAGCGACACCGAGCTCACCATCGAGCCGGCGTTGCAGACCACGCCGGCGCGGCTCGAGACGCTGCGCCCGGATGCGCTGGTGATCCCGCCGCTGTCCCGGCCGCTCAGCGCCGAGCCGGCGGCCGTCACGGCCCACGCCGAGGCGGTCGAGGCCTGCATGGAGCTCTGTCGCGAGGCGGAGATCCCGCTGGTGTGGTGCGTCTCCGACCAGCTCTACGAGGACGGCTTCGACGTCCCCATCGACGAGCACGTGATTCCCGAGCCCCGGGACGACGGCCTGCGGCGGCTGGTGCGCACCGGTGATCGGATCCGCGCCGAGCTGCCGCGCCATCTGATCGTGCGCCTGGGGCCGCTGTTCGCCCTGGAGGGCAGCCACGCCTGGTTGAGCGAGCTGCTCGACACCTTCATCGAGGGCGGCGAGGTGCGCGCGGAGTCCGACGTGATCTTCTGTCCGACCTCGGCGGATGCCGTGGCCATGGCGCTGATCGGCATGCTCCAGCAGCAGCACTGCGGCGCCGATGCCTGGGGCAGCTATCACCTGGCCGGCTCCGAGCCGGTGAGCGCCTACACCTTCGTCTCGATGGTGCGTACCCAGCTCGACACGCGCCTCGAGGGGCGCGGCGAGCGGGTCGCCCTGGGCAGTGCCAAGGCACTCAAGCACCACCACGACCAGCCGCTGCGTCGGGTGCTGAACTGCCGGCGGGTGCTGGATGTGTTCGGCGTCCACCAGAAGCCCTGGCGGCTGGAGGTCGGTCGCATGCTGGATGCCTGGTGCCTGGTCAGGGCCGAGGAGTCGGCGCCGCGATGAACGTGATCCGCAGCCTGATCTTCTACGTCGGCTATGTCCTGGCCATGCTGGTCTGCGGGGTGCTCTTCCTGCCCCCGGCCCCCTTCCTGCCGCTGGCCTCCCGCTACCGGCTGCTCAACCTCTACAACCACTTCATCATCGCCTGGTTCCGGCTGGTCTGCGGCGTGCGCTACGAGTTCCACGGCCATGAACGCCTGCCGGACGGCCCCTGCGTGATTCTCTCCAATCATCAGTCCGAGTGGGAGACGGTCTACCTGCAGCTGCTGCATCCGCCGGTCTGCACGGTGCTCAAGCGTGAACTCCTGAACATCCCGGTCTTCGGCTGGGGGCTTCGCCTGCTGCATCCGATCGCCCTGGACCGCTCGAAGCCGGCCCGGGCCATGAAGCAGGTGCTCACTCAGGGCAAGGCGCGTCTCGAGGAGGGGCTCTCGGTGCTGATCTTCCCCGAGGGCACCCGGGTCTCCCCTGGGCAGCGCGTGCGCTACAACAAGAGCGGCGCGGTGATCGCCTGTCGCGCGGGCATGCCGGTGGTACCGGTGGCCCATAATGCCGGGGAGCGCTGGCCGGGGCGCCACTGGGTCAAGAAGCCGGGGCGCCTGACGCTGGAAGTCGGCCCGCCGATCGAGACCCACGGCCGTACGGCGGAAGAGGTGATGGCGGAGGCCGAGGCCTGGATCGAGGCGCGGCTGGCCGAGATCTCCGAGGTGCCGCGGCCCGAGGCGGCCGCCGAGCGGGTGAAGCGCCCGGCCTGAGGTCGGCCCCTCATCTTGGAGGCTAACGCAAGCCGCAACGCAAGAAGGCGCCCCAAGGGGCGCCTTCTTGCGTTCTTGCGTCGATCGGGCTGGCGTGCTGGATCAGCTGAGCTCAGTCCTTGAACTTCTCCAGCACCAGGCAGGCGTTGGTGCCGCCGAAGCCGAAGCTGTTGGACAGCACGCGATCGACCGTCACGCCATCGCGGCGCTCGGTGACGATGTCGAAGCCGGCCGCCTGCTCGTCGAGGTGCTCGATGTTGGCCGAGGCGGTGATGAAGTCGTTCTCCATCATCAGCAGCGAGTAGATCGCTTCCTGCACGCCGGTGGCGCCCAGCGAATGACCGGTCAGCGACTTGGTCGAGCTCATCGCCGGGGTGCGATCGCCGAACACCTCACGAATCGCCTTCAGCTCGGCGACATCGCCCACCGGGGTGGAGGTGCCGTGGGTGTTGACGTAGTCGATGTCGCCGTCGACCGTGGCCATGGCCTGGCGCATGCAGCGGGCCGCGCCCTCGCCGGACGGGGCAACCATGTCGTGGCCGTCGGAGGTGGCGCCGTAGCCGACCACCTCGGCGTAGATCTTGGCGCCACGGGCACGGGCGTGCTCCAGGTCCTCGAGCACCAGCATGCCGCCGCCGCCGGCGATGACGAAGCCGTCGCGAGCCTGGTCATAGGGGCGTGAGGCCTTGTCCGGCGTCTCGTTGTAATGGGTCGAGAGCGCGCCCATGGCATCGAACAGGCAGGACAGGGTCCAGTGCTCTTCCTCGCCGCCGCCGGCGAACACCACGTCCTGCTTGCCCAGCTGGATCTGCTCGACGGCACTGCCGATGCAGTGGGCCGAGGTGGCGCAGGCCGAGGAGATCGAGTAGTTGACGCCCTTGATCTTGAACGGCGTCGCCAGGCAGGCCGAGACGGTGCTGCCCATGGTGCGGGTGACCCGATAGGGACCCACGCGGCGCAGGCCCTTCTCGCGCATCACGTCGGCGGCCTCGACCTGGTTGGCGCTGGACGCGCCGCCGGAGCCGGCGATCAGGCCGGTGCGCTCGTCGGAGACCTGCTCCGGCGTGAGGCCGGCATCCTCGATGGCCTGGGCCATGGAGACGTAGGCGTAGGCCGCGGCATCGCCCATGAAGCGGCGCAGCTTGCGGTCGATCAGGGCGTCCAGGTCGATGTCGACGCTGCCGGCCACCTGACTGCGGAAGCCGCGTTCGGCGTACTCTTCCTTGAAGCGAATGCCCGAGCGCCCGTTCCGGAGCGCCTCCAGCACCTGTTGTGCATCGTTGCCCAGGCAGGACACGATGCCCAGGCCGGTGACTACCACTCGTCGCATGGGAGCCTCCTGATCAGAAGTTCGCGGTGGAGGTGAACAGGCCGACGCGCAGGTCGTTGGCCTGATAGATGTCGCGGCCGTCGACGCACACGGTGCCGTCGGCAATGCCCAGGATCAGGCGCCGGGTGATGATGCGCTTGATGTTGATGCGGTAGGTGACCTTCTCCGCCTCGGGCAGGATCTGGCCGGAGAACTTGACCTCGCCGCAGCCCAGGGCGCGACCGCGACCGGGGTGGCCGAGCCAGCCCAGGTAGAAGCCGACCAGCTGCCACATGGCATCCAGGCCCAGGCAGCCGGGCATCACCGGGTCGCCCGGGAAGTGGCAGTCGAAGAACCACAGGTCGGGGCGGATATCCAGCTCGGCGATCAACTCGCCCTTGCCGTGATCCCCACCTTCCTCGTGGATGTGCATGATGCGATCGAGCATCAGCATGTTGGGGGCCGGCAATTGCGCATTGCCCGGACCGAACAGCTCGCCGCGTGAGCAGGCCAGCAGTTCTTCGCGATCAAAGGAGTGTTGCTTGGTCACTGAATCGTTCCGAGTGTCGGGATTATTGTCTGCCGAAAGCGGCCTGAGGCCGCCGGGCGGCTGTGCCTAGTCTACTGTCCACACTCGACGAATGCACGCCGAGCGGGCTGCCCCGCCGCCTCGAGACCCGTGGCGTCACCATGCCCGGCCGCTCCCGGGACGCACCGTGTGGTGGCGGGCGCGCCCGGGTCCGGTGCGGGCCGTTCGCCGCCGGCCCGGGGGCGTCGCCCGTCGGGGAGGGGTCAAGCTTCCGCCGGCGCGGCCGATAACCACTCCAGAGCCCCGCCGCCGGGGCGTTCGTCCACTCATCAAGTGAGCGTCAGCCCATGTGGCCAGCCTTCTCTCTCAATCGACCGATGACCTGGATGGCCCTCTCGGCCTTCTCGGCCAGCATCTGGCTGCCCGGCATTCCGCTGCGCCTGGCCGCGGCCGTGCTGGTGGCGCTCGGGCTGCTGGATGCCTGGCGCCAGGTGCGCCTGGAGCATCAGCGCGCGCGCCTGGGGGAGGAGGCCCTCTCGCTCTCGGACGAGGGGGTGGTCATCACCGATGCCGCCAACCGCATCCAGGCCGTCAACCCGGCCTTCACCCGCATCACCGGCTACACCCTCGAGGAGGTCCGCGGCCGCGTGGCCAGCTCCCTGTCGGCCCCGCGCCACGACAAGGCCTTCTACGAGCACTACTGGCAGGTCCTGCACAGCACCGGGCGCTGGGAGGGCGAGATCTGGAGCCGGCGCAAGCAGGGCGACGAGTACCCCGAGTGGCTGCGGGCCCGGGTCGTCGCCGACGAGGCGGGCCGCATCAGCCACCACGTCTGCCTGTTCACCGATATCTCCGTCCACAAAGCCCGTGAGCGCGATCTGCAGCGGATCGGCTTCGAGGACCCGCTGACCGGCCTGCCCAACCGTCGGCGGCTCGGTGACCTGCTGGCCTCGCGCCTGCGTCACCTGCGGGCCGGCGAGAGCCTCGACATGGCGCTGATCGACATCGACGGCTTCAAGGAGATCAACGACGGCATCGGCGTGGAGCTTGGGGACCGGTTGCTCGCGCGCTTCGGGGAGCGGCTGGCGCGGCACGTGGCCGGAGGCGTGGTCGGGCGACTGGGCGGCGACGAGTTCATGGTGATCCGCACCACGACCCACGACGACCACGATCGCTGGATCAAGGGGCTGCAGGAGCACCTCGGCCAGCCCTTCGAGATCGATACGCACAGCCTGCGGCTGGGGCTGACGATCGGCAGCTGCCGCTGTCCCGAGGACGGTCGCGAGTCCGGGGAGCTCTTCCAGCGCCTGGAATCGGCGCTGTTCAGCGCCAAGCGCAACGGCCGCAACCACAGCCAGCGCTTCCGGCCTGCCCTCGACGTTCAGGACAGTCCGCAGCTCGGCCTGCTCAACGACCTGCGCAACGCGCTGGCCGTCGGCGGACAGCTGGAACTGCACTATCAGCCGCAGTATCGGCTGGGGGACGACCGCCTGGTCGGGCTGGAGGCCCTGCTGCGCTGGCGCCACCCCCGGGACGGCATGATCTCGCCCGGCGACTTCATCCCGCTGGCCGAGCGCCACGGCCTGATGTCGACCCTGGGGGACTGGGTGATCGATCAGGCGCTGGCCCAGCTGGCCCACTGGCAGCGCAAGGGGCTGCCGGACGCGGTGGTGTGGATCAACATCTCGGCCATGCAGCTCTTCCAGGGGGATCTGGAGACCGCGCTCGCCACCGGCCTCGCCCGCCATCGGGTGCCGGCGCAGCGGCTGGGGCTGGAGCTGACCGAGTCGGTGCTGCTCGACGAGCGGGCCGGCGACATCGCCCCGCGGCTGGAGCGGCTGCGCGGCCAGGGACATCGCGTGGCCATCGATGACTTCGGCACCGGCTACTCGTCGCTGGGCTACCTCAAGCACCTGCCGCTGGACAAGCTCAAGCTCGATCGCGCCTTCATCCGCGCGCTGCCCGATGATCGCGCCGATGCCGCCATCGTTTGTGCCGTCCTGGCCATGGCCGAGGGGCTGGGGCTTGCGGTGGTGGCGGAGGGGGTGGAGACCGAGGCGCAGCGCGACTTCCTGCTGGCCCACGGCTGCGCCGAGGTGCAGGGCTTCTTCTATGCCAGGCCCCAGCCGGCGGCGCGGCTGGAGGCCGAGTGGCAGGCCCAGGCCTCAGCGGGCGCGTCCCTCGAGGGCCGGCGCTTGGCCAAGGCGACGGCTTAGCGTCAGGCAGATCAGCGCCCAGGCCAGCGCCTCGACGGGCAGCAGCCAGGGCGCCAGCTCGACCCCGGCGAGCCGGGCACCGGCGAAGTAGGAGAGCGGACCGCTGGTGGCCCCGCCGAGCACGGCGAGCCAGGGGAGCGACCAGAGCCAGGCCAGCGAGTGGTGGATCAGGGTCGCGAACAGCGGCCAGAGCAGCCACAGCCACGGCGGCATGCCGGCGATGGCGAGCGTGTCGTCGGGGAACGCGAAGCCGCCGGCGAGCGCCAGGCTGCCGTCGACCGCGAGCCCCAGGACGGCGAAGGCCAGAAGCCAGCGCCACTCCCCGGGGCGACCCAGCCAGGCGAGGTGCAGGGTGACGATCAGCGCCACCGCGAGCCCGCCGAACAGCGAGCCGCCCAGCACGCAGGCGAACCAGCCGGCCTGGAAGGCGGCCAGGTTGGCCAGCATCTTCATGGGGCCGTCGGAGAGGGCGATCATCGCGACTCAAGCCTCCCCGGTGAGCGGCGCCGGCCGGGCGCCGGGCTTGGCCAGCAGCAGCTGGCAGGTACCGATGCTGCGCTCCATGAAGCCGCCCTCGCAGTAGCAGAGGTAGTAGCGCCACATGCGGATGAAGCGCTCGTCGTAGCCGAGCTTGCGCACGGTGTCCAGGCTCGCCTCGAAGCGGTGGCGCCACTCGCGCAGGGTGCGCGCGTAGTGCAGGCCGATCTCGTCCAGGTCGGTCAGGTTGAGCGAGGTGTGGCGGGCCACGCCGTCGAGGATGGCGCGATGCGACGGCAGGAAGCCCCCCGGGAAGATGTAGCGCTTGATGAAGTCCATCTCGCGCTTGGCCTCCTCGTAGCGTTGGTCGCGGATGGTGATCGCCTGCAGCATCGCCTGGCCGTCGTCGGTGAGCAGCCGGTCCAGCGTCGCCAGGTAGGTGCCGAGGTACTGGTACCCCACCGCCTCGATCATCTCCACCGAGATCAGCCGGTCATAGCGCCCCTCGAGCTGGCGGTAGTCCTGCTGCAGCAGGGTGATGCGATCGCCGAGCCCCTCCTCCTCGATGCGCCTTGCCGTGAAGGCATGCTGCTCCGCGGAGATGGTGGTGGTGGTGACGCGACAGCCGCGGGTCTTCGCCGCGTGGATGGCGAGCCCGCCCCAGCCGGTGCCGATCTCCAGCAGGTGGTGATGCGCCTGGACGTCGAGCTTGTCGAGCATCAGGTCGAGCTTGTGGGTCGAGGCCTCCTCGAGGCTCGCCTCGGCGTGGGGGAAGACCGCGCTCGAGTACATGCGGTGCTCGCGGTCGAGGAAGGTCGAGAAGAGCGCGTTGCCGATGTCGTAGTGAGCGGCGATGTTGCGCTTCGAGCCGCTCAGGCTGTTGCGCTGCAGGCGATAGAGGCCGCCCAGCAGCCAGCGGCCGAGCCGCGCGGTGCCGTTCTCCATCTCGCCGTTGACCCGTTCCAGGTTGGCGGCGAACAGCCGCACCAGGGCCACCGGGTCGTCGGCGTCCCAGTCGCCGTCCATGTAGGCCTCGGCGGCCCCCACGGTGCCGCCCAGGGCCAGGCGCTTCCAGGCGCGGTGGTGGCGCACCACCAGCGTCACGCGCAGCGCGCCGCCCTGGCCGAGGCGATGGCGTTGATGGCCGTCGGTCAGGATGATGGTGCCGCCCTCCAGGCGGTCGAGCTGGGCCATCACCCGCGGCTTGAGCCAACGCGTCAGGCGATCGCCCTCGGCGGCCAGGGGGCGGGCGGTGGCGGAGCGAAGCGTGTTCACGACGAGCTCTCCTCACGGGAAGGGTGGTCTTGTCCGGGGTGGTCATGGACCGGGAGGCGCTTGAGCCACAGCCGCAGCGCCTCGAAGTGAATGCCGGCCAGCGTCTTCAGGCTCATCCAGGGCTGGCGCGCCAGGGTGGCGAGCAGTGCGCCTCGGGTCGCCGGGCGACCCTCGAGGGTCAGGGTGGCGTCGAAGTGGCGCTGGCCCTCCTTCCAGTTCTCCATGTGCATCGACAGCGACTCGCCGGGCGTGTCGAAGCGCCAGCGATAGGTCATGTCCATGGGGTTGAAGGGCGAGACGTGCATCGCCTTGTCGAACTCGGCGGTGTGGCCATGGCGCCGGGGCTCCACGGCGCAGGCGTAGCGGGTCCGCTCGCCCCAGGGGGTGTTGCTCACCTCGCCGAGCAGGGCGCGCAACTCGCCGCGGGCATCGAAGGCGTAGTAGAGCGAGACCGGGTTGAAGCCGAGCCCGAAGGTACGCAGCTGGGTCAGCACGCAGATGCGACCGTCAGGGGCGCTGCCGAGCTGGCGCTCGAGCTCCTCACGCACGGCCTGCTTGAGGGGGCGGTCGTGGGGGCCGAGATAATCCCGGCGGCGAAATCTCGCCAGGGCCGGTCGCCGCGCGCTGAAGGCAGGCACGCCGTCGAAGAGCTCCGGCAGCTCGTCCAGGTCGAGCCAGGCCATCCACACGTCGTAGGTGAAGGCGTGGGGACGGGGCAGGAAGCGGCGATGGCGCAGCCTGCCCCGGTAGATCCGCGAGCGCGGTGTGCGCCTCATGCCAGGCCCTCTTCGGCCGCCGGCGACCGGGTGGCGGGGCGTTCGGTGCCCGGGCCCTGCTCGCCACAGCCCAGGTCCCGGGCAACCCGCAAGGCGCTCCAGACGCCATCCTCGTGGAAGCCGTTGCGCCAGTAGGCGCCGCAGTAATGAGTGCGCCGCGACGCGCCCGAGATCTCGGCGTGGTGCGCCTGGGCCGCCTGGCCGGCCAGGGTGAACTGCGGGTGGGCGTAGGTGAAGCGGCCCAGCACCCTGGCGGGGTCGATGGCGGCGCTGTCGTTCAGGGTCACGCAGAAGGTATGCGGCGCTTCGATGCGCTGCAGGATGTTCATGTCGTAGGTGACCGAGACGCGGGCCTCGTCGCCGCGGCCGTCGAGCCGGTAGTTCCAGCTCGCCCAGGCGCGCGGCCGACGCGGCAGCAGGCGGGTGTCGGTGTGCAGCACCACCTCGTTGTCCCGGTAGGGCAGGGCGCCGAGGATCTCGCGCTCGGCGTCGCTCGGGTCGTCGAGCATCGCCAGCGCCTGGTCGGCGTGGCAGGCCAGCACCACCTGGTCGAAGGCCTCCACGCCGGCGTCGCTTCGCACCTCGACCCGATCGGCGTGGCGGCGAAGCCCGCGCACCGGGGTCGCGAGCCGGATGCGCTCGGCGTAGGGCGCGGTCAGGGCCGGGATGTAGGCGCGCGAGCCGCCCACCAGGGTGTACCACTGAGGCCGGTCGTTGACCGACAGCAGGCCGTGGTGGCGGAAGAAGCGCACGAAGAACAGCAGCGGGAAGTCGCGCAGGTCGCGGATGCTGGCCGACCAGATGGCGGCGCCCATGGGCAGCAGGTAGCGCTGCTGGAAGTCGGCGTCGTAGCCGCCGGCGTCGAGCCAGGCGCCCAGCGTCATGGCCGGGTCGAGCCGGTCCTCCTCCAGCGCCCGGGTCGCCTCGCGGTTGAAGCGCAGGATGTTGCGCAGCAGCCGGTAGAAGCGGGGGCGCAGCAGGTTGCCCCGCTGGGCGAAGAGGCTCGCCAGGGTGTGGCCGTTGTACTCGAAGTCGCGGGCCGTCTCGTGCACCGAGAAGCTCATCTCGGTGGGCTGGGCGGCGACCCCGAGACGCCCCAGCAGGCGCTGGAAGTGCGGGTAGGTCCAGTCGTTGAAGACGATGAAGCCGGTGTCGATGGCGTAGTTCCGGCCGTCGAGCGAGACGTCGATGGTCGCGGTGTGGCCGCCGAGGCGCTCCTCGGCCTCGAAGAGCGTCACCTCGTGGCGGCTCGACAGGTACCAGGCGGCCGCCATGCCGCCGATGCCGCTGCCGATCACGGCGATTCGCTGGGCGGCATTTCGCTGGGCGGCATTCCGCCGGGCGGCACCCCGCTGGGGGGCGTCATGCGGGGGGCGGATCGGGGCGTTCATCGGCGGGCCTCCACGGGCGAATCCTGCCGGGTCATGCGCAGGCCCAGACGGTGGCGCAGGCCCGGGGGCAGGATGCCCATCAGCCGGACCAGCAGCGTGAAGCGGCGCGGGAAGTGGATGTCCAGGCGGCGTCGCGCGAGGCCTTCGAGGATCGCCTCGGCGGCGGCGTCGGTGGAGATGCGCATGGGCATGTCGAAGTCGTTGCGGTCGGTGAGCGGCGTCTTCACGAAGCCGGGATGAATCAGGCTGACTCCGATCCCTTCGCCGGCCAGGTCCAGGCGCAGCGACTCCATGAAGTGGCTAAGCGCCGCCTTGGAGGCGCCATAGGCCTCGGCCCGGGGCAGCGGCAGATAGGCCGCGGCGCTGGAGGTGGCGGCCAGCAGCGGATGGCCTCCCTCCTCGCGGGCCCGGCGCAGCAGCGGCAGCGCCGCCTCGATGCAGTAGACGGCGCCGAAGAAATTGGGGGCGAAGACACGCTCGACGAGCGCGACCTCGAAGTCGCGAGCGTCCAGGTATTCGCAGGTGCCGGCGTTGAGGATCGCCAGGTCCAGGCCACCGAACGCCTCGGTCAGGCGCTCGCCGGCCCGCGCGACGGCGTCCCGGTCCGCCACGTCCAGGGGCAGCGGCAGGGCATTCTCAAAGCCGTCGCAGAGCTCGGCCAGGGCCGATGCGCTGCGGGCGCTCAGCGCCACCCGGTGGCCCTGCGCGAGCAGGCGCTCGGCCAGGGCGCGGCCGATGCCGGAGGTGGCCCCCGTCAGCCAGATGCGCTGTGTGTCGCTCGCGTTGCTCATGCGCTCTCCCCATCCTCGATGGCCGTCATTGGCCCAGTTGTCGCTTCACCCGACGTATCACCCCGCCCAGCAGGGGAAGGCGTTCGTAGAGCAGGGCGCCCGCATCGAAGTAGTCGCGATGCCGAGCCACCCGGCCATCCGGGGCGAAGCGCAGGTGTGAGCACCCCTCGACCTCGATGCCGCGTCCCCCGTCGAGCCTCGGATGCACCAGGTGCATCGTCCAGGTGACGAAGGCCGTGTCCTCCTGCTGCCATCGCTCGTGGAAGGTGAAACGGCACGATGTCACGTTGTCGTACAGGTTCTGGAAATACCCCTCCAGCGCCTCGCGGCCCTCGATCTGGTGCAGCGGGTCGGTGAAGCTCACCTCCGCAGTGTATACCTCGTCGAGTTTGTTTGTACAGGTCTTGTCCAGTTTATTGAAGAAGGCGCAGAAGGCCTCCAGGTCCGCCGTCGCGTGCATCAAGGGTCTCCCCGATGAGTGGCTGGTCAGTCCGTCTTCAGGGCCTTGAAGGCCGCAAGCGCCCGCGCCCGGGCGGCCCGGTGATCGACGATGGGGGCCGGATAGTCGACGCCGCCGAGCAGGTCGCCGGCGGGCGCGTGGCGAGCCTTCTTCGGCAGGTCGGCCAGCGTCGGCAGCCACTCCGCCAGGAAGGTGCCGTCGGGATCGAAGCGCATGGACTGGGTCGTGGGGTTGAAGATGCGGAAGTAGGGCGCGGCATCGGTGCCGGTGGAGGCCGCCCACTGCCAGCCGCCGTTGTTGGCGCAGAACTCGCCGTCCACCAGGTGGCGCAGGAAGAAGGCCTCGCCGCGGCGCCAGTCGATCAGCAGGTGCTTGGTGAGAAACATGGCGGTGACCATGCGCAGCCGGTTGTGCATCCAGCCGGTGGCCACCAGCTGGCGCATGGCGGCATCGACGATCGGGTAGCCGGTGCGCCCCTCGCACCAGGCGGCGAAGCCGGCCTCGTCGTCGCGCCAGGCGAGTGCCTCGGTATGCGCCTGGAAGGCGCGATGGCGGCAGACCCGCGGGAAGCCGACGGCCACGTGGCGGTAGAACTCCCGCCACACCAGCTCGTTGACCCAGGCCGTGAGCCCGGCGTCGCCCTCGGCCAGGGCGCCGTCGTTCTCGGCCAGCACCGCCTGCAGGCACTGGCGGTGGGAGATCATGCCCAGCGCCAGGTAGGGCGACAGCTCGCTGGTGCCGCGGATCGCCGGGAAGTCCCGCTGGCGCTGGTAGTGGCGACCGCGAAAGCGCAGGAAGCGTTCCAGGCGATCCGCGGCGGGGCCCTCGCCGGCGGGCCAGATCCGCCCGTCGATCGGGGTGTCATCGAGCTCGGGGAGCGGGGGCAGCGGATCGGAGGCGATCGGCAGCGGCGCCTGGGGCGCGGGGGTGTCGCGCAGGGCGATGCGTTCAGGTGTCAGCTGGCGATGCCAGGCCTTGGCGAAGGGGGTGAAGACCCCGTAGTAGTCGCCCTTGCCGGTGATCAGCTCGCCGGGGGCGAAGGCCACGGCGTCATGGTGGCCGGTGGCCGCGAGGCCGGCCTCCTGGAAGGCGGCGATCACCTCGCGATCGCGGCGCTGCTCGTCCAGCGGGTACTCGTGATTGAAGTGCAGGGCGCGGGCGCCGGTCTCGCGGGCGATCTCGAGCAGCGTGGCCGGGGCCTCGGTGAAGTCGTCGATATCGCGGTGCAGCAGGGGGATGCCGAGGCCCGCCAGGTCATCGCCCAGGGCGGCGACGCCGCGGCCCCAGAAGTCGAGCTTGTTGGCGCCGTGGCCATGGCGCCGCCAGTGGGGCAGGCAGCGCAGGAAGACGGCGACCACGGGGCCCTGGCGGGCGGCCGCGGCCAGGGCGGTGTTGTCGTGGATCCGCAGGTCGCTGCGAAACCAGACGATCGCGGGAGTGGGCATGGACGGCTCCGGGTCAGCGGGCGGGGAGTCGGGCCTGGAGGCACTGCATGGCCTCGTCGAGATCATCGCCGAGCAGCTCCACCTGGGTCGCCTCCAGGTCGGCCTCGCGGATGCGGGCCATGGGGCCGCAGGCCATCAGCGGCACCTCGAGCTGCTCGGCCAGGCGCGGTAGCTGGCGGCGCACCAGTTCGGCCTTCTCGGCCTTGCCGCTGGCCAGCAGCAGGCCGGCGGCCTGGAAGCGCTCCACCGCCAGCGGCACCTCGCCGAAGGGCAGCGGGGCGTCGAAGAGCCGGATGCGATAGCCGCGGTCGCTGGCGGCCAGCGCCGCGAGCAGCACCCAGAGCGGCGAGGGGTCGTCCGGCAGCGGGGCGACGAGCAGCGTCGGACCATTGCTGAGCCGGTTGGCGTGCAGCAGCCGAGTGCCGATACGGGTGCGCAGGAAGGATTCCAGGGTGCGGCGCTGCAGGGTGTCGCCCAGCTGCTCGCCCCAGCCCTCCTCGAGCTGGCGCACCACCGGCTGCCACAGCTCGGCCAGGCAGATCGGCACCGGATAGAGGGCCAGGGACTGGTTGAAGAGCGCCTCGAGGCGGTCGAGGTCCAGCGCCTGGAGGGCGCTGATCAGCTGGCGACGCTGGCCCGGCCAGTCGCCGGCCGCCGGCGCCGGGGTCTCGGCCGTCTCCGGCTGGTCGAGCAGCTCGCGGACCTGGCTGACCGGCACGCCGCGGTTGAGCCACTGCAGGATGCGCTCGACGCGCTCGATGTCCTCGCGGGCATAGAGGCGGTGTCCCTTGGGGGTCCGCTGGGGCTGGATCAGCCCGTAGCGACGCTCCCAGGCGCGCAGGGTCACGGAGTTCACGCCGGTCAGCCGAGAGACTTCGCGGATCGGATAGAGCGGGGTGTCGGCCGGGCGCCGTGCCTCGTCGTTCATGAGCGTGCCGACTCCCCTGCCTGCTCGGCGACCACCGCCGCCAGCGCCTCGACGAAGGCCGGGTGCTCGCCGACCGGCGACAGCAGGGTCAGCTCGAGGCTCGGATGCTCGGCGGTCAGCGCCTCGACCTGGCCGGGCACGTCGCGGCGCAGGTGGCGGCCGGCGGCGAAGAACAGCGGCAGGATCTCGGCGCGTGCGATGCCGGCCGCGGCCAGCTCGGCCACCGTGGACTCGAGCGACGGCTCGCTGAGCTCCATGTAGGCGAGGCGCAGCGGGGTCGACAGCCGCTCGGTCAGGGCCTTGGCGAAGTGTTCGAAGGGGGCTCGCCAGTTCGGGTCGCTGGAGCCGTGGGCGAGCAGGATCAGGGCGTAGGACATGGATGTCTCCAGTCGCGAAGAGGGAGTCAGGAAGCGTCGGCCGCCAGGGCCTCGCCGAGGTGGTGACCGGAGAGCCAGGCGTCCTCGACCCGCGGCCCGCGCCAGCCGTCGCCGCACAGCGAGAGCCCGTTGGGCGAGCGGCGGTGGTCGAGGTTGACCGCCTCGCCGCTGGCGAAGACGTCCGGCTGGGCGTAGCGCCAGCGATGGGCGCCCAGCGAGGTCGGCTCGGGCAGCGTCACGCCCGCCGGCAGCTGCGCGCGGAAGGCCTCGAGCAGGCGCCGGGCGACGCTTTCGGCGTTACGTTCCAGGTGCGCCTCGCTCCACTCGAGTCGCGCCAAGAGGCTCAGGCTCTCGCCTTGGCCGTGGCGGCCCGGCTTGTGGTCGTTGCGGCTGACGAAGCGCAGCGGCTGCTCGGCCGGGGAGCGAGTCGGGTCGGGCGCCAGGCGCACCGCCTGCCAGTCGTCGTCGACCTCTGGCAGGTCGGGCAGCGGCGCCTCGAAGCAGGCCCAGGCGGCCCAGCAGGGGCGCTGAATGACCGCCTCGCAGGCGGTCGCGAGGCTCGGCTCGTGGGGTTCGAGCAGCGCCTGGGCCTGGGGCGAGGGCAGGGCGAGCACGACGCGGGCGAAGGGGCCGTGGCGCTCGCCGTGCTGGTCGATCAGCCACCAGTCATCGCCCCGGGGCTCGAGGCGTTCGATGCGGATGCCGGTCGCGAGGGTGAGCCCCTCGGCCAGGCGGCGGCTGACCGCACTCATGCGAGGGGCGCCGATCAGGCGCTCGACCTTATCGCGGTAGCGGTGCCAGCCGGATTCGCTCGCCTCCCACAGGGAGTCGGGCCAGGGGGCGACCACGCCCGCCTCGCGCCAGGTCGCGACCTGGCGGCGAAAGGCCGGATCACGCACGCTGAAGAACTGGGCCCCCAGGTCGACCGCGGCATGCTCGAGGCGGCGAGTGGAAAGGCGTCCTCCGGGGCCGCGCGCCTTGTCGAAGAGGCGCACTGGCAGGCCGTGCGCCTGCAGGGCCTGTCCACAGGCGAGGCCGGCGATGCCGGCGCCGATGATGGCGGTGGTAGCGGGGGCGTGGGGCATGGGCCTCTCGTGCAGTCAACGGCGTTCATCGCTAGACTAGCAGAAGTGTACAACGGCTGTATAACTCATGATGGCGTGTCGTCACGGCGTGCCACATAAGGCTTGGGGAGGGATTCCGGATGCGAGTGCTGATCACGGGCGGCAGCGGGTTCGTCGGGCAGCGCCTCTGCCGGCGGTTGAAGGAAGCGGGCCACCAGCTGCTGGTGGTGTCCCGGGAGCCCGACGCGGTCCGCGACCGCCTGCCGGAAGGTAGCGACATCCGGCGTTCGGTGCTGGACTTCGTCGACACCCCGCCGGATGCCATCGTCAACCTGGCCGGCGAGCCGATCGCCGCCAAGCGCTGGAGCGAGGATCAGAAGGAGCGGCTGATCGACTCCCGGGTCAACGTCACCGGCGACCTGGTGATGCTCTGCGAGCAGCTGAAGGCGAGCGAGGGGCGCATGCCGAAGGTGATGGTCTCGGCCTCGGCCATGGGCTATTACGGCGATCAGGGCGATCGCGAGGTCACCGAAGAGACGCCGGCCCACGACGAGTTCGCCCATCGGCTCTGCAAGCGCTGGGAGGAGGTCGCCCGCGAGGCGGCGGACTTCGGCGTGCGCCTCGCCCTGCTGCGTATCGGCCTGGTGCTCGATGTCGGCGGCGGCAGCCTTGCGAAGATGCTGCCGCCCTTCAAGATGGGGCTGGGCGGACGCTTCGGCGACGGCACGCAGTTCATGCCGTGGATCCACCGCGAGGATCTGGTGCGCGCCATCCTCTTCCTGCTCGAGCGCGACGACCTGGAGGGCCCCTTCAACGGCAGCGCCCCCCACCCGGTCACCAACGCCGAGTTTTCCCGCACGCTGGCCAAGCAGCTGGGCCGCCCGGCGCTGATGCCGGTGCCGGCCATCGCCCTGGAGGTCGCCTTCGGCGAGATGTCGCGGCTGCTGTTGACCGGCGCCGACATGCGTCCTGCGCGGTTGCAGGAGGCCGGCTTCGAGTTCCGCTTCCCGACCCTGGACAAGGCACTGGCCGATATTCTCGGCTGAAGCGATGTAGACCCAAATGCGGCTGAGGGCTCTACGCCCGAACGCACAGGGGCCCCGCCGGCATTGCCGGCGGGGCCCCTGTGCGTCGAAGGCCGCTTTCGATCAGCGCGCGTCGTCACCCACCGTGACGATCACCCGTACCGCGTCCAGTCGCAACCGCGTGGCCTCGATGGCGGCATCCAGCTCGGCGCGCTCGCGGCGCAACGACTCGAGCTCGTCGGCGCGCACCGCCGGGTTGAGACGCGAGAGCGCCTCGAGGCGGGCAAGCTCGGCGTCCAGCTCGGCGCGCATACGCCCCTGGGCGGCCTCGACGATGCTCGGCAGCTCCCGCTGGGCCTCGGCCTCGGCGCCGTCGAGCAGCTCGCGCAGCTGGTCGTGGCGGCTCTTGATCAGGTCCCGGGCGACCGCCTTCTTGACCTTCTGCACCGCCTTGGAAAGCCCGGTGAAGGAGATCTTGGCGGTCAGGTTGGCGCCCGACTCGTCGAGCAGCACGCGCACCGCGGTGGGCGGCAGGAAGCGGTTGAGGTGCAGGCGCTTCGGCGCCGGGCAGTGGGTGCGGAAGACCAGCTCGACCATCAGCCGGCCGGCGGGAATGGCCGGGTGCTTGAGCAGCGCCAGGGCGGTGTTGCCCATGGCGCCGCCGAGGATCCGCCCCATCATCTCGCGCAGCAGCGGGTGCTCCCAGGAGAGGCGCTGGACGTCGTCCCGGGCCAGGGCGCGCTCCCGGGAGAAGGTGGCCGAGAAGCCCTCCTCGCCCTTCACCAGGCCCGGCAGGCCGTCGAGCATCTGCGGGCTGGGCTGCAGGTGCTGGATGCCGCCGCCGATGTCCTGGCTGTCGACGCCGAAGATGTCCAGCGCCTGGTCCAGGTAGCGGGCCAGGGCCTTGTCGGCGTCGAGCTCGCGGATCGCCTCGGCGACCGCCTCGGCGCGGTCATGGCGACAGGCGTTGAGCTCGAGCAGGCGGTTGCGGCCGGCGTCGCGCTCCTCGAGCTTGGCCTCGAACAGCGCGCGGGTCTCCGCGATCACCTCGTCGAGGTCCTCGTCGTCGAGCAGGCTGTCGGCCAGGGTGTCGCCGAAGGCGGCGTGGATCTCGCTGCCGAGGCCGTGCGGGGCGCTGAAGGCGTCCAGGCCCTGGTGGTACCAGCGCAGCAGCTTCTCGCCGGGGCTGCCGGTGAACACCGGCGCATGGATCTCGATGGCGTGGCGCTGGCCGATGCGGTCGAGGCGGCCGATGCGCTGCTCGAGCTGGTCCGGGTGCAGCGGCAGGTCGAACATCACCAGATGACGGCAGAACTGGAAGTTGCGTCCCTCGGAGCCGATCTCCGAGCAGACCAGCACCTGACAGCCCTCCTCCTCGTCGGCGAAGGCCGCCGCGGCGCGGTCGCGCTCGACCAGCGAGAGCCCCTCGTGGAACACCGGGGCCTGATAGCCGCCGAGTACCCGCAGGCCCTCGGCGAGCCCCTTGGCGGTCGCGCGGTCGTGGGCGATCACCAGCACCTTGTCGCCGGCGAAGCCCGCCTCGCCGTCATCGGCGAGGCGCTCCAGCAGCCAGCTCACCCGCGGGTCGAACTGCCACCAGGGCTCGGTGTTGAGGGGGTCGTCGGTCATCTCCCGGTACATGGCGTCGGGGTAGATCAGCACCTCGGGATGATCCAGGCCGGTCTCGATCAGCAGCTCGTCCAGGTAGTCCTCGTCCCGGGCCAGGCGGCGAAACACGCGCCGGTAGGCGGAGGGCGCCTCGAGCTCGGCGATGTGCAGGCGACGCTCCGGGAAGCCGCCGACGTGGCGACGGCCGTTGCGGAACATCACCCGGCCGGTGCCGTGGCGGTCGAGCAGCTGGTCGCGCAGCTGCGCCCGCGCCGCGGCGCGCTGGTCGTCGCTGCGCTCGGGGTCGGCCAGGGTGTCGAGCAGCGCCAGGCTGTCGGCCTCATGGATCACCGCGGCGACCCGCTCGCGGTCGGCCGCCTCGCCGGGCAGCCGCTCGAGGGCGTCGATCGCCTCGGCGACCTCCACGTAGTGGGCCTCCTCCTCACGGAAGGCCTCGAGGCTGTGGTAGCGGTCCGGGTCGAGCAGGCGCAGGCGGGCGAAGTGGCTGGCCAGGCCCATCTGCTCCGGGGTGGCGGTGAGCAGCAGCATGCCGGGCACCTGGGCCGCCAGCTGCTCCACGCAGGCGTAGCCGGGACCGCTCTGCTCGGGGCTCCAGTCCAGGTGGTGAGCCTCGTCGACGATCAGCAGGTCCCAGTCGCAGGCCTGGGCCTGCTGCTGGCGATGGGCGTTGGCGAACAGCCAGTCCTGGCTCGCCAGCACCAGCTGGCCCGCCTCGAAGGGATTGGCGTCGCCATGGGCCAGGCTCTGCTGCTCGTCGAGCAGGGTGACCTCCAGGGCGAAGCGGCGCAGCAGCTCGACCAGCCACTGGTGGGTCAGGCTCGCCGGCACCAGGATCAGCGCCCGCTCGGCGCGGCCGGTGAGCAGCAGCCGGTGCAGGATCAGCCCGGCCTCGATGGTCTTGCCGAGCCCCACCTCGTCGGCCAGCAGCACGCGCGGCGCATGGCGGCGGGCCACCTCGTCGGCGATGTAGAGCTGGTGGGGAATCAGGTCGATGCGCGGGCCGGCCAGGCCCAGCGCCGGGTTCTGCTCGACCCGGTGATGGTGGTGCAGGGTGCGAAAGCGCAGGTCGAACCAGTCGTTGCGGTCGACCTGGCCGGTGAGCAGACGGTCGCGGGCCTGGTCGAACTGCATGGTGTCGGCGAGGCGCGCCTCGGGCAGCTCGCACAGCGCGCCGGCGTCGTCCTCTCCGATGTAGACGATCAGGCCGCCGACCTCCTTGCTGTCGTCGACGGTCATCTGCCAGCCCTCGGTGGACTGGATGCGGTCGCCGCTGCCGAAGGCCACGCGGGTCAGGGGGGCGTTGCGGCTGCTGTAGGTGCGGGTTTCCTGACTGGCGCCGAAGAGCACGGTGACGCTTCTGGCGTCGACGTTGAGGATGGTGCCCAGGCCGAGTTCGGCCTCGCCGTCGCTGATCCAGCGCTGGCCGGGAGAGAAGTCGCTCATGATGCCTCGGGGGATGCTTGGGATCGGTTCGTTGCCGCTGGCCACACCCGGCCCGGCGGCGACAGGGCGCGGTATCTTACAGCAAAGCCCGACGCGGCTTAAGCGTCCAGGCACCGATCACTGGGCGATCGCCTCTAGGCCGCTCAGCGCTCGTCCAGCCAGGCCGCGAGCTGGGCGCGGGTCAGCTCGCCGACGTGCTGCTCGCGGGCACGCCCCTCGGCGTCGAAGAGCAGGGTGGTGGGCAGGCCCGGCGACTCGGCCAGCACCATCAGTTGCTGGCGCGGATCGAGCAGCGCATGGCGGAAGTCCAGCTCCTGCTCGTCCAGGTAGCGCACCGCCTGCAGCAGCGTCTCGCCCTGGTTGACGATTACCACGCTCACGTCCTCCCGGGCATCGGCCTCGGCCAGGAGCGGCATCTCGCGCCGGCAGGGCGGGCACCAGGTGGCCCAGAGGTTGACCACCACCGTCTCGCCCTCGAGGGCGGCGAGGTTCACCGGCTCCCCCTCGAGGTTCTCCAGGGTGAGGTCGGGGAGTTCACGCAGGGCCATGCCGCCGCCCAGCGGCGCCAGGGTCACCAGCGCCAGCCACGCCAGCGAGACCCCGAGCGCCAGGCCCATGGCGCCGAGCATCGCCCCCAGCCGATCCCTGAGCGTCCAGGCCGTCCAGGCCAGCGCGGCCAGTAGCCCCCAGAGGCCGTGGTAGCCGGGCTGCCAGAGCTTGAGCGCGTCCAGCGGTGCCTCCAGGTAGGGGCCGGCGTTCATCGCCACGTGCCCGAGCCGGGCGCCGATCAGCCAGGCCAGCAGCAGGCCGTTGAACCAGCGGGCGTGGCGGCGGCGCGGCAGGCCGAGGAGCAGGGCGCTGGCGCCCAGCAGCACCAGGGCGGCGAGGAAGGCATAGAGGCGCGGCAGCGCGATCAGCAAGGGCCCCAGGGCGATGGCATCCATGTCGTGGCGGTGGCTCCGGGAGGTCGGCGGCGGGGGCGGCAGCGGTTACACTGGACGAATTCGTTTCGCCAAGCCTACTGCCGGCGGGCAGGGCTGTCATCCAGCGGGAGCATTCATGTCACGACCGGCCTTCGATACGCTGCGCGCCCTGGCCATCGCCAGCCAGGCCCTGGGCTTCATCCTGATCCTCACCCTCGAGACCGTGATGGGCGATGCGGCGCGCCCCTGGCAGGGCTGGACCCTGGCGGCGATGGTCGCCTTCGCCCTGGGCATCGCCCTGGTACGGCTCTACCGGCGCAACAAGGCGCGCAAGGCCTTGGCGCGGCAGCGGACCGATGACTAGGAGCCTGCGGCGAGGCCCATGGGTGTTGGCCGGCTGGCTGATGCTGGGCCTGCTGGCGGGCTGTGCCGGCCCGGCCGGGCCCCGGGAGCACGGGCTGGCGTTGCGGGATGACGAGATCCGTAGCACCTGGCTGGGCCAGTGGGCCCGTCAGGCCGCCGCCGAGCATGCCGGCCTGAGTGGCTTCTCCCTGCTGGCCGAGGGCGAGGAAGCCTTCGCCCTGCGCGCCAACCTGGCCGAACAGGCCGGCAAGCGTCTGGATGTCCAGACCTACCTGCTGGGGGAGGGCCAGACCGTCCAGGTGCTGCTGCATCGCATGATCGGCGCGGCCCAGCGTGGCGTCGAGGTACGCCTGCTGCTCGACGACCTCACGGCGACGGGGCAGGGAGAGAAGCTGGCAGCGTTGGACAGTCATCCCAACATCCAGGTCAGGGTCTTCAATCCCTGGCCCGTGGGGCGCGAGCACCTGATCAGCCGGGTGCTGCTGTCGCTGCCCGCCCTGGCCCGGCAGCACCGACGCATGCACAACAAGACCTGGATCGTCGACAACGCCGTGGCCATCACCGGCGGGCGCAACATCGGCGACGAGTACTTCAACGCCAGCAAGCCCCGTAACTTTGCCGATATCGACCTGCTGGCGGTGGGCGACGTGGTCGATGACCTGTCGCTGAGCTTCGACCTTTACTGGAACCACTTCCTCAGCCACCCCCTCGCGCGCTACCACACCGCCGCGCCCGAGGCCTGGCGTGAGCTGGCGGCGATGCTGGCCAGCCAGCTGGCCGAACAGCGCGACAGCGAGTCCCCCTACTTCATCGCCCTGAAAGCCCGCTACGGGGCGGCCGCCCAGGACAAGCTGTTCAGCGAGCTGCAATGGGGCCCGGGCCAGGCGTTATGGGACCCTCCAGGCAAGCTGGCCGGTCGCGACCGGTCGCCGCTCAAGCGGACCCTCTTCGGCGCCCTGCTCGACCAGCTCCCGGAGCTGGAGTCGCGGCTGGTGATCGTCTCGGCCTACTTCGTGCCCGCCGAGCAGGGGACGGCCCTGCTGACACGGCTGGCCGCGTCGGGCATCCGCGTCGAGGTGATCACCAACTCGCTGGAGGCCACCGACCTGTCCCTGGTCCATGGCGCCTATGCGGCGCGTCGTCGAGTGCTGCTGGAAAGCGGGGTGCAACTGTATGAGCTGCGGGGCCGCCAGCAGACCGGGGAGGAAGCCGAGATCGGCATTCCCGGCACCTCGATCTCCTCGCTGCACAGCAAGGCGGTGAGCTTCGACGACGACCTGGTGTTCATCGGCTCCTTCAATGCCGACCCGCGCTCGGTCGTCTGGAACTCCGAAGTGGGGGTGCTGGTAAAGAGCGAGGCCCTGGTGGCGGAGTTTCTCGAGTTCGCCGAGGCGGGCATGACCCCATCACTGAGCTACCTGCCCGGACTCGACGACGAGGGACACCTCTTCTGGCTAACGGAACTCGACGACCGCCAGGAGCGTCTCGACCGCGAGCCGGGCTCCTTCAAGCAGCGGCTGGGCTCATGGTTCAGTCGCGTGCTGGGCCTGGAGATCTGGCTCTAGTGCCTGCCATCGCCGTGGCCTGATACCCGGCTGCGCCGATGACACCCGAGTGACGACCGCGCGTCACTGTCATGACACTCCCTTCTAACCTGCTGATTTCTTTTGGCCTGGGCTGATCGGCCGGGGCCCGTCGCCGCACGGCGCGGTCGAAATTGTCACCAGACTGCCATTGTCTAGACAAGTGGCCTTCATCTTGCGCCGCGACACTGATGCCATTCCAAGAGGAGAGGCGTCATGTCGATTCCCAGCATCATCGTCGAGCGACTGAGCAAGACCTTCGGGCAGCATGCGGTCCTGCGCGACATCGACTTCGAGATCCACCCCGGCGAGATGGTGGCCCTGATCGGGCCGTCCGGCTCCGGCAAGTCCACCCTGCTGCGCCACCTGATCGGCCTGACCCGGGGCGATCGCCACGGCGGCCGCGTCCGCCTGCAGGGGCGCGAGGTCCAGGCCGGCGGCCGGCTAGCGCGGGCCACCCGCCCCCAGCGCTGCCGTACCGGCTACATCTTCCAGCAGTTCAACCTGGTGGGGCGCCTGAGCGTGCTCACCAACGTGCTGGTGGGTCGCCTGGGCTCGATGCCCCGCGGCCGGGCACTGCTCGGGCGCTTCACCGACGAGGAGCGGGCCATGGCGCGCCGCGCCCTGGCTCGGGTGGGCATCGAGGCGCTGGCCGACCAGCGCGCCAACACCCTCTCCGGCGGGCAGATGCAGCGGGTGGCCATCGCCCGGGTGCTGATGCAGGACGCCGACGTCATCCTCGCCGACGAGCCCATCGCCTCGCTGGACCCGCGCAGCGCCCAGGAGGTGATGCAGATCCTCGCCCGCATCAACGAGGAGGACGGCCGCACCGTGGTGATCACCCTGCATCAGGTCGAGGTCGCGCGGCGCTTCTGTCGGCGCGCCATCGCCCTCAAGGACGGCCGCCTCTACTTCGATGGCCCCATCGAGGCGCTCACCGACACCCGACTCACCGCCCTCTACGAGAACGCCGGGCTCGACGAGCTCAAGGCGCGCACCCCCTCCGTCGACCTCACGGCGCCCATCGGCGCCCTGGGCTGAATTTCGCCAGGCTTCACCACCCGAGGAGAATTACCATGTCATTCCCGTCACTGCGCCGCCTGTCCCTGCCGCTGATCGCCGGTGCGACCCTGCTGGCGAGCCCCTTCGTCGCCGCCGAGGAGCCGCTCAAGTTCGGCATCATCTCCACCGAGTCGAGCCAGAATCAGGCGCCGCTCTGGGATCCCTTCCTCGACGATCTGTCCGAGGCGCTGGATCGTGAGGTCGAGCCCTTCTTCGCCACCGACTACGCGGCCGTCATCCAGGCGATGCGCTTCGACCAGATCGACCTGGCCTGGTACGGCAACAAGTCCGCCATGGAGGCCGTGGACCGCGCCGGCGGCGAGATCTTCGCCCAGACCGTGGCCGCCAACGGCGCGCCGGGCTACTGGAGCCTGATGATCACCCACCAGGAGAGCGAGCTTGCGAGCGTCGACGACGTGCTGGCCAACGCCGACCAGCTGATCTTCGGCAACGGCGACCCGAACTCTACCTCCGGCTTCCTGGTGCCGGGCTACTACGTCTTCGCCCAGAATGGCGTCGATGCCGCCACCGCCTTCAAGCGCACCCTGAACTCCAGCCACGAGACCAACGCCCTCTCGGTGGCCAACGGCCAGGTCGACGTCGCCACCTTCAACACCGAGAGCATGGAGCGCCTGGAGCAGGTCCACCCGGACAAGGCCGAGCAGCTCAAGGTGATCTGGAAGTCGCCGCTGATCCCCTCCGACCCATTGGTGTGGCGCGAGAACCTTTCCGAGTCGCTCAAGGGCGAGCTGCGCGACTTCTTCTACGCCTACGGCGAGACCGAAGCCGAGCAGGGGGTCCTCGAGGCCCTGCAGTGGTCCGGCTTCGATCCCTCGACCAACGACCAGCTGTTGCCGATCCGCCAGCTCGAGCTGTTCAAGGAGCGCGCCCAGGTGGCCGCCGACGAGAGCCTCTCCGAGGAGGAGCGCGAGGCCGCCCTGGCCGAGTTCGACGCGCGCCTCGATGCCCTGAACGCGCGCCTCGAGGCGGCCGAGGCCGCCAAGGCCGACGCCTCCCACGCCCAGGCCAGCTGAGCCGATCCACCGGAAGCGGGGAGGGCGACCCCCTCCCCCTGGAGCAACGCGACATGCATCACACTTCCACCCTGAGCGACGCCGCGGCCGGCAAGCGTGGCTGGGCCACCCTGCTGGGCTGGGCCATCACCCTGGGGGTGCTTTCCTGGGCCTGGCAGGGCGCCGAGATGCAGCCCTCGCTGCTGGTCACCAACGCCGACAACATGGGCGAGCTGATCGGCGACTTCTTCCCGCCGCAGTTCGGCAACCTCGGCCACTACATCGACCAGATGATGGTGACCATCCAGATCGCCATCTGGGGCACCCTGCTGGCCGTGCTGGTGGCCATCCCGGCCAGCCTGCTGTCGTCGGAGAACCTCACCCCCTGGTGGGTCCACCAGCCCGTGCGCCGGCTGATGGACGCCTGCCGCGCCATCAACGAACTGGTCTTCGCCATGCTCTTCGTGGTGGCGGTCGGCCTCGGCCCCTTCGCCGGCACCCTGGCGCTGTTCATCCACACCACCGGCGTGCTCGCCAAGCTCTTCTCCGAGGCCGTGGAGGCCAGCGAGGCGGGCCCCATGGAGGGCATCCGCGTCACCGGGGCGGGGCGCATCGAGGAGATCGTCTTCGGGCTGATCCCCCAGGTGCTGCCGCTGTGGATCTCGGTGAGCCTCTACCGCTTCGAGTCGAACATCCGCTCGGCCACCGTGCTCGGCATGGTCGGCGGCGGCGGCATCGGCGTGGCGCTGTGGGAGACCATGCGCGGTTTCCAGTACGCCGAGACGGCCACCATCATGCTGGTGATCATCGTCGCCGTGACGCTGCTCGACATGGCCTCCCAGTTCGTCCGCAAGCGCTTCATCTGAAGCGCTTTTCTTCAGGAGCCGACATGTCTAGACAAGTCGTCCGCGAGCCCCGCTACCGCACCCTGGCCGAGACCCTGGCCCGGGAGGTGAGGGCCGACTACGCCCCCGGCGAGCTGCTGCCCGGCGAGGCGCTGCTGGCCCGGCGCTTCGGCGTCAATCGCCACACCGTGCGCCGGGCCCTGGACGAGCTGGTCGCCGCCGGCATGGTCACCCGCCACCAGGGGCGCGGCACCCAGGTGGTCGACCGCCGCCTCGACTACGCCCTCACCGCCGGCAGCAAGGTCACCCACAACCTCGCCGAGCAGGGCCTGGCCAGCGAGACCCGCTGCCTGACTCTGGGGCTCCGCGAGGCGCCCGAGGCGATCGCCCGGCGCTTCGAGCGGGCCGCCGGTGAGTCCCTGCTCTGCGTGGAGACGCTGCGCCACGTCGACGACGCCCCGCTGCTGCGGCTGCGCCACTGGTTCGACCCGGCGCGGGTGCCGGGCTTCAGCGAGCGCTACCGCGGCGGCTCCACCCGGGCGCTGCTCGCCCAGCACTACGGCCTGCACCTGAGCCGCCGCCGGGTGCGCATCGAGGCGCTCGCCGCCGACCCCGACGACAGCCGGCTGCTGCAGTGCGCCCATCGCGCGCCGCTGCTGGCGCTGACCAGCGACAACGTCGATGCCGACGGCGCCCTGGTGGAGGTCTCGGAGGGCCGCGCCCGGGCCGACCGCCTGGCCTACCACATCGACTTCGACGCTCCCCCTTCTTCGATGACCCCCGACGAGGTTTTTCCATGAAGCAGACGCCCTCCCGACGGACCCCGGCCGAGCGCCAGCGCGTCCTGGCGCTGACGCCCCGCGAGCGCCTCGAGGCGCACTGGGCCGCGCTGGCCCTCGCCGCCGACTACCGCTGCGTGCGTGGCCCCGAGACCGGCATGGCCATGGTGCGCGGCCGCATGGGCGGCACCGGCAACGCCTTCAATCTCGGCGAGATGACCCTGAGCCGCGCCAGCGTGGCGCTGGACGGCTGCGCCCCGGACGGTGGCCCGTTGGGCCACGGCTGGGTGGCCGGCCGCGACCACCGCCATGCCGAGCTGATCGCCCTGGTCGACGCCTGCGCCCAGCGCCCCGACTGGGCCGCGCGCATCGACGCCGAGCTGATCGACCCGCTGGCCGCGTCGCTGGCCGAGGGCCGCGAGGCGGCCTCGCGCACGGCGGCGGCGACCCGCGTGGACTTCTTCACCATGGTTAGAGGCGAATGACGATGCGCTGGAAGGCCTTCCCCGATCCCGTCCACGACGGCCAACGCCAGTTCCGCCGGGTGCTCGCCGCCATGGCCGAGCCCGGCACCCTGCACACCGCCGCGGCGCCGGCGGTACCTGCTGAGGCCGCCATCGGCGCCGCCCTCTGGGGCACCCTGCTGGCGCTGTGCGACCTCGAGACGAAGCTGTGGATCGCCCCGGGCCTCGAGGCCGGCGGGCTCGCTGAGGCGCTCGGCTTTCATACCGGCTGTCGGGTCACCACGGCCCCCGAGGAGGCCGACTTCGCCCTGGTCACACCGGCCACGCTGGCCGAGCCCGCCCCGGCCTTCGCCGAGGGCAGCGACGCCTACCCCGATCGCAGCACCACCCTGCTGGTGGTGCTCGACGTCCTCGCCGAGGCGGGCCCCTGGCGGCTCGCCGGTCCCGGCATCCCCGGCACCCGCACCCTGGCCGTCGGCGAGGCGGCGCCGCTGATGCGCCGCCTGGTCGCCAACCGCGCCCGCTTCCCCCGGGGCCTGGACGCCATTCTCACCTGCGGCGAGCGCCTGGCGGCGATTCCCCGCAGCACCCGACTCGAGGCCCCGGCCCTCGATCAGCCCAAGGAGGACAGCGTATGTATGTCGCAGTGAAGGGCGGCGAGCAGGCCATCGCCAACGCCCACCGCTGGCTGGCGGACCGCCGCCGCGGCGAGCGCGACCGGCCCGAACTCTCGGTCGACCAGATCGCCGGCCAGCTCAACCTGGCCGTGGACCGGGTGATGGCCGAGGCCTCGCTCTATGATCCCGAGCTCGCCGCCCTGGCCCTCAAGCAGGCCAGCGGCGACCTGGTGGAGGCGGTGTTCCTGCTGCGCGCCTACCGCACCACGCTGCCGCGCCTGGCCGAGACGCTGCCGGTGGCGACCGACGCCATGCGCGTCGAGCGGCGCATCAGCGCCACCTACAAGGACATCCCCGGCGGCCAGGTGCTCGGCCCGACCTACGACTACACCCATCGGCTGCTCGACTTCCTGCAGCTGGCCGAGGGCGAGACCCCCGACCCCGCCCGGGCCGAGCAGGCGCTGGAGGCCTGCCCGCAGATCCTCGAGCTGCTCGACGACGAGGGGCTGGTCGAGCGCGAGGTGGACGACGGCGCCGCGCCCTGCGACATCACCCGCGACCCGCCCGACTTCCCGGTGGATCGCGCCACCCGCCTGCAGATGCTGGCCCGGGGCGACGAGGGGTATCTCCTGGCGCTGGGCTACTCCACCCAGCGCGGCTACGGCCGCAACCACCCCTTCGCCGGCGAGATTCGCATCGGCGCCGTGGAGGTCGAGATCGTCGTCGAGGAGCGCGAGGCGCCGGTCTGCCTGGGCGAGATCACCCTCAGCGAGTGCCAGATGATCAACCAGTTCGGTGGCTCGCGAGAGGCCGCGCCCCAGTTTACCCGCGGCTACGGCCTGGCCTTCGGGCGCAACGAGCGCAAGGGCATGGCCATGGCGCTGGTCGACCGGGCGCTGCGCGCCGAGGAGCTCGGCGAGCCGGTCCAGGGCCCGGCCCAGCAGGCCGAGTTCGTGCTGGCGCATGCCGATAGCGTCGAGGCCTCGGGCTTCGTCTCCCACCTCAAGCTGCCCCACTACGTCGACTTCCAGTCCGAGCTGGAGCTGCTGCGCCGGCTGCGTCGCGACCACGCCGCGCGCCGTGACGCCGCGACCAGCGTCGCCCCCGAAGAGACGCCCGCAGAGGAGCCCCAGGCATGAACGGCTACAACTTCGCCTACCTCGACGAGCAGACCAAGCGCATGATCCGCCGCGGCCTGCTCAAGGCGGTGGCGATCCCCGGCTACCAGGTCCCCTTCGGAGGCCGCGAGATGCCCATGCCCTACGGCTGGGGCACCGGCGGCATGCAGCTCACCGCCAGCATCCTCGGCGAGGACGACACCCTCAAGGTGATCGACCAAGGCGCCGACGACACCACCAACGCGGTGAGCATCCGCGCCTTCTTCGAGCGGGTGGCCGGGGTCGAGACCACCACCGCCACCGAGCGGGCGGACGTGATCCAGACCCGCCACCGCATCCCCGAGACGCCGCTCACCGCCGGGCAGATCCTGGTCTTCCAGGTGCCGATCCCCGAGCCGCTGCGCTTCATCGAGCCGAGCGAAGAGGAGACGCGCATGATGCACGCCCTGGAGGAGTACGGGGTCATGCACGTCAAACTCTACGAGGACATCGCCCGCCACGGGCATATCGCCACCACCTACGCCTACCCGGTGAAGGTCGACGGCCGCTACGTCACCGATCCCTCTCCGATCCCCAAGTTCGACAACCCCAAGCTGCACATGAGTGATGCGCTGATGCTGTTCGGTGCCGGGCGCGAGAAGCGCCTTTACGCCATCCCGCCGCACACCCGGGTGGAGAGCCTGGACTTCGAGGATCACCCCTTCGAGATCCAGGAGTGGGACGCCCCCTGCGCGCTGTGCGGCGCCCGGGACAGCTTCCTCGACGAGGTGATCACCGACGACCGCGGCGGGCGCATGTTCGTCTGCTCGGATACCGACTACTGCCAGAACCGTCAGGAGGAGGTGGCATGAAGTGCCCCCAGCTCGATCGTCCCACCCTGCTCGAGGCGCGCGACCTCACTCGCCTCTACGGCCCCGGCAAGGGCTGTGACGGCATCGACTTCGCGCTGCGCAGCGGCGAGGTGCTGGGCATCGTCGGCGAGTCCGGCTCCGGCAAGTCGACCCTGCTGCGCACCCTGTGCGGCATGGAGGCCCCGGACGCCGGCCGGGTCCTCTACCACGGCCACGAGGGCGAACTCGACCTCTACGCCATCGGCGAGGCGCGTCGCCGGGCGCTGCTGCGCATGGAGTGGGGCCTGGTCCACCAGAATCCGCGTGACGGCCTGCGCCTGGGCGTCTCCGCCGGCGCCAACATCGGCGAGCGGCTGATGGCCCTGGGCGAGCGCCACTACGGAGAGCTGCGCGCCGCCGGCCAGGACTGGATGGGCCGCGTCGAGCTCGACCCGGGCCGCATCGACGACGCCCCCCAGCACTTCTCCGGCGGCATGCAGCAGCGCCTGCAGATCGCCCGCACCCTGGTCACCCGGCCGCGGCTGGTGTTCATGGACGAGCCCACCGGCGGCCTCGACGTCTCGGTGCAGGCGCGGCTGCTCGACATGCTGCGCACCCTGGTGCGCGAGCTCGGCCTCTCGGTGGTGCTGGTCACCCACGACCTGGCCGTCGCCCGGCTGCTCGCCGACCGGCTGATGGTGATGCGCCGCGGCCGCGTGGTGGAAGCCGGCCTGACCGACCAGATCCTCGACGACCCGCAGCACGCCTACACCCAGCTGCTGGTGTCGTCGGTACTGACGCCCTGAGGAGCCCGAGATGACCGCGATGAATCAACCCTTCCTGAGCGTCGAATCCCTCGACAAGACCTTCGTGCTGCACGGCCAGGATGGCCTGCGCCTGGAGGTGATGCGCGATCTGTCGCTGACCCTGTCGCCGGGCGAGTGCCTGGTGTTGGCCGGGCGCAGCGGCATCGGCAAGAGCACCCTGCTGAAGATGCTGCACGGCAGCTACCGGGTCTCCGGCGGCCGCCTGCGCCTGTACTTCGAGGACGGCGAGCTCGCACTCGAGTCGCTGCCGGCCCACGCCTGGCACCCGCTGCGCCGCGACGTGATCGGCTACGTCAGCCAGTTCCTGCGCGTGGTGCCCCGGGTGCCCGCCGTGGAGGTGGTGATGGAGCCGCTGCTGGCCCGCGGCTGTGACGCCAGCGAGGCGCGGGCGAAGGCCGAGGCGCTGCTCGCACGCCTCAACCTGCCCGAGCGGCTCTGGTCGCTGCCCCCCGGCACCTTCTCCGGTGGCGAGCAGCAGCGCGTCAACATCGCCCGGGGCTTCATCGGCGAGCACCCGCTGCTGCTGCTCGACGAGCCCACCGCCTCGCTGGACGCCGCCAACCGCGACGTGGTGGTGGCGATGATTCAGGAGGCCAAGGCCCGCGGCACCGCCATGCTCGGCATCTTCCACGACGACGACGTGCGCGAGCGGGTCGCCGACCGCCTGCTGCCGCTGGACCGCCACATGTCGGCTCGCCAGATGCCCGCCACCCCTGAGGAGACGCCCCGATGAGTGCCAACGAACAGATCCTGACCAACGCCCGCCTGATCCTCGACGACGAGGTGGTCACCGGCAGCCTGGTGATCCGCGACGGCCTGATCGCCGGCCTCGACGCGGCGCCGAGCCGGGCCCCCGGCGCCATCGACTGCGACGGCGACTACCTGCTGCCGGGGCTCGTCGAGCTGCACACCGACAACATGGAGAAGTACTTCCAGCCGCGGCCCAAGGTGGCCTGGCCGAGCCGCCAGGCGGCGCTCGCCCACGACGCCCAGATGGCCGCCAGCGGCATCACCACGGTGTTCGATGCGGTGTCGATCGGCGACGTCGACGAGCAGAGCATGCGCCACGGCGCCCTGCACGAGATGGTCCAGGCGCTCTCCGGCATCGTTGACGACGGCCTGGCGCGGGTCGACCACCGCCTGCACCTGCGCTGCGAGGTCTGCCATCCCGAGACCCTGGCGCGCTTCGACGAGTTGGCCGACGCGCCGCTGCTGGGGCTGGTCTCGCTGATGGACCACGCCCCGGGGCAGCGCCAGTTCGTCAGCCTCGACGCCTACCGCACCTACTACCAGGGCAAGCACGGCCTTGACGACCGGGCGCTGGAGACCTTCATCGCCCAGCAGCTTTCCAACAGCGAGCGCTACAGCGCCGAGCACCGCCGCCTGATCGCCGAGCGCTGCCGCACCCGCGGCCTGGCGCTGGCGAGCCACGACGACGCCACCATCGCCCACGTGGCGGAGAGCCGCGAGTACGGCACCCGAGTGGCGGAGTTCCCCACCACCCGCGAGGCCGCCGAGGCCTCCCACCGCCACGCCATGGCGGTGATGATGGGGGCGCCCAACGTGGTGCGCGGCGGCTCCCACTCCGGCAACATCGCCGCGGCCGAGCTGGTGCGCCTGGGCGTGCTCGACATCCTCTCCTCGGACTACTATCCGGCGGCGCTGCTCGATGCGGTGTTCCGGGTCGCCGAGATGGAGGGGGGCTATGCGCTGCCCCGCGCCGTGGCGACCGCGACGCGCACCCCCGCCGCCGCGGTGGGGCTCGAGGACCGCGGGCGGCTGGCCGAGGGGCTGCGTGCCGATCTGTTACGCACGCGGTTGGTGGATGGCCATCCGCTGGTGCAGCGGGTGTGGAGCCGCGGCAGGCAGGTACACTGATGGGCCGCCTGGTCTACCTGATGGGGGCCAGCGGCGTCGGCAAGGACTCGCTGCTCGATGCCGCCCGGGCCCGCCATCCCGACTGGCTGGTGGCGCATCGCTACGTGACCCGCGACAGCGGTGGCACCGAGAACGGCGTGGCGCTGACCCCGGACGAGTTCGCCTCGCGGCGGCGCCTGGGGCTGTTCTGCCTGACCTGGCAGGCCCACGGGCTCGACTACGGCCTCGGCCTCGAGCTCGAGGCCTGGCTGGCCCGGGGCCAGACGGTGCTGGTCAACGGCAGCCGCCGGGCCCTGCCCGCCGCCCGGGTGCGCTTCGGTGAGGCGCTTTCGCCGATGCTGGTCACCGCCCCCGAGGCGGTGATCGCCGAGCGGCTGCGGCGTCGCGGGCGCGAGGACGAGGCGCAGATCGAGGCTCGCCTGGCGCGCCACCGCGAGCTCGCCGCCGCACTGCCCGAGGTGGCCCGGGTCGACAACGGCGGCTCCCTGGCCGAGACCCTGGCGGCGCTGTGCGAGCGACTCGACGAGGAGTGCCGGGCATGAACTTCCGCTTCGTCGGCACCGGCGACAGCGCCCAGGTGCCGCGCTTCGGCTGTGACTGCCCGGCCTGCGCCCGGGCCCGGGTGCTGACCAGCCACCGGCGCGGCGCCTGCTGTGCCGAGGTGCGCCTCGATGGCCGGCGACTCCTGCTCGACGCCGGGCGCACCGACCTCGCCGACAGCTGCGAGGCCGAGCGTCCCGCGGCGATCCTGGTCACCCACTACCATGCCGACCACGTGCAGGGGCTCTTCCACCTGCGCTGGGGCACCGGCGAGCCGATCCCGGTCTACGGCCCCAAGGACCCGCACGGCTGTGCGGACCTCTACCGCAACCCCGGCGTGCTCGACTTCCGGCCCGGACTCAAGCCGTTCCGGCCGCTGCATCTGGAGGGGCTGACGGTCACGCCGGTGCCGCTCAACCACAGCAAGCCGACCCTGGGCTACTGCCTGGACGACGGCGGCCAGCGACTCGCCTACCTCACCGACACCCTGGGACTGCCCGCCGAGACCGAGCGTTTCCTGCGCGACTGGCGGCCCGACGTGGTGGTGCTCGACGCCACCCATCCCGCGGCCTACCAGTCCCCGCGCAACCACAACAACCTGCCCCTGGCGCTGCAGATCCTCGAGCGGCTCGCCGCGCCCTGCGCCTACCTCACCCATATCGGTCACGACCTGGATGCCGAACGGCTGGACGCGGCGACGCCGCTGCCTCTTGGTGTCCGCTTCGCCCACGATGGCCTGGCGCTGAGCGTTCTGCATGGTGGCGCCATGGCCGCCGACACGGAGACTTCCTCATGACCCAACCGCCCGCCATCCGGCTGTCCCCGACCCCCCGGGTGGCCGACTCCGCCCACCTGCATGCCGCCGAGTTGGGACGCTGGACCGAAGTGGGCGAACGCTGCGTGCTTAACCATGTCACCCTCGGCGACTACAGCTACATCGAGCGCGACAGCGACTTGATGTACGTCGAGGTGGGCCGCTTCACCTCCATCGCCGCCAGCGTGCGCCTCAACCCCAGCAACCATCCCTGGTGGCGGGCCACCCTGCACCACTTCACCTATCGGCCCGGCAAGTACGGCCTGAGCGAGGAGGCCGATGGCCTGGACCCGGAAGTGTTCCAGTGGCGTGAGGCCGACCGGGTGGCGATCGGCCACGACGCCTGGCTCGGTCATGGGGTCATCGTGCTGCCCGGGGTGACGGTGGGCAATGGCGCCATCGTCGGCGCCGGCAGCGTGGTCACCAAGGACGTGCCGGCCTACCACATCGCGGTGGGCAACCCCGCCCGGGTCCTGCGGCCCCGCTTCGAGGACCCGAGCCTCGCCGAGCGACTCGACGCCCTGGCCTGGTGGGACTGGCCGGAGGCGCGCATTCGCGACTGCCTGCCGCTCTTCCAGCAGGGGGTCGAGACCTTCCTGGCGGCGGTGGAGGCGCGTGAGGCTTAGCGTGAAAAACCGATAGCACGGCCCCTCCCGGCCGGGGCAAGTGGCCCTCCTGGGTCGGGCAGGGAAGGAGACTACCGTCCTCGAGCGGTCAAGAAGGGAAGGAGAACTGCGCCCCCTCGCGCACCCCGGCCGACGGCCAGCGCTGGGTGATGGTCTTGCGCTTGGTATAGAAGCGCACCGCATCCGGGCCGTAGGCGGAGAGGTCGCCGAACAGCGAGCGCTTCCAGCCGCCGAAGCTGTGGTAGGAGACCGGCACCGGCAGCGGCACGTTGACGCCCACCATGCCCACCTGGATGTGGTCGCTGAAGTAGCGGGCCGCCTCGCCGTCGCGAGTGTAGATGCAGGTGCCGTTGCCGTACTCGTGATCGTCGATCAGCCCCATGGCCTCCTGCATGGAGTCGGCGCGGACCACCAGCAGCACCGGGCCGAAGATCTCCTCCAGGTAGCAGGTCATGTCGGGGGTCACTCGGTCGATCAGGGTGCCGCCCACATAGAAGCCCTGCTCGTGGCCGGGCACCTGCACGCCGCGGCCGTCGACCACGATCTCGGCGCCCTCGCGCTCGGCGCTGTCGATATAGCCGCAGACCTTCTCCTGGTGGGCCTTGGTGATCACCGGGCCGAAGTCGTTGCTCGCCTCAAAGAAGGGGCCGACCTTCAGGGTCTTCATCTGCTCCTGCATCTTGGCGATCAGGGCATCGGCGGCGTCGCCCACGGCAACGGCCACGGAGAGCGCCATGCAGCGCTCGCCGGAGGAGCCGAAGGCCGCCCCGGTCAGCGAGCTGACCACGTTGTCCATGTCGGCATCGGGCATCACGATGGCGTGGTTCTTGGCGCCGCCCAGCGCCTGGCAGCGCTTGCCGTTGGCGCTGGCGCGGCTGTAGATGGTTTCGGCGATCGGCGTGGAGCCGACGAAGCTCACGGCCTTCACGCGCTCGTCGTCGAGCAGGGTGTCGACGGCTTCCTTGTCGCCGTTGACCACGTTCAGCACCCCGGCGGGCAGGCCGGCCTCCAGCGCCAGCTCGGCGATGAACAGCGCCGAGGTGGGGTCGCGCTCGGAGGGCTTCAGTACGAAGGTGTTGCCGCAGGCGATGGCCATGGGGTACATCCACAGCGGCACCATCGCCGGGAAGTTGAACGGCGTGATGCCGGCGACCACGCCGAGCGGCTGGAACTCGCTCCAGGAGTCGATGCCGGGGCCGGTGTTCCTGCTGTGCTCGCCCTTGAGGAGCTCCGGGGCGCCACAGGCGTACTCGACGTTCTCGATGCCGCGCGCGAGTTCCCCCTGGGCATCGTGGACGATCTTGCCGTGCTCCTGGCCGATCAGCCGGCAGATCTCGTCGGCGTGCTGCTCCAGCAGCGCCTTGAAGCGGTACATGACACGGGCTCGCTTGGCGGGCGGCGTGTCGCGCCAGGCCGGATAGGCGGCCTCGGCGGCGGCGATCGCCTGCTCGACGGTGGCCTGGCTGGCCAGGCTGACCTGGCCGGCGACCTCGCCGGTGGAGGGGTTGAAGATGTCCTGGGTGCGCCCGTTGCCGTCGACGCGGGTGCCGTTGATCAGGTGGCCAAGCGTGGTCATAGGTGTCCTCACAGATGGAGTGTTGTTGGTTGAAGTCATTACTCTGCAGGTCAGTCGTCGTCGACGGGACTGCGAGCGGGGCCGGCCCACCGGAGGCGCCGTGAACCCTTCCATGGGGGCTACTTTTGCCATCCATGGCAAAAGACCTTCTCTTCGTCCCGTCCCCGGCGCCCCTTGTCATTCGTCGCTGCGATTGCCCCGTTCAGTCCAGTTCGCCGAGAGCGTCGCCCAGGGCGTTGATGAGGCGGTCGATCTCCTCGCGCTCGACGATGAAGGGCAGACCGAGCTGGATGGTGTCGCCGCCGTAGCGCACGTAGAAGCCTTTCTCCCAGCACTTCATGGCGATCTCGTAGGGGCGGCGGGCCGGCTCGCCGGGGTAGGGCGCGATCTGCAGGGCACCGGCGAGGCCGTAGTTGCGGATGTCGGTGATATAGCGGCTGCCCTTGGGGCCGTCCTTGAGAGAATGCAGGGCGTTCTCGAAGATCGGCGCCATCTCGCGTACGCGCTCGATCAGGCGCTCATTCTCGAGCACGTCCAGGGCGGCCAGGGCCGCGGCACAGGCCACCGGGTGCCCCGAGTAGGTGTAGCCGTGGGGCAGCTCCATCATGTAGTCGGGGCCGCCCTGCTCCATGAAGGTGTGGTAGATCTCGCCCTGCACGATGACCCCGCCCATGGGCACGGCCCCGTTGGTCAGCTGCTTGGCGACGTTCATGATGTCCGGCACCACGCCGAACTCCTCGGCGCCGGTCATCGATCCCATGCGCCCGAAGCCGGTGATCACCTCGTCGAAGATCAGCAGGATGTCGTTGGCATCGCAGATCTCGCGCAGCCGCTTGAGATAGCCCACCGGCGGCGGAATCACCCCGGCGGAGCCGGCCATGGGCTCGACGATCACCGCGGCGATGTTGGAGGCATCGTGCAGGGCGATCAGCTCGAGCAGCTCGTCGGCCCGCTCGGCGCCGCGCTCTGGCATGCCGCGGGTGAAGGCGTTCTCCTTGAGCAGGGTATGGGGCAGGTGGTCGGCATCGATGCCCTGGCCGAACATCATGCGGTTGGCGCCGATGCCGCCCAGGCTGATGCCGCCGAAGTTGACGCCGTGATAGCCCTTGGTGCGGCCGATCAGCTTGGTCTTGGTGGGCTTGCCCTTCTTGCGCCAGTAGGCACGGGCGATCTTCAGCGAGGTATCGGCGCTCTCGGAACCGGAGCCGGTGAAGAACACGTAATCGAGGCCCTTGGGGGTCAGCTCGCGAATGCGGTGGGCCAGTTCGAAGGCCTTGGGGTGGCCGTACTGGAAGGCCGGCGCGTAGTCCAGCTGGCGCAGCTGCTGGGACACCGCCTCGGCTATCTCCGGGCGGCAGTGGCCGGCGCCGCAGGTCCACAGGCCGGAGAGGCCGTCGTAGATCCGGCGCCCATCGGCTGCGGTGTAGTAGCTGCCCTCGGCGCCGACGATGATCCGCGGGTCGCGCTTGAACTGGCGGTTGCCGGAGTAGGGCATCCAGTAGGCATCCAGCTGCTCGGCGGTCAGGCCCGCGGTCTGCTGGGGAGAACGATCTGACATGGCAGCACCCTCTGTTGTCATCGTCTTGTTGGCGGCTGTGTAGGATCAGCTTGGCCCGGCGCCGGGCTAAGTTAAATCTAGGCTTATTTAATTTCATGTAAGCGTGGAGTTAACTTATGGTCCTTCCCGGAATAGGCTGCGGGAGACACATCACCGCGAGAGGAAGAGACCATGGCACGTCGCAAGGAGGCCCTGACGGGACAGCTCAGCGATGCGGACCTGCGGCTGCTGCGGATCTATCGCAAGGTCGTGGAGTGCGGCGGCTTCTCCGCCGCCGAGGTGGAACTCAACATCAGCCGCGCCGCCATCAGCATGGCGATGAACGACCTGGAGACGCGCCTGGCCCTGCGGCTGTGCCAGCGGGGCCGCAGCGGTTTCGCGCTGACCGACGAGGGTGCCGAGGTCTATGAGGCCACGCTGCAGCTGCTGGCGGCGACGGAGGGGTTTCGCACCCGCGTCAATAGCCTCCACGCCTGGCTCAAGGGCGAGCTGAACATCGGCATCACCGACAACCTGGTGACCATGCCGGAGATGCACATCACCGACGCGCTCAGCGCGCTGAAGGTGCGCGGTCCGGACGTGCGCATCAATATCCGCATGATCCCGCCCCATGACATCGAGCTCGGCGTGCTGGATGGTCGCCTGCACACCGGCGTGGTACCGGCGATCAAGACCCTGCCCGGGCTGCACTACCTCTCGCTCTACGAGGAGACGTCGCAGCTCTACTGCGCGCAGGGACATCCGCTGTTCGACGCCGAGACCGTGACGGAGGCGCAACTGGCGAGCAGCGATGCCGTGACGCCGGCCTATGCCCAGAGTCCTGAGATCAAGGCCCAGCACGAATCGCTCACGGCCACCGCCTCGGCCACGGATCGCGAGGGCATCGCCTTCCTGATCCTCTCCGGCCGCTATGTCGGCTATCTGCCGACGCACTTTGCCGAGCGCTGGGTGCGCGACGGCAGGATGCGCGCGCTGAGGCCAGACACCTGTCGCTACGTCACCCGCTACAGCGCCATCACCCGCAAGGGGGCCCCGCCCAACCTGGTGCTGGAGAGCTATCTCGAGGAGCTCGGGCTGCGGGTGGAAGTCTGAGTCTCGCCGCATACACTCGCTTGCCGGCCTGCCGGGACTGGGCGGCGGTTCGGGCCTCGCGGCGGTGGCGATCTTCAGTTGGCGGGGGGCTGCAGCCTCGGCAGGTGCGCTTCCAGCAGCCTGGCGGCCTGCATCACCTTGAGGTCTTGGTACTTTGGCCCGACCAGATGAATCCCCACCGGGAGCCCCTGATGATCCAGGCCGCAGGGTAGAGAGGCGGCCGGCTGTTGGGTGAGATTGAACGGGTAGCTGAATGGCGTCCAGTCCATCCAGTCCTGAAAAGCCCCCCCTGGCGGGACATTGTGACCGGCCTCGAACGGACTGATCGGCATGGTGGGGGTGATCAACAGGTCGTAACGCTGGTGGAACTGCGCCATGTGCGCCGTGAGGCGTTCACGCTCCCGGCAGGCCGTCAGGTAATCGCGCATCGAGATGTCCATTCCACGATGGGCAATGTCCAGAAAGCCAGGGTCGAGCCTGGCCTGCTGTTCCTCATCCAGGCGTTCCAGCATCTGTGAGGCACCGGCGAACCACAGGGTGTTGAACGTGCCCAGTGGATTGTCGAAGCCTGGATCCACCTCGTCGACAGTGGCCCCAAGCTCCCTCAGCAGCCCCACACCCCTCTCGACGTTTGCGGTGATATCCGGCGCGACCTGTACATAGCCTAGATCCCGACTGAAGGCGATTCTCCACCCTTTCAGGTTCGGTGGTGGAGGGGTCAGCCAGTCGAACCGTCGCGGATTGCCGAGATAGCCATCTCGGGCATCCGCTTGAGCCAGGACATTGAGCATCAGGGCGCTGTCCTCGGCGGAGCGCGTGATGGGGCCCAGGTGGGAGAGGGTGCTCATGGCACTGGCGGGCCACTGGGGCACCCACCCGAAAGTGGGCTTGATACCGAAGGTGCCGGTGAAACTACAGGGAATACGGATCGAGCCGCCGGCATCGCTGCCCTGGTGCAACAGCCCTAAGTTCAGGGCCGCTGCCGCTGCCGCGCCTCCCGAGGATCCGCCGGGGGTGAGGCGCGCATCCCAGGGATTGCGCGTGATGCCATGCAGCGGATTGTCGGTCACTCCCTTCCAGCCGAACTCCGGTGAGGTGGTCTTGCCGATCAAGACCGCGCCGGCGTCGCGGAGATGCTGGCTGATCGGAGCATCGACCTCGCATGCCGCCTCTGCCGGGCTGGTCATTGAGCCCATCCGGGTCGGCATGCCACGGGTCAGGGTCAGATCCTTGATGGTGGTGGGGATCCCGTCCAGGGGGCCGCAGGGGGCCCCGGCCAGCCAGCGAGCCTCCGAGGCTCTTGCGGCCTCGAGTGCTTGCTCCGTTGCTACATGAGAAAAGGCGTTCACTCTGGGATTGTCACGCTGAATGCGGGACAGGCAGTCCTCGACCAAGGTGATTGGCGAAAGCGCCTGGCGACGGAAGAGTGCCAACGCTTCGCTAGCGGTGAGGGAGGCCAGTTCGCTCGACGAGAAGGAGGCTGTCATGGTCTGCTCACTCCTGCTCGGCGTCGATGACCTGGGCGAATTCCAGCATGGCATGCAGCAGCACGTTGCAGCCGCTATGCAGGTCCTCCGGTGTGGCGTTCTCGATCTCGTTGTGACTGATCCCGTTCTCGCACGGCACGAAGATCATTGCCGCGGGCGCTACACGGCCGAGGAAGATGGCGTCATGGCCAGCACCGCTGACGATATCCATGTGAGCGCAGTTCAACTGCTGCGCGGCGTTGCGTACCGCACGCACACAGTGTGGATCGAACGATTCCGGTGCGAAATCGGCGGTGGGTGTCAGTTCGGCGACCAGTCCATGGCGGGTGCTGATTTCCTCGACGGCCGAGCCGAGCTCGGCGACCATCTCATCCAATGCTTCCGGGTCTAGGTGACGCAGGTCGATGGACATGGCGACCTCGCCGGGGATGACGTTGCGTGAGCCCGGATGCAGCTTCATGGACCCTACCGTGCCGCGGCCATGGGGCTGTCGGGCATTGGCGATGCGATTGATCGCCTGGGTCACTTCTGCCGCCCCCATCATGGCATCCTTGCGCAGTGGCATGGGGGTGGGGCCGGCGTGCGCTTCCACGCCTGTCAGGGTCAGGTCGAACCACTTCTGGCCCAAGGCCCCGATCACGACACCGATGGTAGTGCCGGTATCTTCCAGAATCGGGCCCTGCTCGATATGGGCCTCGAAATAGGCACCGATGTCATCGGTTCCCACGACGTCGTCGCCCCGGTAGCCAATGGCCTCCAGCGCGTCTCCCGCCGTCACCCCCTCGCCATCGGTCTTGCCGAGCATCTCCTCCAGCTTCAGCTGACCGGCAAATACGCCGGATCCCATCATGCATGGCGGGAAGCGACAGCCTTCCTCGTTGGTCCAGACCACTACCTCGATCGGGGCCCTGGTCTGGATGTCGTGCTGGTTGAGGGTGCGGATCACTTCGAGACCTGCCAGGACACCGAAGCAACCATCATATTTCCCTCCGGTTGGCTGGGTATCGATATGACTGCCGGTCATGACGGCAGGTCTCTCTGGGTTCTGGCCCGGACGGCGGGCGAAGATGTTGCCGATAGCATCGATGCGGATCGTGCACCCTTCGGCGCGACACCAGTCGATGAATACGTCGCGGGCCTGGCGGTCCAGTTCGGTCATGGCCTGGCGGTTGACTCCTCCCTTGGGCGTGGCGCCAAGCTGTGCAAGGTCCATCAGTGCCGTCCAGAGACGTTGCCGGTCGGTGTGCAGGCCGGTGATGGAGGGAGTGGCCATGTCGTTGACTTGAGTCATGGGGTATTCCTTATTGTTGTTTGTCCGTCAGGCGCTGAGGGCCAGGTAGCGGTCTCGGATCGAGGGGTCGGCCTGAAAGTCATCGGCACTGCCGTGGTAGACAACCTGTCCTTGCTCGAGAATGTAGTGGCGATCTGCCACGGCCTCGCAGACCCGAAGATTCTGCTCCACGAGCAGCACGGGGAGGCCTTCCTTGCGAATGGCTGCCAGGATCTTGACGATCTCGTCGATGATGACCGGAGCCAGACCCTCGGTCGGTTCATCCAGCAGGAGTATCCGGGGATCGTTCAGCAGTGCCCTGGCGATTGCCAGCATCTGCTGTTCCCCACCGGACAGGGCATTGCCCGAGTTACGCCGCCGCTCCTTGAGTCGGGGGAACCACTGGTAGATGTCCTCCAACTGCCAGCGACTACCCCTGCGCACCGATATCTTCAGGTTTTCCTCGACGGTCAGGATGCTGAAGATGCCTCGGTGTTCGGGCACCAGTGCCACCCCCCGACGAGCAATGTGGAAAGGCTGTTGTCCCGTGACGTCGTGGCCCTCGAAGGTGATATGCCCCCGTCGGGTGTCCACCAGGCCCATGATGCTTTTCAGCGTGGTGGTCTTCCCTGCGCCGTTACGCCCCAGCAGCGTGACCAGTTCGCCGGCATCGACGTGCAAGGACACACCCTCGAGCACGTGACTCTTGCCGTAGTAGCTGTGGATATTGTCGAGTTCGAGCATCAGGCGGCCTCCCCTAGATAGGCTTCTCTCACGCGCTGGTCCTGACGCACCGTTTCCGGCGCACCTTCGACCAGTACCTGACCGCGGTTCATGACCGTGATGATGTCGCTGATCGACATGACAATGCTCATGTTGTGTTCGATCAGCAGGATGCTGTGATCCTTGCCTAGTTCGCCGATCAGACGGGTCATGGCAGGAATGTCATCGATGCCCATGCCTGACGTGGGCTCATCCAGCAGCAGCAGCCTAGGGCGCGCGCAGATGGCCATGCCGACTTCCAGAATGCGCTGCTGGCCATGAGACAGCTCACCCGCCGGGATAGCGGCGCGATCGGATAGCCCCAGTCGTTCCAGTATCTCGTTGGCCGTCTGGATGTGCTGCTGGCGGGCATTCAAGCGTTGCCAGAAATTGAGGGCGCGCCAGCCATCCACCCCTTGTGCCGCCAGGCGCAGGTTTTCCAGAACACTGAGTTCCTGGAACAGGCTGGTGATCTGAAAGGAACGGGCCATGCCCAGGGCGACCCTGCCATGGGCCGGTTGGCGGGTGATGTCCTCGCCCTGGAGCAGGATGCGACCACTGGTCGGGCGTCGCTCTCCCGTCAGGCAATGAAAGAGGCTGGTCTTGCCGGCGCCGTTTGGACCGATGACGGTATGGATGGTCCCGGGCTTGATGCACAGGTTGACCCCGTTTACCGCCTTGAAGGCGCCGTAGGCGAGTTCAAGCTGCTGGGTCTCGAGCAGGGGCTTAGTGGTTTCCATTTCAAGCCTCCTCGTCGTGCGGTTTGGAGGAGTTGCGAGACTCCCGATTCAGCAGGGAGTGCAGCCCTCCCCAGAGGCCGCCGCGCATGAAGATCACCACGCCGATCAGCGCCACGCCGAGGAGCAGCATCCAGCGCGGCCAGATGGAGGACAGGATGTCGCCGAGCAGCACGATACTTCCGGCGCCCAGCAGTGAGCCGAACAACGAACCTGTGCCGCCGATGATGGTCATGATCAGGATCTGCTCGGACATCAGGAGCTCGATGTTCGATAGCGGAACGAAGTTGAGCAGCATTCCGTAGAGTGCTCCGGCGACTGCGGTGATGGCACCTGACAGGACGAACACCATGATCTTGAACAAGCGAGTGTCGTACCCCAGGGCGGAAGCACGCGATTCGTTCTCGCGGATCGCCAGCAGGGTGCTGCCGAAAGGGGAGTCCGTGATCCTGCGAGCGATGATATAGATGGCGGCGAAGATCACGGACACCAGGCCATAGAAAGCCAGGGGCGAGGCGAAGCTCATCAGCGTCATCTCGCCAAGGGCCAGCGGTGGGCGAGGGACGCCCAGCAGGCCGTTGTCGCCGCCGGTCCAGTCGCTGAGCGTGTAGGCAAGGAAGTACGCCATCTGCGTCAGGGCGAGGGTCAGCATCACGAAGTAGATGCCCTTGCGGCGAATGCACAGCATGCCCACCAGCATGGCGAGGACGCTGCCGACGACCAGAGCAACGATCAGCGCACCGACCAATCCGAAGTTCCAGTGAATCATGGACAGGGCACTGGCATACGCACCGGCACCGAAGAAGATCGCCTGACCGAACGAGAGCAGGCCGGTATAGCCGAGCAGCAGGTTACAGGCCAGGGCGGCCATGGCGAAGATCAGGATCTCCGTGGCCAGCGTGGCGGAGGGCAGCGCGATGGGCAGGGCGATCAACACGGCGAACATGGCCAGAGTCGTGCCCGAGGCACGACGGTTCTTGCCGAGCCGGGCGAGCAGGCCGGTATTCGAGGAGGTGGGGGGTGTCACGGCTGTCTTGGTGTTCATGTCAGGCTCTCCCGAAGAGTCCGTAGGGGCGCAGCAGGATGACCACCGCCATCGCGGCATAGATCATCAGGCTGGCGCCTTGGGGCCAGATGGTGGTCATCAGGCTCTGCACCACCCCTACCAGCAGGCCGGCGACAAGGGCGCCGGAAAAGGAGCCCATGCCCCCGATCACGACCACGACGAAGGCCAGGCCGAGCACTTCCGGGCCGATGAAGGGGTGTGCCCCCCGCAGCGGGGCCGACAGTACGCCGGCCAAGCCCGCCAGACCCACGCCCAGGGCGAAGGTGATGGAGAACAGCCGAAATATGTTGGATCCCAGCAGGGACACCATCTCGGTGGATTCGCTGCCGGCTCTTACCAGAGCACCAAACCGGGTGCGTTCCAGCAGCAACCAGAGCAGGACGGCGACGGTGGCGCTAAAGGCGATCAGGAAGAGGCGATAGATGGGGTAGGCGAAGTCTCCGAAGCGCACTACCCCTTGGAGCAGTTCCGGCGTGGGAATGCTCTTGCCGACTGGCCCCCAGATCATGATCGACAGTTCCTGGATGATCAGGGCAATGCCGAGAGTGACCAGGATCTGAAAGGTGTGCGGCAAGTGGTAGATGCGCTGGATGAGGCTGCGTTCCAATGCCCAGGCCAGCATGGCCACCAGTAGCGGCCCGGCGATCAGGGCGAGCCAGAAGTTGCCGGTCAGGGTGACCAGGGTGTAGCACAGGTAAGAGCCCAGCAAGAAGAAGGCACCGTGCGCGAAGTTAACGAAGTTGAGAAGCCCGAAGATGAGGGTCAGCCCCACCGAAATGAGGAAATAGATCATCCCCAGGCCCAGGCCATTGAGGACCTGGAACAGATAGACATTGAGCATGGTCACGTCTCCTGGTGGGCCGGGGCATTGAACGCCCCGGCACCCGGGTCAGAGTTGGCAGGCGGAATCGTCGCTGCTGGCGAACGAGCGTCCTGAACTGATCACGTCGGCGTAATCATCCGGGTCGTTCATCTCGCTTTCGGCCTTGCCCTGCAGGAGGTAGTAGTCCTTGATCACCTGGTGATCGGCTGCCCGGATGGTCTCTTCACCCGTTGGACCCTGGTAGGTCAAGCCTTCCAGCGCCTCCAGGAGTGCCGGACCCTCGGTGGCACCGGAGGCATCCACGGCCTCCAGCATCACTCTCGTCATGATGTAGTCGGCGGCCAGCGGGTAGTTGGGGGTGATATCGAATTTCGCCTTGACGGACTCGACGAGCTCTCGATTGAGAGGCGTATCCACTTCATGCCAGTACTGCGCCCCGAAATAGATGCCGTCGACGTTATCCGCGCCCAGCTCCTGGAACTGTTCCAGGCCGGCCGACCAGACCATGACGATGTCCATCTGCTCGTTCAGGCCGAAGTTGCGAGCCTGGCGAAGTGCGTTGGAAGACTGTGAGCCAAAGTTGAGCAAGACCAGCACATCGGGTGAGGAGGACATGGCATTGGTCAGATAGCCGGAAAACTCCTGCTCCTGGAGAGAGTGATAGCTATTGCCGACGTGCTCGAGACCATGCTCCTCGAAGACATCCTTGGCATTCTGGAGCAGGGCTTCCCCGAAGACATACTCGGGAGTGATGGTGTACCAACGCTTGGCGTCGGGCATCTTGTCGATCAGCGGCTCTAGTGTCTCCCGGATCGCCCCATAGGTGGGGACCGACCAGCGGAAAGTGGAGGCATTGCATTCACTGCCAGTCAGCTCGTCGGCTCCGGCAGGGGTCATGAAGACACCGCCGACATTGTTGACCTCCTTGCCGACTGCAAGCGCTGTCGACGACAGCGTCGCCCCGTTGAATAGCCTTGCGCCATCCTGATTGATGGCTTCCTGAACCTTGCGGATAGCCCGTCCCGCATTGCCTTCGGTATCCAGCGTCGTGTAGGTGATCTGGCGTCCGAGGCTGTCACTCATCTCCTCGATGGCCAGTTCGGAGCCCATCTCGGCGTACTTGCCATAACTCGCGAAGGCGCCGGAGAGTGACTTGACACCATAGAAGTCGATAGGGGATTGCTCCTGAGCCATCAATGGCGCAGTAAGAAGGCTGCAGGAAACAAGCGTTGTTGCCGCGATAGAGGTCGGTTTGATACGCACAGACATTATTGTTCCTCATTCTGGTTTTTACCCAGTGCCATTCGGCGCTATGGTTTTTTGTGGCTGGCGTTTTGGTCGTATTTTGTTGTTATTGGTTTCTTGCGGTGGCGTTAGTGGGGTTCGCTCTCCTTGAGTGAGTCGGGGGAAACGAGAAACTGCTTGGCCATTTCCCCTTCCAGGGCTGACATGTGGTGTTCGGCATCGCACATGTGTTCATGCATCAGTTCACGAACACGCCTTCGGTCCTTGTGCTCGAAAGCATCCAGCAGGGCGATGTGATAACGAATATTCGCCTCGTCGAATACATGACGATCTGGCTTGTAGGCTTTCTTGATCACCACGAGGTCGCGTAGGAGGTCATTCAGGAACTGACTGATGAATCTCAGCAAAGGATTCCGACAGTATTCGGCAAGGACATTATGAAACTCGAGTTCCAGGATGCGGTGCTGACGCTGGCTGAGTTCATCATTGTGTGGGTGCTGACACTGCTCGATATTCTCGCGAAGGCGGTTCATCGCGGTGTCATCAAGCTCGTCGATCACGGAGTCGGCTATCTCGACCTCGACCATTCTCCGTAACTGGTAGACTTGACTGCCGTCTATGTTCTGGAAATGCAGGAAGTTGCGTAAGGCATTCGAGGCTGGCTCGATGGTGACTTCCTGAATGATGGCCCCTCCGCCGGGCCCGGTCTTGAGTTTGACAAGTCCCTCGACCTCCAGGACTCGCAGCGCCTCACGGATCGTGCCTTTAGCGCACTCATACCGTTCCATCAGCGCCTTCTCGTTGGGCAGTCGGTCACCCGGTGCCAGGTTGTCCATCACGATCCAGTGCTTGATGTCTTCGCAGATCAGGTCGGCAAGTTTCTGGCGCTTGGTTGTTCTGGGGATCGACACGGGCGAGCGCCTCGGTTGATTTATTCGAATAAATATAATGATTAGTCGAGGCCTTTCTCCCCGTCAAGTAGAAACCCGACGCTGCCGAGCGAAGCCATCCAGGGTTGATGTGTTAAAACCCTGAAATATTAGATGGTTATGGGTTTGGGTGACGAAGCTTCTGACGCAGAATTAGCTGTGATCGATGCGCAGTGGCGGGCCCGTGGAGGGTATGCGAGGGGGGCGATGCGGCCTTCGGGGACCTTGGTAGATGGCACGTTGACATGAAAGCATGCGGGGGAGGCTCATCGAGCCTCCCCCGCATGCAGTTCGACGAAGCCGCCTCAGGACGCGGCGGCGTCCACGGCCGCGTAGGCCACCATCTCGACCCGCATCTCTTCCCGGGCGAAGCCGGAGACGATGATGGCGGCGCGGTTGGGGTAGGGCTCGCGCACGTACTCGGCATAGACCTGGTTGACCGTGGCCAGGTCCTCGCGGGCGGTGACGTAGATCAGCACCTGGGTCAGGGCCTCCACGCCGGCGCCGGCCTGCTCCAGGGTGTGGACGAGGTTGTCCAGGGTCTGGCGGGTCTGGGCCTCGATGCCGCCCGCCACCACCTGGCCGTCGGCGCCGATGGGGATCTGGGCGGTGAACAGGATGCCGTTACCGACGACGGCCCATTCCAGGGGCGCCTTGGAGGCGAAGAGGTCGGTGCTTACGGGGTGAATCATGTCGTGGGTCTCGTCTCAGTCTCAGGGTCAGTCGTTGTCGTTGGTGCCGGCGCCGGCCCCTTCCCGGGAGGTCTCGGTGGCCTCCACCAGCATGCGGGTGGCGAGGTGCTTGAGGCGCTCCCAGACGGCCTCGTCGACCTCGATGCCCTCGGCCAGGGACCGGTGGCGGCAGGCCAGCAGGTCGGATTCGTTGTGGCGGGCGAGCAGGTCGTAGCGGTAGTCCGAGCGCATCGCCGGCAGCAGGTCGACGTGGTTGGCCATCACCAGGGTGATGCCGTCGTTGGGCTCGTTCTCCTCCGGGACTTCCTTCACCGCATAGACGCGGATCTCGGGGACCGAGCTGTTGGCCTGGAAGCCGACGACCTGCTCGGTCGGCGGATGCTCGGCGTTGCGCCAGAAGGCGGTGACGTTCATGCCGCGCCCGGCGAGTCGCGCCAGGTAGCCCATGATCAGCTGGCGGTTGTGGCAGTGGCGGATCTTGATCACCGAGAGGCCGCGCGCGCGAGCCTTGGCGAAGCCGAGTTCGAGCGCCAGGGTGGAGCTTCGCAGCACGCTCTGGCCGTGGCCGTCGACCACCGCCAGGTCGCCGTCCTGGTAGAGCACGCTGGGCAGCTCGTCGGGGTCGTCCGTGAGCAGGAAGTCCAGGCCGCGGTTGAGGGCGGCGAGGCCCCCCAGGCCGAAGCACTGCATCCAGGCGACCATGTCGGCGGCGTCGGCCGCGTCGCCTTCCTCGAAGCCCATGCCGATGAACGCCTTGCGGCACAGGCCCTGCAGCTCGTTGTAGGACGCCTTCATGATGTCTCTCCTACCTCTTGTCGTTGTGCGTGCATGATCCCCTCGGGCTCCAGCGGGAAGCTCCAGTCGTCGACCTCGGCCTGGTCCCGGGGCTCGGCGTTGAGCTCCTCGACCAGGGGCGCGCCCTGGAAGAGGGTGATGCGCACCCAGCGGTCGGACTTGGGATCGAAGCGCCCGGCGCCGAAGAACGACAGCTTGGTGCGCAGCAGGTGCATGGGCTTCATGTCGCGGTGCCAGAGGTTGGCGCGGATCTCGCCGTAGGGCGTCTCGGCCATGGTCTGGATGCGCCGCACGATGTCCTTGTGGCGCGGGTGGGCGATCAAAAACTCCACCACCAGGGCGCGGGGGTTGGCCTCGAGGAACTCGGAGAGCACGCCGTGGGTGTGGTGGACCCGCGGCGCGATGGCCAGCGACAGCTCCTTCTCGGCCCCCGGCTCGACGCCGCGCACGCCGAGCCGCGGCTCCTCCTTCTCGGCGGAGCGGTACCAGAACCAGTAGCGCGCCTCGGGCGCCTCGAAGTCCTCGGCCAGCGCCCAGTCGTAGTGGGTCTCGATCAGCTGCTTCAAGCGCACCAGCGGCATGTCCGGGGTCAGCTCGAGGCGCTCCTCGGTGCCCATCTGGTCTTCCAGCGGGTCGACCTGCTCGGGATAGAGCTCGATCAGCAGGGTGTTGACCAGCTCCTGGGCCTCCAGCGGCAGGGTGCGCGCGCTCCAGGCCACCAGCTGGGGCCACAGGGTCTCCTCCAGCGGCACCTCCTCGAGCCAGGCGATCACCTCGGGCAGCGCCGCGACCACGGCGGCATTGCGCTCACCCTGCTCGGCGTCCTCGGTGACCGTCTGGTCGAGGTGGCGCATGGCGCGATGGGTCAGTGCGATCAGCCGCTGGCGCCGCTCCTCGTCGGGCACCTGGCCGAGCACCAGGGCCAGGGCGGTCTCCCGGCAGGTCACCCACTGCTGGATCAGCTGGGGGTGGTTGATCAGGAAGGGCGCCATGCCAAGCCCGGTGGAGTTGCCGATGCCCAGGTAGCGGCGCAGCTCGGTGGTCAGGGGCACCGCACGCTCGGGCGCCTGGCAGCGGGCGATGTGCTCCACCTGCTCGATGGAGAAGTGGCGCAGCAGGTAGACCGCCAGCATCTGGGCCGAGAAGGGGCGGTGGAAGTCGGGGTTGTCCTGCAGGCGCACGAAGTCGGCGATGCCGAACTTGCCGTTGCCGTAGACCGCCGTGGTCCGGTAGAGGTAGCCGACCCGGGTCAGCCAGGCGGGATCGGGCTGCTCGCCGCTGGAGAGCGCCTCCACGAAGTGGGCGAAGTTGCGCAGGCTGCGGTTGGCCCGGGAGAGCACCAGCAGCCGCGGGTGCTGGCGGCCGGCCTCCTGCAGCGGCACGTTGGCGGCCATCTGCTCGAGCAGGGCGTCGTCGACGTCGCCCTCGACCACCCCGAAGGTCACGTCCCAGGCCTGGGCGATCACCCGGTCGGAGCGCTGATCGTCGGCCAGCTGCTGGGAGAAGATCACCCCGTGATAGCGGCCCTGGGGCGTCTGCAGGCGATAGATGGCGACGCCGTGCCCCTGCTCGTCCAGGTCGAAGCGCGCGGTGCTGATCTGCCAGCGCTGGCGCGCCATCTGGCGGACCAGGCTGCGCACGAAGCTCAGGCGGCTGGCCGGCAGGCTGCCCAGCCGCTCGAGGTCCATGACCTCGCCGGCGCCGCGCAGCGGCACCGTGCCGGCGATCGGGTAGCGGTACTCAAGCATCGTGGGTCTCCGAGGAGCGGCGGGCGAGCAGCCCCTGCTCGCGGGCCATGGCGTAGGCGGCCTGGGGGCCGGTCCACAGCGAGGGCAGCAGTACCAGCGACACCGGAATGGCGGTGATGACGATGAACTGCTGCAGCACGCTGATCTGGCCGGCGCCCATGTAGAGCAGGATGCCGGCCATGATGGCCATGGCGATGCCCCAGAAGGCGCGAATCAGCGAGCTGGGACGATCGTGGCCGGAGCCCACCACGGCGATGGCGTAGCTCATGGAGTCGCCGGTGGTGGCGACGAAGATGGTGGTCAGTACCAGGATCGCCACGGCCATCAGGGTGCCGCCGGGCAGCGCCTGCGCCACGGTGAGGGTGGCCACGTCGAACTGGAAGTTGTTGAGCGCCTCGGTGAGGTCGATCACCCCGGTCAGCTGGTAGTGGATCCCCGAGCCGCCGAGCAGCGTGAACCAGATGGTGGTGGCGACCGGCGCCAGCACGGCCACGGCCAGGATCATCTGGCGTATCGAGCGCCCCCGCGAGATGCGCGCCACGAAGATCGCCATCAGCGGCCCGTAGCCGATGAACCAGGCGAAGAAGAACACCGTCCACCACTGCATCCACCAGGCGGGCGCGGTCTCGGCGGTCATGGTGGCCATCGAGAAGAACGAGGTCAGGTAGGTGCCGAAGCCCTGGGTGAAGGCGTTGGTCAGAAACAGCGTCGGGCCGAAGACGAAGATCACCGCGGCGATGGCCAGCGCCAGGAAGACGTTGAAGCGGCTCAGTATCTGGATGCCCCGGTGGATGCCGGTCACCGCCGAGGTGACGTAGACCACGGCCAGGGCGACGAGGATGGCGAGCTGGGTGCCATAGCCCTCGGAGATCCCGAACAGCTCATGCAGGCCGAAGCTGACCTGGGTGGCCAAAAAGCCGATGGGCCCCACGGTGCCGGCGACCACGGCGATCACGCACAGGGCGTCGATCACGCCGCCGACGGGCCCCTGGATGATCCGCTCGCCGAGGATCGGCGTGAGCAGGGTGCGCGGCTGCAGCGGCTGGCCCTTGTCGTAGTGGGCGTGGGCCAGCACCACCGCGGTCAGCGAGCCGAGTACCGCCCAGGCCAGGAAGCCCCAGTGCATGAACGACTGCGCGAGGGCCCCGGCCACGGCGTCGACCGTGCCGGCCTCGCTGTCGAAGGCCGGCGGGGTGACCACGAAGTGATAGACCGGCTCACCGGCGGCGAAGAAGACGCCGCCACCGGCCAGCAGGGTGCACATGATGATCGACAGCCACTTGAAGGTGCTGATCTCCGGCGTGGCGAGGTTGCCGACCCGCGCGTTGGCGGCGGGGGTTAAGGCCACGCCGATGCCGATGAAGAAGGTCAGCAGCAGCAGTAGCTGGAAGTAGGAACCGAGGGTGGCGGCGGTCCAGGCGAAGCCGGCGCCGATGACCTCGGCCACCCCGTCGATGTCGTAGAGCGACAGGGCGATGAACAGAAGGATGAAGCCGACGCTGAGCACCAGGACGACGGGATCGCCCAGGCGGTGCTCGCGCCGCGTCGGCGTAGCGGAGTGAGTGGCGTTGTGTTGTGTCATGTCGGTGGCCTTTGCAGTGGGCCCCTGAGGGGCCCTTGTTATTGTCCCGAAGCGTGCGTCGATGTCAGGCGGCGGCCTCCTCGGTGCGGGCCGGCGTGGCGGCCCGCTCCAGCAGCTCGACCCAGTTCTGGCCCATGATCCGCGCGATGGATGCCTCGTCGAAGCCGCGCTGGCGGAGTCCCGCGACCAGGTTGGGGAAGTCGCGGCTGTCGCGCAGCCAGGCGAGCGGCCGCGGCCAGCCGGCGTTAGCCTGGCTGCCCTCGCCGTAGTCCATCTCCTTGGACCAGCGACCGTTACGCATCCACTCCAGCACCGAGGTCGGCTGCGCCTGGCACAGGTCGGTGCCGATGCCGACATGCTCGATGCCCATCAGGTCGGCGGTGCGGGCGATCATGTCGCAGTAGTCTTCGAGGCTGCAGTCGGGCCCGTTCTTCAGGTGGAAGGGGTAGGCGGAGAAGCCCAGCAGGCCGCCGGACTCGGCAATCGCCTCGAGCACCCTGTCCGATTTGTTGCGCCTGGCCGGATGGAAGGAGGCCGGGTTGGCGTGCGAGATGATCACCGGCCGCTCGGAGAGCTCCACGGCCTCCAGGGTCGAGCGCTCGGCGCTGTGCGACATGTCGATGACCATGCCCACGCGGTTCATCTCGCGGATCACCTGGCGACCGAAGCGGGTGATGCCGCTGTCCTCGGCCTCGTAGCAGCCGCAGGCCAGCAGGCTCTGGTTATTGTAGGTCAGCTGCATGATCAGCAGCCCCAGGTCGCGCATCACCGCGACCATGTCGATGTCGTCCTCGATGGGCGAGCAGTTCTGGGCGCCCAGGAAGATCCCCACCTTGCCGGCCTGGCGGGCGCGCTCGATGTCGCCCGCCTCCTTCACCGGCATGATCAGGTCGCCATGGGCCTCGAAGCGGCGATTCCACTCGCCCAGGCGGGTCAGGGTCTCGCGGATGTTCTCGTGATAGACGAGGGTGGCGTGGACGGCATCGACGCCGCCCTCGCGCATCTGTTCGAAGATCTCCCGCGACCAGTTGGAGTACTGCAGGCCGTCGACGATCAGCAGCTCTTTTGACATGACGCTCTCCTCGGGCCTCGGCTCAGCCGGCCTTCACGTAGCAGGTCTTGACCACGGTGTAGAACTCTCGGGCGTAGCGGCCCTGCTCACGAGGGCCGAAGCTGGAGTCCTTGCGGCCGCCGAAGGGCACGTGATAGTCGGTGCCGGCGGTGGCCAGGTTGACCATCACGCAGCCGGTCTCGGCGCGGGCCTTGAAGTCGCTGGCGAGCTTCAGGGAGTCGGTGATGATGCCGGCGGTGAGGCCGAAGTTGGTGTCGTTGAGGGTGGCCACGGCCTCCTCGTAGTCGCGCACCTTGATCACGCAGGCGATCGGCCCGAAGACCTCCTCGCGGTTGATGGCCATGGCGTTGGTGGTGTCGACGAACAGCGTCGGGGCCATGTAGAAGCCGTCGGTGTCGCGGGTGAGGCGCTCGCCGCCGAAGGCCAGGGTGGCGCCGTCGGCGCGGGCGCGCTCGATCCAGGCCAGGTTGGACTCCAGCTGGCGGCCATCCACGGCGGGGCCGATGTGCACGCCCTCTTCCAGGGCGTGGCCGACGCGGATGGTCTCGAGCTTCTTGATCAGCTTCTCGACGAAGGCGTCGTGCACGGCCTCGGTGACGATCAGGCGCGAGGAGGCGGTGCACTTCTGGCCGGTGCCGGAGTAGGCGCCGGCGAAGGCGGCCTCCACGGCCAGGTCCAGGTCGGCGTCGTCGGCGACGATCAGGGCGTTCTTGGAGCCCATCTCCAGCTGGCACTTGACCAGGTTGCCGGCGGTGGCGGCGGCCACGCGGCGGCCCACGTCCAGCGAGCCGGTGAAGCTCAGGGCGTGGATGTCGGGGCTCGAGATGAGCGCATCGCCGACGCTGGCGCCTGGGCCCATCAGCAGGTTGAAGGTGCCGGCAGGCAGCGCCTGGCGGCTGATGATCTCGGTCAGCGCCCAGGCGCTGGCCGGCACCAGGTTGGCCGGCTTGAAGATCACGGCGTTGCCGAAGGCCAGCGCCGGGGCGATCTTCCACACCGCGGTGGCCATGGGGAAGTTCCAGGGGCTGATGATGCCCACCACGCCGACCGGCTCGCGGCGCGTGTCGACCTCGACGCCCGGGCGCACGGAGTCGACCCGCTCGTCGATCTGGCGCAGCACCTCGGCGGCGTAGTAGTGGAAGAACTGCCCGGAGCGATAGACTTCGCCCACGCCCTCGGCCAGGGCCTTGCCCTCTTCGCGGGCCAGCAGCCGGCCGAGCTCGTCCTTGCGGGCGATCAGCTCGTCGCCGATGGCCATCAGCACACCGTAACGCTGCTCGAGGCCGCTATGACGCCACTCGTTAACGCCGCGCCGCGCCGCGGCGATGGCCACGCCGACCTGGTCGACGCCGGCCTGGGCGTAGTGGCCGATCACGTCGCTGGTGTCGGACGGATTGACGTTGGCGATGCTGTCCTGGCCTTCGACCCAGCTGCCATCGATGTAGAGGGAGTGAACGTGTGACATGGAAACCTCCTTGGTGACGTTGCCGTCATCCTAGGTGAGCGTCCAAGATAAGCATAATCAATAAAAAAGATCCGATGATCAGGTTTTCTTACCATGAGGAGGGGAGGTGGCCATGCTGCCGGAGCTCAAGATTCAACCGCTGCGCTGCGTGCTGGCCATCGTCGACGAGGGGGGCTTCCACGCCGCGGCGCGTCAGCTGCACCGCACCCAGCCGGCGGTCTCCATGGCGGTGCGCGAACTGGAGCAGCGGCTGGGCGAGCCACTGTTCGAGAAGGGCGGCAAGGCGGCCCTCACGCCCTTCGGCCGCTACTGTGTCCCGCGCTTCCGCGAGCTGATCACCCAGCACGACCGGCTGAGCCGCGAACTCTGGGCGCAGGTGCAGAAACAGGCGGGGCACGTGGACATGGCCGCGGTGCCGTCGGTGGCCAGCCGGCTGATGCCGCGGCTGCTCAGCGACTTCATCCTGCGCTATCCCGACCTCAAGGTGAGCCTGCAGGACGGCAGCGCGGACTTCGTCAGGCGCTTGGTGGCCGGCGGGGAGGTCGAGCTGGGGCTCACCAGCCTGTGGCGGGAGGAGGACGAGCTCTCCTTCACGCCGCTGATGCACGACGATGTCGGCGTGGTGTGCCGGGACGATCATCCCCTGGCCGCGCGTGCCGAGCTGGGCTGGGAGGCGCTGCAGGGCCAGGTGCTGATCCGCAACGGTACCTCGCGGCTCCTGGAGGGCACCGAGGCCGAGCCGCTGCTGGCTGAGAGCGCCTTCGACATCTCCAACATGATCTCGCTGACCGCCATGCTGGTGGCGGGGATCGGCATCACCACCCTGCCGCGGCTGGCCTTTCCCCAGGAGTACGAGCGGCTGCGCTTCATCCCGCTGGTGGACCCGATGGTGGAGCGCGAGCTGGGCCTGCTGCGCCCCGCCCAGCGCAGCCTCTCCCCGGCGGCCCAGGCCATGGAGGCCTTCGTCATCGAGTCGCTTCGCGCCGAGGCCTTCGCCATCCCCTGACGAACAGGCCTTCCTCGCAACGGGTTTGGCCGGCCAGCCGAGCGCGCCTTATATATCGGTATTTGCCGAAATGTGGGTAGCGTCTAGTCTTGAGAGTAAAGGGCCGGTCGCGGCCCACCTCCCACCCGCACAGGACCGAGACCCGCCATGTATACCTCAATCCTTGTCCCGCTCGATGGTTCCTCCCATGCCGAGAAGGCGCTCACCGTGGCGGCCCAGCTGGCCCGCGGTGCGGGGGCGACCCTGCATCTGATGACCGTGGCCGAGTTTCCGCCCGACAACATTGGCCTGTTCACCGGCGGCACCGCCGAGCCGTTCTCCGAGGAGGATCGCGAGAAGCTGGCCGCCGGCATGAAGGACGAGGCGCGCAAGGTCATCGACCAGGCCCGGAGCGCGGTCGACCTCGAGGGCATTGAGGTCGAGGAAGTGGTGCGCCAGGGGCGTCCGGCCGAGTGCATCAACGAGGCGGCCGAGTCCCTCGACGTCGATGCCATCATCATGGGCAGCCGCGGCGTCAGCGACATGCGCGGCATGGTCTTCGGCAGCGTCTCCCACAAGGTCAGTCATACCGCCGGCTGCAGCGTGATCACCGTGACCTGATCGGGTCCGCTGATTGGAGCGATTTCCAGGGCACTCTTCCGGGGCCGGCGTTTATCGTCGGCCCTTCTTCTCCGTTAGCGCGCTCGCGTGCTTCCGCGCCTTTCCAATCCCGTCAACCAAAGGAGCCACCGCGTGGCCGGCAGCAGCCTACTGACCCTGATCGACGATATCGCCACGCTTCTCGATGACGTCTCGATGATGACCAAGGTGGCGGCCAAGAAGACCGCCGGCGTGCTGGGCGACGACCTGGCGCTCAACGCCCAGCAGGTCACCGGTGTCCAGGCCGACCGGGAGCTGCCGGTGGTCTGGGCGGTGGCCCGGGGCTCGCTCATCAACAAGCTGATCCTCATTCCGGCGGCGCTCGCGATCAGCGCCCTGCTGCCCTGGGCGGTCACCCTGCTGCTGATGCTCGGTGGCGCCTACCTCTGCTTCGAGGGCGTCGAGAAGCTGGCGCACAAGTTCCTGCATGCCCAAGAAGCGCAGGAGGAGCACCGCCAGCGTCTCGCCGCCGTGGCCGACGAGACGGTCGACATGCGCGCCTTCGAGGCGCGGAGGATCAAGGGCGCGGTGCGCACCGACTTCATCCTCTCCGCCGAGATCATCGTGATCACCCTGGGGACGGTCGCCGGTGAGGCCCTGGGCATGCAGGTCGCGGTGCTGGTCGGCATCGGTCTCTTGATCACCGTCGGCGTCTACGGGCTGGTGGCGGGGATCGTCAAGATCGACGACCTGGGGCTCTACCTGAGCCGCCGAGAAGGGCTGTCATCATCGGTCGGGCGAGGCCTGCTGGCCGGGGCGCCCTACCTGATGAAGGGGCTCTCGGTGGTCGGCACCGTGGCGATGTTCCTGGTCGGCGGCGGCATCCTCACCCATGGCATCCCCGCGGTCCACCACCTGGTGCAGGGCGTGGCCGAGGCCCGTCTCGATATTCCCGGGCTCGATGCCGTGGTCCATGGCCTGGGCCCGTCGCTGCTCAACATGCTCTTCGGCCTGCTGGTCGGCGCGCTGCTGCTGGGCGTGGTGAGCCTCGGGCAGCGGCTCTGGGCGAGCAGGGCCGGGTGAGGGGGCGGGAGCGATCTCGCCAGGGCGGCGTGCTTTCTTGACCGATGACACCGGCCTCACGCAGCACCCGGCGGCCTGCGTCTGGGCCCTTCGCCGGCGGGTAACGCCAAGGGCCCCGCGATCGCTCGCGGGGCCCTTGGCAGGAGTTGGTGTGCCTGGCCGGGTCAGCTGGCCAGGGCGGCTACCACGGAGATCTCGACCAGCAGCTCCGGGCTTGCCATGCGAGCCTCCACGCAGGCGCGGGCCGGGGCCTTGCCCTCGGGCACCCAGGCGTCCCAGGCACGGTTCATCTCGTCGAACAGCGCCATGTCCTTGAGGTAGAGGGTGGCGGACAGCAGGTGCTCCCGGTCGCTGCCGACGCTCTCCAGCAGGGCGTCGACCTTGGCCAGCATGGTCTCGGTCTGGGCTGTGATGTCGGCATGACGGTCCTCGGCCACCTGGCCGCAGAGGTAGACGGTGTCGTGATGGACGACGGCGCGGCTCATGCGCACGCCGGTCTCGAAGCGTTGCAGGGTCATCTCAGTTCCTCATTGGGGTATCGGGTCCGTTCAGGCTGGCCAGCTCGCCCAGGCTGAGCGGCTTGATCGGGGGGCGGATGTGGTAATAGCCGACGGCGTCGACCGGCTCGCCGCACTGGTCGGCGATCACCTGGGAGACCGTCAGGCCGCACAGCCGGCCCTGGCAGGGCCCCATGCCGGCCCGGCAGAAGGCCTTGGCCTGGTTGGGGCCGCGACAGCCGGCATCGGCGATGCGCCGCAGCTCCCCCGCCGTGACCTCCTCGCAGCGGCAGACGATGGTGTCGTCCTCGGGCACCAGGAAACGCCGAGCCGGCTGGTAGAGCACGTCCAGGAAGGGGCGGATGGCCAGCTGGGGCGCCAGGCGCCGGCGCAGCGGTGAAGCGAGACGATCACGCGCCGAGGCGTCGAGGCGCTCGAGCTGCTCGGCGATGGCCAGGGCAGACAGGCGTCCGGACTCCTCGGCGGCCATGGCGCCGGCGATGCCGCCGGAGTCGCCGGCCACGAAGATTCCCGAGCGGGACGTCTCGCCCCAGGCATCGAGGCGGGGCCGCCAGCACTGCTGGGCCTCGTCCCAGTCGTGCGCCAGCTCGAGTGCCCGGGTCAGCTGGACGTTGGGCACCACGCCCTGATGCACCAGCAGGGTCTGGCAGGGTGTCTCGTGCCACTGCCCCGCCTGCCGGTAGCGCACCTGGGTCAGGCGCTCGCCATCGCGGCCCTGGGCCTCCAGGCGCTCGATCCCCTTGAGGTGGGGAATGCCGGCGCGACGAATCTCCCGAAGCAGCCCCAGGCCCTTGGCCAGCAGCCGCGGGTTGCGCAGCGCGCCGGCCAGATGGCGCGCCGCCCGGCGCCAGTTGCGGCGCGGCGTGGTGTCGAGCAGCGCCTCGACGGTCACGCCGGCGCGCGAGAGCTGGGCGGCGATCAGCAGCAGCAGGGGACCGCTGCCGGCCAGCACGATGGGGCCGGGCGGGGCCATGGCGCTGCTCTTGAGCAGGATCTGGGCGGCGCCGCCGGTCATCACGCCCGGCAGGGTCCAGCCCGGGAAAGGCACCGGACGCTCCTGGGCGCCGGTGGCCACCAGCAGGCGCCGGGTGCGCAGCCGCTGGCTGACGCCCCGGTGGGAGACGTCGAGGCTCAGGTCGTCCTCGACCCCCCAGACGGTGGTGCCGGGCCTGAAGTCCACGCCGGCCTGCTCGAAGGCCTCGAACAGGGCGCGGCCATGATAGTAGTCCTCGCCGAGGATGGCCTCGTTGGCCAGGGGCGACCGGCCAATCGCCCGGTAGATCTGGCCGCCGGCCTCCTCCTGCTCGTCGAGCAGGGCGCAGCGCAGTCCCTGCCGGGCGGCCTCCACGGCGGCGGCCATGCCGGCCGGGCCGGCCCCGATGATGATCAGGTCGTAGTCAGGCGGCGCCATGGGAGTCCTCCCCGTGCATGTCGCGCGCGCCGCACTGCCGGCGAATCCGCATGCCGTCGTAGACGGGGATCATGCAGCCCTGCTGGTTGGGCGCGCCGTCGATCTCGATCAGGCACTCGAAGCACACTCCCATCAGGCAGTAGGGCGCCCGCGGTGCCTCGCTTGCCGGGGTGGTGCGGGAGGGCAGCAGGCCGGCGGCCAGGACCGCGGCGGCGGCGCTGTCGTGCTGCCCCATCTCGATGGGGGTGTCCTCCACGAACACCGTCACCGTGGCCTGCGGCCGGCAGGGCAGGCGCTCAAAGGGCGAAGCGTTGGGCATGGAACTCCTCCAGGGGCAGGTCGGTGTCATCGCCGGCGATCCAGTCCGCCAGCGGGCCTTCATGCAGGGCGCCGAGGGTCACGCCGCTGTGGCAGGTGACGAGATAGGCGCCGGGACACTCCCGGGAGGCCTGGTAGACCGGGTAGCCGTCGGGGGTCATGACGCGCAGGGCGCCCCAGGCCCTGACCATCCTGACGTCGCGCAGCAGGGGGAAGAGGCGCACGGCGCGGTGGGCGATGTGCGCCATGACGTCGGTGCTGGTGCCGCTGTCGAAGCCGACATCCTCCTTGGAGTCGCCGATCTGCACGGTGCCCTCGCCGGTCTGGCGGACGTGGCCGGTGGGGTAGTGCAGGAAGGGCCGCACGCGTTCTGCGATCAGCACCTGACCGCGATTGGGGAAGACCGGCGCCGACAGGCCGACCATCGGGGCGAGCTCGCGATTGCCGAGCCCCGCGGCCAGCACGACCTTGGCGCAGGACCAGTCGCCGGACGGGGTGGTGACCCGGAAGGCCTCGCCCTGGCGCTCGATGCCCTGGACTCGCCCGCCGTTGTCGATCACGCCGCCCTGGTCGCGGAAGCGCTGGGTCAGCGCGCGCAGCAGCAACAGCGGATTGAGGTGGCCGTCCTCGGGGCACCAGGTGGCACCGGCGACCTCGTCGCCGATGTCGGGGAAGTAGTCGCGCACCTGGGCGAGATCCAGCGTCTCATGGGGATAGTCGCCGCCCGCGGCGTCGCGCATCTTGGCCAGCATTTGCCGCCGGGCCTCGAGCTCGTCCTCGGTGAGGCACAGATAGAGCCCGCCGCGCTGCTGGAGCTGGACATCGATGCCGGTCTGCTCCCGCAGGCGCCGGGCGAGGTCCGGCCACAGTCGAGCCGAGCGACGGGTGATGCTGGCATAGGCGGGTTGGGTATCGCCCTTGCCCTGGACCCATACCAGCCCGAAGTTGCCGCGAGAGGCGCGCAGGGCGATGTCGCCCTCGTCGAGCACGGCGACATCCAGACCATGGCGCTGGAGGCCTAGCGCGATGGCGATGCCGACGAGCCCGCCGCCGATCACGCATGCGTCGGCGCTACGCGAGCCGTTTGGTGGCCTTGGCGTCATCGTCGTTACCTGAATGATGGTCGAGAGGGGGAAGGAGGCCCGGCCGGTGGCCGGGCCGGGGTGTTCAGCGAATGGCCTTGTCGAGCACGGCGTTCGCCCATTCGGCGCCGATGTCATCGAGGATGACCGGCCAGACGTTCTCGCGAACCAGCTTGGCGTGGCCGGCGATCTGCTCGTCGGAGACCGGCACGATGGTGGCGCCGGCGTCGGCCAGCAGCTGCTCATTGCGTGCCTGGTCGGCCTCGGCCCCTTCCCAGCGCGCCGCCTCGAAGCGCTCTGCGGCGTCCTGGAGCGCTACCTGCTGCGCCTCGTCCAGCTCGTTGTAGATGTCCTGGTTGATCAGCAGGTACCACATCTCGAAGTGGGTGTTGAGCGGCAGGTAGTACTCGGTGACGTCGCGGAACGAGGCATAGTAGCCCTCGGCGCCCGAGCCCATCACGCCATCCACCACGCCGGTCTGGACGGCGGTGAAGGCGTCGGAGAAGGGCAGCGGCGAGCCGATGTAGCCGATGTTGTCGGCCATCAGCTGGAAGGACTTCATGGGCGGCACGCGCAGCTTGGCGCCCTTGTCGGCGCTCGGGTCGGCGGCGTTATCCACCTCACTGTTCAAGGCCACGCCGCCGAAGTAGACCGGCCAGGCGCCCAGCACCTGGATGTTCTGTTCCGCGTAGATCTTCTCGACCTCTTCACGCAGCGGCGCGCCGTCCTGGAACACCTGCTGAGCCTCGTCCCAGCTCTGCACGAGGTAGGGCAGGTAGGCCAGCTGGAAGCGCTTGTCGGCGCCGGAGGCCGGCGGCTGTACCGCCATGTCGACGGCGCCCAGGCTGACGCGCTCCTGCACCACCGTGTAGTCGCCCAGAGCGTTGGCCGGGAAGAGGCGCACGTTCAGCTCGTCGTCGGTGGCCGCCGCGACGTCCTCGGCGAAGGCCGCGGCGGCGTCGTCGATGGCGGTGTCCTGGGGGCGCACGTGGGAGAGCTTCAGGGTGGCGGCCTCGGCGACCGTGGACAGGCCGGCCGCGAGGGCGACGGCGCTAACAAGAGTTTTCATCTTGAGGGTTTTCATTGTTGTCTCCTGATGAGAGCGGATGGACGATCAATAGCCGAACAGGCCGGGCAGGAACTCGGACAGGTCGGGCCAGGCAGAGACCAGCACCACCACCGGGATGTAGCCGAACAGGATCAGCGTCATGGCGGGCTTCACTACCTCGGTGAAGCGCACCTTGCCGATGCGGGACCCCAGGTAGAGGATGCTGGCGTAGGGAGGCGTCACCCCGCCCATGGCGGTGTTGACGCCCATGATGGCGGCGAACTGCACGGGGCTGACGCCCAGCGCCTCCATCAGCGGAAGCAGCAGCGGCGCCGTGAGGATGATGGCGGTGATGTCGTTGACGATCATGCCGATGAAGAACAGCAGCAGGTTGATCAGCAGCAACAGGACCAGCTTGTTGTCGGTGATCTGGAAGATCATGTCGACCAGCGCCTGGGGGATGCTCTCCATGACGTAGATCTGGCTGAGCATCAGGCTGAACAGGATCATGATCAGGATGGCGCCGATGGCGGTGGCCGACTCCTTGCCGGACTCCAGCAGGGTCCGCCAGGTCAGGCCGCGGTAGATCAGAAAGCCCACCGGCAGCGCGTAGATGACCGCCACGGCCGCGGCCTCGGTCGGTGTCATGATGCCGCCGTAGATGCCGCCGAGGATGATCACCGGCATCAGCAGGGCCGGTAGGGCATGGCCCGTGCGCCGCCCGGCATCGCGCATCATCTGGTCGAAGGGCAGCGGCTCGTCGAGGACCAGGTCGAACTTGCGCGACATCACCATGTTGACGAGGCAGAAGTTGAACATGATCAGCAGGCCCGGCCCCAGGGTGGCCAGGAAGCTCGCCAGGATCGAGGTGTCCGTGACCCAGCCATAGACGATCATGGTGACGCTGGGGGGAATCAGCAGGCCGAGGATCGACGAGTTGGCGATCAGGGCGGTGGAGTAGGCGCGCGGATACCCCTTGCGCTCCATCTCCGGGATCAGCAGCGGGCCGATGGCGGCGATGCCGGTCAGGCCGCTGCCGGAGATCGCGCCGATGATGGCGCAGCTCACCGCCGCCACGGCGCCCAGGCCGCCGCGGATCCGCCCGACGAAGACATTGACGAACTTCAGCAGGCTGCCGGCGATGCCGCTCACGCTCATCAGGGTGCCGGCGAAGACGAACAGCGGGATGGCCAGCAGGATCGGGTTGGTCAGCTGACTGAAGCCCCAGACCATCATGCCGCGCATGGTGGCTTCGCCGATCAGGGTCATCACCATCAGGGCGGCGCCGAAACAGAAGGGCAGGGGAACGCCGATGGTCAGCAGCACAATCAGGACGGCAAAGGCCAGCAGGGCGATCTCAATCATGGGAGGTGTCCTTCTGCGAATCGGTGAGTACCCGGAACTCGTGTACCTCGGAGGTCTCCGGATAGTCGGGATCTGCGGAGGCGTGGTCCGGGCGCTGGCGAACGCCGAACAGGAAGCCGAGGTTGCGCAGCAGGTGCCAGACGGTGAAGGCGATCATCAGCACCAGGCCGATGAACAGGGCCGATTCGTAGATGATCGTCGGCAGGTAGAGGGTGGGGGTCTCCTTGTCGACGCGCAGCGCGTAGGCGAAGTAGTCCCAGGCCCAGAGGGTGAGCCAGACCGAGACCACGATGCTGACGATGTCGGCGATGGCCTGCAGCAGCGCGCGAGCGCGATCGGTCTTGAGGAAGATGTCCAGGACATTGGCGCGGATCTGGGTGTCTTCCCGAGACGCGTTGACGCTGCCGAGGATGTAGAGCCAGATCGTGGGAATGATGGCGGCCTCCTCGAGCCCCATGATCGGTGTCTCGAAGAGGTAACGGGTAATGACCTGGATGAACTGGCAGATCGCGACGGTGCCGATCAGCAGGGTAAGGGTGTAGCGAAAGAGTCGTTCCATAGGGCCGTTCTCGCTTGTTGTGGTTGTCTGCCGGGGCCGTACGGCATACCGGGCAATCTTGGGCAGGTCGGTATATAACATCAAATCGTTTATATGTATGATTTGATAACACCATGTTGTTATCTATGGGCCGACATGCCGAAATTGACCTATCGCCAGATCGAGGCGTTTCGCGCGGTGATGATCAGCGGAACCACCAGCGGCGCCGCGGAGATTCTCTGCGTCTCTCAACCGGCCGTGAGTCGCCTGCTCGCCGATTTTGAGGCGACGGTAGGGGTGGCGATGTTCGAGCGGCGCCGGCGTCGTCTCCATCCGACGCCCGAGGCCCGGTTCTTCTTCGAGGAGGTGGAGCGCGCCTTCGTCTCCCTCGAGCATCTGTCGCGCGCCGCGGAAGAGCTTCGGGAGTTCCACCTCGGCTCGTTGAGGATCGCTTCCATGCCGGCGGCCTCGGTCGAGTTCCTGCCCGATCTGACGGATCGGTTCAGCCAGGAGCATCCGGGGGTGTCGATCACCCTGCAGGTGCGCAGTACCCAGCAGGTGGTCGATCTGGTGGCCACGCAGCAGTTCGACCTGGGCGTGATCTCCGGCATTCCGCTCGATGATCCCGCCGTGGAGGAGCGCCCCCTGGCCGACAGCCGGCTGGTGTGCGTCCTGCCGTCGGGACATCACCTGGCCGACCGGGAGGTCATCGTGCCGGAGGATCTCGAGGGCGAGGTGTTCGTCTCGCTGGGGTCGGAGCAGAGCCTTCGCCACACCATCGACGGGGTGTTCGAGCGGGTCGGCGTCAAGCGCCAGTTGCTGATCGATACGCAGCTGCACTATGCCGCCTGCGCCTTCGTGCTGGCAGGGTCGGGGGTGTCGTTGGTGGACCCCATCACGGCCTGGCACTACCGACGGCTGGGCCTCGTCGTCAGGCGCTTCGAGCCCCGGGTGCAGTATCGCTACAGCGTGATCCTGCCGCGGCAGAGGGGGATCTCGGGCCTGACCCGGTCCTACCTCGCCCTGCTGGACGAGTCGCTCAGGAGGCTCGAGGCGGAGTCGGAGGGGCTGTTCGAGATGAGTGCGGGCCGCTAGGCGTGACCCGCACTCGGTCGGGCCGTTCGGTAGGCTGACCCTTCAGTCGGGCGCCGAGGGCCGCGCCATCAGGTAGTCGGCCAGCGCTCGGTAGGCCGGCTGCGAGGTCGGGTCGGTGGCCGCATTGGCCGCCACCGGGTGGGAGGCCAGGCGCACGATGACCATCTCCGCGATGGGATCGATCCAGATCGTCTGGCCGTGCACGCCGCGGGCGGCGAAGGCGCCGTGGTCGTCGTGGCTGACCCACCACATGCCGCGATAGCTCCAGCCATCGAGGGCGGTGTAGCCGGCCTTGGCGAAAGCCGCCTTGTCGCCGCCCTCGCGAAGGCGCGCGAGGGCGGCGGCGGGCAGCAGCTGCTCGCCGTCCAGGCGTCCCTCGTCGAGGACCAGCTGGCCCAGGCGACCGAGATCGCGCAGGGTGGCGTTGAAGCCGCCGCCGGCGAAGGGGGTGCCGATCGAGTCCACTGTGTAGAAGGCCTCGCGCTCGGTGCCCAGGCGCGTCCAGACGCGCTCGGCCAGCCAGTCGGCGACGCTCTGGCCGGTGGCGCGGGCGATGATCCAGCCCAGCGCATCGGAGTTGATGGTGCGGTAGCCGAAGGCCTCGCCGTGCTCGCCGGCCTTCTCGACCGTCTCGAGGAAGGCGAAGTAGCTGCGCGGGCCCGTGTAGTCGGGGGGCGGCGGCAGCGGGCTGCCGGCGCGGGCGTAAGTCCAGACGTCGGCCTCCGGGTCGGCGTAGTCCTCGGAGTAGTCCAGCGCGGTGGTCATGTCGAGCACCTGGCGCAGGGTGGCATCGCCGAAGGCGCTGTCGGCGAGCTCCGGCACCAGGTCGCCGACCCGGGCGCGCTCGTCCAGCGTGCCCTCGGCGACCAGGATCTCGCCGATCAGCCCGGTGATCGACTTGGTCACCGACATCACGCCGTGCAGGGTGGTCTCGTCCAGGCAGCCGGCGTAGCGCTCGTACACGACCCGGCCGCGATGCAGCACCAGCAGGCCGTCGGTGCGATTGACCGCGAAGGCCTCGCCCCAGGTCATCGGGGCGTCGCCGTCGGTGGGCTGGAAGCTCACCTCCTCGATCGCCGGGTCGAGGGCGTAGGACAAAGGGCGGGCGGCGTCGGTCCCGTTGCGTACCCCGGCGGTGGGCATCAGCTCGCGGAAGTGGCAGACCGTCCAGCGGAGCTTGTCACCGGCGAAGTAATCCTCGTCGGTGAAGCGGATGGTGCGCTCCTCTGGCGGCGGGAAGCCCTGCATCCAGCCGGGGGCGGCGTCGGCCGCTGCCGGCTGCGCGCCGGCGAGCAGCAGAAACGTGGATATGACTGCGGAGACTGTCTTGGAGAATGTGTTGGAGCGTGCCGTGGTCCAGGTGCGTGTCATGACGTGCCTCGCTGTGCCCACGGCCATCGCGCCGTTCCGGGCGGTGTCTGTGCCATCAACCATCCGCCATCGGTGCCGCCCCCAGCCGTGAGCTCATGCACCCTGGGTGGCCCGCGCTCAATCCAGCTCCTGCCCCCCCCCACCGCCGTCGGTGATCTCCCGGGCCACCCGCTCGGCGGCCTCGGCGTGCAGGTCGGTGACCAGCACCGCGGCGCCGGCCTGGGCGAAGGTCCCGGCGATGGCGCGGCCGATTCCCGTGCCGGCGCCGGTCACCAGGGCGACCTGATCGTCCAGGCGAAAACTCTGCGGATCAAACATCGGCATGACTCCTGTCGGGGCGCGAGTCATCCACAGATTAGCAGGGTTGACGGACGTTCCCTCCGGTGCGGAGTGGCGCCGCGGGCCGGCCGTTTTTCCCCGGGTTGGTTCAGGTCGCGGCGGGGCCGATCAGGTGCTTGACATCGAGGTAGGCCGAGAGCCCCCAGGGGCCCAGCTCGCGGCCGATGCCGCTGCTCCCGAAGCCGCCCCAGCTGGCCTCCGGCATCACCAGCTGCTCGCTGTTGAACCAGATGCTGCCGGCGCGCAGGGCGCGCCCCACCCGCTTGGCACGCTCGACGTCGCCCGAGATGACGGTGGCGGCGAGGCCGAAGGCGGAGTCGTTGGCCAGCGCGATGGCCTCGGCCTCGCTCTCGACGCTACGGGCGCAGAGCACCGGGCCGAAGATCTCCTCGCGCCACAGGCGGCTGTCGGTGGGCACGTCGCGGTACAGCGTCGGGGCGACGAACTCGCCCTGGCGCGGTAGCTCCCGATGGCGGCCGTCGCGCACGGCGGTGAGGCCCTCCTCGGCGGCGATGGCCAGGTAGCGCTCCACGGCCTGGCGCTGGCGGGCGCTGGTCATGGGGCCCATGTCGGTGCCCTCGTCCAGCGGATCGCCCAGGCGGATGGCATCGATGCGCGTGGCGAGCGCCGCGTAGAGCGCCTCGGCCAGCGACGCATGGACGATCAGCCGCGAGGTGGCCGAGCAGATCTGCCCGGAGTTGAAGTAGATGCCGGCCATCACCCAGTCGGCGGCCGCCTCGACGTCGGCGTCGTCGAGCACCAGGATCGGCGACTTGCCGCCCAGTTCCAGCGACACCCCTCGGGCGCCCTCGGCGGCGGCGCGCATGACCTTCTCGCCCACCGCGTTGCTGCCGGTGAAGGAGAGCTTGTCGACGCCGGGGTGGGCAGTGAGCGGCGCACCGATGCCCTCGCCGTCGCCATGCACCAGGTTGAGCACGCCGGCGGGCAGGCCGATCTCGAGGGCGATCTCCGCCACCGCCTGCTCAGGCAGCGGCGTTACCTCGGAGGGCTTGAAGACGACCGTGCAGCCGGCGGCGAGCGCCGGGGCGATCTTCCAGGCGCTGGTCACCAGCGGGAAGTTCCAGGGGGTGATCAGGCCCACCACGCCGGCGGGATCCTCGTAGGTGAGGGCCTCGACGCCCTCCATGCCGTGCTCGACGAGCCGCCCCTGGCGCGCCTCGAGGGCCCGGGCCTGCTCGGCGTAGTAGCGGTAGCAGGCGATGGCATCGTCCAGGTCGATGGCGGTCTCGGCCAGCGCCTTGCCGTTGTTGCTCGCCGAGAGGCGCATCAGCGCCTCGCGCCGCGCACTCAGCGCCTCGGAGAAGGCCGCGAGGAAGTCGGCTCGGCGCTCGCCGCCGAGTTCCTGCCAGGCGGGCTGGGCGCGGCGGGCGGCGGTCACCGCGGCGTCGACGTCGGCCGCATCGCCGGCGGTGAGCTCGGCGATCGGCGCCTGGCGGTAGGGATCGGTCACCGTCAGGCGGCGCGTGGCCGGGCTCTCGACCCAGTGGTTGTCGATGAACTGCTTGGTCAGTCGTTGCACGCGAGGCTCCAGAAGAGGGTGGGCAAGGGGCTAGCGCCCGTGGGCGCGCAGCCAGTCGTCGATCAGGGTGGCGAGGCGGCGCCCCGAGAAGCTCGGGAAGTGGCCGCCGTGAACGGTGCGCACCGGCAGGTTCCTGAGCCGCCGCAGGCTGGCGGCATAGTCGTCCAGGTCGCTGTGGTAGGCGTCCTCGATCAGCTCGCCGTCGTAGATGACATCCCCCGAGATCAGGGTGGCCGTCGCGGCTTCCCAGAGCGCGATGCCGCCCGGGGAGTGCCCGGGGGTGTGAATCACCTCGAAGCGCCGGTCGCCAAGATCGAGCGTATCGCCGTCCTCGAGCCGGGCGATCGTCGCCGGCGCGGGAATGCGGTAGCCCGAGTGGGCGTAGGGCGCCGGCGGCAGGGCATCGAACATGGCGTCGTTCAGGAAGCTGTCGGCCAGGGTGCGACGGTGGTCCGGCGCCGCCAGGATATCGGCCTCGGCGGCATGCACGTGGCAGCAGCCGAACTCGTGGGCGGCGCCGATATGGTCGAAGTGGGTGTGGCTCGCCACGGCGACGATGTCCCGCTCGGCGAGCCGGGCGACCTGCTGGCGCAGCGGCACGGCACCGAGGCCGAAGTCCACCACCAGGTCGCGATCGCGACCGCGGACATGCCAGATGTTGCAGCGATAGAACGGCTTGATCGCGGGCTCGTCGATCAGCGTGATCCGATCCGCCATGGGAGTGGTGCGATACCAGCTCGTGGCCTCGCCCCGCGGCAGGGAAAAGCGGCTCATGGCGTGATCTCCGGTAAGGGACGCAGGTCCTTCAGGTAATCCTGATGGGCTCGGCTCTCGGCGATACGACCGCGGTCGAGATCGACCACCAGGCTGCCCGCGCCGGCACCCAGCTGGCCCAGGATCTCGCCATCCGGGCCGGCGACCAGGCTGTTGCCGCAGTAGTGGAGCTCGGCCTCGGCCCCGGCCCGGTTGATGCAGGCGACGAAGCACTGGTTGTCCAGCGCGCGGGCGCGGATCTGCAGGACCTGGCGCTCGGCGTTGGGCACCATGTTGGCGGTGGGCGAGAGGATGACCTCGGCGCCGCCCCGGGCGAGGGCCCGTGCCATCTCGGGGAACTCGTTGTCGTAGCAGATCATCAGCCCCAGTCGACCGAGGCGGGTGTCCACCACGCAGGCGTCGTCGCCCGCGGCGAAGTGGTCATGTTCGCGGTCCCACAGCTGGCGCTTGTGGTAGGTGGCGAGGCGCTCACCCTGGTCGTCGATCAGCACGGCGGCGTTGGTCAGCCGCCCGTCGGCTTGGCGCTGGGCCAGGCCGACGAGCAGGAAGAGCCCATGTTGGGCGGCCAGCTCGGCGAGCCGCCGGACGATCGGGCCGCCCTCCGGCTCGGCGAATTCCTCCAGTCGTGCGAAGACGTTGTAGCCGCTCAGGGCGAGCTCGGGCAGGGCCAGCAGGTCGGCACCGGCCGCCGACGCCTGCCGGCAGAGGGCCTCGAGGGCGACCAGGTTGGCGGGCACGTCGCCCCACCGGGGAGCGGTCTGGGCCAGCATCAGTCTCATCGGCGTTACTCTCCTGTGGCCTGCGAGGCGGTCGCACGCGGGCGGGTCATCAGCACGGCGCCGAGCCAATAGAGGCCGCCGGTGATCAGGAACACCGGCAGCGAGGCGCCGAAGGCCAAGGGGGAGACCAGCGACCAGTAGGCGGCGAGGCCGGCACCGATCAGGTAGGCACCGATGGCCACCGGCGCGGTGGGGCGGCCCAGCTGATGGCGCGCCTTGAGCAGTTCCGGGCCGTAGCCGTCGCGGCCGACCAGGTAGTAGTCGGTGATCATCACCGAGAAGGCCGGGATGAACAGGGCGCCGATCAGCAGCAGGAAGTTCTGGAACTGGTCGAGGATGCCGGGGATCAGGGCGCCGAACACGGTGACGATACCGATCACCAGGGCCGGCTTCCAGAACGACATGCCGGGCGACACGTTCATGCAGGAGAGGGTGGCACTGTAGACGGCCATGACGTTGGTGGTCATCACCGAGAAGAAGATGACCAGTGCCGCCGGCAGGCCGAAGCCGAAGCCGGTCAGCAGCCGGGTCGGGTCGTAGGTCTGCTCCATGCCGTTCAGCACCGAGAGGCCGGAGACGGCGGCGCCGAGGCCCATGGCAATCATCGCGGCCAGCACATACCCGAGGTAGGTGCCCCAGACGGCGATGGCGCCGCTCTTGCAGTTGCGGTTGTAGTCCGCCGAGGAGGAGATCCACGAGAAGGCGGTGGCAATCACGATGTCGAAGGCGATGCCCAGGGTGATGCCGTTGCGCGCCTCGACCGGCATGTCCAGCAGTGCCGAGACATCGTAGTGGAGGTTCAGCTGGTAGAGCACCACCGCGGCCAGGCCGACCATAGCCATCGCCGCCCAGCGCTCGACCCGCTCGATGCCCAGGTGGCCGCGCAGCACGACCAGCACCACCACGCTCTCGCAGAGGATGGTCATCAGCGGCAGGTTGGAATAGCCGGTGGTCGCCTGGATGGCGTAGTCAAGGCTCATGCCGGCGAGCAGGGCCTGGATCCAGCTCCAGGCGATCAGCACGCCCATGTTGACCAGCGAGATCAGCCGGCTGCCCAGCGGCCCGTAGGCGCGCCGGGTCATCGCCATCGAGGGCAGGCCGGTGCGCTGCCCCATCAGTCCGACCAGCAGCAGCGGGATGGCGCCGATCAGCGAGCCGATCAGCACGCTCCCCATGGCGGTCGCGAAGGGCAGGTCGGGCACCAGCAGCATGCCCGTGAGGATGGTGGTCACCACCACGTTGGCGCCGAGCCACAGCGCGACCGTGCCGAAGGCGCCGAGGCTCTTGTGCTGGTGGTCGTCGAGGGTGTCCTGGCCGAGCAGTCGGTCGAGGAAAGCCATGGTCATATCCTTGTGTTGTTGATTGTTTTTGTGGAGCGAACCGCCGGCAGGACCTCAGCGCATACTGGCCTGCCAGGCGTCCGCGTCGATCTCGATCAGCAGGGGGCCATCGGTGGGGCGAGTGGCCAGGGCATGCGCCAGCTCGCCGGGCGCGCCGATGCGGGTGGCCAGGCAGCCGAAGCCCTGGGCCACGGTCAGGAAGTCCGGCGCCTTCAGGTCGACACCCAGGCGAGTGACGCCGGCGTCGTCCATGAAGCGGCGGATCTCCTCGTAGCCCCGGTTGTGCCAGAGCAGGATCACCACCGGCAGCCGCTCTTCCACCGCGCAGGCCAGTTCGCTGAGGGTGAACATGATGCCGCCGTCGCCGACCATCGCGACCACCGGCAGGTCGGGCCGGGCGAGGCTGGCGCCCAGGGCCGCCGGCAGGCCGTAGCCGAGGGTGCCGTAGCCGGTGGAGGCGTTGAAGAAGCGCCGCGGGGCCGGCTGGGCGACCAGGTGATTGGCGGCATAGGTGGTGGCACAGGAGTCGCCGACCAGGATCGCCTCGGGCAGGGCCTCACGCAGGGTCGAAAACAGCGGCACATAGGCGGCGAAGGCCGAATCCCGTGCCAGGTCCAGGGCGGCGAGGGTCGCGCGGGTGCGCTCGGCGCCGCCGCGGCTGAGACGCTGCCCGCCGAAGCGCGCCGCCAGGGCCTCGAGGGCCTGGCAGGCGTCGGCCACCAGGGCCAGGTCGGCGGCCTGATTGCGAGCCAGCTGCTGGGGGTCGACGTCCACCCGTATCAGCCGGCCGTCCAGGTGGAAGCCGTCGTCGAACACCACGTCGTAGTCGGTCTCGCCGAGCTCGGTGCCGATGGCCAGCACCACGTCGGCCTCCCGGGCCAGCGCCCGCACCGCGGGCAGCGAGGCGTTGGCGCCCAGGTCCAGAGGGTGGTCGCGGCCGAGCAGGCCCTTGGCGTTGATGGTGGTGACGGTGGGCGCGTCCAGTGCCTCGACCAGGCTGCGGGCGGCCTCGGGGGCCGCGACGCAGCCGCCGCCCAGCAGCACCAGCGGACGCTCGGCGCCGCCGAGCCACTCGCCGGCCCGGTCCAGCGCCGCCGGGTCGGGGGCGGCCTTGGCCAGAGCTGCGCGCTGCCAGTGCCGCGGCGTGCGTACCGGGGCATCGAACAGGTCGATGGGGATCTCGATATGCACCGGTCCCGGGCGGGCCCCCTCGAACACCGCGAAGGCACGGGCCAGGGTCTCCGGCAGCGCGTCAGGGTCGAGCAACGTATGGCTGAAGCGAGCGACCCCGGCGATCAGCTGCTGCTGGCTCGGCAGCTCATGCAGCCGGCCCTGGCCGCGCCCCAGGGTGTCGCGGCGGCTGACGCTGGAGATCACCAGCATCGGCACCGAGTCGGCCAGCGCCTGACCCATGGCGGTGGCGATGTTGGTCATGCCGGGCCCGGTGATGATGAAGCACACCCCGGGCTTGCCGGTGGCCCGGGCATAGCCGTCGGCCATGAAGCCGGCGCCCTGTTCGTGGCGCGGCGTGACGTGGCGGATGCCGCTCGCCTCGCCGCCCGCCAGGCCGCGGTAGAGCTCCACGGTATGCACCCCGGGAATGCCGAACACGGTGTCGGTGGCGTAGGTGTCGCGCAGCAGGCGGATCAGCAGCTCGGCGCAGGTCATCGGCGTCTCTCCATAAAGCGTCATCGCGATTCCCTCAGCCCACCAGCCAGTGGGCCATGAGCACGATGATCGGCAGGGTGATCGCGGTGCGCAGCAGGAAGATGGCCACCAGCTCCCAGAGCTTGAGCGGGATCTTGGATTTCATCAGCAGGGCACCGATCTCGGACATGTAGATCAGCTGGGTCAGCGACAGGCAGGCGATCACGAAGCGCGTCAGCTCGCTTTCGATGTCGCTCGCCAGCACCGCCGGCAGGAACATGTCGGCGAAGCCGACCAGGGTCGCCGGCGCCGCGGCTGCGGCCTCGGGGATCTGCATCCACTCGAGCACCGGCACCATGGGGTAGGAGAGCCAGGTGAACAGCGGCGTGAACTCGGCCAGCACCAGGGCCACGGTGCCGATGGCGATCACCAGCGGCAGCAGGCCGAAGAAGATGTCGGCGACGTTGAAGAGCGCCAGCTTGGCCAGCTTGGCCGGCCCCGGGGCCTTCTCGGCGCGGGCCACGGCGACGCCCAGGCTGTAGCGCAGCAGGTTCTGGTTGCCGGTGTTCTCTTCCTGGATCTGGCAGCCGACCGGTTCGTAGTAGCTGTTCGGCTTGCGCGATAGCGGCGGCAGCCTCGGCACGATGACGGCGGCGACGAGGCCGGCGACCACCACGGTGAGGTAGAAGGGCACGAACAGGTGGTTGATGCCGATGAAGCTGGTGACCAGCAGCGCGAAGGCGATGGAGACGATCGAGAAGTTGGTGGCGATCGCCGAGGCCTCGCGGCGGTTGTAGAAGCCCTGCTCGTACTGCTGGGTGGTGATCAGCACGCCGACGGTACCGGAACCCATCCAGGAGGCCGTGGCGTCGATGGCGCTGCGCCCCGGCAGACCGAAGATGATGCGAAAGGGCGTGCGCACCAGGCTGCCGATGAACTCCATGAAGCCGAAGTCGACCAGGAAGGGCAGCAGGATGGCGGCGAAGAAGAAGAAGGTCAGCAGCACCGGCGCCAGGTCATTGAGCATCACGCCGCCGGTGAAGGAGGCGGTGATGAAGGCCGGGCCGACCTGGAAATAGGTCATCAGCGCGAACAGTGCGCCGAGGGCGCGCATGATCACCCACAGGGGAGCCACGTCGAACAGCTCATGCAGCATGCCCGCGCGGGCCCACGTCGGCCTGGCCAGCTTGACGATGCCGGTCAGCAGGACCGACAGGCAGAGCACCAGGGTGGCGATGGCGGGCAGCGCCTCGCCGAGCAGGGTCTTGAGGCCATCGGCCATCAGGCCCATGCCGATGTTGATGGTGTCGCCGGTGGAGAAGGGCACCAGGAACAGCAGCACGCCCAGGATGGACGGCACGAGGAACTTGATTAGGCCGTGGGTACTGAGCGGCGCGCCCTCGGTGTTGATGTTGTCGGCGGATCGAAGATGGGAGGACATGGGGGTCTCACTGTTGGTGTTGTAGTCGTGGTCGGTGAAGAGCGCCCGTGACCGGGCGCTTGCGGCGTCGGCCCGTCAGTCGCGGCGCCGCACGCCGGGCAGCACGCAGAGCATCTCGTAGAGCAGGGTGGCGCCCATCAGGGCGGTATTGCCGCTGGTGTCGTAGGGCGGCGCGACCTCGACCAGGTCGCCGCCGACCACGTTGAGGCCCCAGGCGCCGCGGACGATCTCCAGGCCCTGCTGGGCGGTGAGACCGCCCATCTCGACGGTGCCGGTGCCGGGCGCCACCGAGGGGTCCAGGCCGTCGATGTCGAAGGAGATGTAGACCGGGGCGTCGCCCATCTGCTCGCGCACCTCGGCCATCAGCGGGGCCAGCGAGGTGTACCAGCACTGCTCGGCGGTGACCACGCGGAAGCCCTGGTCGCGACACCAGTCGAAGTCGTCGGCGGCGTAGCCGGTGCCGCGCAGGCCGATCTGCACCACCCGGTTGCTGTCCAGCAGCCCTTCCTCCTGGGCGCGCCGGAACGGACAGCCGTGGGCGACCTCCTCGCCGAACATCTGCTCGTTGACGTCGGCGTGGGCATCGATATGGATCAGCCCGACCGGGCCGTGCTTCTTGGCGATGGCGCGCAGGATCGGCCAGGTCAGGGTGTGATCGCCGCCGAGGGTCAGCGGCACGCAGTCCTCCGCCAGCACCCTGTCGTAGAACTCGCTGATGATGTCGAGGTTCTTGGGCAGGTTGAAGGTGTTGATCGGCACGTCGCCGATATCCGCGACCTGCAGGCTGTCGAAGGGGGCGGCGCGGGTCGCCATGTTGTAGGGGCGCAGCATGCGCGACTCGTCGCGGATCTGGCGCGGCCCGAGGCGAGTGCCGGGGCGGTTCGAGGTGCCGATGTCCATGGGCACGCCGATGAAGGCGGCGTCCAGGCCGGCGGCACTGGTCTGGGTCGGCAGGCGCATCATGGTGGCGGGGCCGCCGAAACGCGGCATCTCGTTGCCGCCCAAGGGTTGGTTGAAATCGCTCACGAAAGGCTCCGTCTCGGATGGGGGTGTCTGGTATGCCGAAGCAGGAAACGTGCCAAGTTATAACGCGTTGATATGGCGTATATTGCCGAGTCGTTGATGCAGGAGTGAATCATGATGGCCCGGGTGATGATACACTTCTGCATCAATGATCCATTTGTGTATCGAGGGGCCGCATGGGCGACATCGACAGCGATATCCTGCGCACCATCATCGACACGGCGCACGATCACTTCTTCGTGGTCGACGCCGGCGGGCATGTGCGGGATGTCAGTCCCGCGGCGGCGGCGGTCTATGGCATGTCCCGGGAGGACCTGTGCCGAACCACCGTCCAGGCCCTCGAGGCCCAGGGCGTGCTCAGGCCCTCGGTCAGCCTCGAGGTCATCCGCACCGGCAAGCCGGCGCAGCTGATGCAGGTGACGGGGACCGGGCGGCGAGTCATCGCCCAGGCGCATCCGGTCTTCCGCGAGGGCCGGCTGGCCGCCGTGGTCAGCCGCTCCATGGACCTGACCGACCTGCAGCTGCTGCAGGAGGAGTACGCCTTGCTGCAGCGGCGCTTCAGCGATCATCTGCGGCGCAGTGGCATCGCCGACGAGCCCGGCTTCGAGGCCGAGCTGGGCGACCTGGAGGTGCGCAGCGAGGTGATGCGTGAGGTGGCCCTGCTGCTCAAGCGGGTGGCGCCGACCGATGCCACCGTGCTGATGCTCGGCGAGTCCGGCGTCGGCAAGACCGCCTTCGCCCGGCAGCTGCATCGTTGGGGGGCTCGTCATGCCGGTTCCTTCATCGAGGTCAATTGCGGGGCGATTCCCGAGAGCCTGTTCGAGTCCGAAATGTTCGGTTACCGGCACGGCGCCTTCAGCGGCGCCGCGCCGGGCGGCAAGGCGGGGCTGATCGAGCAGGCCGAGGGCGGCACGCTGTTTCTCGACGAGATCGGTGAGCTGCCCCTGGCGGTGCAGGCCAAGCTGCTCAAGGTCATCCAGGACAGCAGTGTCACGCGGCTGGGCGATACGCGCCCACGGCGCGTCGACTTCCGCCTGGTGGTGGCGACCAACCAGGACCTGGCGCGTCGCGTAGAGGCCGGGGAGTTTCGCCTGGACCTCTACTATCGCGTCAATGTCATCCCGGTGACCCTGCCGCCGCTGCGCGAACGCCGCGAGGATATCCCGGGGCTGGTCGAGCGCCAGCTGAGGCGCCTCAATGGCCGCTATGGCCGCGACAAGATCATGGCGCGGGACCTCTGGCAGCAGCTGATGGGCCGGGACTGGCCCGGCAACGTGCGCGAACTGGAGAACTGGCTCGAGCGGGCCTGGCTGTCGGCGGCGGACGATGTCATCCGCAGCGACGTTCCGGCCCGTGAACCCGGGGCAGTGACCGTCACGGCCGGCGACGATGCGGTGCACCCCGCGCCCGACGGCGAGGGGCTGCGCGATGGCGAGTCGCTCAAGGCGGCCCTGGCGCGCACCGAACGCGCGATCCTGGCCGAGATATGCGGCGAGGGGACCTCGACCTACGCCATCGCCGAGCGCCTGGGCATCAGCCAGCCCAGCGTGGTGCGCAAGCTTCGCCGGCACGGGCTGCGGGTCGGCGCGAAGGCTCCGTCGTGAAGAAAGCCCCGTCGTGATGGCGGCTAGCCGTCGGATCGATCCCGTCGCACAACGTAAAACGGCCACCGCTCCGATGAGCTAAGTGGCCGTTTTTACTATGTTCTGTGGTCGGAGTAGCAGGATTCTAACCTACGACCTCTGCCTCCCGAAGGCATGATCTGTGTATTTCAAAAGAAACGGCCAGCAACAAAGAGAAATAAAATAGATAGAAAAAACAGGGGATTATGGTGTGTTTGCGCTGTGCCGCTTGTTGCTGGTTTGAGCTCGTTATATCCTCCGCTTGCTACCTATTTGCTACCTGAATGAGAGCGGGCATGGCAGGCACGATCAAGCGGAAGCTGACAAGCAAGGCGTTGGAGGGGCTAGTTAATACGCCGCCTACAGAGGACGTCTACGACACCGAGCTACCTGGCTTTCACGTCCGGCCCAGCAGACGTGGCCTGACCTTCCGGCTCTACTACCGCACCAGAACAGGCCGTCAGCGTGTCCTGACGCTCGGTCGCTACGGCACCTTGACGGCCGCCCAGGCCCGTAAGGGTGCCACCGAGGCGCTGGCCATCGTCGCTCAAGGGGGGGACCCTCGCGCCGAAATTGAGGGTGCTAGGGCTGATGCAGAGCGTCAGCAGCAGCAGACTATCCGGGCCTATCTGAATGGTCCCTATGCAGTCACCCAGCGCAGGAAGAAGGATGGCGCTGCCACCCTGCGGCGAATCTACAACGCCTTCGCTGACTGGCTTGACAGGCCGATGTACGAGATCAGCCGGGCGGACATCGAGCGCTGGCAGGGCGAGCGTGAGGCAAAGGGCGAGGCCTACACCACCAGCAAGCGTAGCCTTGGAGCGCTCAAGACGATGCTGGCGCACGCGGCCGACCGCAAGGTGATACCCGCCAACCCCCTGGCACGGATCAATCTGCAACGGCCGGCCATGACCGAGGAGGCGATGGCCGAGCAAGGATCACAGCGCCGCTACCTGGAAGACGACGAAGTCAAGGCGCTGTTTAGCGGCCTGGAAGCGTACCAAGAACGTAAGCGAGCTCAGCGCCGTAGCAGCCGTTCTCATGGAAAGCCGTATCTGCCGGACTTAGATGGCGTCGCCTACGTGGATCACGTCATGCCCTGGCTTCTGACCATGTACTACACGGGCCTCAGGCCGGGCGATCTGTTCGGGTTGCGCTGGGAGCATGTCAACCTGGACTTCCGCACGATTCGCAAGGTGGTCGAAAAAACCGCCCACTACCGCCCTGAACCGACGACCTTCCCCCTGTCTACACCGGCTGTGGACGTGCTCAGAGCATGGCACCGGCTGCAAGGCAAGCCCAAGACCGGCCACGTCTTCCCTTCGGGGCGCAACGGCAAGCGCATGAGCGACACTGCAATGCAGAGGCCTTGGGCGACTGTTCGCAAGCTTGCCGGGCTACCCGATGACCTGCAGTTGTACACTCTGCGTCACAATTTCGCATCACAACTTGTCATGGCTGGCATTGACCTGCTGACCGTTTCCAGGCTGATGGGGCACACGGATATCCAGACGACCATCGAGTACTACGCCCACCTTAGACCCGACCATTCCCGGGATGCAGTTGAGGTGTTTGCAAAACGAACTCATTTCGTGGAGGAAGGCTGTCAGCAAGCTGGATGAACGTGGGAGGCATTTTCCGTTATCGGGATGGCAAATTGAGGAATCCAAGCATTTAGACGAACCCTCTTCAATGAGGCCTTGGCGAAGATAGGGCTTGGTTTTAGGGAGGTTCGCCATGGATGCTTCACTGTCAAACGCATTAGTCTTGTTCAAATCTGGATACGATCCAGCTCTGATCGAGTTGCCTGAAAAATCGGTGTTTCCGTTTCTGATTCCTGCAGCGCCAGCCACTGCACGGAAATCTCGCTGCACCGGAATCCTACTAGGGCGTCCCGCCCCGCAGTTTGTTCGTCGAGGGCGCTCCGTTCGCTACAGACTGTCAGATATTCTCAGTTGGGTTTCAGAGGGCGATGGATATCGTTCGACCGCTGAGGCATTTCTGGCTGGAAAAGTGTTCGGTTAAACAAGTCTCACGCCACTTTCGGAGTCGTATTGCCAAATTGGGGGTGTGACGAGATCGAGCAGGCTTACGCATATCCGGCCTCGGCAATGTGGTCGAGGTATGCATGAACTTCGCTGGCGCGGCCTTGTGTTAGCAGCTCTTCGGCGGTGAGACCGCCTAGGGGTGAGATGGGGTACGAACGGTACCAAGACCAAGCTGCTCCGAGGCTGCCTGCCCAAGGCTCAATGTGCTTGAGTATCTCAATGACTTGGTACAGTCGCTGCTGAGCAACCGCGGACTTCAGGTGATGCTTGTGGATGGTTGACTCACAGCGGAGCCCGAGTGCCGCGGCGAACTCTTCCTTCGTGATGTGCAGCTCGTCAACCAGTATATCCGGCACGATGTGTTCGATTGACTTGAACTCGTCATTAATCTTCATCGACATATTCTCTGAGCTAGCACATTTTACGTCAGTATAGATGGTTGTTGGTTGTGCCGCGACTCCCACTTCCGGTGCAGGTAGAACATCGCCTGTTAGGCTTTTCCTCGGTCGGGAGTCGACAGTGGTTTTTGCTGGTGGGTTTTTGCATAAAATAACTTTCTTGTTAGGGGGTTAGGTGCGTGCGCGAAGCGTGAGTCATCGACTTCTGGGCACATAAAAATTAGATAATCAGCCAGTTGCATCTCTAGGATCATGGGATATGTTGATCTTGCCTCATGTGAGGCGGAAAACTAGGGAGTTACGAAGATGACGATTCGTGAGCTGCATGATGCTATCCAAAGCGGTGACCTGTCGGTGATTTCTGAGGTGGCTGATGTACTGGGTGAGTTGGCAGATGTGATTGATCTGCTTAGGGACGCTGACTGGAACGAACAGCAGGAAGCCATTGCGCATGTGAAGCAGTTGGATTTCTGCTGCTACTATAGCTCGAAGGTCAATTTCCCGCTTGCCGATGAAAACGTTTGGTTCTGATTTGATGGCACGCTGCATAATGTTCGCATTATGTGGCGTGCCATCAATCATTTTCTATAATACTTCTTGCTTTTCACTACACGGCTGACCCTGGGGCGACCCCCGGGGCCTTTGGCTCTGATTTTTAATGGGCCGAACCAGTGATCCTTCCTTCCGAGTGCCTCAATCAATAGTTTCAAAGAGTTAATGTAGTCCGCGCGAGTGGCAGGCTTGTAGTTCTGGGATTCTAGCCAGTGGTTAACAACCCAATTCACATGCTTTAGTTTTATTTTTTCAGGACGGTTTGTAGTGGGGAAGCGCTCCTCAATAGCACTTGCAATTCTGCTGATCCTGTTTTGATGCCGAGCAGGATGAGGGGCCTGCATTTCATTAAATTTTATTCTGATGAAAATAGGTTTCAGGTTCATATTTCTATCCAATATACGCGCGCGAGACGTTGGCCCGATAGTGGCCGAGTCGTCGAGCTGTCAATTTCTGTGCCCGAAGGTGTGCCTCGTGATTTGTTGGTGTGCACTTGATAGGTGCTAAATGCCCAGCTTCTGACTCATAGGTGTCAATGGCAAATGCTGCCCGCATCTCCCGATAGGAGATCAAGCCATGCGCTTGAAGTACTAGGCGGCCAGGGGTGACACACTTCCTTAGGAAAGCGATATAAGTTTCATTATTTGCTAGTAGATTTTTGCTATCTTTAGGAGAGTGTTGTAGAGCGTAATTTAGTGCCTCCCATTGTTCTTCGCCCATGGGAATAGTCCGATCATCACTCTTTCTTCCCCCCTTTGTTCCCTCTAGTATTCGGCATTCGCCTTTTTGTAACGCTTCGCTTTTCAATCTCTCCAGATTGGCCAATGACGCTTCTCTCACTCGCATACCGAACGCCCTGGTGAGTAGAAGAACTGCCGCTGCGCGAGGGTTTTGCACTTCTTGCAGCTCCTCAGCGGCATCTTTGACAATTTCTTTCTCGCCCTGTGGAACGGTCTGCCTGACGTGAATACGACGCCCAACCAATTCTGATGGTGAAACTCTGATACGACGGTCATGACGCAGGCAACGCAGAACGATATTCACTGTCGAGAGCAGATTCTGTGCGTACGCGACACTGTATTCCTCGTCCTTGACTGATTCTAACAAGTATTCTCCGTATGCAAGGATATGTTCTTGCTTGATTTCCCGGGCATCTCTTATCTGATAATACTCCCTGATCCACCTCACGAAATTCCCAAATCGTGCATGGTGCGTGAATTTCGTTTGGTGGTGCTCACTGTGGCCATAGTGGTCATGCAACGCCGACAGCGCTGCGTACCCGAGGCGACGGCCGTAGCCGAAGTTGCGCCTCTTTTCTGACCACCCTAAGTGACCCCTTGGTACCGACATAGTTTCCTCTCTGTAGTTTTCATCGATTGAATGCAGCTATGCGTGGCTAGGTCTGCGACTGTTCAGGCAGATCTACCCCCCACGCTGACGACCTGCCCGTAGTCGCAGTCAGTGTTCACCCCTCTAGTCTGGGGCCCTGGTCGTCGGTTGTGCCGCTGCTGTGCACGGTTTTCGCCACTATTCACCTGATAGCCGATGGGGCCCGGGCGGGTGTCGCGTGATCAACGCGTTAATAGTGTCGTTGGTGGCCGGGTAGGCCGTAGTGGTCGGCAACGGACAGTCGAGCATGTCAGGGATGATGCCCTGATGGCGTATTGTTACGCCGCGCGTTGGGTTTTTGTTCCCGTTTTTGTCCGGAATCCCTTGTGTGGTCGATGTAAAGTCATTGATTTCAATGTGTTTTTTATCAACCCTTGGTTTTATCTCATGTTTTATTGGTTTGTGTGTCGCATGGTCTGGACACGTTTTTTCTGCGCTACGTTTGAAGCAGCGTTACTCCGTATTAACCCTTTATACTTCGAGGTGGCTGAAAAGCACTATTATTCGTAGCGGCCCATGGCCGGTATTTGATTTCTGTTTGTTTCTCATCGCCAGCTGCGATGCCACACAGCGTGTGGTTGGCAGGGGCAATATCTCACAAGTGGGTTCGAGTAACAGGCGCCTATTTCGTGAAAAAGTGCAATTACACTATATTCGCGAAACCAAGCAGCCTTGAATGGCCATTTTTCGTTACATGAGGTGGCTAGCTAAAAAGTACACTGAGTGTACTTTTGGTGACCTTCTATAGGCTGTCTAGAGCCTCTCTATGCGCCACAAGTACACTGAGTGTACCTGTGGATACACTCAGTGTATTTGAGAGGTGTAACAGGTATGGGGTAACGTCTGTGGAGCTTTACTCAATTTCCCACGCCTGCTTCAGCCGCTCCACGGTATGGGACCACTTGGGCGTAGTAGGTTTGCAGACGGTGTTCTGGTTGCCGAATAGGCCCACCTCGCTGAAGGCTTCCTTGCGGCTGACAGTGTGCAGCCAGCACACCGGCACCAGGTACTCGGCCTCGTCGTCGTCCCTGGCCGGATCGATCTGCGGGTAGCCTTCGATCAGCGCCATCTCCGGAAGCGCTATGGCCCCCTTGCAGGTGTTGATGTGGTACTCATCGGCTCGGCAGCATTCCCCACTACGTGTCGCCCGCTAGGGCTCTCAGCTGCTGGCGTTGCTCCGCCGCGATGACGTCGAAGTCGAAAGTCTCCAGCGTTTTGCCCACCGGCAACCGAGCCTCCTTGAGATGCCGGGCCAGCCGGCGTCGATCACGCTCGGTCAGCTCGTGCTCGCACAGGGCGGCCAGCGCTAGTAGCAGGCTCCAGTTTGCGCCCCGGGTGCGGGTCTACAACTGTGTCCAGCAGGCGGCCATGGTGGGCAGGCGGAGCTGCCGCAGCAGTAGTGGCCGGGTCTGGGCATCAGGCATGGCAGCGCATCTCCGTGACCGGCACGCTGGGCTCAAGATAGTCGTAGCTGGCGATCTCATGCTGAGTCACCCGGGGGAACGCGATCATGTGGCTCGGGGTGGTGGCGAAGTGGGCCTGACGGTCGGCCAGCGCCAGGGCTCTGACGAAGCGCTTGCAGGCCTCGGCGACCGGCAAGGCGGTGGTGAGCCGAGCGTACAGCTTGCACCAGTCCGCGCTCGGCAACAGTTCGTCGCGGAACGTTAAACCCGCGAGCGCTCGGGGCATGCGGACCAGTCAGCCGATCTCACGGAGGTAGTCGATGGCCCGCAGCAGGCCGCTTTCCGGCGTCGACATCGCCGCAGCGTCAGCAACTCCTGCTGCGCGTGATGTAGCACCAAGCGATCGTCGCAAAGGTGTACACGCATCTGCTCGCCGATCAGCCGGGAGGGCACCGAGTTAGAGAACCTTGCGCACCTGGATGGTGCTGGAGGTGGTGGCGCGCTCCGTCACCTCGCTGTAGTCGGTACCGGGCCGGCTGGGCAGTTGTTGGAGGGCGTCACGCTCGACGATGATAAGGGCCGCGCCCCGGATTGCTGCGAGTGGCTGTCATGCCGTAGTGAATGATCAGAGCGGCATAGCGCTCGGTGAGGTCCACCTAGGCCTCCCCTCATAGGTTACTGAAGACCGTCCACCGGCTGTCCGCTGTGTGCTCCGCGGGGACCACGCCGAGACGCTCCAGCGCACGCTTCAGGTCTTCGGCCAGTTCTAGGTAGCTCTCGACACCGAGCACCACCCGCACGTCGCATCAGCCGCTATCGGCCAGGCGGAAGTAGTCGAGCCGGTGATCCAGTGGCTTATCGGCGAGCGTAATGACTAACCCCTTGAGCTCGATGAAGTCGGAGGGGCCGCGTAGCCCGGGCCATGGGCCTGCTGAAACATCACTTCCTTCTATGGGCGGTGCGCGGTTCGCCAGCCCTTAACCCAGTATTGCAGGTTACGCAGCAGGCTGTCCCGGTACTGGCCGGGGAGCTGCTCATGCAGCCACTCCCGCAGGACCAGTGCCTGCAAGTCCGGGGCTGCGGCCAGTTGTGGGGCTAGAGTGGTCTTCCACACACCGGCGAAGAAGTCGGGTTGGGTTCGCCAGTGCCGTGGTGCATGCTGCTCTGAGGACTCGGCCCTGCGTTCGAGTCGACGAGCGGTTCTGACGGAGAGGTCGGCCTTGGCGGCTGTGACCTCCTGGGTCTGGTCTTGTTGGTGTCGCTACATATAGAGCATGACCTGTTGGTGGTGGCCGCCATACTAGCTCCCCAGTGGGTCGGGACAAGCGGTAAAACTTAGGCAACCAGCCACAATAGTTGTCGTTCGATGGCTAGGGTAATTGTCTCCCTATAGTTCAGTTGGCTACTGAATCTCAGTGAAAGTGTTATCTGTACACAGCCATTTAAATAGTTTCTTCATTGTTAGCTGTTGTTCTTGGAACGATCTGCTGCGAATAGAGCACTCCCATACAATACACACCCTCCATCTTAGATTTATAAGTTCCTCATAATTCCTTTTGTCCCGAAGCATTGTTTCCGTAATTTTGTGTTTCCAAAAGTCTTTACGAGTTTTTGGCCATTTAAATAAGGAGCAGTCGTGGCCATGCCAAAAACAGCCGTTAACATATATGACAGCTCGGTGTTTCGAAAGTACGATATCAGGTTTTCCAGGCAGGTCTCTTCGATGTAACCTGAACCGAAAGCCGCTCGCGTGTAAGGCAGAACGCACGATCTTTTCGGGCTTTGTATTTTTCCCTTTGATTTTCGACATCATCCGAGAACGGGTAGCTTTATCGACAATGTCAGTCATGGACTCCACCCCCTGGTTTTGAGTAGGATTGGTGGTATCCTAAGCACTTTACATCAAAAATTTGGGTCGCAATGAGCTCTAACATATTGATATTTGACCTTTTTGCCGGTCCGGGGGGGTTGGGGGAGGGCTTCTCATCTTTCTCAGAGTCCGGTCGTCGACCCTTCAAGTTGGCAGCCTCCGTTGAACGTGATGCCAGTGCCCATATGACGCTAACTCTTCGCGCCTTCTTTCGCCAATTTGATGAGGCTCCCGATGAGTACTATGAATATGTAAGATCAGGGGAGCCAGAACTTCGACAGGAACTGTTTGGACAATTCAAGGCTGAAAGTGAAGCAGCAATCGCAGAGTCTTTAGGCGGCCCGCGGGTTCTTGGTGATGACAAAGATCATGGTGAAATAATACGTCGAATAAAAGAGGCGGCTGTTGGCCATAATGGGCCAAAAGTCTTGATTGGAGGCCCTCCCTGCCAAGCATACAGTGTTGTGGGCAGGGCTCGCAACAGGGGAATCAACGGCTACACGCCTGAGACTGATGAAAGGCATTTTCTTTACAGAGAGTATCTCGAAATAATTGATGAAGTGAAGCCTGAAGTTTTCGTCATGGAAAACGTTAAGGGTATCCTCACTGCCAAAGTCCATGGCAAGCGAATCTTTGATGCCATTCTTAAAGATTTAAGAAAACCGGGTAAGGTTGTAGGCGGAGTCAACGATACAGAATATGAGATATTTTCATTGGTTGCCCCGCTTCCTGAACCGGACGCACTTGGAGAACGCTCATATTTATCAAGTTATGACTACCTGATAAAGGCTGAGGAGTACGGTGTTCCACAGGCCCGACATCGGGTAATTCTGCTAGGTGTTCGTAGAGACATACTTAAGAGCCGTACGCCATCGGTCGTACAGCCAGAGCCATCGCGGAATCTCACCACTTATGATGTAATTGAGGGTCTTCCCGCGCTTCGTAGTGGCCTCACCAAAATTGCCAATACTCATTCTAGCTGGGCAGAAAACCTCCATCAGGCCGCATATGCAGTTCGAAAAGCGCTTTCTGAGAAGGGATATGAGATGCCTCCTTCATTCCCCCTAGATGGAACTGTTGAGTTGCCTGTATCTCAAGGTGGGAATTTCGTCAATACGCAGGATACAGTGAAAAATCACAGCGTATTAAATGAAGATTTGTTAAAATGGTATGTTGATCCGCGCATTGGAGGTTATCTTAATCATAGTGCACGTAGCCATATGCCAGCGGACATATACCGCTACATGTTTGCCTGTTCTTTCGCTCTTCTTAATTCGGGTGCGTCACCAACTGCAAAGGATTTTCCGGAATTGTTTGTGCCCAAGCATAAGAACTGGAAATCGGGACATTTTGCAGACCGATTTAAGGTTCAAGCGCGGAACCGCACACCCAGTACGGTGACCAGTCATATAGCTAAGGATGGTCATTACTTTATACATTACGACCCTAGGCAATGCCGCAGCCTCACGGTGAGAGAGGCCGCTCGAATTCAGACTTTTCCGGATAATTACTACTTTGAAGGAAACAGAACCCAGCAATACGTTCAAGTTGGTAACGCTGTTCCGCCTTTGCTAGCAAAAAAAATCGCAGGTGTGGTATATGATTTACTGAAACCTTGATCGTTGATAAGGTAACAATTACTGTAAGCTATACTTCGGAGAAGACGTAGGCTGCAGTGTATAGAGGCGTCATAATTGGAAGGCAGCTATATGGACCGTATCAATTTACCTCCACATGCCGGCCCTTTTGTAGATAGTCTGAGAAGTATTGGATATTCGTTGGATGCGGCAACAGCGGATGTTGTCGACAATTCCATTTCTGCTGGAGCTTCTGCAATCGATATTTTCGCTGATTGGGGTAGCGGCGCTCCACGAGTTGCGATCAAAGATGATGGTAAGGGAATGGAACCCAAAGAACTCGAAGAAGCTATGCGTTTGGGTGGCGTGAGTTCGAGCGTTACTAGATCTAAGACCGACCTTGGCCGATTTGGACTGGGCCTGAAAACAGCCTCTTTCTCACAGTGCAAAAGTCTAACTGTTATATCTCGAACCCAAGCTGGGGCTTCATGGTACGGGCTACGGTGGAACCTGGATTTGATTGAAAGAGAAAATATTTGGGCTGTACAAGTTTTACCGATTTCCATATGCGAACAAATATTAAAAAAGATAGATTATGGGCTTGAAACCGGGACTGCAGTTGTTTGGGAAAATCTTGATAGAATCATGGATCAAACTTCCCTTGATGCCCAAGCTTTCTTTGAGAAGCGTATAATACAGTTGAAAGAACACTTGGCATTGACATTTCATCGTTTTATTTCAGGTGTTGAAGTCAAACGAGTAAAAATTTCTGTCAATGATCAAATTATCTCCGCAGTGGACCCTTTCGGTACCCGGCCTCCTCCAGATGCACCTGCTTCAACGCTGCTGTCCGATGAAAATTTACGAGTTGGAAGCCACAGGATAAGAGTGAGAAGTTATCTCCTTCCGCACCCTTCAAAGCTCAGTCATGACCATTTGAACTCAATCTGCAGAAACGGAGACTATCATTCAGCACAGGGACTTTATATCTATCGCGCTGGAAGGCTTATTCTTCACGGCGGTTGGCAAAGGCTTATCCGAGCATCTGAAGCTAACAAGCTTGCCAGAGTCCAGGTAGATTTTGACAATGATTCTGACCACCTCTGGCGTCTAGACGTCAAAAAATCCCGAGTGGAATTGCCAGCGACCCTTAGGGATCAGCTGAAGCGAATTATTCGAAATGTATGTCAGAAGTCTAACTCTACCTTTACTAAGAGAGCGAAGATGCCCTCTTTGGACTCTCAGCCTATTTGGCAAAGAGTTTTCGACAGGGAACGAAGTCAGATTCAGTATCGAATAGACAGGAATCATTCTCTCGTTAAACATTTAATTAATGAAGAAGACGGCTTGGGAAATAAATTTGCACTACTCTCTTTGATCGAAGAATCACTACCTCTAGAGCTTATAAAGAATGATTTTTCTTCTGATGATATTTTCGTAGGCCATTCAGATAACGAGGATGAGTTACAGCAGCTTATACGGAATTTGATCCTTGTTGGCATTGAAGAAGAAATTATAGCAAATACGATTTCTAGCGATAGCAACTTTGGTTTTTCTTTTGAAAAAATTATGGTTTTAATACAACGGATTAAGAGTTCTGAGTATGAACATTAATGATAAAGTAATAGAGATGGTGGCAAATCAGATAGAAAAAGATTCATTTGATGTGCCTGGAGATGTTACAAAGGATTGGCTCGACGAACAGCTGCTAGGCTATGCTGATCAGCTTAATCTTAACAAAGATTCGGTTGATGAAATAGAGGCTAAAGTACGACAAAGAATTGCAATAACAGTTGGTGAAGCATCATTTTTGATTGATCCAGAAGACCAAGAAGAATGGCTTACTGAAGAAAGAATAGACGCTACAGAATGGAAATTCTGGACACGATATGAGGATTACTTCAAGACGAAAGGCATTCCGGGAAACGTTCTGAGGCGTACTCACACAGACACTAATCGTATACTTGGGCTTATTGGTGATCCTTTGTCTGAGAACTCTTTTCGTCGTAGGGGCATGGTCATTGGTGACGTCCAAGCAGGAAAAACCAACAACTACACCGCGTTGATAAATAAAGCAGCGGATGTAGGGTACAAGCTCATCATTGTATTAACTGGCACTGTTGAAGATCTCAGGCAGCAAACACAAGAAAGGCTCGATGAGGACTTTGTTGGAAGTATTTCTCACGCGGGTAGCAGTGGTAATAACTCTCCTACAAGAACCATAGGCGTTGGCCGTTGGGTTGGTGCTGATTTGCCATTCTGCATCACTGATCAAAATGAGGATATAAGGACGAACCCCAGATACAGAATATCTGGAATCAATGGACCTATTCTGGCAGTCACAAAGAAAAATAAATTTATGCTGGAACGATTAGTAAATTGGTTGAGATCAGATGTAAATAGCAATGAAAGAATGGTATCAGAACCTGTTCTCCTAATTGATGACGAGGCTGACAATGCGTCAGTAAACACAGGTGAAGCTGAGGAGAATCCGAAAACGATAAACCGCCTGATTAGAGAGGTGATTCATTCGTGTAAAAAAATCAGTTATGTTGCCTATACCGCGACTCCGTTTGCTAATATTTTTATTCATCCGGATTCAGAAGGCGATGTTGCTGAAACGGATGATCTTTTCCCCAAAGATTTCCTTGTAGCATTAGAGCCGCCGAACAACTATTGTGGCGCGAGATTCTTTTTCAGAAATGATGCCCGCTCAAAGAGCATCTGCGAAGTAATTAACGATGCAGATCAGCACTTACCATTAGTTCACAGGCCAGGGACAGCTGTTGAGTCAATCCCTGAGTCCCTGAAAGAGGCTGTTCGTGTATTTCTCCTTGCTTGCGCAGTAAAAGATCTAAGGCGAAAGAAAGGAGTCATAAAAAAGGCTCATGACTCTATGCTAATCAATATGTCGCGGTTGACATCTGTTCAGTCAGATATAGCTCCCCATGTTGAGGCTTATCTGGATGATATATGGAGCGCAATTGAGCTTTATATATGCAAATCGACACCGCAAGAGCGGTCTAATAAACTAAGTAGACTGTTTGGTGATTGGAATAAACACTATTCGGAACTCGATGGTCAAGAGTCTTGGTCCGACGTATGCCAAGCGCTGGCAGATATGAAAAGGCCAGTCGTAGTAACCGTGCATAGCAGGTCGGGTGACTCTCTCACATATAAAGATGGAGGACCTGAAAAACAAATTGCTGTCGGTGGTTTGAAACTTAGTCGAGGTCTTACTTTGGAGGGGCTGGTTGTCAGTTACTTTTATCGAAGGTCTGTGATGTATGACAGTCTGATGCAAATGGGGCGATGGTACGGATACAGAGATGGGTATCAAGATCTCTTGAAGCTCTGGATAACCGGAGAGTCATTAGATTGGTATGCTCATATCTCAGAAGCATCGGACAACCTCCGAGAACAAGCAGCTGAAATGCAAAAAAAGAAAATGACGCCGAGCGAGTTTGGTCTTCGTGTTCAGGCCTCACCGGACGCATTAATGGTTACGGCACCCAATAAAATGAGAACAGCAAGGACCATGAAGACAAGAATGCGTTTCGATGATCGGTTATTGCAGACTGATTGTGTGTATTCTGAGCAAGAGATAATTGATGCCAACCTACACGTTTTTTTGGATTTCATTGATGCAGTATCTGAAAAAGCTATCGACAGAATGAAACTGGTCGATGATCACCAGCATCACTTAGGTTTTGAAAATATCTCATCTGCCGAGATAATTGAATGTTTGTCCAAGTTGGCAAACCATCCAAGCTGTGGTTTCTGGTCCGAAAATGACCTTTTTCTGAAGTTTCTCAAAGAAGGAGCTGTTGATGAGTTCCCCAATTGGGACGTGTTCGTATACCAGCCTAAGAACAATCGAGAAGGCTCTTGGGATGGCTTTGGTAGAGGGGACTATCGAAAGATTATGCGTTCCGTGCATGATGAGCCTAAAAATCCCAAAAATTCCAATGAGCTGAGGCTTAGCCGCAGGCAGAATATTGTAGATCCAGGTGTTGAGGCTCTTGGTTTAGGGAGTCAGGAGTATATGAATGCTCTTGATGAGAATGGCAAGCTCCCTGACAAGAAAGCGAGGCGCTTTCGTAAAAAGCCTTCGTTAATATTTCATATTATTAATGCATGTGAGTTTGACGATGAAGGTAAGCGGGCGAATGAAACTACTGTCCTTGGGTGGGCGATTTCGATTCCTCCACTCAAAAACCCCCAGCCAGATGTTTTGTGGAGCGTGACCATTGATTGGTTCGAGAAGTATGGCACCGAGATTACGGAAGAAGCAGAGTCATGAGTGTTATCAATACGCCTTGGGATCGGCTGGGTAGGCCACAGTCAGCGATACTCAGTACTCTCGCTGTTAGTTCGGATAGTAATAATAATTGGTTCTGGGTGAAAAATGCTCTAGGTGAATACGGGCTTGGTTTTCGAGTTTCTAATACAGATAGATACAAACTTAAAGACACTGATCTCAGTGCTACCAAAAGACTGAAAGAAGTCAAGGTAGAGGATAAAGGATCTATCTATATTGGAGTGGTCATTAGCGAGTCTGAGCTTGCAACTGTGTTTTACAGGCTGTGCCTAGACCTCATAGATAGTTGTTATGGCCTTAAAGAGCCCAATGAAATTGTTGGAATTCTAAAGCGACGCGTCAGATCCTGGCAGAGGCTTTTTGAGTCTGGAGTCAGGCGACTGTCCCTACAACAATGTTTGGGGTTGGTTGCAGAATTAGCTTTTTTGAGGGATTGCTGGTTAAATAGGAGTGATGGGAATGGGGTTCTCGGTTGGTTAGGGCCTTTGGACCGTCCGCAGGACTTCTTGTGCGAGAATGAGGGTTTGGCGGTCGAGGTCAAGGCATACAGCCCAGAAGCGAGAACCATAAGAATCTCTTCCATTCATCAGCTTGAGTCACCTCAAAGTCTATATCTTGCCTGTTATCCGTGCTCGCTTAGTACAGAAATGGAAGGTAAGAGTATCTCTGAATTCATTCAGAGCGTGTATGATAAGCTAAGTGAGAGGGACTGTCCTATCCTTGATGACCTGCTTTTGGCATACGGGTATGTGCATGATCCCTATTATGAGTCGTTGAGTTTTGTGGTGGGAGAGCCTTCGTTCTATTCGGTGCATTCAACATTCCCGCGAATAACACCGACAACAGTCTCACCAGCAATCACTCAAGCCAAATATATGATTGATCTCGAACAAATATCGGGTTTTCAGTGTGACCCTAGTTCTTTCTGAGGTGGCTTTTATGGATGAGCTGACAGAGTATTACGTTTCTCTTGTGGAGCATCTGCATGCGTCCGCAGATGTAGAAGGCAGCGTGATTACCTATGAATACCTATCTTATATTTTGGAGCTCCTTTCTGACGCAGGTGAGTTTGAGGATTTCTCCATAATAGAGGACGGCATCGACGGTGCTGGGCGGTGGGCATTCGATGGCTATTCCTATGATGAAATCAACTTCTGCCTTTCACTATTCATATCGGTTTTGGATATATCAGACGAGCCTAAGCGCTTAGTTAAAGCTGATATTGAGTCGGCAGTTAAGAAGCTTTCTAATTTCTCCGTTCGGGCTGTCAGCTCACATCTGTTGGATTATTTTGAGCCTAGCAGCAACTGTTATCTTGCAGCAAAACATATCAGGGATATCTGGCCGAAAGTTGCGCGCGTTAAGCTTGTGGTTCTTTCAAACAGGCCTCTTGCGGAGAGAGCGTCAGTACCGACATTTGACGATTTGGATGGTAGGCCTTGCACAGTTGATCTCTGGGATTTAAGGCGGATCTACAAGCTGGAGTCGTCACGTAGGGAGCGCGAAGAGATGGTGGTTGATTTTTCTGACGCTCCGCTACCATGTATTGTCTCAAGTCCCCCCGCCAGTGGTGATAGAAGTTTGTCAGTTCTCACAGTATTTCCCGCAGAGTTGCTTGTTGAATTGTATGGAAAATGGGGTAGTCGTCTTCTTGAGCAGAACGTAAGGAGCTTTCTCCAGCACCGCGGCAAGGTGAATAAAGGGATCAGGAATACAATAATCTATGACCCTAAAAACTTTTTTGCATTCAACAATGGGATCACTGCGACTGCAAAGGCTGCAACTGTTCGTGAAGTAGGAACCGGCCAGGTCATTGAGAAAATCGAGGATCTCCAAATCGTAAACGGTGGGCAAACTACTGCGTCTATCTACAGCGCTGCAATTCGTGATAAAGCTGATATGGCGGAAATATCGGTTCAAGTTAAACTGACAGTATTGCCTGAAGAGGATTCTTCATATCTTGTGGCAAAGATTGCCAGATTTGCGAATTCTCAGAATAAGGTTTCTGAAGCAGACCTCTTTTCTAATCACCCGTTCCATGTTCGGTTGGAAGAAATATCCAGACGGGTTTGGGTTCCAATAAAGGCTGGACAAGCATCTCAAACCCATTGGTTTTATGAGCGTGCAAGAGGTCAGTACCTTGATGCCCAGGCTTATCTCACTCCTGCCAAAAAGAAACAGTTCCAAATCGTTAACCCCCGCTCCCAGCTTTTAACTAAAACTGATGTCGCGAAGATTATGAATTCTTGGGATGAGAAACCTCATGAGGTCAGTAAAGGAGCTCAAAAGAACTTTGCCATATTCGCCGACTTTGTGGATATTCAGTGGGAAGCGGATGATACAAAATTCAACGAATTTTTCTTCCGAAAATTGGTCACTAGGGCTAGCATATTTCGTGCCCTTGAGAAAGCAATCCTGCAGGAACCTTGGTACGCTGGATACCGTGCGAACCTTGTGACATACTCCATCGCACGTTTGGCATATGAAATAAGAATACAGGGTCAGGAACTTGATGTGGACGCGATCTGGCGTGGGCAGGTTATTCCCGGCACTATAATCAGGCAGCTACTTAAAGTCGCCTATTCTGTCAACGATTTACTTCTGGACGAAAACAGACCAGTCGGTAACCCCAGCGAATTAGCCAAGAGAAAGGCTTTTTGGGAATCGGTCAAGCAGCTCGATTGTCGCACGGATGATCTCGACGCTATTTTGATCTCTCAAGAGTCAGCCAAGGACAGTGAGAAAGCGGCTCGAAAAAATCAGAGCATCGACAAAGGCATTCAGGCCCAAAGTGAAGTTCTGGCTACATCTAAGGACGTTTGGAGTAGGCTGGAAGCTATACTGTTGGAAGAGGGTGAAGCCACACCCGCATTAGTTGGAATATTGAATGTTGCAAAAACCCCGGGGAAACTGCCTTCTGAAAAACAGGCAAATGTCCTGTTGAAGTTGAAGAAAAAGTACCGAGATTATCTTGATTTATGAGTATTTATAAGCATCACGTTAGGTTTGTTAAGAATCTATATGCACAGAAAACTTGCTAAGCTTAGCTCTCCAAGAGCCCCGGGTAATGGCGAAACATCGAATAGGCTATGGTATCTTTTGATGATTTGCATGCTGATGGTCGCTATTATATTTTGTCATTCCGGCTGGCCTGATTCTAGTATCAATATATAGTGGACAAGACGAATAAGTTGAGAAGGAGGTATAAAAGAATAACTTCATGGAAACGTCGAGCTCTTCCAGTCTATTGCCCCTAGTTACCTTCCTTGATGTCGAGGCATCAGGACTCTATAAGCCGGATAGCTTTCCCATCGAAATCGGTTGGGCCGATACGCTGGGCAACAGTGATGATTTCCTGATCTACCCGATAGATACCTGGTTCCATTGGGACAAACATGCCGAGGCTCTGCATGGCATCACGCATGCCCAGCTTCTCGAAGAAGGCATCAGCGTCATCGATGCAGCCTGTCGACTGAATGACATGCTGGGTGTCGAGAGAGTCTACTGCGACGCATGGTCGTTCGACGGCTTTTGGCTAGATCGGCTTTTCAAGGCAGCAGGAATGTCGCCCTCTTTTTTGCTTGCCGATGTTTTTGAGTTGTACGGTGTGTTGGGTGCCGAGCTGGCAGGAGAGATGGTGAGAAAACTGAGGGAGGTCCCGGCCACGCATCGTGCGCAGGAAGATGCTGAACGGTATGCGACGGCATATTGTGAGGTCATCGCAGGCCACCGCAAGTAGCCGACAGAGACGGGAATCAACGCCATCGCGCGTGCCGTGGTTGGCCAGTTAAGCACAATACCCATGCTGCAGCTGACCGAGTAGCTCCTCTGCGGCCAAGAAACCTGGGGTCGTGAAGGCTGCGCGTATCGCACTTTGGCCACCCAAGGTGTTGCGAGGCTTACGCAACCAAGAAAGCGCCTTCTGACGGCTGCCAAATATCGCTTCGGCCTGCAGGGCGAGCCTGACCACACGATATAGGTGGTCGCCTTCGCGCAAAGTGAGTGTCTTCCCTTGGATACGCCGCTGTCGGAGTGCACGTGAGCTAACGATGCCGATCTCGGTCGGGTCAAGACCGAAATCGCTGAGCCTGTCGAGAGCGGACAGTGGGATGCCATCACGGATCAGAGCATCTGTACTGACGCCGTAGCCTCCGCCCAGGAGTTCCAGCAGCGCACGCTCGATGTCATTTCTATCCGCGATTGAGGTCATGGCTCCCGGTATCCTCGGTGATCCATGGGTCGGAATCAGACCGCCAGCCTTGGTCTGACACTGATGCTCAGCTTACAGCGGTAGATTGGCTTGGGGCATCCTCACGGTAGCTCGCGGGGGAAGGGGCCTTCCAGTCGATCCATGCCGCTAAGAGGCGCCTTGGGTCGGCGGGGGAGGGCTTTCGGCCCGGTCGAGGGGGCTTTGAGTCGTGTCGCATGGGTTGGTCTGGTCAGAAGGCAGGCTTCGCAGCCTGCTACCTATTTGCTACCTGGAATCTCAGCAACGAAAAACGGCCACTGCGATGATTCGCTAAGTGGCCGTTTTTACTGATATTCTTGGTCGGAGTAGCAGGATTCGAACCTACGACCTCTGCCTCCCGAAGGCAGCGCTCTACCAAGCTGAGCTATACTCCGATGTTCGCCGTAACTGCTGGCGACGGATCGGCATTATACGCAAACCGCGGCGACGTGCAAGCCCCTCGCGCGGCTTTCCGTCGCGGCCGTCGCTTCAGCTCTGGCGATCCACCGCCAGGCGGGCCAGCCGCGCCATGCTGTCGCGATAAGGGCTGTCGGGCAGCGCGTCGAGCTGTTCCAGGGCCTTGTCGGCCATCTCCTCGGCGCGAGCCCGGGTGTACTCCAGTGCGCCGGTGTCGCGCACGATCGCGAGCACCTCGTCCAGGTGGTCGAGGCCGCCCTGGCGAATCGCCCGCCGGACCAGCTGTCGCTGCTCCGGCGTGCCGACGACCATGGCCTGGATCAGCGGCAGGGTCGGCTTGCCCTCGGCCAGGTCGTCGCCGACGTTCTTGCCCATGGCCTCGGCGTCGCCCTGGTAGTCGAGCAGATCGTCGATCAGCTGGAAGGCCAGGCCCAGGTAGCGGCCGTAGTGCTGCAGGGCGGCCTCCTGCTCCGGGGTGGCGCCGGCGAGGAGGGCGCCGCTGTGCGAGGCCGCCTCGAAGAGCATGGCGGTCTTGCCCTGGATGGTCTCGAAGTAGGCGGCCTCGTCGGTGTCCGGGTTGCCGACGTTGGTCAGCTGCTGCACCTCGCCCTCGGCGATGGTGCAGGTGGCCTGGGAGAGCACCTCCATGACGCGCATGGAGCCGACCTCGACCATCATCTGGAACGACCGTGAATAGAGGAAGTCACCTACCAGCACCGAGGGGGCGTTGCCCCAGGAGTCGTTGGCCGTGGCCTTGCCGCGGCGCATGTGCGACTCGTCGACCACGTCGTCGTGGAGCAGGGTCGAGGTGTGCATGAACTCGACCAGGGTGGCGAGGGTCACGTGCTTGCCGCCCTCATAGCCCAGCGAGCGCGCCGCCAGCAGCACCAGCAGCGGGCGCAGCCGCTTGCCGCCGCTCTCGATGATGTACTGGCCGATGGTCTCCACCAGAGGGACGCGCGAGGCGAGCTGGTCCAGGATGGTCCGGTTCACGGCGGCGAAGTCGTCGGCGACGACTGCGTGGAGCGACGAGTTGGCGGTGGCGCTGGACGACGGGGGCGGGGCGTTGGCTGGCATGGAGGCGGTATCGACGAGTAGGTGGGGCCGGGGCGCGAGGGCCCGGGTGGCCTTGGGTTGCCGGCCATGCTATGAGCCCCCCATGGGGGCGTCAAGGCGCGCCGTAGGCGTGGGCCGAGTGGTTCCCGGCGGCGCGGCGAGGCACGCGCGGTGCGGGTTGTATGCGATCTCGCGCGCGGTTATAATCCGCGACCCCACTCATCATGCTCCCTGTCAGATGGCTGCCAAGAGCGGCGCCACTCGCAGCAGGTCGATGAAGAGCCAACACCCGATGAGTCCTGGAGAGAAAAGCATGTACGCAGTGATCAAGAGCGGTGGCAAGCAGTACCGCGTTCAGGAAGGCCAGACTCTCAAGCTCGAGAAGCTGGAAGTGCCGACCGGCGACACCATCGAGTTCGATGAGGTCCTGCTGGTGGGCAACGACGAGGACGTCAAGATCGGCGCTCCGCTGGTCGAGGGCGCCAAGGTGGCGGCCGAGATCGTGTCCCACGGCCGTGGCGACAAGGTGACCATCCTCAAGTTCCGTCGCCGTAAGCACAGCATGAAGCGTCAGGGCCACCGTCAGTGGTTCACTGAAGTCAAGATCACCGGGATCTCCGCGTAAGCGGCTGACCCCCTGAACGAGCGAGGTATTTGCAATGGCTCATAAGAAGGCAGCGGGCTCCACACGTAACGGTCGCGATTCCGAATCCAAACGCCTTGGCGTGAAGCTCTTCGGCGGCCAGGTCGTCAACCCGGGCAACATCATCGTGCGTCAGCGTGGCACCAAGTTCCACGCCGGCACCGGCGTCGGTATCGGCAAGGACCATACCCTGTTCGCCCTGGACGAAGGCGTGGTCAAGTTCGAGACCAAGGGCCCGAAGAACCGCAAGTTCGTCAGCGTCGTCTCTGCCTGAGATCGCCGGCACTTGCAGTGAGAAGGCCCCGCCCAGGCGGGGCCTTCTTGTATCATGGCGGCACAGGCCGCCTGGAGAGTGACAGATGCAGTTCGTCGACGAAGCCTCGATCATCGTGGAAGCCGGCAAGGGCGGCAATGGCTGCCTGAGCTTCCGCCGCGAGAAGTACGTGCCCAAGGGTGGCCCCGACGGGGGCGATGGCGGTCACGGCGGCAGCGTCTACCTGATCGGTGACGACGCCCTCAACACCCTCATCGACTTCAAGTACCAGCGCTTCTACAAGGCGCAGAACGGTCAGCCCGGCCAGGGTCGGCAGATGAGCGGGCGCGCCGGCGAGGACCTGCACGTCAAGGTGCCGGTGGGCACCACGGTGATCGACGAGGACACCCTCGAGGTGATCGCCGACGTCACCGAGATCGGCCAGGTGGTGATGGTGGCCCAGGCGGGACGCCGCGGGCTCGGTAACATCCACTTCAAGTCCTCCACCAATCGCGCGCCGCGGCGCACTACGCCGGGCACCGAGGGTGAGCGGCGCAACCTGCGCCTGGAGATGAAGGTGATGGCCGACGTGGGCCTCTTGGGCCTGCCCAATGCCGGCAAGTCGACGCTGATTCGCTCGGTGTCGGCGGCCAAGCCCAAGGTCGCCAACTACCCCTTCACTACCCTGGTGCCGAACCTCGGCGTGGTGAAGCTCGGCCTGCACGAACACTTCGTGATGGCCGACGTGCCCGGCCTGATCGAGGGCGCCTCCGACGGCGCCGGCCTCGGGCTGCGCTTCCTCAAGCACCTGACCCGCACCCGGCTGCTGTTCCACGTGGTGGACGTCGCGCCCTTCGACGAGTCCGACCCGGTCCAGGCCGCCGAGGCGATCATCCACGAGCTGGGCGAGTTCTCGCCGGCGCTGGCCGAGCTGCCGCGCTGGCTGGTGCTCAACAAGCTCGACCTGCTGCCGGCCGAGGAGCGCGAGGCGACGGTCGACGAGATCGTGCGCCGGCTTGGCTGGCAGGGGCCGGTGTTTCGTATCTCGGCGATCTCCAGCGACAATACCGATGCCCTGGTGCAGGCCGCCTACCGCTGGCTCACCGAGCAGCGCCGGCTGGAGCACGAGGACGAGGAGGCCGCCGAGCGGGCGCGCGAGATGCGCGAGCGCATGGAGGAAGAGGCCGTGGCGCGCACCGAGGCCCGCCTGGGTCGCAAGCGCCCGCGCGCCGACGAGGACGACGACTTCGATGACGACGACGATCACGACGTCGAGATCGAGTACGCGCCCTGAGGGTGGCAGGCGGGCCAGCGCCCGCCGACGGTGAACCGAGGGTCGGATGGAACGCAACGAGCAGGTGATCGGTCGCGAGGCGCTCAAGCGCGCCCGCCGGGTGGTGGTGAAGATCGGCAGCGCGCTGCTGACCAACGACGGTCGCGGCCTCGACGAGGCGGCCATCGGCGGCTGGGTCGACCAGATCGCCGAGCTGCACCGCCGCGGCATCGAGGTGGTGCTGGTCTCGTCCGGCGCCGTGGCGGCCGGCATGGTGCGCCTGGGCTGGCAGGTGCGCCCCTCGGCAGTGCACGAGCTGCAGGCCGCGGCGGCGGTGGGGCAGAACGGCCTCACCGAGTGCTATGAGGGCCACTTCGCCCGCCATGACCTGCTGACCGCCCAGGTGCTGCTCACCCACGACGACCTCTCCAACCGCAAGCGCTACCTCAATGCGCGCTCGGCGCTGCGAACCCTGGTGGGCCTGCGGGTGGTGCCGGTGGTCAACGAGAACGACACCGTGGTCACCGACGAGATCCGCTTCGGCGACAACGACACCCTCGGTGCCCTGGTCGCCAACCTGCTCGAGGCGGATGCCCTGGTGATCCTCACCGACCAGGAGGGGCTCTTCGATGCTGACCCGCGCAGCAACCCCGCGGCGACGCTGATCGCCGAAGGGCGCGCCGACGATCCGAGCCTGGCCGCGGTGGCCGGCGGCGGCGGTGCGCTCGGGCGCGGCGGCATGACCACCAAGGTGCGGGCGGCCCGGCTGGCGGCCCGCTCCGGGGCGGTCACGGTGATCGCCAGCGGGCGCCAGCCGACGGTGCTCACGCGGCTGGCCGAGGGCGAGCGGCTGGGCACCCTGCTGCTGCCGGAGCAGGCGCCGATGGCGGCGCGCAAGCGCTGGCTGGCGGGGCAGCTGCAGGTGCGCGGCAGCCTGGTCCTGGACGCCGGGGCGGTCAAGGTGCTCCAGGGCAGCGGCTCCAGCCTGTTGGCAGTGGGTGTGACCGGCGTCAGCGGCGAGTTCCGCCGTGGCGACATGGTGCTCTGCGTCGATGAGCGTGGTCATCGCGTGGCCAAGGGGCTGGTCAACTACGGCGCCGACGAGGCCCGCCTGCTGGTCGGCAAGCCGAGCCACCAGATCGAGGCCATCCTCGGCTACATGGAGGCGCCGGAGCTGATCCACCGCGACAACCTGGTGGTGCTCTAGGGGAGCTCCAGGGCGCCGCCGGGTAACCCGATGCTTCGCCTGGGCCGCGCGCGGCGCGGGCTGGCGGCATTTGGGCTGCCGGCGTTCAGGGCTGGCAAGCCCTGGGGGCGCGTGATAGGATACGCCATCCTCTCAGACACGGCCCGTAGACGATGGCGCACCAGCGCGCCGTCGGGAAAGATGGCCAGGCCGGCGGGGATTTTTTTATTTCCCTGTTGGATCAAAACGTTATCAAATGCCACCCGCAGTCGGTGGCAACAACTTTCTCCAAGGAGACAGTCAGTGGCTAACAGCAAGCAAGCCCGTAAGCGTGCCCGTCAGGCAGAAGGTCGTCGTGTACTGAAGGCGAGCCAGCGCAGCATGGTTCGTACCTACGTCAAGCGCGTCATCAAGGCCATCCAGAGCGGTGACCACGGCCAGGCGATGGACGCCTTCAAGGCGGCGCAGCCGGTCATCGACCGCATCGCCGACAAGGACGTGATGTCCAAGCGCAAGGCCGCTCGCATGAAGAGCCGTCTGAACAAGCGCATCAAGGCACTCGCGGCGTAAGCCGGTCGAGCGCCAGCAGAAAAACCGGCTGCGGCCGGTTTTTTTGTGTCCGCTATTCTTGTCGAGCGCGCCGCATGAGGAGCAGACGGTGATGGATCACGAGCCACCCCCCGAGTCCCGGGACGACAAGCCCACCGCGCCCGGCGCCGCCACCCCGGCGGTCGCCGACGACGACCGCGCCGTGGCGCCCAAGGCGGGCGGCCTGATGCGCTCGGGCCTGGTCGTCAGCGTGATGACCATGCTCTCGCGGGTCATGGGGTTGGTGCGCGACGTGGTGATCGCGACCCTGTTCGGGGCCGGCGACGGCGCGGACGCCTTCTTCGTCGCCTTCAAGATCCCCAACTTCCTGCGCCGGCTGTTCGCCGAGGGCGCCTTCAACCAAGCCTTCGTGCCGGTGCTCTCGGAATACGCCACCCGGGGCAGCAAGCGCGAGGTGAAGGAGCTGCTCGACGCCGTGGCCGGCAGCCTCACGGCGGTGCTGGCGCTGATCACGGCGCTGGCGATGCTGGCCGCCCCCTGGCTGGTGTGGGCCTTCGCGCCCGGTTTCGGCCGCGACCCGGAAAAGCTGGCGCTGACCGCCGACATGCTGCGCCTGACCTTTCCCTACCTGCTGCTGATCTCGCTGACGGCCTTCGCCGGCAGCACGCTCAATACCTGGAACCGCTTCGCCGTGCCGGCCTTCACGCCGGTACTGCTCAACCTGTCGCTGATCGGGGCCGCGCTGCTGCTGACGCCGCTGTTCGCCGAGCCGGCGATGGCGCTTGCCTGGGGCGTGCTGATCGCCGGCGGCGCCCAGCTCGCCTTCCAGGTGCCCTTCCTGGCGCGGCTGGGGTTGCTGCCGCGGCCCTGGCCCGACTTCGCCCACAGCGGGGTGCGGCGCATCCTCAGGCTGATGGCGCCGGCGCTGTTCGGGGTCTCGGTGTCGCAGATCAACCTGCTGCTCGACACGGTGCTGGCCTCGCTCTTGGCCGCGGGCAGCGTCTCCTGGCTCTACTACTCGGATCGCCTGGTGGAGCTGCCGCTCGGCGTGTTCGGCATCGCCATCGGCACGGTGATCCTGCCGGCGCTCTCGAGGCGCCACGCCGAGCAGTCCGGCGAGCACTTCGCGGCGATGCTCGACTGGGCGCTGCGCACCGTGCTGCTGCTCGGCCTGCCCGCCGCCCTGGCGCTGTCCGTGCTGGCCGAGCCGCTGCTGATCTCGCTGTTCCACTACGGTGCCATGACCGAGCGCGACATCACCATGGCCGCCATGAGCCTGCGCGCTTATGCCGTCGGCCTGGTGGCATTCATGCTGATCAAGGTGCTGGCGCCGGGGTTCTTCGCTCGCCAGGACACCAAGACCCCGGTCAAGGTCGGCATCGTCGCCATGGTCGCCAACATGGTCTTCAACCTGATCCTGATCTGGCCGCTGGCCCACGCCGGCCTGGCGCTCGCCACGGCGCTCTCGGCCTTCCTCAACGCCGGACTGCTCGGCTGGCTGCTCAGAAAGCAGGGCGTGCTGGTCTTCCAGCCGGGCTGGGGGCGCTACGCGGTGCAGCTGCTCGGTGGCTGCGCGGTGATGGGCCTGGCGCTCTGGTGGCTGGCCCCGGACTGGCAGGCCTGGCTCGAGTGGAGTGTCTGGAGCCGTGCCGCCTGGATGGCAGCGCTGGTGGCGGCCGGCGCGGCGGTCTACTTCGCCTGGCTGGCGGCCTTCGGGATGCGCCTTCACCACTTCCGGATGAAGGGGTAGCGGTTCGAGCCGGGCCGGGAGCGCCGTCAATCGGCGTGCCGGCACCGATCCCCGAGTGATCGCGGGGAAAGACCAAGCCGCGCCGGCTGTCAAGGGGCCCTCGGTCCGTTATAATCGGACACTTTATTTCCCAGCGTGATGACGCCCATGCGAGTGATTCGAGGTCTGCACAACCTGCGCGACGAGGGTCGCGGCTGCGTGGCCACCATCGGCAACTTCGATGGCGTCCATCGCGGGCACCGGGCGATCCTCGAGCAGTGCCGCGAGCAGGCCGCCCGGCTCGGCCTGCCGGTGACCGTGGTGGTCTTCGAGCCCCAGCCGCGGGAGTTCTTCGCCGGCGCCCAGGCGCCGCCCCGGCTGACCCGGCTGCGCGACAAGGTGGCGCTGCTCGGCGAGTGCGGCGTCGACCGCATCCTCTGCCTGCCCTTCAACGACGCCCTGCGCAGCCTCACCGCCGGCGAGTTCATCGACCGCGTGTTGATCGACGGGCTCGGCGTGCGCCACCTGGTGGTGGGCGACGATTTCCGCTTCGGCTGCGACCGGCGCGGCGACTTCCACCTGCTGACCGAGGTGGGGCAGGCGCGGGGCTTCGGCGTCGAGCACACCCGCACCTTCACCATCGCCGACGAGCGCGTCTCCAGCACCCGGGTGCGCACCCTGCTGGCCAGCGGCAATTTCGCCGCCGCCGCGCGCCTGCTGGGCCGCCCCTATCGGCTGGGCGGCCGGGTGGTGCCGGACCGCCAGCTAGGTCGCACCATCGGCGTGCCCACCGCCAACCTGCCCCAGCCGACCCACGCGTTGGCCCTGCAGGGCGTCTATGCGGTGGTCACCGAGCTGTCCGATGGCCGGAGACGCAATGGCGTGGCCAACATCGGCTGGCGTCCCACGGTGGGAAGCGAGCGGCCGGTGCTCGAGGTGCACCTGTTCGACTTCGAGGGTGACCTCTACGGCGAGCGCCTGACGGTGCTGCCCTGCGCCAAGCTGCGCGGCGAGGTGAAGTTCGCGCACTTCGAGGCGTTGAAGGCGCAGATTCGCGCCGACCTCGCGCGGGCCCGGGACTACTTTCGACGGCACCCCACTGACGGTGCGGACGGTCTACAGCACCCCGCTGCCGGTGCCGATTTTCTACAGCACCCCGCTGCCGGTGCCCAATTGGCGGCTGCCTCGGTGGGCGACACGCACGACGATTCTCTTCCTCTGGCATCGGCGCCGCTGGCGCGCGAGGCCGTGACTTCCGATTCCTCGGCGGGTGAGCCCGCCGACCACGACGACGGCTGACCCCCAGGATATGAGCGACTACAAGCACACTCTGAACCTGCCAGAAACCGACTTCCCCATGCGCGGCATGCTGCCCAAGCGCGAGCCCGCCCGGGTGGAACAGTGGAAGGAGATGGATCTCTACCATCGCCTGCGCGAGGAGCGCCAGGGCAGGGAACTCTTCGTGCTCCACGACGGCCCTCCCTACGCCAACGGCAGCATCCACCTGGGGCATGCGCTCAACAAGATCCTCAAGGACATCATCGTCAAGTCGAAGAACCTGGCCGGCTTCGATGCGCCCTACGTACCCGGTTGGGACTGCCACGGCCTGCCCATCGAGCACAAGGTCGAGACCACCCACGGCAAGCACCTCGAGCCCGAGCAGGCCCGCGCACTGTGCCGCGAGTACGCCGCCGAGCAGATCGAGGACCAGCGTCAGGGCTTCATCCGCCTGGGCGTGATCGGCGACTGGGACAACCCCTACCGCTCCATGGACTTCGTCAACGAGGCGGGCGAGATCCGGGCGCTGGCCGACATGGTCGAGGCGGGCTACGTCTTCAAGGGCCTCAAGCCCGTCAACTGGTGCTTCGACTGCGGCTCGGCCCTGGCCGAGGCCGAGGTGGAGTATCAGGACAAGAAGTCCGACGCCATCGACGTCGCCTTCCCGATCGAGGACGCCGACCGCCTGGCCGCCGCCTTCGGCCTCGAGGCGCTGCCCAAGGCCGCCGCGGTGGTGATCTGGACCACCACGCCCTGGACCATCCCGGCCAACCAGGCGCTGAACATGCACCCGGACTTCACCTACGCCCTGGTGGATACCGGCGAGCGGCTGCTGGTGCTGGCCGAGGAGCTGGTCGAATCCTGCCTGTCGCGCTACGGCCTGGAGGGCGAGGTACTCGCCACGGCCAAGGGCGAGGCCTTCGACGGTATCCGCTTCCGCCACCCCTTCTATGATCGCCTGTCGCCGGTCTACCTGGCCGATTACGTGGAGAGCGAGGTGGGCAGCACCGGCATCGTCCACTCGGCCCCGGCCTACGGCGTCGACGACTTCGTCACCTGCCGCGCCCACGGCATGAGCTTCGACGAGATCGAGAGCCCGGTGCAGGGCAACGGCGTCTACGTCGATGACCTGCCGTTCTTCGGCGGCCAGATGATCTGGAAAGCCAACCCGCAGATCGTCGCCAAGCTCGAGGAAGTCGGCGCGCTGATGGTCCACACGCCGATCGTGCACAGCTACATGCACTGCTGGCGCCACAAGACGCCGGTGATCTACCGCGCCACCGCCCAGTGGTTCGTGGGCATGGACGTGGCGGGCAAGGACGGCCGCACCCTGCGCGAGCGGGCGCTGGACGGCATCGAGTCCACCGCCTTCACCCCCGCCTGGGGCAAGGCGCGCCTGCACAGCATGATCGCCAACCGCCCGGACTGGTGCATCTCGCGCCAGCGCAACTGGGGTGTGCCGATCCCGTTCTTCCTGCACAAGGCCACCGGCGAGCTGCATCCGCGCACCGTCGAACTGATGGAGGAGGCCGCCCAGCGCGTCGAGGCCGAGGGCATCGACGCCTGGTTCCGCCTCGACCCCGCCGAGCTGCTGGGCGAGGAGGCCGCCGACTACGAAAAGGTCACCGACACCCTGGACGTCTGGTTCGACTCCGGCACCACCCACAAGCACGTGCTGCGCGGCTCGCACCCCCACGGCCACGCCGAGGGGCCGATCGCCGATCTCTACCTGGAGGGCTCCGACCAGCACCGCGGCTGGTTCCACTCCTCACTGCTCACCGGCGCCGCCATCGACGGTCACGCCCCCTACCGGCAGCTGCTCACCCACGGCTTCACCGTGGACGAGAAGGGCCGCAAGCAGTCCAAGTCGCTGGGCAACGTGGTCGCCCCCCAGGCGGTGATGGACAAGCTGGGGGCCGACATCCTGCGCCTGTGGGTCGCCTCCACCGACTACTCCGGCGAGATGGCGGTCTCCGACGAGATCCTCAAGCGCACCGCCGACGTCTACCGGCGCATCCGCAACACCTCGCGCTTCCTGCTGGCCAACCTCAACGGCTTCGCGCCCGAGCGTGACGTGCTGCCCTTCGACGAAATGCTGGCCCTGGACCAGTGGGTGGTCGATCGCGCCGCCCAGCTGCAGGCGCGCATCGAGGTCGCCTATAAGGAGTACCGCTTCCTCGACGTCTATCAGCAGGTGCACGGCTTCTGCGCCCGGGAGCTCGGCGGCTTCTACCTGGACGTGATCAAGGATCGCCAGTACACCACCCAGGCCGATTCCGTGGCGCGTCGCAGCGCCCAGACAGCGCTCTACCACGTGGTCGAGGCGCTCTCGCGCTGGGTGGCGCCGATCCTCTCCTTCACCGCCGAGGAGATCTTCGAGAACATCCCCGGCACGCGCGGCGACAGCGTGCTGCTCGAGGAGTACTACACCGGGCTCGACACCCTGGCGGATGACGCCGCCATGGGGCGCGACTTCTGGGAGCGGGTGCTCGAGGTCAAGCAGGCCGTCAACAAGTGCCTGGAGGACGCCCGCAACGCCAAGGCGATCAAGGGCAGCCTGGCCGCCGAGGTCACCCTTTATGTTGACGACACCCTGCGCCAGACCCTGACCCGGCTGGGCGACGAGCTGCGCTTCGTGATGCTGACCAGCGAGGTGCGACTGGCGCCGCTCGCCGAGGCGAGTGAGGCGGCCGAGGCCACCGAACTCGCGGGGCTGAAGGTGTCCGTGGCCGAGAGCGCCAATGGCAAGTGCGAGCGCTGCTGGCACCATCGCGAGGACGTAGGTGCTCACGCCGAGCATCCGGACCTCTGCGGTCGCTGCATCAGCAACCTGCCGGACGGCCCCGGCGAGACGCGCCACTTTGCCTAAGGTCCAGCGAGGAGAGAGTCGATGTCCCAGCAAGGCGAGGCGCGCATGAGTGAGCAACAGTCTGGTCAGGATCACACGGCGCCCATGCGCCAGCCGCTGCGCTGGCTGTGGCTGGCCGTGGCGGTGATCGTGCTGGATCTCGGCACCAAGTACCTGGCCAGTGGGCTGCTCGACTATGCCCGGCCGGTGGAGGTGCTGCCGTTCTTCAACCTGACGCTGCTGCACAATACCGGCGCGGCCTTCAGCTTCCTCGCCGGCCACCCCGGCTGGCAGCGCTGGCTGTTCGCCGCCATCGCCGTGGGGGCGAGCATCGGCCTGACGCTGTGGATGCGCCGCCTGAAGGCCGACGAGACGCTGCTCGGCGTGTCGCTCGGGCTGATCATCGGCGGCGCGCTGGGCAACCTCTACGACCGGCTGGTGCACGGCTATGTGGTGGATTTCCTCTCCTTCCACGTGGCCGGCTGGTACTACCCGGCCTTCAACGTGGCGGACATCGGTATCACCCTTGGCGCCATCGGGTTGATCTGGGAGTCGCTCTTCGCCGAGCGCCGCCGGGCTCGGCGGCGCGGTTGAGAAGCCGGCCCGGTGCCCCGATATCCCGATCATCGACACGCAGATGACCGTGACCCTTGACCACGCTTCGCCCGCACCTAGTGCACGCACCCCAGCGAGAGACACGCCATGAGTAACCAGGAATCCCCGGAACTTCGCATCGACGAGGGCATGGAAGTGACCCTTCACTTCACCCTCAGCCTGGAAGACGGCACCGTGGTGGACTCCACCCGCGACAAGGCACCCGCGACGTTCCAGATGGGCGACGGCAACTTGCCGCCCGGCTTCGAACACCCGCTCAAGGGGCTCTCCGCCGGAGAGAGCGGCACCTTCGAGATCACGCCGGAACACGCCTTCGGCCAGCACAATCCGCAGAACATCCAGCTGCTCAAGCGTGAGGACTTCGAGAGCCACGCGCCGGAAGTGGGCATGGTGATGTCCTTCGCCGATGCCGCCGGCGGCGAGTTGCCCGGCGTGATCAAGCGCATCGAGGGCGAGCAGGTCGAGGTGGATTTCAATCATCCGCTGGCAGGGCGTACCCTGACCTTCGAGGTGGAAGTGCTGGACGTGAAGCCCGCCACTACCCACTGACGTTTCACCGAAGCGATGCGCACGCATCAAGGCAAGGCCCCATGCAACCCAATCCCATCCAGATCAAGCTGGCCAATCCGCGCGGCTTCTGTGCCGGCGTCGACCGCGCCATCGAGATCGTCAACGGCGCGCTGGACGTCTTCGGTCCGCCGATCTACGTGCGTCACGAGGTGGTGCATAACCGCTTCGTGGTGGATAGCCTGCGCGAGCGGGGCGCGGTGTTCGTCGAGGAGCTTCACGAGGTGCCCGACGACGTCATCGTGATCTTCTCCGCCCACGGCGTCTCCCGCGCCGTGCAGCAGGAGGCCGAGGAACGCGGCCTCAAGGTGTTCGACGCCACCTGCCCGCTGGTCACCAAGGTGCACATGGAGGTGCTGCGCTACGCCCGTCGCGGCCAGGAGTGCATCCTGATCGGCCACGAGGGCCACCCCGAGGTGGAGGGCACCATGGGGCGCTACGACACCTCCTATGGTGGCCAGATCTACCTGGTCGAGGACGAGGCCGACGTCGCCAGACTCGAGGTCAAGGATCCCAGCCGGCTCGCCTTCGTCACCCAGACCACGCTCTCCATGGACGATACCGCCCGGGTGATCGACGCCCTGCGCGCCAAGTTCCCCGAGATCGAGGGGCCGCGCAAGGACGACATCTGCTACGCCACCCAGAACCGTCAGGATGCGGTGCGCGAGCTGGCCGCCGGCAGCGACCTGGTGCTGGTGGTGGGCAGCCCCAACAGCTCCAACTCCAACCGCCTGCGCGAGCTCTCCGAGCGGGTCGGCACCCAGGCCTACCTGATCGACAGCGCCGACCAGGTCGACCCAGCTTGGCTCGAGGCCGTGAGCGCGATCGGCGTGACCGCCGGCGCCAGCGCCCCCGAGGTGCTCGTCGAGGGTGTGATCGAGCGGCTGCAGGCGCTGGGCGCCACCGCCCCCGAGGAACTCGCCGGCCGCGAGGAGACCATCACCTTCTCCATGCCGCGGGAGTTGCGCGAGCGAGTGATCGCCAGCGAGTAGCAACTCCTACCCGCGCCTCAACAGAAACGCCGCCGTCATGTGAGTGACGGCGGCGTTTCTGCATTCTAGGGTAGGAGCCTGGGAGGCTCCGCTTGCCGAGCGCTCATCGCGCCGTGACGATGGCGCTCAACAGCCAGCGGCTTCCCGGCGCGCACTCCTTTAGTGGCGGGTATGCAGGAGGCGGCTCAGCCCGGCCGCATGGCATTTTTGGTCCCGTACCCTACCGGAGACTCACGTCTTGATACATACTGAAACAAATGCATCGTCCCGCAGGGATACGTCACGCATGACCTTCGACACCCCCCAACGCAGGCCCCAGCGCCCGACAGGCACCGCCCGGCCAGGCGACGGCTTCACGCTTATCGAATTGCTGATCGCGGTCGCCGTGATCGGGATTCTGGCTGCTGTTGCCTACCCCAGTTATACCCAGTATGTGGAGCGGGCCAAGCGGACAGATGCCCATGCGGGCCTGAATCAAGCCGCAGGCACACTGGAACGCTGTTACACGGTTTACAGCGCATATAACAATGCCGGATGTGCCTTGGTCAATGGAGATACTCTGGATTCACCGGAGGAATATTACACAATCACGGTCACTAGTAGTGCGTCGGCTTATACTTTAACGGCTTCTCTTGATTCTGGGAGTGATGGTTGTAGCGCCGATATCACGTTAGATAATACTGGCAGTAAACTGCCTGCGGCATGCTGGTAAAGCAATGAAAAAAAAAGGTTTTACTCTCATCGAGCTCTTGGTCGCCTTGGCGGTGGCGGTGATCCTGGCGACGGTGGCTGTTCCAAATTTTCAGGGTCTCATTTCAAGAAATCGCCTGGCGGCTGATTTCAACCATGTTCTGGCAGGGTTGAATTATGCCAGAAGTGAGGCTGTAAAGCGTCGGGAAGATGTCACAGTCAGTATTTCGGGAGCCTGGCAGGTGCAAGTCACACATTTGGTTAGTGGAGCAGCTACGACCTTGAAGACGTTATCGTCAGATGATGGAGATGTGGTAATCAGTTCTGCTACGCCAGATCCTTTTATCATCACTTTTAATGAGTTGGGAAGAGCTAGCTGCCCTATAGGAACACCATGCACTATGACGCTTAAATATCAAGGTGGAGATAGTGAGACATTGCAGGTGAATTCGGCAGGCATGGTTATCAGACCATAATTAAAACTTCTTGAGTATGCGCGCGGAGAGATGAATGTGAGTGCTAAGATAAGTGAGGGTTTTACCCTGATCGAAGCCCTGATCGCCATCCTGGTGCTGTCCCTAGGTCTCTTGGGAGTTGCCGCTATGCAACTCAATGCGATGCAAAGCTCTCATGTTTCTTATCAGCGATCAATTGCGACGCTTGCGGCACAAGATGCAGTGGAACGGCTTTGGGCCGAGTTGGGCGATGCTTCAAACCCAGGGGTATGTCCAGATGCGGCATCCGTGACAACTATCAATGCTGACTGGAATGCTCAGTGGAGCACTCTGCTCCCTATTTCTGATGCGACGCCTATCTCTGCTACGGACTGCGAGTATGTCATTAGTATTCAATGGAATGACGCACGATTCGATGAGAATCAGGATGGAACTTCTGATTCAGTCTCGAGTCTTGCCTACGTCGTAGAACTCCCGGGTAGGATGGTGTCACCATGAAGATGAAAATAGTTTGTTATTATCAGCGTGGCTTTAGCTTGGTAGAGCTCATGATCGCGCTAGTGATAGGGTTGTTGGTGGTGTTTGGGGCGACGCAAATATTCACCTCAGGGAAGCGATCCTACGAACAGGCTAGTTTATTAAATCAGCGCCAAGAGACCTTGCGATATCTGGTTGATGTTATGGCCCAAGATATTAGAACTGCCGATCCCTTGTCGGCGGCATCCAGTGATGGCTCCAGCTTGACGCTAGATTATTCTGAGTCTCGCGAAAGTGATGCATATTGCAGTGGTGACGATCTAGATCAATTGGTTTATTCGCAGCAGAACGGCAGTTTGGATCTTGAAGTCAGCTGCATAGATGCCGGCGGTGCAGTGACAACCGTAGAGCAATCCATAATCAATGGCATTGTGGATGCGTCATTTAATTTGAGTTTAGACTCAGGGGTTGTGAACAATAAGGTTTATGTGGATATCGGCTTGTCGCTGGTTCCTATTGATGGTCAGCCGGATGCTTTTACGTTTCGAGTCACAAACCGAGCTTCAGCAGTGTCGAGGTTTGAGTGATGGCATGTGGCTGCAGGCCATGATGTGAGGGTCGAAAAATGAAGAAGATAAATAGGCAAAGTGGTGCGGCACTGATTGTTAGCTTGGTGCTGATGGTCATAGCATTGCTATTAAGTTTGTCGAGTTTTCAGTCCTCACGCCTGGAAGAGCAGATGGCTGGCAATTACCGTGCATCGGCTTCGGCCTTGATGGCGGCTGAATACGGCGGTTCAGAGGCATGGAAGCTGTTTCTTAATGGTGCCCCAAACTGCGGAGTCTCTGGATGGCCTGCGGGGTATCAGGATATCGCGACTTCAGAAGTGGATGCAGCCTATAATATCAGTTGTTCTCAGAAAACGGATGCAGCGGGAAATGCATTGTATGGTCGGTACGTGATCGCCAGTACTGGCCGCGTCAACTCTAATGACTCCATTTTTCGCAATTTGCAATTCGAAACCCACTTGGGGATAGGGCCGGGGGCGCCTATCGTGGCTGCGGAAGACGAAGGAGAGTGCGATCCTGATAGCCTGATATTCGAGCCCCCAAGCTCCAATGCTGAAATAACGGGTGAAGAAGATATTGACGGCAACAACAGAGCTGCGATTCAAGTCGCTTGCACTCAGATTGCTGAAAATGTTGTAGACGAAATCATACCTAATAATGCGACAGTAGAAGAAAGTTCAGAGTATGATGCTGCGACTGATACCTACACCTGCGTGGACGATAATGGGAACAACCGGCTTTGTAACTATCAAGGCGGCGTGCAAGGCGGTATAGATGTCGAAGCGCTGACCGATGCCAATCTCCTTGCGACATTCCTTAGTGCGCTGAAGTCAAATGCAGGTACATCAGCGCAGGACTATTTCCCTTCCTCGGATGAGTTTTCGGAAACGGGTAGTGTTTACTTTATCAGCCATGGTGACGATCTGACTGGCATAGATACTGATGCGAATGGACGTCCGACATTTAATCATTCAGGTGATCTCGATGGAAGTGGCGTTTTAGTGATTGATGGAAATGTTGACTTCAGAGGCGTGCCAAGTTTTGATGGCCTGATCATTGTTCTGGGAGATTATGTTGTTTCTGGAGGCGGCGGTGGAGAGTTTAACGGTTCAGTGGTGTCGGCGCCAATCGATCTTAAGAACCAAGATGTGTATCAAGTAGATTCCGATGGAGATGTGGTGCTTGACGGTAATGGGGAATCTATAGTTGAAAGCACTACCACCACCGAGTCTGAAGGAGGGAATGAGCTTGATTGCGGGTCTAGCTGTGTCTTTGCAGACAAGACGATCGCCATCGGTGGGGGCGGGACCTCGTTGTATAACTTCGATGATGACGTCTTGCTGGATGCGTTTTCCTTGATATCTGATGTGACTATTCAGTACGATACAGACGATGATGGCTCTGATGAGACGCTGAGTATCGTTGATCTCTGGGGGGTGGACGGTGTCGGTCTGGGAGATAATTACTATATAGCGTCTTGGCTGGAAAGTATCTAGTCCCGGTTTGCAATATAATATACTGTTAAGCCGTTCTCATTTGGGGCGGTATTTAGTTCTGGCAAGAAGTGCTTTGCTCTGTTCTCGTTCTGCCCATGTTGTTGAGGATTATCTTCAATCCATTACCTTCGTGTCCGCAGATCTCGAAGGTGCCGTTATGTCCTCGTGCCCAACCAGTGGCCTGGTATCGGACGGGATAACTACGGTTGAAGGTTACTGTTGAACCTGAACTTCCCTCCAGCACTTTGAGCAACTCGCCATCTGTCAGGTCTCCGCTGGTCGCCTGACCCATCACTATGACGAGCGGATGTGACCAGTCCCTGAAATCGCAGTTTGTACTGCTGGGCGTCGGCCGAGAGCATACGGAGATCGTCGTTCGCCTCGTCACCGCCGTGCTCCTCGCTAGTGCCAGCGCCGTCCTGATGCGCATCACCTCGGCGGCGACCTCGTTGCGGGCGGTGAAGTTTTGGAAGCTGGGCACGCCCATGGTCGCGATGACGGCAAGCACGGCGATAGTGACGAGCAGCTCGATCAGCGTGAGGCCGTCGTGGCGGGAAGGGGAAGAACGACGCGAAGCAAAGCGGGTAGCAGGGCGCATGGAGCCTCCCGGCGATGGCCTGATCGATGAGGTCACTCTTCAGGCTAGCCGGGCGGTCTATCTCCGCCGTAGGCGATATCGTACAGGCGCTGTGCGCTAAGAAGACAAGGACGGCGACGTGTTCCTCTATAAGTAACGCGCTTCTCGTCGCCGTGAGAAGTGCCGGTCGTGAGGGGAGGACATGAGCCAGCGACTGGCTTGGCTTGTCCCTAGTCGTCCTTGCTCTGTTCTTCCGTCTGCTCCGAGAGGTACTTGTCCCGATGGTCGCCGGAGCAGAACCACTCACCGCGCTCACGCAGGGCGTCGTCCTCGGGCAGGTGCACCTGGCACCAGCGACAGCGAACCATGCGGTTGCCCGAAGCGTCGCCCTCCTGCTGCGGGCCTTCGCGGTCCAGTTTCCACTCGCGGTACATGCGGTAGAGCTTGAGGCCGGCGACGAACAGCACGGCGAAGATGATCAGGCGAATCAGCAACAGGTTCATTCCTTGTGCGTCTCCCAGGTGGGGGTGGCCGGCTTTGCCACTCGGCCGCCCTTGCGGGACAATGGCGACTGTCCATCGATTCTCGAGAGATTTCCAAGCCCATGCAAGACCTGACCCTGGTGATGGCTCAGCTCGACCCGCTGGTCGGTGATGTTCCCGGCAACGCCGACCGCGCCATCGAGACGGTACGCGAGGCACGCATCGAGCATGGTGCCGACATCGTGGTGCTGCCCGAGCTCTTCCTGACCGGCTACCCGCCGGAGGACCTGCTGCTGCGCCCCTCCATGGAGACCCGCCTGCGCCACGCCCGCGCCCGCATGGCCGAGAAGATGGCCCGCGACGTCATGGTCATCGTCGGCTACCCGGGGCGCCGGGAGGGCGAGAACTGGAACCTGGCCGGCGTGCTCTACAACGGCGAGTGGCTCGGCGAATACGCCAAGCAGGCGCTGCCCAACTACGAGGTGTTCGACGAGCAGCGCTACTTCGCCACCGGCAGCCAGCCGCTGGTGATCGAGCACAAGGGGGCCAAACTCGGCATCCTGATCTGCGAGGACATCTGGAGCGAGACGCCGGTGCGCCAGGCGCGCGACGCCGGCGCCGAGATTCTCGTCACCCTCAACGCCTCGCCCTTCCACCAGGACAAGCCCGCCGAACGCCTGGCGCTGCTCGAGGCGCGGGCCCGCGAGGTGGCGCGGCCCATCGTCTACGTCAACCAGATCGGCGGGCAGGACGAGCTGGTCTTCGACGGCGGCTCGGCCTGTGTGAATGCCCAGGGCGAGCTGATGGTCCAGGCGCCCCACTGGGCGGTGGGCCTGATGCCGGTCGCCTTCGTGCGCGAGCAGGGGCGTTGGGTGCCGCGCGCCGGCGAGACCGAGCCCGAGGTAGCGCCGGAGGAGAACCTCTACTGCGCGCTGGTCACTGGGCTTCGCGACTACGTCAACAAGAGCGGCTTCGAGGGCGTGGTGCTGGGGCTCTCCGGCGGCATCGACTCGGCGCTGTCGCTGGCCATCGCGGTCGATGCCCTGGGGCCGCAGCGGGTCCACGCGGTGATGATGCCCTACCACTACACGGCGGACATCTCCAAGCAGGACGCCGCCGAGCAGGCGAAGCTGCTCGGCGTGGAGTACGAAGTGATGCCCATCGAGCCGATGGTCGAGGCCTTCATGTCGACGCTGGCCGAGAGCTTCGCCGGTACCGAGCGCGACACCACCGAGGAGAACCTGCAGTCGCGCTGCCGCGGCGTGCTGCTGATGGCGATCTCCAACAAGAAGGGCCTGATGGTGCTGACCACCGGCAACAAGAGCGAGATGGCGGTCGGCTACGCCACCCTCTACGGCGACATGGTCGGCGGCTACAACGCCATCAAGGACGTCTACAAGACCTGGGTCTACCGCCTGGCCCGCTGGCGCAACACCGAGTCGCCGGCGATCCCGGAGCGGGTCATCGAACGGCCGCCCTCCGCGGAGCTCGCCCCCGACCAGCAGGATAGCGATAGCCTGCCGGACTACGACGTGCTCGATGCCATCCTGGTGCGCTACATCGAGGGTGACATGAGCGCCGAGGCGATCATCGCGGCGGGCTTCGATCGCGAAGACGTCTACAAGGTGGTCAAGCTGGTGGATCGCTGCGAGTACAAGCGCCGCCAGGCGCCGGTGGGGGTGCGCGTCACCCGCCGCGGCTTCGGCCGCGATCGTCGCTACCCCATCGTCAACGGCTGGCAGCCCGGCGACTAGAGCAAGCCCCACCCGCCCACGAAAACGCCGCTACCCGAGAGGGTGGCGGCGTTGTGGTGTTCGGCGAGCGACGGCGTGTGCCGTTGCCGGGCGGCGCGGCTCAGGCCGAGAGCGACTCGGCCTTGACGTGCTGCGGCCGGAAGGTGCGGCCGCGCAGCCGGTCGTGGTTCGGGGCGTTGTCGATCAGTACCTGCAGGGTCTCGCGGGCCCGGTCACGCATCTCGAGGCCGAGGTAGCCCTCGACCATCGTCGCCAGGGCGTCGCGGCTGGCTTCCGTCTGCGGATAGTTCTCCAGCACCCAGCGCCCCCGCTCCACGGCGGCGAGATAGGCGCCCTTGCGCAGGTAGAAGTCGGCCACGTGCAGTTCGTGGCGCGCCAGAACGTTGCGCAGGTAGACGATGCGCTGCTGGGCGTCCGGGGCGTACTGGCTGCTCGGGTAGCGCTGGATCAGCTCGCTGAAGTCGGCGTAGGCATCGCGGGTAGCGCCCACGTCGCGCTTGGAGATGTCGATGAGGCGCAGGCGCTCGAGGCTGAAGCGGCCCGCCTGCCAGGCGGCCAGGCCGCGCATGTAGTAGGCATAGTCGACCTGGGGATGATCCGGATGCAGGCGGATGAAGCGGCTCGCCGCGGCCCGGGCGTTCTCCCAGTCGTCGGTCTGGTAGTAGGCGTAGATCAGCTCCAGCTGGGCCTGCTCGGCGTGCTCGCCGAAGGGGAAGCGGGTGTCGATGGCCTCGAGCCGGTTGATCGCCGTGGTGTAGCTGCTCTCTTCGAGGGCCTCGCGTCCCTCCTCGTAGAGCTGGCGTTCGGCGACGCCGTCGAGTTCCTCTTCCTCGGGGGTGCCGGCACAGCCGGCCAGCAGGGCGCCGGCCAGTATCAGAACGGCCAGGCGAGCGGGGGAGGTGATAACGCGCATCGTGATCCTCGTGTCTAACAACCCGGGCGGCCGTGATAGAATCGGCCGATATCCGCCCACTATAAAGCACCTTGCGGCGAAACGCAGTCATCGCACCCGGTGCGCACGGAGCCCCGTTCCGACCCATGTCCCAGACCCTCGAAGCCCAGCACCGTGTTCCCGAACGCATGGCGGGCCTACGCCTCGATCAGGCCGCCGCCGAGCTCTTCGCCGACTTTTCCCGGGAGCGGCTCAAGTCCTGGATCAAGAACGGCGCCCTGACCCTCGATGGCCAGCCGGCCAAGCCCAAGGACAAGGTCTACGGCGGCGAGGCCCTGGTACTCGCCGCCGAGATCGAGGACGACACCCGCTTCGAGCCCGAGGACATCCCGCTGACGGTGGTGTACGAGGACGAGGCGGTGCTGGTGATCGACAAGCCGCCCGGCCTCGTGGTCCATCCCGCGGCCGGCAACCCCGACGGCACCCTGCTCAACGCGCTGCTGCACCACGATCCCGGGCTGGCGGCGATTCCCCGGGCGGGCATCGTGCACCGCCTGGACAAGGACACCAGCGGCCTGATGGTGGTGGCCAAGACCCTGGCCGCCCAGACGGCGCTGGTCGAGCAGCTGCAGGCGCGCAGCGTGTCGCGGGAGTACGATGCCGTGGTGGTCGGCGTGATGACCGCCGGCGGCACCGTGGATGCGCCCATCGGCCGCCACCCCCGCGACCGCAAGCGCCAGGCGGTGAACGCCTCGGGCAAGCCCGCGGTGACCCACTACCGGGTGGTGGAGCGTTTTCGCGCCCACACCCATGTGCGCTGCAAGCTCGAGACCGGCCGCACCCACCAGATCCGCGTCCACATGGCCCACATCCGCTATCCGCTGATCGGCGATCCCGTCTATGGGGGGCGCCTCAAGCTGCCGGCCGGCGCGGACGACCAGCTCAAGGAGATCCTGCGCGAATTCCCGCGTCAGGCGCTGCATGCCCGTAAGCTGGCCTTCGTGCATCCGGAAAGCGGCGAGCGGATGGCCTTCCGCGCGGCGTTGCCGGACGACCTGCTGATGCTGCTCGACTTCCTGCGCGAAGACGGCGAGACCATGCGCTAAGGCCTCCGTGCCAAGGACCCCGTGATGAGCGATACCTTCGACCTGCGCCCGACGCCGATCCTGCCCGACTGGCCCGCTCCGGAGAATGTCGCGGCCTTCGTCACCACCCGCGAGACCGGCCCCAGTCAGGGCGCCTTCGCCGCCTTCAATGCGGCCGATCACGTGGGCGATAACCCCGATCACGTGGCGCTGTGCCGTCGTCAGCTGGAGAAGGAGGTCGGCGACGACCGTCCGCTGCTGTGGCTCGATCAGGTGCACGGCGCCCGGGTGCAGCAGGCCTACTCCGATGCCAGGCCCGAGGCGGATGCCGCCGTGGCCATGAGCAGCGATTACGCCTGCGTGGTGCTTACCGCCGACTGCCTGCCGATCTTTCTCTGCGACCGGAACGGATCCCGCGTGGCGGCCATCCATGCGGGCTGGCGCGGGCTCGCCGGCGGCGTGATCGAGGCGACCGTCGGGGCGATGGGCCTGCCCCCGGAGGCGCTGATGGCCTGGCTGGGCCCGGCCATCTCCAACGCCCAGTTCGAGGTCGGGCCCGAGGTGCAGCAGGCCTTCGTCGGGGTGCACCCCGAGGCCGAGGCGGCCTTCGACCCGAGTCCCTATCGGCTCGGTCACTACATGGCCGACCTCTACAAGCTCGCCCGCCTGCGCCTGGAACGCCTCGGCGTGTCGCACATCAGCGGCGGTCACTTCTGCACCGCCTGCGAGCCGCGCTTCTACTCCCATCGCCGCGACGACGGCGTCACCGGCCGCATGGCCAGCGTGATCTGGCTGCGCTGACCGGCGGGCGTCGCGGTCTTGATCACCGTCAACTCCCGCCGTTCTTTCCCTGGCCGGCGACTTGAAAGCCGACCACGCTGACTCCATTGAAGCCCTCAAGACACATTGACAGGGCCACGCGGCGCGTCCGAACGCGCCGCCACCCCGATGGAGGAACTCCCATGCGATTCGACAAGTTCACCGCCAAGCTGCAGAACGCCGTGGCCGATGCCCAGTCCCTGGCCGTGGGCCGCGGTCACAACCAGCTGGAGCCCGGCCACCTGCTGCTGGCGCTGCTGGACGCCACCGATACCGGCGTCAAGGCGCTGGTGCAGAAGGCCGGTGCCGATGCCGCGCGGCTGCGCGACGGCCTGGTGGGCCATCTCGACGACCTGCCCAAGGTCGCCAACTTCGACGGCGAGGTGCAGCCCTCGCGCGACCTGATCAAGCTCTTCAACCTCACCGACCGCGAGGCCCAGAAGCGCGGCGATCAGTACATCGCAAGCGAATTGGTGCTGCTCGCCGCCCTGGAGATGGGCGGCGCGGTGACCAAGCTGCTGACCCAGGCCGGCATCACCCGCAAGACGCTGGAGGCCGCCGTCAACGGCGTGCGCGGCGGTGAAACGGTGGATGATCCCAACGCCGAGGACCAGCGCGAGGCGCTGGCCAAGTACACCCTGGACCTCAACGAGCGCGCCGCGAGCGGCAAGATCGACCCGGTGATCGGGCGCGACGACGAGATCCGCCGCACCATCCAGGTGCTGCAGCGGCGCACCAAGAACAACCCGGTGCTGATCGGCGAGCCCGGCGTCGGCAAGACCGCCATCGTCGAGGGACTCGCGCAGCGCATCGTCGACGGCGAGGTGCCGGAAGGCCTCAAGGACAAGCGCGTGCTCTCCCTGGACATGGGTGCGCTGCTGGCCGGCGCCAAGTTCCGCGGCGAGTTCGAGGAGCGCCTGAAGTCGGTGCTCAAGGAGCTGGCCCAGGAGGAGGGGCGGGTGATCCTGTTCATCGACGAGCTGCACACCATGGTCGGCGCCGGCAAGGCCGAGGGCTCCATGGACGCCGGCAACATGCTGAAGCCCGCCCTGGCCCGCGGTGAGCTGCACTGTGTGGGTGCCACCACCCTCGACGAGTATCGCAAGTACATCGAGAAGGACGCGGCGCTGGAGCGTCGCTTCCAGAAGGTGCTGGTCGACGAGCCCTCCGAGGAGGACACCGTGGCGATCCTGCGCGGCCTCAAGGAGCGCTACGAGGTGCACCACGGCGTCGACATCACCGACGGCGCAATCATCGCCGCGGCGAAGCTCTCGACCCGCTACATCACCGATCGCCAGCTGCCCGACAAGGCCATCGACCTGATCGACGAGGCCTCCTCGCGTATCCGCATGGAACTTGACTCCAAGCCCGAGGAGATGGATCGCCTCGATCGCCGGCTGATCCAGCTGAAGATGGAGCGCGAGCACCTCAAGAAGGAGACCGACGAGGCGTCGAAGAAGCGTCTCGAGGGGCTGGAGGAGCAGATCGAGGAGCTCGAGCGCGAGTACGCCGACCTCGACGAGATCTGGAAGGCCGAGAAGGCCAGCATCCAGGGGACGGCCCAGTTCAAGGACGAACTCGATCGCGCCCGCGTCGATCTGGAACAGGCCCGCCGCCAGGGCGACCTGGCGCGCATGTCCGAGATCCAGTACGGGGTGATTCCCGGCCTGGAGAAGAAGATCGCCGAGAGCGCGGAGGCCGAGGCCGATACCGCCAGGCACCAGCTGCTGCGCTCCAACGTCACCGAGGAGGAGATCGCCGAGGTGGTGTCGCGCTGGACCGGCATCCCGGTGGCCAAGATGCTCGAGGGCGAGCGCGACAAGCTGCTGCGCATGGAGGAGGCGCTGCACGAGCGGGTGATCGGCCAGGACGAGGCGGTCACCGCCGTGGCCAACGCCGTGCGCCGCTCCCGGGCCGGGCTCGCCGACCCCAACCGGCCGAACGGCTCCTTCCTGTTCCTCGGCCCGACCGGGGTGGGCAAGACCGAGCTGTGCAAGTCGCTGGCGAACTTCCTCTTCGACACCGAGGAGGCGATGGTGCGCATCGACATGTCCGAGTTCATGGAGAAGCACTCCGTGGCCCGGCTCATCGGCGCGCCTCCCGGCTACGTCGGCTACGAGGAGGGCGGCTACCTGACCGAGGCGGTGCGTCGCAAACCCTACTCGGTGCTGCTGCTCGATGAGGTGGAGAAGGCGCATGCCGACGTCTTCAACATCCTGCTGCAGGTGCTGGAGGATGGCCGCCTCACCGACGGCCAGGGGCGTACCGTGGACTTCCGCAACACGGTGATCGTGATGACCTCCAACATGGGCTCGGACATCATCCAGCGCATGGGGGGCGACGAAAGCGGCGATGCGGAGGCCAACTACGCCCAGATGAAGGAGATGGTGATGGCCGTGGTGGGCGATCACTTCCGCCCCGAGCTGATCAACCGCATCGACGAGGTGGTGGTGTTCCATGCCCTCGGCCAGGAGCAGATCCAGGCCATCGCCGGCATCCAGCTCGAGCGCCTGCGCGCACGCCTCGCCGAGCACGAGCTGTCGCTCGAGGTCAGCGACGCGGCCCTGGCACAGCTGGCGGTGGCCGGCTTCGACCCGGTGTTCGGCGCGCGACCGCTCAAGCGGGCGATCCAGAGCCGCATCGAGAACCCGCTGGCCCAGGACCTGCTGGCCGGCAAGTTTTCGCCCGGCGATGTGATCCGCGTCGAGGCGGAGGGCGACCAGCTGGTGTTCCAGAGCTGAGGGCCGGGCCGCCCTGGCCCCGCTCTCATCGAGCGCACAAAGCGCCACAAACCGCCACAAAGCGTTACCGTTACCGCCCGGCGCTCGGGCGGTAACGAACTAGAATGAAATTCAGGTTGCGTCCTGTAACCCCATTGCCCGTCGCTCCCCGTGAGCCGACGGGCTCTTTTATGGGCGCCATGCAATGGGCGCCATGCAAGGGGGCCATCCCGGCCCAACGTGATCTCCCCGACTTGCCGAATGCCCCGTCATGGGCTACCCACGCGGTTTCCGCGGTTGACACGCCAACAACGCTAATGGAATCTTGAGCGTTCCTGATACGGGCGCGGATGCCAGCGGGCCACCCCCCATCCCCCGCGCGAAGGGTAGGCCGAGTGCCTCTACCCGCCGAAGGACTTCCGGGTCCGGGCCAACCGCCCGGCCTGGCCAACGCCCCGACGCGGCAATCCGCCGTGATGAGAGTGCAGGCCCCAACAGGGCCCTTACTGCCAGGGTTTGGCATCAGGTGCCGGCATGGCCGGCAGCGGCATACCGCCGCACTCGACTTCGTGTCCCGACGGCGGACACGGATCGCACTCGAGACCTCCAGGGGAGATACATCTGTGGAACTGCTTTCCGGCGCAGACATGATTGCCCGCTTCCTCCAGGATGAGGGCGTCGAATATATCTATGGGTATCCCGGCGGGGCGGCGCTGCACATCTACGACGCGCTGTTTCGTCAGGACAAGGTCAAGCACATCCTGGTGCGCCACGAACAGGCCGCCACGCATGCCGCCGACGGCTACGCTCGAGCCTCCGGCAAGCCCGGCACGGTGCTGGTGACCTCCGGGCCCGGGGCGACCAATGCCGTCACCGGCATCGCCACCGCCTACATGGACTCGATTCCCATGGTGGTGTTGTGTGGCCAGGTGATGAGCCACCTGATCGGCGACGACGCCTTCCAGGAGACCGACATCGTCGGCGTGACACGCCCGATCGTGAAGCACAGCTTCTCGATCCGGCACCCGAGCGAGATTCCCGAAGTCCTCAAGAAGGCCTATTACCTGGCCGCGACCGGGCGCCCCGGTCCGGTGGTGGTGGACATTCCCAAGGACATGACCGCGCCCACCGAACGCTACGAGTACATCTACCCCAAGAAGGTCAAGATGCGCTCGTACAACCCGGTCACCCGCGGCCATACCGGCCAGATCAAGAAGGCCGTGGAGCTGATGCTCAAGGCCCGTCGCCCGGTCTTCTACACCGGCGGCGGCGTGGTCACCGGCAACGCCTGCGAGGGGCTGACCGATCTCGTGCGGCGGCTGGGCTATCCGATCACCACCACGCTGATGGGCATCGGCGCCTATCCGCAGAGCGATCGGCAGTGCCTGGGATGGCTGGGCATGCACGGCTCCTATGAGTCGAACATGGCCATGCACCATGCCGACCTGATCATCGCCATCGGCGCCCGCTTCGATGATCGCGTCACCAACAACACCTCCAAGTTCTGCCCCACCGCCAAGATCGTCCACGTCGACATCGATCCGAGCTCGGTCTCCAAGACGGTGCGTGCCGACGTGCCCATCGTCGGGCCGGCGGGTAGCGTGATCAACGAGATGATCAGCCTGATCCAGGGCCAGGAGATCGCTCATCCCGAGGCACTGGCCGACTGGTGGACGCAGATCGACGGCTGGCGCGAGGAGCGCCAGGGCCGGCTCTACGAGCCCTCCAAGCCCGACGAGCCGATCAAGCCTCAGGAGGTCATCGAGGCGGTCTGTCGGGCGACCCGCGGCGAGGCCTACGTGACCACCGACGTGGGCCAGCACCAGATGTTCGCGGCCCAGTACTACAAGTTCGACAAGCCCAACCGTTTCATCACCTCCGGCGGGCTCGGCACCATGGGCTTCGGCTTCCCGGCGGCCATGGGCATCAAGCACAACTTCCCCGAGGAGCAGGTGATCTGCGTGACCGGGGAGGGCAGCTTCCAGATGATGATGCAGGAGCTGTCGACCTGTAAGCAGTTCGGGGGCGGCGTGAAGATCGTCAACCTCAACAACGCCTCGCTGGGCATGGTGCGCCAGTGGCAGGACCTGAACTACAAGTCCCGCCATGCGCACTCCTACATGGAGTCGCTGCCCGACTTCCAGCAGTTGATCGAAGCATATGGCTTCACCGCGCTGCGGGTGGAGACACTGGCGGATCTCGAGCCGGCACTGGAAAGGACCTTTGCCGACAAGCACGAGCTGGTGTTCCTCGACGTTCTCGTCGACCCGCACGAGCACGTCTATCCGATGCAGGTGCCCCTGGGCTCCATGCGTGACATGCTGCTTTCCAAGACGGAGCGGACCTGATGCGCCATATCATCTCGATTCTGATGGAAAACGAACCGGGCGCCCTGTCTCGCGTGGTGGGGCTGTTCTCGCAGCGCAACTTCAACATCGAAACGCTGAACGTGGCGCCCACCGAGGACCCCAGCCTGTCGCGGCTGACCGTGACCACCGTGGGGGACGACCGGGTGATCGAGCAGATCACCAAGCACCTCAACAAGCTGATCGACGTGGTCAAGCTGGTGGACCTGACCGAGGGCAACCATATCGAGCGCGAGCTGATGCTGGTCAAGGTCAAGGCCCTGGGCGCGGCCCGCGACGAGGTGAAGCGCACGGTGGACATCTTCCGCGCGCAGATCGTCGACGTGACGCCGAGCCTCTACACGGTGCAGATCACCGGCGATGCCGGAAAGCTGGACGCCTTCCTGCAGGCCATGGCGCCGGTGGGGCTGCTCGAGGTGGCGCGCACCGGGGTCTCGGGCATCGCCCGGGGCGACAAGGTGCTCTCCCTCTAGCGCCGAACGACCGCGAGGCGAGTGGCGAAAGCCGCCCGCCCCGACGCGCACAGCGCCGCCCCGAGGGGCGGCGCTGTTGCGTTCAGGGGCAGGCTACGGCTTTGTGTTCGGGGCAGGCCGCGGCTCAGAAGCGCTCCGCGACCTCGTTCCAGAGCGCGGCGATCAGCGGGCTCTTCAGTCGGCGCTCGAGCACGCAGAGGCCGACGTCGTAGTGGGGCAGCTCCGGCTTGACCGGCAGGATCCGCACCCGCTCCGCCAGGGGGCTCGTGTCGAGCACGATCCGCGGCACCACGCCGAGGCCGAAGCCCAGCCCCACCATGCTGACGATCGCCTCGTGACCCGCCACCTGGGCGTAGATGCGCGGGGCCACGCCCAGTGCCCGGAACCAGGTGTCGCTGTACTGGCGGGACAGCCCGGCCTCGGAGAGGATCATCGGCACTTCGCGCCACTGCTCGGCCGAGGGCGACTCGGGCGTGGTCGGGATCCAGTCGTGGGCGGCGTGGGGCGCGATGAACACCAGCGGCGAGCGGGTCAGCGACTTGAAGCCCAGGGCATCGGGAGACTGGCGCGGCCGCGGGGTGATCGCCATGTCCTCGTTGCCGGCCAGCACCCGCTGCAGCGACTGGGCCGGGTCGCCGGTGTGCAGCTTGAGCTCGATGCCCGGGTGGCGGGTGCGAAACTCGCTCAGAAGCTCATAGAGGAAGCTGTAGCTGGCGGTCACCGAGCAGTAGATGCTGATCTCGCCGGTCAGGGTGCGTGCCTCGCTCATCAGCGACTGGCGCAGGGCCTCCCACTCTTCCAGGGCCTCCCGGGCATAGGCCTGGAAGGTGCGACCCTGGCGGGTCAGCGCCACGTGGCGATTGTCGCGCTCGAAGAGGGCGACGCCGAGGCTCTCCTCGAGCTGGCGAATCGTTCTCGACAGGGTCGAGGGGCTGACGTGGCAGGCCTCGCTGGCGCGGCCGAAGTGCAGGGTCTCGGCCAGGGCGAGGAAGTGCTTGAGGGGGCGCATGTCCATGGCCAGCATTGTTGCACAAATCGGCATGTGACATTGCAAATATCGCGTTTTACGCAACGCGGACGCTGGCGTAAGGTGAGCCCATCGGCTGCATCGAATCCCAGTGCCGCGTCAGACGGCACGGGTGGCCATCAACGCTGAACGTTAACTCGAACATCGAACGACACCACTTTTTGCTTCAGGAGCACGTCATGCGCGTCTACTACGACAAGGATTGCGATCTCTCCCTCATCCAGGGCAAGCAGGTCGCCATCGTGGGCTATGGCTCACAGGGCCACGCCCACGCCAACAACCTCAAGGAGTCCGGCGTCGACGTCACCGTCGCCCTGCGCGCCGGCTCCTCCTCCGCCGCCAAGGCCGAGGCCGCCGGCCTCAAGGTCGCCTCCGTCGAGGACGCCAGCAAGAGCGCCGACGTGGTGATGATCCTGGCCCCGGACGAGAACCAGAAGGCGATCTACGAGAGCCAGATCGAGCCGAACCTGAAGCAGGGCGCCACCCTGGCCTTCGCCCACGGCTTCAACATCCACTACAACCAGATCGAACCGCGCAAGGATCTGGACGTGGTGATGATTGCACCCAAGGCCCCGGGCCACACCGTGCGTTCCGAGTTCGTGCGCGGCGGCGGCATTCCGGACCTGATCGCCATCCACCAGGACGCCTCCGGCAATGCCAAGGAGCTCTCGCTCTCCTATGCGGCGGCCATCGGCGGCGGGCGCAGCGGCATCATCGAGACCTCCTTCAAGGACGAGACCGAGACCGATCTGTTCGGCGAGCAGGCCGTGCTGTGCGGCGGCGCCGTGGAACTGGTCAAGGCCGGCTTCGAGACCCTGACCGAGGCGGGCTACGAGCCGGAGATGGCCTACTTCGAGTGCCTGCACGAGCTCAAGCTGATCGTCGACCTGATGTACGAGGGCGGCATCGCCAACATGAACTACTCCATCTCCAACAATGCGGAGTATGGCGAGTACGTGACCGGCACCGAGGTGATCAACGAGCAGTCCCGCGAGGCCATGCGCAACGCGCTCAAGCGCATCCAGACCGGCGAGTACGCCAAGATGTTCATCAACGAGGGCAACACCAACTATCCCTCGATGACCGCGCGTCGCCGCCTCAACGCCGAGCACCCGATCGAGCAGGTCGGCGAGAAGCTGCGCGGCATGATGCCGTGGATCGCCGCCAACCAGCTGGTCGACAAGTCGAAGAACTGATCACTGCGATCCGTCTCGACCGACACGAGGGCGCGGACATCCGCGCCCTCGTTGCGTTCTCCTCCCCCGTGAGTGTTTCGTCACGGTGTGTGTAGAATGGAATGACACCCAAGGCGATGGAAGAGACAGATGAGTCGGGATCCGCACAGCAGTGAGCATGAGCCAGGCCAGTCGGGCGAGGAGGACCTGGCGAGCACCTTCGTGCGTGAATCGGAGGTCATCGAGGAGGCCGAGGAGGGCGGCAAGAAGATTCGTCGCAAGGGCGTCTATCTGTTGCCCAACCTCTTTACCACCTCGGCGCTGTTCTCCGGCTTCTTCGCCATGGTGGCCGCCGTCAACGGCGACTTCACCACCGCGTCGATCGCCATCTTCATCGCCATGGTGCTGGATGGCCTGGACGGCCGGGTGGCCCGGCTGACCAATACCCAGAGCGACTTCGGTGCCGAGTACGACAGTCTCTCCGACATGCTCTCCTTCGGGGTGGCGCCGGGCCTGGTGGCCTTCATCTGGATCCTGCAGGATATCGGCAAGACTGGCTGGGTGGTCGCCTTCCTCTACGTGGCCTGCGCCGCCCTGCGCCTGGCGCGCTTCAACGTGCAGATCGGCAGCGTCGACAAGAAATGGTTCATCGGCCTGCCGAGCCCCTCGGCGGCGGCTCTGGTGGCGGCCAGCGTCTGGACCTTCCACAGCTTCGATGCCGATGCCTTCGGCTTCAAGCTGCTGATGCTCTTCGTGGTGGGCGCCGCCGGTGTGCTGATGGTCAGCAACATCCGCTACTACAGCTTCAAGGACGTGGATCTCAAGGGGCCGGTGCCCTTCGTCTTCCTGCTGGCCATCGTGCTGGGCTTCGTGGTGATCTCCATCGAGCCCTCGGTGATGCTGCTGCTGCTGTTCGGTGCCTACGTGGCCTCCGGGCCGGTGATGGCGCTGATGCGCAAACTGAAGCACTCGCCCTCCGCCGGCTGAGTCGTTAGACTCGCCCCGCCACGAACGCCCGCCTCGCGCGGGCGTTCGTGTCTCCGGAGGGCGAAAAAACTATCCACACCCGGTCGTCACGCCGAGCGCTCGAAGGCGTTGTGGATAAGCTTTCGGTCATCGCCTCGTCACGGCCGGGACACCCGCCGGACATTTTTCTTCCGCGAGGCCTTGCACGGTCCCCGGGAAATCCGTAAAGTACGCATCCGCTGCCGGCAACGGGCAAACGTTGCAGGCGGTGATGGTGGCAGAAGTGCTTGTTTCCATTTGGGTTTTTCGAAGATGCTTTGAAAATTCCCGCTTGACGAACTCGCCGCATTCGGTAGAATGCACGCCACTCGATCGGCACTCGCTTCGCTCTAGCGAAATGAGGTTTCGGTCACCCGCTTCGCTTCTTCGGGACGCCTCGCA
>NZ_JBIEKG010000009.1:0-16173 GCF_043496965.1 Halomonas sp. B23F22_3
ATGAACGAAGGCAAGACCTGCATCCTCGAGATCATGTGCACCCGGGAGCTGGGCGACCCCTTCCGCCGTGACGCCCTGAAGAAGCCGGTGCGCCTGCTCGAGAAGTACCAGGACTACGTCTGATCGAAGGTGCTGCAAGGGTTCCCCCGGTACTGCCGGGGGCTTTTTCGTCTGACGACTGCCGCGCCGTGCGGCAGGCATAAGAGGCCAACGCATGAAAGCCTTGAATCAGATTCTCGAGCGCGCGCGCCGCGATCCCCGGCGCATCGTGCTCTGCGAGGGCGAGGACGAGCGCATCCTCCACGCGGCCGCCAAGGCGGCGGAGCAGGGCATCGCCCGGGTCATCCTGGTGGGCAGCCACGCGAGCATTGCCGCCGCCGCCGATCGCCACGGGGTCGACCTGGCCGCGGTCGAGGTGATCGACCCGGCCGACTCGCCCCTGACCGACGACCTGGCGAAGGCGCTGCTGGCGCTGCGCGAGAAGAAGGGCATGACCCCGGAGCAGGCCGCGACGGCGATCCGCGAGCCGCTCTGCTTCGCCAACATGCTGGTCCGCGAGGGCCACGCCGACGGCACCGTGGCGGGGGCGGTGAACACCACCGCCGATGTGGTCAGAAGCGCCATCCAGCTGCTGGGGCTGGCCCCGGGCAGCACGCTGGTCTCGAGCTTCTTCCTGATGATGCTCTGCAAGCCCTTCCATAGCCTCAAGGGCGGCATGATCTTCTCCGACTGCGGCCTGGTCATCGATCCCGGCGCCGGGGAACTTGCCCAGATCGCCATGGCCGCCGCCGACAGCGCCCAGGCGCTGCTCGACGAGGAGCCGCGGGTGGCCATGCTGTCGTTCTCGACCAGCGGCAGCGCCCGGCACGGTAGCGTCGAGAAGGTCGTTCAGGCCGCCCGCGAGGTGAAGGCCGCCCGGCCGGCGCTCGCCATCGACGAGGACGTGCAGCTCGACGCCGCCATCGTGGCCGAGATCGCCGAGCGCAAGCTGCCCGACTCGAAGGTCAAGGGCAACGCCAACGTGCTGATCTTTCCGGACCTGGAGGCCGGCAACATCGGCTACAAGCTGGCCGAGCGGATCGGCGGCGCCGAGGCCATCGGCCCGTTGCTGCAGGGCCTGGCCAAGCCGGCCAACGACCTCTCCCGAGGCTGCAGCGTCGATGATGTCTATCATGTGATCGCGGTGACCACGGTGCAGGCCCAGGCGGCCGAGGCCGAGCGAGCCGCGGCGATCGACCAGGCGCAGTGAACGCCGCGACGTCGGTCATCGAGATCGACCTCGATGGCCGAACCGATGAGGGAGTGCCGATGAAATGAGCATCGAGAGTCTCCTGTCGTTTCTGGCCATCGCCGCCATCGCCGGCTACTTCCAGACGGTGACCGGCTTCGGGCTGAGCATGATCGTGATGGGCGCGACCAGCGGGCTAGAGGTCGCGCCCGTGGCCTCGGTCGCCGCGGTGGTCAGCCTGATGATGCTGGCCAACAGCGCGGTGGCGCTGCCGGGCAAGCTGAGGCATCTCGACATGGCGGTGATCGGGGCCACGGTGCTCGGCATCGTGCCGGCGACCGTGATCGGCGTGCTGCTGCTCGACGTGATGACCGGCAGCGCCGAGAGCGTGCTGCGCATCGCCCTGGGCCTGCTGGTGGGCTACGGCGGGCTCAGCCTGGTGCTGCGCCCCCGGCAACGCGAGACCCTCTCCTCGCGGGGCAGCTTCTTCATCAGCGGCGTGCTGTCGGGGCTCTGCGGTGGGCTGTTCGGCATCGCCGGGCCGCCGGTGATCTACCAGTGCTATCGCCAGCCGCTGCCGCCGGTGGCGATCCGCAACATGCTGATCCTGATGTTCGCCTGCACCTCGGGCATGCGTACCCTGTTCGTCGCCGCCACGGGCGGGCTGAATCTCGAGATCCTCACCCTTACCGCCTGGGCGATTCCCGCCGTGGCGCTGGTCACCTATGCCGGGCGGCGCTGGCCGCCCCGGCTCTCGCCGCTGGCCATGCGCCGCATCGCCTTCGTCACGCTGATGGTGATCGGCGGCGGGCTGATCGCCTCCGAGCTCGTCTGAGCGTTACTCTGATGGGTATTGGGACACTTGCAGGTGCTGACGCGAGCGCTGCTGCCAGGCCGCGAGCCCGGCTTCGAGGTAGGGCAAGAAGCGCTGACAGTGCCGTGACGGCGGGTGAAAGCGTGAGGTGATCAGGGCGATCTCCAGGTCGATGGCCGGTTCGAAAGGCACAACCGTGACACGGCAATCGCGTCGCTGGAGAAAACTGTCAGCCGACACCGGGTCGACCAGGGCATGCCCCAGGCCGGCATTGACCAGGCTGATGGCCGACGGAAACAGGTGGGTCTCGATCACCCCCCGAAACCGCGCGCCTGAAGCGCGGAAGGCTTGCCTCAGCTTCAGGGTACTCTGGTGATGTTCGTCCAGGGTGATCATTGGCTGGTCGTCCAGGTCATTCGCGGTCACCGCGCTACGCTGGGCCAAGGGGCTCTCGGGAGGCAAGGCGATGTGCATGCGTAGCCGATAGAGAGTGACCTCCAGTTCGTGCAGGTCGTCCTGGGTCTCGATCACACCCAGATCAAACTGGCCTTCCGCCACCCAGTCGCGGATCTTCGTCGAGCTGAAGGTCTGCAAAGAGAGCTGGCTGCTCGGGTGGTCGTGGAGGTAATCCGCCATGATCTGAGGCATGGCGGAGGGGGAGAGCCCCGGCATGCAACCGAGGGTCAACTTGCCGGCCTGGCCCTGACGGAGGCCCTCCGAGAGCTCGCCAAGGTGCTTGACCGACGCCAGTACCTTGTCCACTCCCTCGGCCAGATGCTGGGCCTCCGCGGTCAGTTCGGTACCGTAGTGGTTGCGCCGAAAGAGCAGGAAACCCACTTCCTCCTCGAGATTCGCGATGGCGGTACTGACCGCCGGTTGGCTGAGTTCCAGTCGGCGCGCCGCCTTGGAAAGGCTGCCGGTCCGAACGACCTCCTGGAAGATCTGCAGCTGCCGCAGGTTGTGGCGTATTTTCATGAGATAGGGTCTAAATTCTATTTATGAGTTAATAGGTTTGCTTCAGTTGTGTTTATAGCATGGACCGTCGAAGCTGACCGGACCTACAACAGAAATAAAGGTGTCCCCCATGAACTCGATCGACCTCCTGGGTCTTCTGGTGTACTTCGCGATATTGATCGTGATCGGCTATCGCAGTGCCAAGAAGGTCTCCGGCAGCTCGGACTTCGCCGTAGCCGGTAACAAGATCATCTGGCCGGTCCTCTTCGCCACCCTGGCGGCCTCCTTCCTCGGCGGCGGTGCCTCCATGGGTCGTGCCGGCAAGTCCTTCGATGAAGGCTACGCCTTCATGTTCGCGGCCTCGGCCTTTCCCATCGCCACCGTGCTGGCCGGGCTCTACATCGCGCCGCGCCTGAAGCGTTACACCAATGCCCAGACGGTGGGCGACATCATGGCGCATCACTTCGGCAGCAGCGCCCGGCTGTTCACCGGTATCTTCTCGCTGGTGTTCTGCATCGGCATCCTCGGTGCCCAGGCGCTGGCCGTAGGAACCGTCTTCCACGCCATTCTCGGCATCGAGGTCTCCACGGGCATCCTCATCGGCATGGCGGTGGTGCTGCTCTATTCCACCGTCGGCGGCATGTGGGCGGTGATCCAGACCGACGTGGTGCAGTTTTTGATGCTGGCGGTCTTCCTGCCGCTGACCATGCTGATCGGCATCCACGACCTGGGCGGTCCCGCCGCCCTGGTGGAGCGACTGCCCGAGGCGCACTTCAGCATCATGGGCGACTACTCCGTCGGCATGTTCGTGAGCCTCTTCATTGCCTTCCTGCTCGGTGAGACCCTAGTGCCGCCTTACACCCAGCGGGCACTGTCGGCGCCGGACTCGCGCCATGCCCGCATCGGCTATACGGTGGCCGGCGGCTTCGGCTTCCTGTTCTACTTCGTCAGCGCCACCATCGGCCTGATCGCCCTGGTGCTCTACCCGAATATCACCCCCGACCAGGCCATGCCGACGCTGATTCGCGATGCTCTGCCGATCGGCATCACCGGCTTGGTGCTGGCCTCCCTGCTGGCCGTGGTGATGTCCACGGCGGACTCCTACCTCAACTCGGCAGCGGTCATCTTCGTCGGTGATATCTACAAGCCCTTCATCGAGCCGGACGTCAGTGACAAGAAGCGGCTGTGGATCGAGCGAGTGGTCAACCTGCTGATCGGCCTCGGGGCGGTGATCTTCGCCCTCTACGCCACCTCCATCGTCGATGCGCTGCTGATGAGCTATGCCCTCTGGGCGCCGACCATCCTGCTGCCCTTCGTGTTCGCCGTCCTCTTCGACCTGCGCTGCTCGCGCTCGGCGATCTCCGCGATGCTGGCCGGGGCGCTGGTGACCATCGTCTGGAAGTGGGGGCCCTTCGATCTGCAGGCCGCCACCGGACTCACCGCCCTGATTGCCGGGGTGATCGCCAACATCGCGGTGTTCACCTTCGTCTATCGCCTCTTCCGCGCTGCGCCGGCTAACGGCGCAACCTCCCACGTGCAGTGAAGGAGATGACCATGACTGCCTTTGCCTTCGCCCTCTATGCCGTCAGCGCGATCAGCGTGATCACTGCCGTCGGTGTGGGTATCGCCTCCTGGCGTTTCTATCGCGACAACTGAGCCTCATCCATCGGGCCCCTGCGGGGGCCCGATCCGTTCAAGGATTGCACCCATGACCACCATCGCTGTGATCGGCGCGGGCATCGTCGGCCTTTCCGTCAGCCATGCCCTTCGCGCGCGAGGGCACTCCGTCAGGCTCGTGGATCCTGAGCCGCCGGGGGAGGGCACCTCCTTCGGCAACGCCGGATTGGTCGCCAATTACGCCACGGCGCCCATGGCAAGCCTGGAGACCCTCCGGCAGCTGCCGGCCATGCTGGCCCGCCGTGACCGGTCCATCGCCATTGACCCGGGCTACACGCCGGCCTTGGCCAACTTCGGCTGGCGGTTCCTGCGTGCCGCCAGGCCGGCGAGCTTCGCGCGTCACAAGGCCGACCTGGTGCGCCTGATCGACCAGGCGATTGCTGGTCAGCATGCGTTGCTCGATGAGCTCGATGAGCTCGGTGGCGAGGCGCTCTATCGCGCCAATGGCTGTCTGCAGGTCGTTCGTGACGGCTCATGTTCGGCGTCGGCACTGGAGGCCAAGGCTGCGACCAAGCGTGCCGACGGCGTCGCCTGTGAGGCGCTCGCTCCGGCAGACGTGCGGGGCCTGGAGCCCGAGGTGAGCACCGAGGGGCTCGGCGGCGCCCTGTACTTTCCCGAGACGCGCTCGCTGCGCGATCCGCTGAGCCTCAGTCGACGGCTGTACCGGGCGCTGGAGGGCGACGGCTTCACCCACGTGGCCGCACGCGTCGAGGCGCTCGCACCGCTAGCGACGGGGGGCTGGCGTCTGCAGGCCGGGGAGACTCGCCTGGATGTGGAGCGGGTGGTGCTGTGTGCGGGCATCGCCAACAACGGGCTGCTTCAGGCGCTGGGCATCCGCCTGCCGGTGGTCAGTGAGCGCGGCTACCATGTCATGCTTGAGACGCCGCTGGCTCTCAGCCGCCCGGTGGGTTGGCTGACGCATCACTTCTATGCCACGCCGATGCAAGAGGGGGTACGGCTGGCCGGTACCACGGAGTTTTGCCCCCCGGGCAAGGCGCCGAATGCGCGACGCTGGTCGCGGCTCGCCGACTGGGGCGCGACCCTGTTCGGTCGCCCGGTCGAGGTGGCGCATGAATGGGTGGGCGTGCGCCACTCGACGCCGGACGGCTTACCGGTGATCGGCCAGGTGCCGGGTCATCCGGGGCTGATCGTGGCCTATGGCCATGGGCATCTCGGGCTCACTCTGTCGGCCGAGACGGGGCGGCTGGTGGCTGGACTGGTAGCCGGAGAACAACTTCCCAACCATGCGCGAGCCCTGTCGCCGCAGCGGTTTCTGGGGCATCGATGATCGATGACTTGGCCGGCCGCAGGGCTGATCGGCGCTACCGCTTCGACGTCGCCCCGCTCGGGCTGCTACACGCCGATAGTGACCCGAAGGCGCATCACTTGATGTTCGTTGCCCAGCGGCTTGAATGGCACGATGGATGAATATAACCCGACGAGAGCATCATGCTGAGGTCATGTGACGCAGGTCATCATGGTCAGTGGGTTCATCTGTTAAGCTAAATTAGTCAGCCACGGGGAGCCCGGTGACCATGCCATGGGGTTCGATGGGATGATCATCGCCAAGGAAAGGACCCTCGTTGAGAAGCCGAGGGCGTCATGAGAGCAGGCCAGTCTCCCCGCTTCTGATCACGAGGTGATCGCTGCCGTATGCGGCGGTATTGTCGAGATGCACTTTGCTTCCTCGCTGCCCTCGATCTATAGGCTACCCAGTGCATGTTGACGCCTCGGTCGTTCGGCGTTGGCCATACCCGAATAGTTCCGCGGTGACGAGCCTCGCGGCGTGCTGCTCGTGATCGACGATATCGTTTGCTTCATTCGGGACGGCGCGGAGGCTTTTGGCCTGATGGGGCATCGGCCGCGACGCGTCTCATAAGGGTCCTGACAACCATCGACATGAAGTGTTGGCCTTCACGCTTCTCGGTGCCCCCGGGACAGACGACGCCGGCCGAGGAGTGAGTCATGAAGAAGCTGAGAAGTATCCTCATTGTTCTGGTGGTGGCTGCTGTGGCTGCGGGGGCGGGTTATTTCTGGTGGCAGCAGCACCAGAGTGATCTGCCGGAGGGGTTTGCCCGGGTCAACGGCCGGCTCGAGGCGACACGCATCGATGTGGCGCTCAAATTCGGCGGGCGAGTCGCCGAGATATGGGTGAGTGAAGGGCAGCGGGTCGAGGCCGGGGCGGTGATTGCGCGTATCGATGCCACCGACCTGGAGGCACAAGTGCGTGCCGCCGAGGCGGCGACCCGCCAGGCCGAGCAGGAGCTGGCCCAGGCCGAGGCGCTGGTGATCCAGCGTGCGGGTGAGCTGGACCTGGCCCGCGCCGAGTTGAATCGCACCCAGTCCCTGGCCGCACGCGGCTACGTCTCGGCGGAGGTGTTGGATCAGCGCCGCTCACAGCGCATCACCGCCAATGCGGCCCTCAACACCGCGCGGGCCCAGGTAAGCGCCGCGCAAGCGGCGATCGAAGCCTCCGAAGCGGATGTCGTGGCCCTCAAGGCCAATCTTGCCGACTACACCCTGCACGCACCTCGAGCCGGCCGGGTGCAGTACCGCCTGGCGGAGCCGGGGGAGGTCCTGGCGGCGGGGGGCAAGGTCGTGTCGCTGCTCGATCTGACCGATGTCTACATGGACGTCTATCTTCCCACCGACGACGCCGGGCGCCTGCGCTATGGCAGCGAGGCACGGCTGGTGCTGGATGCGGCCTCGCAGTACGTGATCCCCGCCACGGTCGATTTCGTCGCCTCCGAGGCGCAGTTCACGCCGAAGTATGTCGAGACCGAGAGCGAGCGCGAGAAGCTGATGTTCCGGGTCAAGCTGCAGATTCCCGCCGAAATCCTGCACCGCTATCAGGAGGTGGTGAAGACCGGGGTGCCGGGGGTGGCCACGGTGCGCGTCGACCCCGAGGCGCCGTGGCCAGAGACGCTTGCCGTGAGACTGCCCTGATGAGGCCGCTGATCGATCCGGTGGCGAGCCTCGAGGGCGTGACGCACCGCTACGGCAAGACCGTCGCCCTCGAGGAGGTGTCGGTGCAGATTCCCGCCGGCAAGATGGTGGGCGTGATCGGGCCGGACGGGGTAGGCAAATCCACTCTGCTAGGCCTGATCGCCGGCGTACGGCGTCTGCAGTCCGGCACCGTGGAGGTGCTCGATGGGTCGATAGGGGATCGGCGGCACCGCGATGCGATCTGCGCGCGGATCGCGTACATGCCCCAGGGGCTGGGCCACAACCTCTATCCGACGCTGTCGGTATTCGAGAATGTCGATTTCTTCGGTCGACTCTACGGCCACTCGGCCGTCGAGCGTTCCACTCGCATCGCCGAACTACTGAAGAGCACCGGGCTCGAGGCGTTCACCGAGCGACCCGCGGGCAAGCTCTCCGGCGGGATGAAGCAGAAGCTGGCCCTGTGCTGCGCGCTGATCCATGACCCGGACCTGCTCATCCTCGACGAGCCGACCACCGGCGTCGATCCGCTGTCGCGCCAGCAGTTCTGGGAACTGATCGAGCGCATCCGCGCACGCCGCCCCGAGATGAGCGTGATCACCGCCACCGCCTACATGTCGGAGGCCGAGCGCTTCGAACGGCTGATCGCCATGAACGCTGGTCGCCTTCTGGCCGTCGGGACGCCGGATGCGCTGAAGGCCGAGACCGATACCGAGACGCTGGAAGCGGCATTCATCGCGTTACTGCCCGAAGACGATCGACAGGGCCATCGGGCCGTCACCCTGCCGCCGCGCTCCCCTCGGGCTGGGCCACCCGCCATCGAGGCGGAGGGCTTGACCATGCGCTTCGGTGACTTCACCGCCGTCGATCATGTCAGCTTTCGCATCGAGCCCGGGGAGATCTTCGGCTTCCTCGGCTCGAACGGCTGCGGCAAGACCACCACCATGAAGATGCTCACCGGCCTGCTGACCGCCAGCGAGGGCGAGGCGCGCTTGATGGGCAAGCCCATCGGTAGCGATGCCATGGCGACCCGGCGCCGCGTGGGTTACATGTCGCAATCCTTCTCGCTCTATGCCGAGTTGTCGGTGCGGCGCAACCTGGTACTGCATGCCGACCTGTTTCACCTGCCGAAAGCGCGTCGCGCCGCCCGTGTCGAGGAGCTGATCGAACGCTTCGACTTGCGCGACGTGGCCGAGGCGACGCCCGAAAGCCTGCCATTGGGCGTGCGTCAGCGCCTGCAACTCGCCGTGGCGGTGCTACACGCCCCCGAGTTGCTGATCCTCGACGAGCCGACGTCCGGCGTCGATCCGGTCGCTCGCGATGTCTTCTGGGCACTGCTGATCGAGCTGTCCCGCCAGGATGGGGTGACGATCTTCATCTCCACCCATTTCATGAATGAGGCCGAGCGCTGTGATCGCATCTCGCTGATGCACGCCGGCCGGGTGCTCGCTCAGGGAGAGCCCGATACCTTGCGCCGGCAGCGGGGGGCGGCGACCCTCGAGGCGGCGTTCATCGCCTATCTGCAGGAGGCCGGGGCAGACGACAGTGCCCCCACGCAATCGCTCGAGCTACCGACCAAGGGCGCCGCACGCCCTCCTGCCAGGCGTTGGCTATCGCCCGCCCGCGTCTGGGCTTTCGCCCGACGTGAAGCGATGGAAATCCTGCGCGATCCGATCCGTCTGGTCTTCGCCTTGTTGGGGCCGATCGTCCTGATGCTGGCGATGGGCTATGGCATCACCTTCGATGTCGAGAACCTCTCCTACGCGTCTCTCGATCAGGACCAGTCGCGTGAAAGCCGAATGTTTCTCGGTGCGATGTCGAGTTCGCGCTACTTCGACGAGCAGCCCCCGATCGCCGATTTCGCCGAACTGGATCGCCGCATCAAGGCAGGGGAGATCTCGCTCGCAGTCGTCATCCCCCCCGAGTATGGCCGCGACTTGTTGGCGGGGCGAACCCCACAGATTGGCGCGTGGCTTGACGGCTCGAATACGACGCGGGCAGAGACGGGACGCGGCTATGTCCAAGGCCTGCTCTATGCGCACTTGGACGATCTGTCGATGAGGGAGACCGGGGAGCGTTCCCGCTACTACCCGGCCACCGTGGTCCCCCGCTTTCGCTACAACCAGGCCTTTCGCTCGCAATACGCCATCCCGCCCGGCGTGCTGATGATGCTGCTGATCATGATACCGGCGATGCTCACGGCGCTCAGCGTGGTGCGCGAGAAGGAGATGGGCTCGATCCTCAACCTCTACGCCGCCCCGGTCCACAAGATCGAGTTTTTGCTCGGCAAGCAGCTGCCCTATATCGGGGTGGCGATGGTCAGCTTCGCCAGCCTCGTGGTGCTGATGGTGATGGTGTTTGGACTCGGCATGCCGGGTAGCGTGCTGGCCTTGGTGGTAGGGGCGCTGTGCTTCACCACGGCCGCCACCGCCTTCGGCCTGGTCGTTTCGACCTTCGTGCGCTCGCAGATCGCGGCGATCTTTGCCACGGCCATCATCGTCACGATTCCGACGGTTAATTTCTCGGGGATGATGTACCCGGTCTCCACCCTGGAGGGCGGCGCGGCGTTCCTCGGCCAGGCCTTTCCATCGCTCTATTTCCAGCAGATCAGCGCGGGCGTCTTCAACAAGGGGCTCGACCTGGGGGCACTGTATGTCAATCACCTGGTGCTCGTCGGGTTCTGTCTGCTCTTCTGGATGGTCGCCACTGTACTGCTGCGCAAGCAGGAGGCCTGAGCCATGCGCTGGATCACCAACATCTACCGGCTGGGCGTCAAGGAGATCTTCAGCCTGCTGCGTGACCCGGTGCTGATGGGGCTGATCCTCTATACCTTCACCTTTGCCATCTATACCGTCGCCAACGGGGTACGCACCGAGCTAAACAATGCGTCTATCGCCGTCGTCGACGAGGACCGGTCGGCCTTGTCGACCCAACTCATCGGCGCCTTCCTGCCGCCCTATTTCAAGACGCCAGAGGTCATCGATCTGCGAGCGGTCGATCCGGGGATGGATGCCGGGCGCTACACCTTCGTGCTGGATATCCCGCCCGATTTTGAGGCGGATGTGCTGGCCGGGCGTTACCCCGTCATACAGCTCAACGTCGATGCGACCGCGATGACCATTGCCGGAAACGGGGCCACCTATATTTCCAGCATCATCAACGCCGAGCTGTTGAAGTTCGTCAGTCGCTCCAGCGGTGTGGCGGAGCTACCGGTCGACCTGCGCGTGCGCGCGAAATACAACCCCAACCTCGACTCGACCTGGTTCATGGCCGTGATGCAGCTCATCAATAATCTGACCATTTTGGCGATCGTGCTGAGTGGGGCGGCGGTGATCCGCGAGCGCGAGCATGGCACCCTCGAGCATCTGTTGGTGATGCCGGTAACCGCCAGCGAGATCATGCTCGCCAAGATCTGGGCCAACGGGTTGGTGATCGTCATCGCCGCGCTGCTCTCGATACAGTTCATCGTGCAGGGGCTGCTGGGTATCCCCATCACCGGTTCGATCACGCTCTTCGCCTTCGGCGCGGCCGTCTATCTGTTCGCCGTCACCGCCATGGGCATCACCCTCTCGACCGTGGCGACGACGATGCCGCAGTTCGGCTTGCTGTCGATTCCTGTGTTCGTGGTGATGAATCTGTTGTCGGGGGGCATTACACCGCTGGAGAGCATGCCACAGGCCTTGCAGAACGCGGTGCAGGTCCTGCCCTCGACCCATTTCATCGAGTTTGCCCAGGCGGTGCTCTACCGTGGCGCGGGGATTGGCATCGTCTGGCCGCAATTGCTGGCGACGGCGGCGATCGGCATGGTCTTTCTGGCCCTTGCGCTGGCACGATTCAGAGCCGCGCTGGCGTCGGTGAGGTAGGTGCCTGGGGCTGCCAGCAAACGAGAAACGCCCCTCACCGGGGCGTTTCGGGGAGGGAGAACGCGCCTCAGCCGTCGCTCAGTTTCCAGCTTCCTTCCTCGAGGGGCAGCAGGGCGGCGATGGCCGCGGTGGCCACCACGTGGGTGGTCTCCTGAACGGGGTCGTGGACGTTGAGCCCGCCGTGCACCACGCTCACCTCGGCCCGGCCGCGGGGCAGCTCGGCGGCCACCACCGCGGCGTCGACCTTGTCGGGCTCCTGCACGCCGATGGTCACCTGGACGCGCATCTCGCGGTGGTCGATGCCCAGCGACTTGAACAGCACGATGGAGGAGTGGTGCAGGGCGTCGTGCACGGCGCGACAGGCCGCCTTGGTGTAGTCCTCGCCGTAGAGGTCGTTGCCGCTACCCATTTCCAGGATGATGCGTCGCTCAGTCATGCGCGGGCTCCATGTCGAAGGAGACGACGATGGCGGCATTGGCGATCACGCTAGTGCCGCTGCCGTCGGGTTTTTCCACGTCCAGCCCGCCCTTGACCAGGCGCACCGAAGGCTGGCCGTAGGGGAAGATGCCGAGCAGGGCCGCCGGGTCGACGGCGGCGGGGTCCTGCACCCCGATCTCGACGTCGATCAGCATGGCCTCCTTGGGGAAGCCGAAGGCGTCGGCGACGTTCAGCGAGTTGTGCCACAGGGCATCGCGGATCGCCCGGGCAGCGGCCTCGGTGTAGTCGCGGCTGCGGATCGAGGTGCCCATGCCGAACTGGGTCACCATGCGGGTCTTGGCCATGCGCTCTCTCCGTCGTCAGTCGTGGCCGTGGTGGCGGATCACGAAGTGCTTGGTGGTCGTCTCGATCACCTCCCAGTCGCCGCGGAAGCCGTCGGGGATCAGGAAGGCGTCGCCGGTGCGATAGGTCTGGGCGCTGCCGTCCTCGGCGATCAGCCGCACGTGGCCCTCGAGGATATAGCAGAACTCGTCGCGATCGGTGAAGGCGTGCCACCTGCCGGGGGTGCTGGTCCAGGTGCCGGCGATCATCCGGCCATCGGGGCTTGAGAAGTTCAGCGTCGACTCATGGTGCGGGTCGCCCTCGACCACGCGGTCCGGCAGGTCGGCCAGGCGCCGGCCGGTGCGCGTGTCGGGATCATGGCCGATGTCGATGACCTTGATGGGCATGGGGCTCTCCTTTCTGACGGGTTGGCCAACAGGGGCGGCGATCAGCGGCGGTGGCGGCCGCCGATCAGCTCGACGATCTCGTCGAACAGGTGGGTGTCCAGCGCCTGGGCCATGTCGGTGGCCAGGCAGCGACGGTAGAAGGGGCTCAGGTCCAGGCCCACGCCGAGGCCCAGCACCTCCACCTGGCCCTCGCGGCCGCGCCGGGCGACGACCTCCTTGAGGTGGTTGTCGAGGTAGTAGGGGTCGTTGGCCAGGTTGGTGGCGCTGTCGGCCGGGCAGCCGTCGGAGATCACGATCAGGATGCGGCGGTTCTCGGGACGAGCGAGCAGGCGCTCGCAGGCCCAGTCCACCGCCTCACCGTCGATCCCCTCCCGGAAGAGATCGGGCTTGAGCAGGGCGGCGATGTCGGTGCGCGCGCGCCGCCAGCTGCGATCGGCGTCCTTGAACACCAGGTGGCAGACCTCGTTGAGGCGCCCCGGGCCGCGGGGACGCCCGCCGCTCATCCACGCCTTGTAGGCGCGGCCGCCGTTCCAGGCGCCGGTGGTGAAGCCGAGCAGCTCGGTGCTCGCCCCGATCATCTCCAGGGCGCGGATCAGGCTCTCGGCCATCATCGTCACCGGCATGATGTGGTGCTTCATCGAGCCGGAGCAGTCGATCAGCAGGCTGACGGCGCAGTCGGTGCCGAGCTTCACCTGGTCGCGATAGAACAGGCGGCGCTCGGTGGGGGAACTCACCAGCTGGGCGAGGCGCCGCCCGTCGATGCGCCCCTCCTCCTCGCCGAAGGCGCGGCCGTCGACGCGCGGCTCCCAGAGCACGCTGCCCAGCCGACGGGCCAGGCGCGGCAGGTTGATGGCCTGCTCGGCGGTGGCCTGGTCGAGCTTCTCGCGGTTCTCGCGCAGCAGGGCGCGACGCACCAGGCTGCCGGCGGCGACCTCGCGGTCGAAGCGGGTGGTGAAGACCCGATAGGCCAGGGCGGCGTCCTCGAAGGTCTTGCTGTGCCCGGTGGTGGCGGCCGCCACGCCGTCCTCGTCGCCTTCGCCGTCCTCGAGGTCGAGCAGCAGGGCGAAGGCGTCGCTGGCCGCGTCCGCCGGATCCTCCTCGTCGTCTCCGGCCTGGGCCCGTTCGGCGCGTACACGGGTGGCGACGATCCGGGCGATGGCCAGGGCGTGCTCGGCGTAGGCCGCCTGATCGTGGCGCTGGCGGCGCAGGCCGTAGAGTGCCGTGCCGAGCTCGCGCACCAGGGAGGCGCGGGTGCCCTCGATGGTGTCCTCGGTCTCCTCGAGCACCGGTTTTGCCTGCAGGCGCGACCAGCACATCTGCGCCACGGTGTAGAGCAGCAGGCCGATGCTGCCCTCGGTGAGCCCGGAGCGGGTGAAGGCCCGCGACCAGTTCTCGAAGCGGTGGCGCAGGTTGTCGGTCATCCCCGGCATGTCGTCGGGGACGCGTGTCTCCACGCGTAGCTGCTCGAGCAGCTCGAAGACCAGCCGCTCGACCGGGTCCTCGGGGCGGCGCGCGCGGTGCAGGGCCGGGTCGGAGTGCAGCAGGCGCAGGGCCATGCCGTCGGCGGCGGCCCGGCAGTCGGCGAAGTCGTCCTGGGCGGGGTCGATGCGCAGGTGCGGCGCCAGGGTCGGCAGGCGCGACTCGCCCCGATAGAGGCGCCGGCCGCGGTAGTGCAGGTCGGCATGGCCGGTCAGGGCGCGCAGGCTGGCCGCGCACAGCTCTTCGATCCGCTGTTGGCGGCGCGCCTGCTGCTGGGCGCTTTGGGTCATGAGGCGGTCGCCTCCCGCATCCACGACTCGTCGAGCTCCTCGCCGAAGCAGCGCTGGTAGTACTCGGCGACCAGCGGCCGCTCGGCCTCGTCGCACTTGTTGAGGAAGGAGAGTCGGAAGGCCAGCGCCGGGTTGCGGAAGATCTCGCAGTTCTCGGCCCAGGTGATCACCGTGCGCGGGGACATCAGCGTGGAGAGGTCGCCGGCGGCGAAGCCCTGACGCGTCAGGTTGGCCACCGCCACCATCGAGGCGATCAGCGCGCGGCCCTTCTCGGTGTTCTTGGTAGGCACCCGGCCGAGCACGATGGCTGCCTCCTCCTCGCGGGGCAGGTAGTCGAGCTTGGCGACGATGTTCCAGCGATCCATCTGGGCGTGGTTGAGCACCTGGGTGCCCTGGTAGAGCCCGGAGAGGTTACCGAGACCCACGGTGTTGGCGGTGGCGAACAGCCGGAAGTGGGGGTGGGGATGGATGACCCGGTTCTGGTCGAGCAGGGTGAAGTGGCCGTCGCGCTCCAGGATGCGCTGGATCACGAACATCACGTCCGGCCGCCCGGCGTCGTACTCGTCGAAGATCAGCGCCACCGGCCGCTGCAGTGACCAGGGCACGATGCCCTCCTGGAATTCGGTGACCTGCACCCCGTCGCGGATCACGATGGCGTCCTTGCCCACCAGGTCGAGGCGGCTGATATGGCCATCGAGGTTGACCCGCATGCAGGGCCAGTTGAGACGCGCCGCCACCTGCTCGATATGGGTCGACTTGCCGGTGCCGTGCAGCCCCTGGACCATCACCCGGCGATTGCGGGTGAAGCCGGCCAGGATGGCCAGGGTCACGTCGGGGTTGAAGCGATAGGCCTCGTCGATCTCGGGCACGTACTCGTCGCGCCAGCTGAAGGCAGGCACCTCGAGGTCGCTGTCGATGCCGAAGCGCTCACGCACCGACACCTGGCTGTCGGGCTGGGCATTCATGGGGTCTGTCATCACCGTCTCCTCGGCCCGGGGGGCCGTTGACCTTGGCGTCCCTGATCGAACCCGCTGGCAGGGGACGTCGCTGCCGGAGCGTTCGGCGAGCATAGATCAGTTTCGCAAAAAGAATCAAATCGTATCGTTTTATGGAATTTGTCCTTGACGAGGAAGAGGGGACTGCCTAGAGTCTGTCCGTATTCCGAAAGCCGGAATAAATCATCTCATATAACACAACCCGGATGACGGGCTCGGAGGACACCCCATGAGCACCCAAGACACCACAGACACCCGCCAGGTCGTGAAAGGCAAGCAGACGATGACGCCCTCGGAGGCCTTCGTGGAGACCCTGGTCGCCAACGGGGTGACCGACATGTTCGGCATCATGGGCTCGGCCTTCATGGACGCCATGGACATCTTCGCCCCGGCCGGCATCCGCCTGATCCCGGTGGTCCACGAGCAGGGCGCGGCGCACATGGCCGACGGCTATGCCCGCGTCTCCGGCCGCCACGGCACGGTGATCGGTCAGAACGGCCCCGGCATCTCCAACTGCGTGACCGGCATCGCCGCGGCCTACTGGGCGCACAGCCCGGTGGTCATCGTCACCCCCGAGGCGGGCACCACCGGCATCGGCCTGGGCGGCTTCCAGGAGTGCAAGCAGCTGCCGATGTTCCAGGAGTTCACCAAGTACCAGGGCCACGTGACCCACCCGTCGCGCATGGCCGAGTACACCGGGCGCTGCTTCGACCGGGCGATGTCCGAGATGGGCCCGACCCAGCTCAACATCCCGCGCGACTACT